>NZ_DATJTA010000037.1:0-169347 GCF_035503875.1 Nocardioides sp.
AGGGGCGTGTGCAGCGAGATGGGCTCGCGGCCGTACTTCTGGACCTCGATGACCTTCTCGGGGGTCATGTCGAGCTCCTTGGCGAGCTCCTCCGGGGTGGGCTCGCGGCCCAGGTCCTGGAGCATCTGGCGCTGCACGCGCGCGAGCTTGTTGATGACCTCGACCATGTGCACCGGGATACGGATGGTGCGGGCCTGGTCGGCCATGGCGCGGGTGATCGCCTGACGGATCCACCAGGTGGCGTAGGTGGAGAACTTGTAGCCCTTGGTGTAGTCGAACTTCTCGACCGCGCGGATCAGACCGAGGTTGCCCTCCTGGATCTGGTCCAGGAACAGCATGCCGCGGCCGGTGTAGCGCTTGGCGAGCGAGACGACGAGGCGCAGGTTGGCCTCGAGCAGGTAGTTCTTGGCGCGGCGGCCGTCCTCGGAGATCCACTCGAGCTCCTCGAGCAGGCTCGGCTTGAGCTTGCCGCCCTTGGCCAGCTTCTCCTCCGAGAACAGGCCGGCCTCGATGCGCTTGGCGAGCTCGACCTCCATCTCGGCGTTGAGCAGCGGGACCTTGCCGATCTGCTTGAGGTAGTCCTTGACCGGGTCGGCGGTCGCGCCGGCGACCATGACCTGCTGCTCGGGCTCGTCGGTGTCGTCGGCCGCAGAGACCACGAAGGTCGCCGACTTCTCGTCCTCGGCGATCGTCGGGTCGGACTTGACGTCCTTCTCGAACTGCTCGTCGGGCAGGTCGGGCAGCACCTTCTTGCCGTCGGGGCCGATGACCGGCTCCGACGCGGGCGCGGCGGCGCTCGCCGGCGCGGCTTTCGCCGCGGCCGCCTTCTTGGCCGGGGCGGCCTTCTTGGCGGTGCTCGCGGTCGTCGTACGACGAGCCGTCGTCGCCGCCACCGCACGGGTCGTGCCCGCGGCGCCGATGTTGACGGAGATGCCGAGGTCGCTCAGGTGCCCGAGCAGAGCCTTGAGGTGTCGAGGCTCGACAGCCGCGTCCTCACTGGCCCGACGGACCTCCTCCGGAGAGAGACTGCCGGTCGGCGCCCCACGGTCGATAAGGGCCACGACGGCCGGGTGCGCCAGCACCTCGGCGGGGATCTTGCGCGCGGTCGAGGACACGTACACCTCTCGTCAGCTGAGCGTGAAGAAAAGACTCGCGGGCGCGGCCAGGCCCGGTGACGTCAAGAGCCGCAGTCACATTCTGCCACGGGGGTCGTGAGGTCCGGGTATCGCCACCCCACTCCCTCGCCCGGGAGTCACCTCGCGTTCACCGGGCGGAGGGCGCCCCTGAGGCCGCCCATCGGGAAGGACGACGCCCCGCTCATGCCTGCGAACGACCGCTTCGCGCAAATCGAGCCGCCAGCCGACTAGACGGCCGACCATGGCGTACGCGTGGAATCGATCTTCTTCAGACAAGGCGACCTTGACGCTCGTAGCCTCCCCGCCATGAGTGAGCAGCACCCTCCAGTCGCCCAACCGCCCTACGGACAGCAGCCCCCTCCGGGCTACTACCCGCCGCCCAAGAAGAAGCACACGGCCCGCAACATCCTGATCGCGATGGGGGTGCTGTTCGTCGTCTTCGTCGGCGGGTGCTTCGCCGTCGTCGGACTCGCCGCCAATGAGGTGAGCGACGCCATCGAGGAGTCCGAGAACGAGACCGGTGGACGCGCGAATCCCGTCGAGATCACTCCCGGCGAGGCGTTCTCTGTGCGCGGGTTCGACTACGCCGCGGGCTGGACCGTCGGGGCCGATGCACTCGGCGACATCCAGGTCGAGAAGCTCAAGGTCACGAACAACCGCGACGACCGCGACAGCGCGCTGGTGGAGATCAAGTTCTGGAAGGGGCAGGAGATCCTCGGGATGACCAGCTGCACCACCGAGTTGATCGAGGTCGGCACGACGGTCGCCCTGTCGTGCCTCTCGGGAGACGACATGCCCAAGAGATACAACCGCGTCACCATCAACGACACCTTCTGAGCAGTCGCGCGCCTCCTCCCTCCCGGAGCGAGGAGGCGCGCAGTTCGCCCGGAGTCAGAGGTCAGACGGCCTTCGCCTTGGCCGCGGCCTTCTTCTGCTTCTTGGACGCCCGCGTAGCGCTTTGCGTTGGTTGCAACGACTCATCGTTGGCTGACCTGCACCAACGCCGTTGGCGGGCGTTGGTTGGATCAGGTCCCGGCGGAGTGTGTTGCGGACTCAGTGCGGACTGTCCGCACGAACTGCAAGCGTGTCGGGATGGTGGATCCCAAGCGGCAGCAGATCGGGCGCCTTGGTGCGCACACGAAGTGGGCGATGACCGAGGACCGCACCGCGGCCACCCAGCCCGCGCGCGACGGCATGATGCGCAAGTTCGAGGACCAGGTCGACCCCGACCGTGTCCTCCCCCTCGACGAGCGCACGAAGCGGGTCGAGTCAGCCCGTCGTGCGCACTTCCAGCGGCTGGCGATGAAGTCGGCCGAGGCACGGCGGGCGAAGCGTGCCGGGCGGGAGGTGGCGCCACGGCCTCCTGAGCGTGCGCGGCGGGACGCGTCCCGCGACGACACCACGTCTGGTGGTGGAGCTGCAACTCCCCCAGGCATGAAGAAGGCCCCTGGAGCTGCAACTCCAGAGGCCCGGTCCCGAGAGGGAAGCAAGATGACTGAGACAGAACGTACTACCCCTGCGCCCGAAGGTGCAACGTGCACGCCATGGTGTCGAGACCACCAGGACCCCGACCAGGACGGCGGCTGGTGCTCGACCGGCAGCATCATCGTCAACGGCCTGGACGGCATCGGCGTGTCGATCGAGAACTCCTGGGGGCAGCCGAAGCTCTACGGGCTCGCCGGCGCGGAGGCCGACTGCCTGACGCTCCAGGGCGCGCGCGAGTTGCGTGACGCCCTGGTGACGCTGGTCGGGCTGGTCGATCCGGTGGGGAAGCCGGAGGCGGCCGAGCCGGCGGCCACCCCGCCCTCAGCGCCCAGCAGTTGCGGTCGGCCGTGGTGCAACATGGACCAGGCCCCCTTGGAGCACGAGTCGTACCACGCGGGTGACGCCGTCGACCTGGCCGACTGGGATGACGAGCACTACACAGGCTGGTCGGGGTGGCTCGTCGAGGACGTCGGCGGCCCGCTGAAGGTCAATGTCGAGGGCGTCGTGTCCGAGGGCCGCTTCGACGCCGAGATCGACGCCGTGCAGGTCTGGATGGTGCTGCAGGCCACGGCCACGCCCGAGGCGCGCGAGGCGCTGACGGCGCTGCTCTCAGGGGTGGTGGACCTGGGCTGACCCACGACACGTCGTACGACGGCCCGCTATCCCCGATCGTGGGGATGGCGGGCCGTCACGCGTCCGGAGTGTGCTGGGGCGATGACCCAACCACCTAGGCGGAAGTCGCGTGACCAGGCGATCGACGACGTGGCCGCGGTGCTCGACGCCTCCGACGACGCGATCGCGCAGATGACCCCCGCCGAGCAGGCAGAGGCGGCGTGGCACCCCGGCTGCGGCCGCACCGTCGCGCAGCTCGAAGCCGAGATCCGCGCCGAGCGAGACCGATGACGGAGCGCACTCGCGCGGACGCGATCCGCCGCGCTGCCACGGCCTACGCCAACGCCATCCTGACCTGCGAGCAGATGACGCCACGCGAGCAAGCCGAGGCGGCGTACGTCCCTGACGGGCCGTCGGTCGACGAACTCGAAGACCGCATCCGAGCTCGTCGTGGGATGACGCCGCTCCCGCGAGGCAGAGCCTGACGTACGACGGCCCCCGCCACCCGGACAGCGAGAACGGGTGGCGGGGGCCGTCAGCTCGAGCCCTCAGCTGGGCGAGGGGTCGCGCGGGCCGGCGAGGCGGATGCGGTCCTCGGCGACCTGCGCGCGGGCGTCGGGGTGGACCTGCTCGTCCCCGATGACGGTGGCCACCGCCGCGCGCATCTTCGCGTCCCCGCGGCCGTTGGCCAGGTCGCTCGTGTCGGCCGCCACCTGCTCGACGCGCTGCTCGACGTTGCCGATCTTCGCCACCGCGGCGATCGCGGCGAGCGTGGGCGCCAGCGAGCCGATCAGGATCGCGATCAGGCTGCCGGGGTTGCCGCCCTCGGGGACGGCGACCGCGATGACGACCACCGCGGCGATGATGAACAGGACGACGGCGGCCATCGTCAGGACCAGGGCGGTGCCGGACACCGGCTTGGGGTTGCTCACTTGGGGCTCCTGTAGGGGTTGGAGGGGTCGAAGGTGCCGGCGCGGATGAGGCGCTGCACGATGGGTCCAGGGCAGGACGTGGGCTCGGGCCGGACCTCGGAGTGGCCGCGGATCCGGCGGGCCTTGGGTGCGATGACGCGGTGGCGCTTCACGCGGCGACGTACGGCCCGGATCATGGCCGGGGTGGGCTCCTCCCCCGGGGCCAGGATCAGCAGCAGCGCCCCGTAGCGCTGGTTCGCCGAGGTGTCGCCGTTGGCGCCCGGCTGGGTGTGCAGGTTGCGGAGGCCGTAGACGTTGCCGTCCTGGTCGATGGCCTCCTGGTAGGCGATGTCGGACCAGCCGCGGTCGTCCATGTGGTAGTCCTGCCAGCCGCGCAGAGCTCGCTTCACGCTCTCGACGCCGCGGACCTTCTTCGTGATCGCCGGCCAGTGCAGGACGATGCCTTCGACGTCGTCGACGTCGGCGCGGCCAGGGCCGCCCTTGGCGGGGCGGGCGCCCCAGGCTCTGCGGCCGTAGTAGGTCATGCTCGGACCTCCCAGGTGAAGGTGACGCTCGTGCCGGTCGGCACGACGGCTCCGGTGGCGAGGGCTCGGGTGAAGACCGTGACCGTGGTGGCGGTGGCGTAGGTCGTGAGTGGGCCGGGGGCGGTGTAGCGGGCCGAGTCGGTGTTCTGGGTGACGCAGAACGTGGGGACCTGGCCGAGGCCGTGGGTGAAGGTCACGGCACCGGAGGCGTTGGTGGTGCCGGTGTGCTCGCCGTAGGCGTGGTTCCGCAGGGTCGGTGAGCTGGGCAGGGGCGGGGCCTGCTGGGGCTGCGCGACGCCGCCCTCGGCGGCGAAGGCGAGCGTGACCCGCCACTTGCACTCGGCCGAGGTCGGGCCTGCGCTGATGGTGTGCTTGACCCCGGTGATGCGGGTGTCGTCGACGATCGTGTTCTGGGTGACCTGGACGCGGTCGTAGAGGTCGAGCAGCGCCCGGCCGGGCACGAGGTGGCTGACCTGGGTGATGGGTAGCGTGATCGAGCTGACCCGGATCCGGGGGGTGGCGTTGGCGTCGAGGATGGCCTGGGCGTAGGCCGCGATCGCCGCGGGGTTGTCGACGGCGCCCTGGATGGTGAACTCCTTCGACCTGATCCCCCACTGCCGGATCGAGTTGTCGTCGCGGTAGGGGCCGTAGGGCACCTCGACCGTGTCCAGCGTGGCCGCGTTCTTGCGGAGGAACTTGACCCGGACCTCGTTGATGCATTGCTCGGAGTCGAAGCTCGACCCGGCGTCGGCGAGGTAGGTGTCTTCGGTGAGCGTGGCCGCGACAGCCGTTGGAAGGGAGGCCCGGTCCCAGACCGCTAGGACGCCGCGGCTGTCGACCCAGGCGTAGCCGAGGGCGGTGTCGCGGGTGATGGCGACCTGGTCGAGGGCCTTGGCGTTCTCGTTGGTCGCCACGACGGTCGCGGCGGGGACCTGGTTGCCGGATCCGTTGACGCTCCAGGGGACGCCGCAGCCCTCCAGGATGTCGGGCAGTTCGGCGATGGTGGCCACGCCGCTGGGGCGGGTGACGTTCGCCAGCGTCGAGACGGCGTCGACGGCCTCGACGGTGATCCGGGCACGGTGCTCGCCGCTGCCGTTGAGGCTGTAGTCGGCGCGGGCCTTCGTGGTGGTGCCGACGAACAGTGGCCGCCAGTCGAGGCCGTCGGGCAGGACCATCAGCCGGACCTTGCGGCCGGGGCGGAGCAGGGTGTTCTGGTCCGGGGCGAGCGAGGCGTCGAGGATGGTGGCGTTGAGGACGCCGACGTTCAGCTCGGCCCGGTCGATGGTGATCTCGTGGGTCGGTCCGAGGATGTTGGTGAAGTACGCAGCAGCAGCGTCGAGGGGGATCGTTGCGGGGTCGGCTCCGGTGGACGTCGCAGCCTGGACTACCGCGACACGGTCCAGGCGGACCGTTCCGGCGCTGGTGGGGTTGCTCCCGGCGCTGGAGCCGTAGAGGTTGTAGCGCAGCCGCACGGCGACCGCACCAGCCGGGACCAGCGCGGCCGGCACGAGGGTGGTGCCGCCGGTGGCCGCCGTGATGGTCGTCAAGGGTCCGGAAGACACCTCCGCGCCGTCGTCGTCGACGAACGTGAACCGCGCTCGGCACCAGAAGTTGCCAGAGCCGCCGGTCACTCTGCGGAAGCGACCCCCGACGTACCGGCCCGGGACGACCGGCAGGTCCTCGGTGGTGAAGTACGACGCGCCGCTGGTGGTGGTGCTCTGGTACTCCAGGACGGGGACAACCGTCCCGTTCCGCACGAGGGTGGTTCCGGGGACCGGGGTGAGGTATCCCCATCCGCCGAGCTCCCCGTCGGTGTTCTGAACCAGGTTGACCAGTTCGCCGGGGGCGGGGTCGCGCTGCACCTCCAGGCGGAGCCGGTCGGTGGTGGTGAAGCTCTGCCCGGCCATCAGACGGCCGCCCACTTCACGCCAGCGGCGCGGGCCGCGTCGATCCAAGCCATGATCATCCGTCCCATCAGGAGTCCCGTGAGCTGTTCTGCCGAGAGCCGCAGCTCGAGCACCTGGGTGCTGCCTGCGGTAGAGCTGGTGGCCTTGGCGTAGGCGTCGAGGGCCGGGGTGCCGAACCCCTGCTGGAGAGCGGTGGCGGCGCGGGTGCCGATGCGGCGCACGTAGGTGTCGTCGAACCCGATGCCGAGGCCGCGGACGCTGTCGGTGGCGATCGCGCGGAAGACCCGCGACGGGCTCTTGATGCCGAGGGCCTTCTTCACGGCCTTGACCAGCTTGTTCGCGAGCCGGATCGCGGCCTTGTCGAGGTTCTTGGCCTGGGCCTCCAGGCCGGCGACGATGCCCTGGGCGGCCTGGACCCCGGCGCCGTGGAAGTGCTGGGCGGTGACGTTGCCGAGGGTCTGCCCCGCGGTGGCGAGCTGGCCCTGGAGGACGTTCACTTCCTGGATGACCTGCCCGCCGCCGGCCAGGAGCGTCTGCGCGGTCCCGAAGCCGCCCTCGACCCCGGCCTCGATGAGCTGCTGCAGCGTGGTCGGGTTGAGCTTGGCCTTGATGAGCTGCTGGATCATCGCGGCGTACTGCTTGGCCTGCTCGACCTTCGCGCGCAGGTTCGCGACCAGGCCGTTGGGGTCCGCGAACCCGGTGCCCTGGCCGAGGCTGGTGATCGACCCGAACGAGATGAACGAGTCCCGGACGCTGGTGGCGTAGTCACGCATCGCCTGCTTGGCGGCGGCGAGGTTGTTCCGCGCGGTCTCCAGCTTGGCGGCGAGCCGGTCCTGGGCGACAGCGTTGGCGCGCAGCGCCTTCTCCTCGTCGGCCAGGCCCTTGACCGCGGCCCTGCGGGCGGCGTTGTTGGCCCGCTCGGCGGCCCGGAGCGCCTTGTCGAGCTGCGCGCCCTTCAGGCGCTTCCGCAGCCGCTTCTCCACGGCCGTGAGGCGGTCGTCGAAGGTCCGGTCGACCAGGGTGGCGACCTTGCCGAGCGCGTTGGAGAGCCGGTCGCTCGCCCCGGAGACACCGACGATGAGACCGTCGACGATCTGCTTGCCGATCAGCGCCATGACCCGCGACGGGGACTTGATGCCCAGCGCCTTCTTCACCGGCCCGGGGATCTTGTCGATGACGTAGGACTGGATCGTGGAGGCGAGCTCGCCGGCCTTCTCCCGGATGCCCTGCAGCAGGCCCGCGATGATGTCGACGCCGGTCTGCAGCAGCATCGACGCGGCACCGGCGAAGGCGCCGGTGATGCGGCCGGGCAGGTTGATGAAGTAGCCGACGACCTTCGCGACCCGCTCGGAGACGCCGCGCTGGAACTCGCCGACCTTGCGCACCGCGTCGACGACCGCGCCGCCGAAGCTGATGACCGCGCCTACGACCCGCGCGACGGCACCGACGACCCGTACGAGGACCGAGACGACGGTGCCAGTGAGGAACCCGGTGAACCGGATCAGGGGCGGGAGGACCTTGCCGAGGATGGCGGCGGCGAAGGTGAGCACGGCGCCGACGACCCGGGCCACGACCACGATGACGCGCTGGATGGTCGGGCGGGCGGCCTCGAACTTGGCCAGCAGAGTCGAGAGGGCCGGGAGGATCCGGGACTGGAGCGTGCCGACCAGGGCCTCGAAGACGGGGCGGAGGTTGGTGGCGACCTTGGCGGCGATCGCGACGACGGCGGGGACGAGGGTGCCGTAGAGAAACCCGGCCAGGCCGGTGACGATGGGGATGACCCGGCCGGTGATGATCTGGGCGACCTGGGTGAAGACGGGGACCAGTCGTGCGGCGAGGTAGCTCGCGACGGCGACGACGGCGGGCAGTACGACGGTCTGGGCGGTGGTGGCGTAGGTCTTGAACGCCTCGACGACGGGGGTGAGCGCGGAGGCGCCGCCACTCATGTCGCGTATCCGGGAGAGCGCGGCCTCCAGGGTGTTGCCGACGATCTCGACGTAGGGCGCGAGGCCGGACGCCGCGGCGGCGACGGTCTCGAACGCCGGGGTGAGGTTGGCGTTGAGGAAGGCCGCGGCCTTGGTGAGGATCGGCAGGAGCACGGCGCCGATGCGGGCCTTCAGGTTCTCCACCTGGGCGCCGAGGCGCTGCTGCTGCCCGGCGAGGGTGCCGGACTCCTTGGCGAACGCGCCCTGGCTGGACTTGGTCTTCTTGAACAGCAGGTCAAGGCGGGCCTGCATCTCGGCCTGCTTCAACGCCTCACCGGTCAGCCCGGACAGGCCCTTGGCCGCGAGGCGGGCCGAGACGTCGGACTGCTTGATCGACACGCCGTAGCGCTCGATCGGGTCAGCCTCGCCACGCATCAGCGAGCTGATGGACTCCACGGCCTCGCGGGTGGTGCCGCCGAACGTGGCGGCCATGTCGGCGGCCCGCTTGTTGAGCTGGTCGGTGAGCTTGGCGGTCTTCGCGATCGGCACCCCGGCACCGGCCAGGGAGGCGCCGACGACGTTGGACAGTTCGCGGTACTCGTTCGCGGACAGCCCGATGGCCTGGGCGGCCTCGTTGGAGCGCTTGATGACGGTGTCGGCGTACTTGCCGAACACGGTCTCGGTGGCACCGAGGGACTGCTGGGCATCCGAGGCCGACGAGACCGACGCGGCGCCGAGCTTCGCCGCGCCGGCCGCCGCGAGCGCGGTGCCAGCGAACACCGCGACACCGAGCGCCTTCCCGGCCTTGCCGACGCGGGCGCTCATGCCCTGCGCCGAAGCCCCCACGGAGGCGAACACCCGCTGAGCGCCCCGGTCGTTGGCCAGGATGCTGATCGCGATGGGACCGGCCACCAGTCACCCCTTCCGCTTGTTCGCTAGCTCGATGAAGACCTCACGCTCGACGTGGGACAGCTGCGGGTAGAGCTCCCACGGCTGACCCGTGTGCAGGCACCAGGCGGCCCGCTCCGCCGCCTTCAGCCGGCGGCGGGCTCGCCTTCCCCCGACGGCGTCTCCATCGAGGCGGGGTCGATCGCCTCGGTGGTCTCGTCGGTGAAGTAGGCGTTGACCGCGGCGATGGTCAGCGCGAGCGCCACCTGACGGGCGTCGGGGTCGTTCAGGCCCTTGCGGCGCTGGTCGACGAAGACGAGGGCGCGCATCACCTGGATCGGCTTGGCCTCGCCGTCGGTGTACGGGTCAAGACCGTCGAAGTGCTTGGCGATCGCGATCTCGTCGAAGCCGGTGAGGGTGTCGAGGAACCCCTCGAGGGTCTCGGGGCTCTGGGGCTCATACGTCTTGGCGCTCATGGGTTCAGTCCTCGCTGTCGGATCTTGGCGTTGATGTCGTCCTCCAGGCGCTGCACCGCGATGGGGCGCATGTCCTGGTCGACGTCCTGCATGAAGCCGGCTGGCTCGATGGAGCGGGCGGGCCAGCCGTAGTTGATGGGGCCGGCGTAGGGCACGGCTGCGGAACCGACCCGCACAACGGCCTTGCTCTTGGCGCGGTTGCCGCGCGCGGTGCCGGCGAGCCGGCCGCTGCGTCGCGGGATCCTCGTCTGGACCTTCTGAGCACCCTCGGCGGCGATCTTGGCGAAGGCGTCCTTCAGGTCGTTGATGTCCAGACCGAGCCGGCGGAGGTCGCGCAGGACCGCATCGAGGCCCTCGACCTTGAAGCCGACTCGGTCTGCCATCAGGCCGCGACCAGCGTGGGCTTCGCGGTGAAGTCCCAGCTGACCTCGACCGACCAGCGCGCGGTCGTCGAGGCGTCCGCGTCGCCACCGAGCAGGGTCCCGTCGGGCTCGGTGATCGTGACGTTGCCCGACCAGTGCTGCTGGGTGGCCGACGCGGCGACGTTGCCGTAGGGCTTGATCAGCGCCGCCACCGTGGTGCCGGGGACGGTCCAGATCTTGTTCCACAGGCCCGTCGCGGCGGTGTCCTGGGTCATGACCATCTTCAGCGAGTAGATCCGCCCGCCGCCGGCCGCGGCCTCGGAGAACGTGGTCTGGTCGCTGTCGGCCGCCCGGGAGACGATCTCGACGTTGAAGACCTGCGCGGTGAAGTCCGTGCCGCCGATGCTCAGCTGGAGCAGGCGTGTTCCGAGAGCAGCCATAGTGGTCAGCTCTCCTCTCTGTGTCCGTTGATGAACAGCGCCGGTACAGGGCCGACGTTGGGGATCTCGATGCGCTGCGGGACAGCGCTGGTGACGGCGAGGTGCGGCGCCAGCTGCTCGATGAGTTGGGGCTGGACGGCTTCGATCCATCGCTCTGCCTGGGCCTGGTCAGCCGGGAGCATCACGACGACGTTCCAGCGCACGACGCCGCCGAACGGGTTCGGGTAGTCCGTGCGCTCCATCCGGATGTGTGCCCGGCCCGCGGAGGAGTCGCCGGTGAAGTACGGCTCGGCGAAGACGCCTTCGACCTGGTTGCACGCCTCGGCGAGGTCGTCACGTGTGCCCATCAGAGGATGACCTTCCGGAACGGGCGCTCCATGCGGCGCACCTCGGGGTCGTTGGCGCTCGGACGTGCGCCGGTCTCGCTGGCGGGGTCGACGCCGAGCGGCAGGTTGCGACGAGCCAGCGCGCAGTGCACGCGCCGGCACAGCGCCTCGGCGAGCGCGGCGGTGTACGGGGCGACGCGGCACGCGCGGGCCTGCAGGTCGGTCTCGGCGTCGAGCACGCGCTGGACCTGGGTGTCGAGGTAGCCGATCGTCCGGTCGTCGTCAGCAGGTGCGCCAGGGACGACGGGCACCTGCTGACGCTCGAGGTACTCCTTGACCGCGGCGAGGTCGGGGACCTCGACGACATGGACCTCGCCGGGCAGGGTGGTCACTTCGCCGTGACCTCACGCTCGCCGAGCACGAAGGTGCCGGGCACGTCGAGGACGTACAGGCCGCCGGTGACGGGCCGCTCGGACCCGTCGGGCCGTCGTACGACGGTGCCCTCGGGAACCTCGACGGTCTCCCCCACTGCGAAGTTCTTCCGCTCGGCCATCAGCTGACCTCCGCGACGTTCACGGTCTTCTCGGTCGTCTTGCCCTTGTCGTCGGTGGTGATGACGACGTGCTCGCCGGCGTGCCGGGCGACGTACGACGCGCGGGCCGTGACGACGGTGCCGTCGGGGAGCCGGACGTAGCCGTTCGAGCGACCGAGCTCGATGGTGTCGCCGACCTTCACCTGGTCGGCCTTGGGTGTGCGGGCAGCCATGTCAGATGCCTCCTCAGGCGGTCGGGTCGTAGGCGATCTTGCGGAGGCCGGTCACGTCGTAGACGACGCCAGCGAAGTAGGCGAAGACGCCCAGGTCCCAGCCCTCGACCTTCTCCTGGAGCTTGTCCAGGCGGGTCAGGCCGGAGTTCCACACGTGCACCGCGAGCGGGTCCGCGACCAGGGAGTTCGACGCGCTCGTCGACGTCGCACCGAGGGACGCGGTCGGCTCCATCCGGTAGCCGGCGAGGTCGATGAAGGAGTACTTCCCGGCCACGCTGCCGTCGCGGTTCTGCGGGTTGATGATCGGGTAGAGCTTCTCGCCGACGGTGTCGCCCGAAAACTGCGGGACGATCGCCCGGGTGAGCGCCTTGTAGAGGTCGACGTGACCGAACGCCTTCACGAAGCGGGACCCGTCGGGGAGGAACTGCAGGTCGACCAGGCCGTCCTCGATCGCGCGGCCGGCGACGACGCCCGTGGCGCCGGCGGCGATGGCCGCGGTGAGGCTGGTGATCGACGACCACGCGGCGGCGATCAGCGCCCCGGTCTTCGTCTCCAGCGCGATCTTGAACGACCGCTCGAACTCGGACCAGACCAGCCCGGAGACCTGCGGGTTGCCGCCCTGGTCGGCGACCTCCCGGGTGATGTGGACCTTGCCCGAGACGGGGACCGGCGTCACGGTCGCGCCGGCCGCGGTGACCAGGTTGGTCGCGGTCGGGTCGGTGCCCTCGGTGTGGTCGCCGACCGCGACCGTGGTGTTGACCCGGTCGAGCTTGGTCCAGAAGAACGGCGTGACGTTGCTCAGCGACCCCTTGTGGAAGGTGTCGTAGAGCGGCGACTGCGGCGTCGGTGCCTGGCCGAGGAACATGTCCGGCCGGTAGTTCGGCTGGTTCAGCTCGTCGACGTTGCCGGTCGTCACGAACTCCGGGGCGCCCGGGGCGCCGTCGGGGGTGAGGTTCTCGGCCGAGAAGTCCTGGACCCGCTTGAACGCGGCCTCGTCGCCGCGGGCCGCGGCCAGCAGGTCCTCCGCGAAGTCGAACCCGGACGGGGCGCCCTCGGTGCCGGCGAAGCGGTAGATCGGCTCCTCACGGACCTTGAACTGCGGGCCGGGGCCGACCGGGAGCTTGATCTTCTCCAGCTCGGCAATCTTCTCGCTCAGCGCCTGGACCTGCCCCTGGAGCTCGACGGCCTCGGCCTGCCCGAAGGTCGGCGCGGTCTCGCAGGTGGTCACACCCTCGGCGTGGACCTTGTCGCACTTGGTGCACTTCATAGTGGTGCCTTCCTCGGCAGCGGATGCCGCCACGCTGGTGATGTGCGCGCCGTCGAAGGCGGGGCGCAGGACGACGGCGCCGCCCGTGATGGTCGCGGCGCCGGGGCCGGTGGGCTCCCGTACGCCGTCCTTGCCGTCGGCGAACTCGCCGCCGACCTCGGCCGAGAACGACCGCAGGATCCGGTCCTCGGCCAGCGCGAGAACCCGGTCGCCCTCGGGGGTCTTCGCGATCTTGACCTTCGCGTGGACGCCGTCGGCCTCCAGGCGGAGCTCCTTCGCGATGCCGACCTGGGCCTCGAGGGTCTCGGTGTCGTGGCCGAAGTTGAAGATGACCGCGACCTCCGCGAGGTCCGGCAGCGCGACCGTGCCGGCGGCGAACTGGTAGCGGGACACCTTCCCGGACACTCGGTCCCGGGCGGGCCGGGAGACGACGCCGAACGGGAGCAGGACTCCGGTCAGGGTGCGGGACTCCTGGTCGACCGCGAACGTGGCGGCCTCGAAGCCGACGATGGTGTCACCCACGGCGGGCGCTCCTCTCAGTGGCGGCGGCCAGCTCAGCCGCCTGATGGGCAGCAGCAGCCGTCACGGCGGCGCCAGCCTCGGCCGGGTCGGGGGTCCCGGTCGGCGCCTTGCTCGGGTCCAGGCCGCGCTTCTCGCGCGCCTCAGCGGGGTCGAGGATCTTCGCCGAAACCAGGACCGAGTCGGTGTGCGCGGCCGAGAGGTCGTCGAGGCGCTCGTACGCCGAGAGGTCGAAGGCCGCGGTGTAGCCGTAGGGGCACACGTCGTCGGCCGACATGCGGCCCTCGATGGCGACCTGGTACGGCCCCAGCACGTCCTCAGTCCGCGCGCGGCGGCGGTCCTGGGCGTTGAAGTAGGTCCGCGACGTGGTCGGGACGCTGAGGTCCTCCGGGTCGATCCCGGTCAGGCGGGCGATCTCGGTGATCGCGAACTCGTTGGCTTCGACCAGCTGCAGTTTCTGCGGGTCCCAGCCGGTGATGTTGTGCTTCACGGCGTTCGGGAAGTAGGCGGCGACCCGTCGACGCTTCGTCTCCTCGTACCGCTCGAGGAACTCCTGGATCTCCTCCTCGCTGCCGAAGGCGTCGACCTCCGGGTCCGAGGACGTGAAGTGCTCCGAGGGCGGGATGCCATCGACGTGCTTCAGCGTCGCGCGCTGCAACGCGATGCAGGCCCGGATGGCCGGCGAGGCATCGAGCAGACCCGGGTTCGGGGAGTCGATCCGGATCAGCCCCGCGACCTCGGGCCACACGGTCGCCGACCCCTGGCCGGGGTAGACCACGATCTTCGGCTGGACGGTGACCGTCTCGGCGTCGAGCTTGTGGGCATGGACCGGCCGGTTGTGCCAGCCGACCTCGGTGGTCCGCAGCCACGACCGGCCGTCGAGCAGCAGGTCCTCCAGCACCCGCGCCCACGTGATCGACGGGACGACGCCCCGCTCGGGCTGCTGGAGCAGGTTCGGCGTGAAGTTGGCTGCGGGCTTGCCGTACGGGTCGACGAACGAGAGCGGGAACTGACCCAGCGAGCAGATGATGTCCCGCGCCCGCTTGACCGCCGGCACCCGCAGCGCGTCAGCCCGGCTGATCCGGCCGGTGCGGAAGATGTAGTCGTCGAGCGTGGGGGTGGCGTACAGCGTCCCGGAGTCGATCTCGACGGAGAACGCCGCCGTCTCCTCCGCAGCGACGACGACGTCAGGACGACGACCCGTCAGCAGCGACCTCAGAACTCCCACGCCGAGGACCGTCCAGCACAGCCCCCGGCGTACGGGGCTCCGTTGCCAGAACCGGGCAACGCGGTGTCACGTTCTGGGCAACACCATTCCCCGGATCTGAGAACCAGCACCGCGCGCCCGCGCCGCGCGCACCGCCCACACCGCCGCCTTCACCGCGTCGGCCCGCCCGGTCGACGCCATGAGCGGCCCGTTGGCGCCGGGCTTCGTGCGGAGTTCGACGACCTGGCCGGCCAGATGCGCGCCGCCGTCGTGCCGTACGACGCCCTCACCGAGCAGCCGCTGAAACTCCTGCACCGCGACGATGACCGGCCCCTCCCCCGCCCGCGAGGGCAGCTTGCCCTTCACCGCCGGGTCCTCCCGCAGAGACGACCCCACGATCGCCCGGCCGCGGTACCCGGACGCCTTCACCACGGCCACCGCGGCGGCGAGGTCCGGGAGGTCCGCGGCGCTGACGACCACCGCGCCGTCGTCGAGCCGCCACGCGAGCGCCGCCGTCACCCCGTCCTCGAACCACGACTCGATCGCCGCGGCCGCCGGCTTCCCCTCCGGCACGCCCGCGACCAGCTCGGCCCACCGGTCAGCGTCGACGAGCTGCTCGCCCTTCACCTTCGGCCGCACGACCAGGTCCCAAACGTTGAGGTACTGGTTCGCCCACGACCCCACCGGGTCCGGGTCGTCGATCGACGGGCCGGCCTCCTGCGCCTCGACCAGCTTCGCCGCCATCTGGTCGCGCCGGTCGTCCGACCAGTGCGCCGACGCCGCCCTCCACGTCTCCTCCGCGAAGATGTCCGCGCCCGGCTCGACACCCCACAGCAGCAGCAGCGTCCGCAGATCGTCGTACGCCAACGCCGCCGCGATCTTCCGCTTCATCAGCGCCGTCGCCTTCCGGTGCGACGTGCTCGTCGTCACGACCTGCGCCGACTCCCGCTCCAGCGCCGCCGGCTCCAGGTCCTCCGAGATCCGCGGCGGCTCGATGTCCCAGCACTCGTCCGCCAGGCCGAGGTGCACGTCGAACGAGTACGCCGTCGTCTTCGCGAGCCAGCGCGCACCGTTCGGGTGCGTGACCCCCGGCTTGTTGTTGTTCTTCGACACCGCCCAGCCCTGGGACTCGCACCACGGCCACGCCCGCTCCTGCACCTCGCGCACGACATCGAGCTTGTTCCCGAAGTGGATGACGGTCTGCCCCGGCTCGAACAACTCGACCCCGCGCTCCATCCGCCACAACGCCACCGATCGCAGTCGCTCCGACTTCCCGATCCGCCGCGTCCCCGACTCGACGACGTTGAACCAGCACAGCCGGCCGTCCTCGTCGTGCTCGAGCTGCCGCACCATCGCGAGCCGCTGCCACCACCGCAGCCGGATCCGCCGAGCCTGCTCGACCCATGCGATCGCCGGCAGCGGTACGACGAACGGCACCCCGCGCCACCCGTGCATGCACGACTCGGCGGCGTACGAGCACACCGCCCGCGGGTGCACCTCCGTCATCGCCAACGGCGGGGCCGCGTTGGCCGGGACGTCGAGGTACGGCCTGAGCCACGCGGGTGCGTTCTGGACGTGATGCGACCACCGCATGCGCGCCGGGACCGTCCACTGGTCGTCCTGGGCCGCCAGGGAGAGAGACGGGAAGGGGCGGGGGCTTCCGCCGTCACGCTGGGCCGGGAGAAAGCCGGACAGGGCTTCGGCGGCGCCGATGGCTCGTTGCTTGGCGGCCGCTTCGCGGGGGCCGCTTGCGTCGCTGCACTTGCGGCATTCGGGGTGCCAGTTGGCGGGGTCGAGGGCAAGGTCAGGGCGTTGCCAGCGTGGCACCTTGTGGCCAACTACCCAGGGTTCGGTGCCGTCGACGATGCGGCCGCACCCTTGGCCGCATGGCAGGGGCAGCCAGGTGGTGACGATCTCTCGGGCCTGGCCGACGACGCGGCCGGACCAGGTGTCGACGCTGGTCACACGCCCACCAGGACGTACCTGCTGCGGTGGTGGTGCTGTTGGCGCAGCAGGGCGAGCAGGGTCCGGACCAGCTGGGCCAGTACGTCGGTGATGTGCTGGAGCAGCAGGATCACGGGGTCTCCCGGTGTGTGGCTTCGCAGGGTGCGAGGGCGTGGCCGAGCAGCACGACGCAGTAGGTGGTGGAGCAGGGGTCGATGAGGCGGCGGTCTCGGGCTTGGTCGAGGGCGCGGCTGACGTACGACTGGCGGTCGAGGGCGAGGACCTTGCGGAGTTCGGCGGGGTAGGTGCGGGCGTGGCCGTGCTGGGCGTTGAGGGTGGCCCAGATGCTGACGCGGAGCCAGGCTGGGTTGCGGTGGTTGTGCAGCTGCTCGACGAGCGACTCGCGGATGGAGTCGCTCGTCGACCCGACCGTCACGACTGATCCCCTGATTGGGCAGGGTCGTCGCCGCCGGGTGGGGTCGATATCTGCCCCTGCCCTATAGGGGCAGTGGGCAGATATGCGCCCACGTCGCCCTGGGCATCGTTGGGCAGGGTGGGCAACATGGCTGCGGATGGGGCGCCGGCCAGGAAGTGCTGGGTGGTCCGGCCGATCTTCGTGCGCCAGATCAGACCCTCGGCGACGAGCGCCCCAACGGCGGCGTCGGTCTGGGGGTTGTGCTTGATTCCGAACTTGTTGACGGCGAGCCGGAGGTTGCTGGCGTTGATCCCGGGCTGGGCGCGGATGGCTTCCAGGACTGCCTCACGGGCGCGGAGTTCCTTGCGGTGCTCGGTGGCCTGTCGGCGGTTGGCGGCGTGCTCGCTGAGGGTCTGGTGCCGGGTGGCGGGGTCGTAGGTGAGCTCGGCCTGGGGCACGTTGACGTCCCGGCCGAAGGCTGAGAAGTAGCGTGAGCCGTCGACTTCGTCGACTTCGGGGTTGTCCTCGTCCTTGTCGCGGACGAGCTTCCAGCTGGCGTCGGGCCAGTCCTTCAGTCGGGAGTCGCCGCGGGCGCGTTCGGCGCCGTGGCCCATGTGGTGCACGACGATCGCTTCGCTGGCGCCGGCCTCTAGGAGTAGCGCGTCGAAGGGCACGAGGAACTTCCCGGCCTCGTGGTTCTCGTCGAGGCCGAGAGCGTCGAGGATGGGGCGAAGGCAGTCGAGGATCACTACGTCGGCGCCGTTGATGTCTCGTGCCCACTCAGTGCGTACGTCGGGGTCGCGGATGTCGAAGGTCTCCAACAGGCCGCGGAGCGCGACCAGGCGCACGGCGGCCTGGTTGCGGATGCCTTGGTCGGTGAGCCAGCTCTGGAGGTTGCGGTCGTCGAGTTCGTCGTCGATGAGGACGACTCGTGCGCCGGGTCGTACGGCGAAGCGGCCGAAGAGGTCGTCGCCGTCGACGAGTGATCGGATCGTGTTGCCGATGGTGGTGGTCTTGCCGGCCTTGAACTGTGCCTCGAGCATGATCCGGCCGCCGGTGGGCCAGACCTTGTCGATTCGGTATGTCGGTGCGTCGAGCGGGCGGGCGAGGAACTCGTCGAGCCGGACCAGCGGCGGGCGAGCGACCCGGGCGCGCTGCTCGGCAGCGAAGCGGCGTTGCGCCTCCTCGCGGGCACGTAGTCGCTCCAGCTCGCGCTCGACGAGACGCTCGTGTTCGGTGGCCTGCCTCTGGCTTTTCTCGTACGCGTCCCACTCGGCGATCTCGTCGTCGCCCGGGCCGCCGGCGGGGGTCACCCAGATCGGTGGCTTGGCGTACTCGGTCACCACTCGTTGTCGACTGCGCGCTGCCAGTCGGCGAGCAGTTCGGGGGTGCCCTCGAGTTCGACGTTGAGGCCGTGGTCGAGCAGTTGCTGTACGCCCTCGTAGGCGGCGTGGTTCTCCCCGCGGGGCGGGAATCCCTCGCGGTGGGTGTCGCCGCACGGCCCGACCGTGGCTCCGAGCCTGAAGGTCACCTTGGTGCCGGCGGGTAGTCCCTCGTAGCTCCAGATCACCGCACGGCGGTCACGGGCGGGAATCGTCGTGAGATCGAGGCCGAGTACGCCGATGAGGCGCCCGCGGCTCACTGGCCAGCCGCCGCGAGGTCGTCGCCGACGGCCTGGTCGAACTGGGCCTCAATCCACGCTTCAACGTCAGACCTGCGGTAGACGACGCGCTTGCCGATCTTGGCGGACCGAGGGCCTCGGTTGACGCTCCGCCAGTACCTCAGCGTGCCTTCCGAGGACCGGACCATTCCGGCGACCTCTTCGGTTGTGAGCAGGTCATCCATGCTGCGCTCCTGTCAGTGGGCTGTTGTTTTCTCAGTAAACGCCAACTCTGGGTGACACGCAACAGGAAGCGCAGTACGCTGCGATTGTGTCTACCGAACCAACGCCCGCCAACGTCCCTCCCGCTGGCTCGACACCCGAAGAGGTGTTCGCGGCCCGCATCCAGGAGCGCCGCAAGGCACTCGACTGGGCGCAGACGACCCTCGCGGCCAACCTCGGCCAAGCCTTCGGGATTGACCTCGACGGCACGGCGATCACTCGGATCGAGCAGGGCAAGCGCCGCGTACGGCTCGACGAGGCGGTGGCGATCACGCAGCTGCTCGGGCTCGACCTGCACGAGGTCACCGCCCCTCACCCGGGCGGGATCGACGAGCAGCTCGAGCGCGCTCGGATTGCCCTGGACAGCGCGTCGTACGCCGCCGAGTTCTGGCAGCGCGAGCGGACGCAGGCACAGGGGCGCTTCGACGAGCTACAGCGGCTGTGGCGTGAGCGGCAGGAAGCGGCCGAACGAGCTCGGTCCTTCATCAAGGAGCAGCGCGACGCGGCCGAAGCACGCGGCGACGTGAACGCGCTCGCCGGCTACGACGTCGAGGGCGGTGGGGACGATCGCTTCGATCAAGAGGCGTGAGAGCGGGAAGTGGCGAGCGCGGTACCGCGACGCGGCCGGCAAGGAGCACGCCAAGCACTTCGATCGGAAGATCGACGGGCAGCAGTGGCTCGACCAGGTCACGGCATCGGTCGTCCGGGGCGACTACGTCGACCCCAAGGCCGGGCGAGCCACACTGGCGTCGTACGCCGCCTCGTGGGAGCAGGTGCAGGTCTCGAGCGACGGCACGAAGCGGATCGTCGACAACGCGCTGAGGCTGCACATCCTCCCCGAGCTCGGCAAGCACCCGCTGTCAGCGATCCGGCCGACGATGGTGCAGGCGCTGGTGAAGAAGCTGGACACTGAGAAGGGCCTCTCCCCCGGCACGATCCACGGGATCTACCACGTCCTGACTCAGGTGCTCGACGCGGCGGTCGACGATCGCCTGATCTCGTCGTCGCCGTGCACGTCGAAGATCAAGCTGCCGCAGTCAGATGACGCGCCAGTCGTCCCGCCGACCATCGAGCGAGTGGAGGCATTCCGGGACGCGCTGCCCGAGCGCTACCGCGCCCTCGCCGTGCTACTCGCCGGGGCCGGCCCGCGGATCGGCGAGGCGCTCGGCCTGGACAAGCACGACGTGACGTTCCTCGGGAAGGGCGCGGTCAAGATCGACGAGCAGCGGCGCCAGGACGGCACGATAGGGCCGCTGAAGTCGAAGAAGTCCCGCCGCGTCGTCCCGATCGGGAAGGTCGTCGTCGAGACCCTGGCGGCCCACCTGAAGGCGTACCCGAGTGAGGGCGCCCTGTTCCTCGACGAGATCGGCGAGCCGCTGGTGTACCGCCGGTGGCGCACGGTGGCCGAGGCCGCCGTGGTCGAGGCGAACCGGCGGGAAGCAGCGGCCCTGCGCGAGCGCGACCCGAAGGCGACGTACACCCCGTGGGACCTCACCGCGCACGACCTGCGGCACTTCTACGCCTCAGCGCTGATCGCTGGCGGCGCGTCGGTGAAGCAGGTCCAGGAGCGCCTGGGGCACGCCACGCCGGTGATCACCCTGACGACCTACGCGCACCTCTGGCCGGGCGAGGACGACCGAACCCGCGAGGTGATGGACGAGGTTCTCAGCCCTCTCGCGGACTCCCCGCGGACTGCGGAGGCTCTCGATGCGTGAAACCGCAGGTCAGACGGCCTTCGCCTTGGCCGCGGCCTTCTTCTGCTTCTTGAAGTCGCGCACTTTCTGCAGGCTCGCGGGGTCGACCACGTCGGCGACCGAGCGGTGTCCCTCCAACGCGTAGTCGCCGACGACCGCGTCCCAGCCCTCGGGGCGTTCGTCGAGCTGCTTGGCCAGCAGCGCGACGAAGATCTGCGCCTTCTGCTTGCCGAACCCCGGCAGCGCCATCACCCGCTTCAGCAGGTCCTTGCCGCTGGTGGCCTCGGCCCACAGCCGCTCGGTGCGGCCGTCGTACTGCTCCTCGACGAGGCGGGCCAGCTCCTGCAGGCGTGCGGCCATCGAGCCCGGGAAGCGGTGGATCGCCGGGGGCGTGGCGCACAGGGCCGCGAACTCCTCAGGGTCCGCCGCCGCGATCGCCGCGGGGTCGATGGTGCCGAAGCGGTCCAGCACCTTGGCCGGGCCGCGGAAGGCGTGCTCCATGGGGTACTGCTGGTCGAGCATCATCCCGACGAGCAGGGCGAAGGGGTCGTCGGTCAGCACCTGGTCGGCGTGCTCGTCGCCGGTGATGTGGATGGCCATGCGCACCAGGATGCCGTACGCAGACCGTCCCCTCACGTCGAGTCGGCAGTAGTTACTGCCGACTCGACGCGCAAGTTCTGCCGACTGGGCGGGTAACTACTGCCGACTCGGCGGGTGGGTCAGTCGGCCTTGACGGCGAGGACGGGGCAGTGGGCGTCGAGGAGGATCCGCTGGGCGTTGCTGCCCAGGATCAGCTTGCCGACGGGCGAGCGGCGGCGCAGGCCGATGACGATCAGCTCGGCGTCGTTGGCCTCGGCGATCGAGATCAGGTCCTCGGCGGGCTCGAAGCCCCGGACGAGCTGGCGCAGGTCGTGGTCGATGCCGGCCGCGTCGAGCTTCGACTTCACCGACTCCATCTCGGCCTCGGCGCGCCGGGCGGCGGCGGCGTCGAAGTCCTGGCCGCCGCGGTGGGAGTTGACGACGACCAGCTTGGAGCCGCGGAGCTTCGCCTCCTCGATCGCCTTGGACAGGGCGGCTTCGCCCTCCGGCTTCGGAACGTACCCGACCACCACGGTCCCCATCGATGTCCATCCCTTCGTCAGGCCGGCCCGACGACCGGTCGTCGGGCACGCTACCGAACTCCCGTACCCGGTGGGAGCCTGTGAACTCACCCGGCGGGATCGCGGTTCTCCGGGCAGGGTGGAGCCATGGGTCCAGGACTTCACGAGCCGGTCGCCCGGCCGCTGGCCGCGCTGCTGCGTCGAGCGGTCCTCGATCACGCGACGTCCGAGCCGCGCCGGCACTACCCCGCCCGCCTGCACATCGGCGTCCCGGGCGGGTCCCAGCGGGTCCTCGCCCTGGAACCGGCGTCGGCCGACCACTCCCTGCGCACCGACGTCGCGGCGGCGATGCTCAGCCGGGCGCCGACCGGCACGGAGCCGGTGGTCTGGCTGACCCGCTCCGGCGACCTGGACCTGCAGGACCTGGACGCGCAGTGGCTGGCGGCCGCGCTCGCGGCCTGCGGGGAGGCCGACCGGCCGCTGACGATGGTCGTCGTGAACCGGCACGGCTGGCGCGACCCCCGCTCCGGGACGGCACGGGAGTGGAAGCGCCTGCGTCGGCGCTGAGGGTGCTCAGTCCCAGGTGTGCACGGGCTCGTTGGTGTGCATCCGCTCGCGGTAGTCGAGCAGGGTGGACCGGAGCGCGTCGTAGCGGTCCTGGCCGGACCGCTCCCCCATCCGCCGCACGAACCACTCCGCTCCGTTGACGCCGCTCAGGCAACGCTGCTCGATGATGTCCAGCAGCCGGTCGGACTCCGCCGCGGGGACGCCCCAGGCGTCCAACCCGTGCCGTGCGAGGGGCAGCAGGCGGCGCAGCACCAGCTCGGTGGCGCGGACCTGGCCGACGCCCGGCCAGTAGATCTGGGCCTCGATCCCCTGCTGGGCCGCCACGTGGAAGTTCTCCTCGGCGGCCGAGAAGGACATCTGGGACCACAGCGGGCGCTGGCTCTCGGCCAGGGCGCGCACCAGCCCGAAGTAGAACGCCGCGTTCGCGATGGTGTCGGCGACGGTCGGGCCGGCGGCGAGCACCCGGTTCTCCACCCGCAGGTGCGGCACCCCACCGGCGATGTCGTAGACCGGGCGGTTCCAGCGGTAGATCGTGCCGTTGTGCAGCCGCAGCTCCGACAGGTTGGGCGTGCCGCCGCCTTCCAGGACGGCGAGCGGGTCCTCGTCGTCGGAGATCGGCAGCAGGGCCGGGAAGTAACGGACGTTCTCCTCGAACAGGTCGAACACCGAGGTGATCCAACGCTCGCCGAACCAGACCCGCGGGCGCACGCCCTGGGCCTTCAGCTCCTCGCTGCGGGTGTCGGTGGCCTGCTCGAACAGCGGGATCCGGGTCTCGCGCCACAGCTCCTTGCCGAGGAGGTACGGCGAGTTGGCGCCGATCGCCAGCTGCACGGCCGAGATCGCCTGGGAGGCGTTCCAGTGCGCCGCGAACTGGTCCGGCGAGGTCTGCACGTGGAACTGGGTGCTCGTGCAGGCAGCCTCGGGCACGATCGAGTCGGCCGTGGTGGAGAGCCGCTCGGACGCCCCGTTGATCGAGATGCTGATGTCCTCGCCCCGCGCGTCGAGGATCTGCTCGCTGAGCAGCCGGTAGCGCGGGTTCCCGCTGATGCTGTGCACCCCCATGTGCCCCTCGGCCAGGGTCGGCAGGACGCCGATCATCACCAGGTGGGCACCGACCTCCGCGGACTTGTGCTCGGCGTCGTTGAGGCTGCGCCGCAGGTTGGCCTCGAAGGTCGCCAGGCCGCCCTCGCGCAAGCGGGCGGGCGGCACGTTGATCTCGATGTTGAACTGGCCGAGCTCGGTCTGGAAGTCGGGGTCGGCGATGGCGTCGAGGGCCTGCGCGTTCTTCAGCGCGGGGTCGCCGGCCTCGTCGATGAGGTTGAGCTCGACCTCCAGGCCGGTCATCGGGTCGTCGGTGTCGAAGCGTGCGTCCCGCAGCATCCGCGCGAAGACGTCCAGGCAGCGCCGGACCTTCTCCCGGTGCCGAGTGCGGTCGGCGCGCGTGAACTCCTGTGCCTCCACTTCCTCACCCATGAATCGACCCTAGCGGCGCGCGGCGGGCCGGACAGGGGCTCATGCGTCCGCCCAGGAGACGCGGGTCCGCTCGAGGAGGTCGTCGACCACGCCGTCGACGCTGCCCGTCCGCTCGTACGCCGCCCGCTGCCGGGTCGCTCCGCCGAGGTGTCGGACCCGGCGTACGCCGTCCTCCACCAGCTCGAGGTCGCCGGCCTCGGCGAGCGCCGGCCGGGTCCGGTCGACCAGGGCGGCCAGCACCTCGTCCGCGGGCGCGAGCGCCCGGGCGACGGGATGCACCAGTCGCTCGGTGACGCCGTAGCGCGCCGCGCGCCACTGCGCGGCGCGCAGCTCCTCGGCGCGCCAGGGAGGGGTCTCCTCCCCCGCGGCGTGCTCGCGGGCGAAGGTCTCGACCAGCGCGCGGGCGAGGGCCGCGACCAGCACCGCGTCGAGCGGGTCGGTGCACACGTCGGCGATCCGGATCTCCAGCGTCGGGTGTGCGGCGGCCAGGCGCGCGTCGAAGTAGAGCATCCCCTCGTCGCGGGCGGCGCCCGTCTCGAGCAGCATCGCGCAGACGGACCGGTAGCCGGCGAGTGAGCCGAACTGCTCGGTGGGTCCGGCGCTCGGCCAGCGGGCCCAGACCTGCGAGCGCCAGGAGGCGTACGCCGTGTCTCGCGCGTCGTAGATCGGGGAGTTGGCACTGACCGCCAGCAGCAGCGGGAGCCACGGCGCGAGGCGGTCGATGACGCCGACCCCCTCCTCGTCGTCGGCGATGTCGACGTGGACGTGCATCCCGCAGGTCCCGCCCGTGCGGGCCACCTCGCCGAAGGTGTCGACCATGTCGCGGTAGCGGTCGTTCGGGGAGACCAGGACCCGGTCGATGACGCTGGGGACGATCCCGGAGGCCACGACCCCCAGGTCGACGGCGGCTGCCGCCTCGCCCGCCGTGCGGCGCGCGTCGCGGATCTGGCGGAGCGTCTCGTCGATCGACTCGGTGGGGGCGGTCCGGGTCTCCAGCTGGTGCCGGAACAGCTCCTGGTCGAGCTCGTCCGTCGCGACCGCGGCTCGCCGCCCACGGCGGTGCTCACGGAATCCCTTCAGCACCTCGGGCGACCGCGCCGTCACGAGCCGGGTCGCAGGGTCGACCAGCAGCAGCTCCTCCTCGAGCCCGACCTTGCGTGACACTCCTGAGCGATCCATGCGGGGCGGGTACCCGGCGGGCGCGACCCTCACCGAGGCGGTGCGAGGGACGCGCCGTCCTCGAACATGCTGGGCGGCAGTGCCCGATCGAGCGCGTCCGCGACGAGCTGGGCCAGGGAGTTGCGCGGGTCGACCTCGCGGCATCGGTCGATCGCGCACCAGGCGAGCGCCCCGTCGCCGGCGGCCCAGGCGGTCAGGGCCAGGACGGCGGCCGGTCCACCGCGCACGGCCGCGGGCGCCCGCCGCACCGTGTCGGTCCACAGGCGAACGTGGTCGTGGGCACCCGGCCGGCGAACCGTCGCCCAGGCCGCGTCGCGCGTCGCGGGGTCGCGCAGACCGAGCAGCAGTCCGGGCAGGGCGGCGTCGGGGATCCGCCCGTCGGCGAGGTGCGCCGCGACCAGGGCCGCGACGTCGTCGGGTCCGGCGGGGTCGGCTCCTGCGAGGAGCGCCGCGACCGCGGCCACCGCGTCGCGGTCGGGCTCGAGACCGGCCGCCAGCTCCTCGCGGGAGCCGAGCACGGCCCGTCCGTCGAACACCGCCTGGGCCGTGAACGGGTGGCAGGACAGGTCGTAGGGGACGCCGTCGGTCGGCACCCCGGGCCGACGCCCCGGGAGCAGCGGATGCCAGCGGTGTCCGTCGGCTCGCAGCGCGTCGACGACGTCGATCCCGGCGCGTTGGAAGGCCCCCACCACGCGCCGGCCGATCCGCCCGGCGATCGCCGCCCGGTCCTCGGCTCCCAGCGCCACGAGCGCGACGGCGCGCACACCGTGGCGTCGGGCCGGATCGAGCAGGGCCGCGACGACGTCGGCGTCCTCGGCCGCCGAGCCGGGCAGGTCGATGCGGGCATGGAACGGCCGACGACCACCGAAGGTCAGCAGCACCAGCGAGTCGGTGACCTGGAAGCCGAGGACGAGCGGGACCACGGCGAGCAGGTCCTCGGGCGTGCGCGCGGTCAGACGGGTCGGGGACGGGGTGGAGGGAGCGGGAGAGGTCATGGCGCAACGCTCCCCACGGGCGCCGACGGCCGACGGGCACCCGGCCGGGCCCGGTGGAGAACGGGTGCGGCGAGTGGATCTGTGGACGGTCGGTGGTCCGGAGTAGCGTGCGCGGGTGCGTGCCCAGGCCTCCGTGCTCCACCTCGATCTCGATGCGTTCTTCGCCTCGGTCGAGCAGCGCGACAAGCCGTCGCTGCGCGGCAAGCCGGTCGTGGTCGGCGGGGTCGGCGGCCGGGGCGTGGTCTCCACGGCGTCCTACGAGGCCCGCCGGTACGGCGTCCGCTCGGCCATGTCGACCCGTGAGGCCAGGTCCCGCTGCCCGCACGCCGCGTTCCTCAGCGGCCGCTTCCACGCCTACCGGGACGCCAGCCGGGCGGTCATGGGCCTGCTCCGATCGGTCAGCCCCCTGGTCGAGCCACTGTCGCTCGACGAGGCCTTCGTCGACCTGGAGCAGTCCGAGCTGCCCGACCTCGAGGTCGCCACGGTCACCGCGTTCGCCGAGGAGCTGCGTGGCCGGCTGACCGAGGTGACCCGGGGGCTCACCGCCTCGGTCGGGATCGGCACCTCCAAGTTCATCGCGAAGGTGGCCAGCGACCTCGACAAGCCGGACGGGCTGGTCGTCGTACCCCCGGGGACCGAGCAGGACCTCCTCCGGCCGATGCACGTCACGGTGATCCCGGGGGTCGGGCCGGCGACCGCCGAACGGCTGCGCCGCTCGGGGATCCACACGGTGGCCGAGCTGGAGCTGGTCGACCTGGACGAGCTGGTCCGGCTGGTCGGGAAGGCGCAGGGCGGCAGTCTCCACCAGCTCGCCCGGGCGCTCGACGACCGCCCGGTGGTGCCCGAGCGGGAGGCCAAGTCGGTCAGCGTCGAGGGCACCTACGACACCGACCTCACCGACCGGAGGCTGATGGAGGGGCTGCTGACCCGGCAGGCCGGCGAGGTCGCGGCGCGGCTGCGCAAGGGCGGGCTCTCCGGGCGCACGGTCACGATCAAGGTGCGCCTGCACGACTTCACGACGTTGAGCCGCTCGAGCACCCTCGCCTCCCCCACCGACGCCTCGGCGACCATCGCCCGCGTGGCCCGCTCGCTGCTCGCCGACCTCGACACCTCCGGCGGCGTACGGCTCCTCGGGGTGGGCCTGTCGGGACTGGCCGACTGGGTGCAGGAGGACCTGTTCGGGGAGACCGCCGAGGACGAGCCCGAGCTCCCGGTCATCGAGGTGCCGCACCACTCACGCCGCACCTGGGCTCCCGGCATGGACGTCGAGCACGACGAGCTCGGTCGCGGCTGGGTCTGGGGCTCGGGCCGCGGCGTCGTCACCGTCCGCTTCGAGACGGCCGAGACTCCTGCCGGACCGGTGCGGTCGTACGCCGAGGACGACCCCGCGCTCCGTCCGTGGCTGCCCGCGGACCCGGCCGCGGAGCCAGCGGCGCAGGGGGTCGAGCCCGGGACCGGGGAAATGACCGAGGGCCCCGCGACGGTATGAGCGTCACGAGGCCCTCGTACGAGGCGGAATCGGTGACGCCCGCCTCGACCCGACCGGACCTCCGACCCCGCCGGCCCCGTCACCGGGCCGACGCCGCGAACTGGCTCGCGGTGCGGATCCTCGCTCCTGCCTGATCCCCGGCTCCTCCCCCGCCTGACGGCCGGTTGCGGAGCTGGTGAGGACGTTTCTACGCGCCCCGTGACCGGCGCCACAAGACGTTCCGACGGTCCCACAGCTCCCTCCACAGGACGGCGTCCTCGGTCCACAGCGAACGGCAACGATCCACAGCCAACGGTCTGGACCTGTGCATCGACCTGTGGAGATCCACCCGGCCCGACGAGGTCAGCCGGCGCCGCACGGCGTTCCGCACCGGAGGCCGGATAGGTTCGCCCCATGCATTCCGCTGGGCAACCCCCCGTCGCCGACCGGCGCCCGACCACGCGCGAGATCCACGGCCAGACCCGCGTCGACGACTACGAGTGGCTGCGCGAGAAGGACTCGCCGGAGGTCGCGGCGTACCTCGAGGCCGAGAACGCCTACACCGACGAACGGACCGCGCACCTCGCCGAGCTGCGCACGACGATCTTCGACGAGGTGAAGGCGCGCACCCTGGAGACCGACCTCTCGGTCCCCACCCGCAACCGGGGGCACTGGTACTACTCCCGCTCCTACGAGGGCAAGGAGTACGGCGCGACGTGCCGCGTGCCGGTCAGCGACCCGGACGACTGGACGCCGCCGCAGCCCGCCGCCGAGGCCCGCCCCGACGAGCCGGCGCTTCCCGGCGAGGAGGTGCTGCTCGACCTCAACGAGCTGGCCGAGGGGCACGAGTTCTTCTCCCTGGGCGGCTCCGCCCTGACCCTCGACGACGCGCTGCTGGCCTACGCCGTCGACACGGTCGGCGACGAGCGCTACACGGTCCGGTTCAAGGACCTCGCGACGGGTCAGCTGCGCGACGACGAGCTCACCGGGGTGATGGGCGGCGTCGTGTGGCACCCCAACGGCCTCGACTGCTTCTACTCGACCATCGACGAGTCCTGGCGGCCCGACAAGGTGTGGCGCCACCGCCTCGGCACCGCCCAGGCGGAGGACGAGCTGGTCCTGCACGAGCCCGACGGCCGGTTCTGGACCGGCATCGGCCGCAGCCGCAGCAACCGGTTCCTGATGACGGCGACGGGCTCCAAGACCACCACCGAGTACCGCTACCTCGACACCGCCGACCCCGACGCCGAGTGGGTGCTGTTCAGCGAGCGTCGCGAGGACCTGGAGTACACGCTCGAGCACGCCGTGCTTGCCGGCGAGGACGTCTTCCTGGTCCACCACAACGCCACCGGGCCGGACTTCGAGATCGGCGTGGCCCCGATCGCCCCCACCGCTCCCGCGGGCTGGCGCGCGCTGGTCCCGCACGACCCCGCCGTACGCCTGGAGGGCGTGGACGCCCACGCCGGCCACCTGGTGATCCACCAGCGCAGCGACGGCCTGACCCAGCTGCGGATCGTCGAGCTCGACGCGGACGGGACCGGCGAGGACTACCTGGTGGAGTTCGACCACGCGGTCTACACCGTCGGCGGCGGGGGCAACCCGGTCTTCGACCAGCCCACCGTCCGGCTCGGCTACACCACGATGGCGGTGCCGTCGTCGGTCTACGACTACGACGTCCGCACCCGCGAGCTGACCCTGCTGCGGCGGGCGCCCGTGCTCGGTGGCTACGACCCCGCCGACTACGAGGAGCACCGGCTCTGGGCGACGGCGGAGGACGGCGAGCGGGTGCCGATCTCGATCGTGTGCCGTCGCGGCGCACGCGAGGGGGTGGGCGGTGGCACGCAGCCCGTTCCGACCCTGCTCTACGGCTACGGCGCCTACGAGGTCTCGACCGACCCGTACTTCTCCGTCGCCCGCCTCTCCCTGCTCGACCGCGGGGCGGCCTTCGCCATCGCCCACGTCCGCGGCGGCGGGGAGATGGGCCGGCGCTGGTACGACGAGGGCAAGCTGTTCGCCAAGCAGCACACCTTCGGCGACTTCATTGCCTGTGCGCGCCACCTCGTCGACACCGGCTGGGCGACTCCCGAGACCCTGGTCGCCGAGGGCGGGAGCGCCGGCGGCCTGCTTGTCGGCGCGGTCGCCAACCAGGCGCCCGAGCTGTTCGGCGGTTTCGTCGCCCAGGTCCCCTTCGTCGACGCGCTCACCACCATGCTCGACGCGACCCTGCCGCTGACCGTGACCGAGTACGACGAGTGGGGCAACCCGGAGGCCGACCCGGAGGTCTACGCCTACATGGCCGGCTACGCGCCGTACGACAACGTCGCCGAGCGCGACTACCCGCCGATCCTGGCCGAGACCTCGCTGAACGACACCCGCGTCCTCTACGTCGAGCCGGCCAAGTGGGTGGCCCGGCTGCGTGCGGTCGCCGGCAACCCCGACGTGCTGCTGCGCACCGAGATGTCGGCCGGCCACGGGGGCGTCTCGGGGCGGTACAAGTCGTGGCACGACCGGGCCTTCACGCTCGCCTGGATCCTGGACCGGATGGGGCTCGCCGACCGCTGATCGGGGTGTGCCCCGAGAGGAGCCCTGAGAAGTCCCTGAGAGTTGCGAGATTCGGCAACTCCCGGGCTCTCCCGCACGTCGTTCCAGTCGAAGGCCCAACGGGTTTGGCCGGGGAATCCTCTGGTCACCTGGGGCGTTGACGACGATGTGAGCCGACAAACAGCCGGCGTCACGGAAGCTAGGAGGGCCCCATGGCTACACGAACCGCACCTGCGGGGGGACGCGAGATCGAGGGTCGCGACAGCGTCGGCCTGTACCTCGACGAGATCGCCCGCAACGCCCTCCTCGACGCGGCCACCGAGGTCGAGCTCTCCAAGACCATCGAGGCCGGACTGATGGCCGAGCACCTGCTCGCCGAGGGCCGGGTCGGTCGTCGCAAGGGCGGCGCCCCGATGTCGGCCAAGCAGGAGGAGCTGGAGTGGCTGGCCGAGGAGGGCCGCAAGGCGGTCGACACCTTCATCACCGCCAACCTCCGCCTCGTCGTCTCCATCGCCCGCAAGTACGGCCGGGCGCAGATGCCGATGCTGGACCTGATCCAGGAGGGCAACACCGGCCTGATCCGCGCGGTCGAGAAGTTCGACTACACCAAGGGCTACAAGTTCTCGACCTACGCCACCTGGTGGGTCCGCCAGGCGATCACCCGCGGCATCGCACAGCAGGCCCGGGTCGTCCGGCTGCCCGTGCACGTCGTCGAGGAGCTCAACCAGGTCGGCGGCGCCCGCCGTACCCTCGAGCGCCAGCTGGGCCGCGACCCGGAGCCGCACGAGATCGCCACCGAGCTCGGCATGAGCGTCGACCGGGTCCTCGACCTGATGGCCTGGGGCCGTGAGCACGTCAGCCTCGACTCCCCCGTCGACGAGGACGGCGACACCTCGCTCGGCGATCTGATGGCCCAGGAGACCTCGCCGGGTCCCGACCTGTCGTTCCTCGACGTGGAGGCCCGCGACCGGCTGAACACGCTGGTGGGCCACCTCGACGAGCGCGCGGCCGACATCATCCGCTCGCGCTACGGCCTCGTCGACGGGCGCCAGCACAAACTGGCCGACATCGGCACGAAGCACGGCATCTCCGCCGAGCGGGTGCGCCAGCTCGAGCGGGAGGCGCTGCAGAAGCTGCGCCGCATCGCCGATCCGGACCTCGCGGCCTGATCGGCCGCAGTTCCTCGGCACCACCTCGTTGCCCCCGCCCACCGGCGGGGGCAACGGGCATTTCAGGGCTGCCCGGCCTCGCGTCGCTCGTGCAGCCGCTGCCGCGCCGCGTCCAGGTAGGCCAGGCACGGTGCCTCGGCACCCGGGTGCCGCTCGGTCAGGTGGAAGGTCCACCGGTCCATCGCCGCCAGGTAGCCGTTGTCCCCTCCGGGACGGTGGGTCGACCAGGGCCGATCCCCCTTGGACGTGCACGTCGTGCACGCGACCTTGTAGAGGAACTGCCGCTGGCCGTCGAGATCGATCCTGACCTTCGCCAGCGGGCCGGCCTCGACCCCCGCCTTCCGCTCCCGAGCCGATCGGCTCGCCACCATGTCGCACTCCTCGCGTCGGGGGATGACACGCTACGTCAGTGCAGATCGCGCCCGACCCACTGACCTCCCCCGAGATCGCCGCCTTCCTCCAGGCCCATCTCGACCAGATGCACGAGACCTCACCCGCGGAGAGCGTGCACGCGCTCGACCTCAGCGGGCTGCGTGCGCCCGGCGTGCGCTTCTGGTCGGCGTACGACGGCGGGGAGCTCGTCGGCTGCGCGGCCCTCAAGCGGCTCGACGACGAGCACGCCGAGCTGAAGTCGATGCGCACGGCACCACACCGGACCCGGCAGGGCATCGCGTCGCGGCTGCTCGCCTTCGTCCTCGACGAGGCCGGCCGCGCCGGCTTCGACCGGGTCAGCCTGGAGACCGGCACGCAGGAGTTCTTCGCCCCCGCCCGCGAGCTCTACGCCCGGCACGGGTTCGTCGCGTGCCCGCCGTTCGGCGACTACCGACCGGATCCGAACAGCACGTTCATGACCCGGAGCGTGTCCCGGAGCCTGCCCGCGACGACCTGAGCTCCGCGTGCACCTGGTGCACCCGACGGCGCAGGTCGTCGAGGGTCCCGGTGTTGTCGAGGACGTGGGTCGCGATGGCGAGCCGCTGCTCGCGCGTGGCCTGGGCGGCGATCCGCGCCTCGGCGTCGGCCCGCTCCATCCCGCGATCGCGGACCATCCGCTCGACCTGGGTCTCGACCGGCACGTCCACGACGAGCACCGCGTCGAAGGTGTCCGCGCGGCCCGACTCGGCCAGCAGCGGGATGTCGTGGACGACCAGCGCGCCCGCGGGCGCGGCGGCCTCGAGGGCGGCGTACCGCTCGAAGACCAGGGGGTGCACGATCGACTCGAGCTGCCGGCGCTTCGCCTCGTCCCCGAACACGACCCGGCCCAGGGCCGGGCGGTCCAGGTCGCCCGCGGGGGTCAGCAGCTCGGCCCCGAACGCCTCGACGACGGCCGCCAGCCCGGGGGTCCCGCGCTCCACCACCTCGCGCGCCAGCTTGTCGCCGTCGATGACGATCGCGCCGAGCTCCTCCAGGAGCGTCGACACCGTGCTCTTGCCCGAGGCGATCCCGCCCGTGAGTCCCACCCGCATGGGGCGACCCTAGCCGGGCGGGTCCGGGCGCCGCGTCAGGCCGAGAACGCGCGTCGGTACCGCTGCGGACTGACGCCCCGGATCCGGGAGAAGTGGTGCCGCAGCGTCGCCGCGTTGCCGAAGCCGACGTCGCCGGCGATCCGCTCGATCGAGTGGTCGGTCTGCTCGAGGAGCTGTTCGGCGCGCAGCACCCGCTGGCGGGTCACCCACACGTGCGGGGTCGCGCCGACCTCGTCGCGGAAGCGGCGCGCGAAGGTGCGCGGCGACATCAGCGCGCGCTTCGCCAGGGCGTCGACGTCGAGCTCCTCGTGGAGGTTCTCGACGATCCACTGCTGCAGGACGCCGAAGGTCTCGTCGTCGCAGTCCGGGACCGGGCGGGCGATGAACTGCGCCTGTCCCCCGTCGCGGTGCGGGGGTACGACGATCCGGCGGGCGGTCGTCGCGGCCACCCGGGCGCCGTACAGGTCGCGCAGCAGATGCAGCGACGCGTCGATGCCGGCGGCCGACCCGGCACCGGTGAGCACCGTGCCGTCGTGGCAGTACAGGACGTCGGGGCGGACCAGGGCCTCGGGGTACATCGCGGCCAGGCGGGACGTGTAGCGCCAGTGGGTGGTGCACTCGCGGCCGTCGAGCAGTCCGGCGGCACCCAGCTCGAACACGCCCGAACAATGGGCGTAGAGGATCGCTCCGCGCTCGTACGCCGCCCGCACGGCCTCGACGACCGCCGGGTCCTGGTTCAGGAAGTCGTGCTTGGGGCTCAGGCAGACCAGGTCGGCCTCGGCGACGGCCTCCAGGCCGCGCTCGATGTGCAGGTCGAAGTCGGAGCGGCCGCGGACCCGTCCGGGCCGCGGGGTGCAGACCTGGAAGTCGAAGACCGGGTTGTCGTCGTCGGCGTGGTAGGGCTCCCCCCACACCTCGACCAGGGAGCCGAGCCCGAAGGGCTCCGCACCGTCCTGCACCACCACCGCGACCCGCTGCACCCGTTCCACGCCCTCCATGGTGCCACGACCGTGGCAGAAAATCGATGAAAGGTGGCTTTCCTGCCACTGTGGCAGGAAGTCGATGAAGCGCAGGATACTGCCATGATCTTCTTCTATCTCCTGCTGGCGCTGGCCGCCACTCTCGCGTTCCTGACCATCCGCACGATGGCCCACGACAGCCGGGGCACCCGGCGTCCCCCCGCCTCCCACTTCGACGACCCCGCGTTCCGCCAGCCCGGCTCCCTCGTCTGAGGTGCCGTCCCCACCCACATATACGACGACGTCGGCCCGGCCACCGTGAGGTGGCCGGGCCGACGTCGTTGTGTGTCTGGCTGGCTACTGCCTGCTGGAGGTCAGCTCGCGCCGCCGGTCAGCTTCTCGCGCAGCGCCTGCAGGGCCTCGTCGGAGGCCAGCGAGCCACCCTCGGCGGCACCGCCGGTCTCGGAGTCGTCCGAGCCGCCGCTGGAGTACGACGTCGCCTCGCCGGCCTCGACCTCGGCCTGCTTGGCCTCGGCCTGCTGCTTGACGTGCGCCTCCCAGCGGGCGTGCGCCTTGGCGTACTGGTCCTCCCAGGCCGCGCGCTGCTCGTCGAAGCCCTCGAGCCACTCGCCCGTCTCCGGGTCGAAGCCGTCGGGGTAGACGTAGTTGCCCTGCTCGTCGTACGTGGCGGCCATGCCGTAGAGGGTCGGGTCGAACTCCTCCACGTCGGTCGCGGCCGCGGTCTCGTTGGCCTGCTTCAGCGAGAGCGAGATCCGGCGACGCTCGAGGTCGATGTCGATGATCTTGACCATGACGTCGTCGTTGACCTGGACGACCTGCTCGGGGATCTCGACGTGACGCTCGGCGAGCTCGGAGATGTGCACCAGGCCCTCGATGCCCTCCTCGACGCGGACGAACGAGCCGAAGGGCACCAGCTTGGTGACCTTGCCGGGCACGATCTGACCGATCTGGTGGGTCCGGGCGAAGTGCTGCCACGGGTCCTCCTGCGTCGCCTTCAGCGACAGGGAGACACGCTCGCGGTCCATGTCGACGTCGAGGACCTCGACGGTGACCTCGTCGCCGACGGCGACGACCTCGGACGGGTGGTCGATGTGCTTCCACGACAGCTCGGAGACGTGCACCAGACCGTCGACGCCGCCGAGGTCCACGAACGCACCGAAGTTGACGATCGAGGAGACGACGCCCTTGCGGATCTGGCCCTTCTGCAGCTGGGTCAGGAAGCCGTGGCGAACCTCGGACTGGGTCTGCTCGAGCCAGGCACGGCGCGACAGGACCACGTTGTTGCGGTTCTTGTCGAGCTCGATGATCTTGGCCTCGAGCGTCTGGCCGACGTACGGCTGCAGGTCGCGGACGCGACGCATCTCGACGAGCGAGGCGGGCAGGAAGCCGCGGAGGCCGATGTCGAGGATGAGGCCGCCCTTGACGACCTCGATGACGGTGCCCTCGACGACGCCGTCCTCCTCCTTGACCTGCTCGATCGTGCCCCAGGCGCGCTCGTACTGGGCGCGCTTCTTGGACAGGATCAGGCGACCCTCCTTGTCCTCCTTCTGGAGGACCAGGGCCTCGACCTCGTCGCCGACGGCGACGACCTCGGCGGGGTCGACGTCGTGCTTGATCGACAGCTCGCGCGAGGGGATGACGCCCTCGGTCTTGTAGCCGATGTCGAGAAGGACCTCGTCGCGGTCGACCTTGACGATGGTGCCGGCGACGATGTCGCCGTCGTTGAAGTACTTGATCGTCGCGTCGATGGCCGCGAGGAAGTCTTCCTCCGAACCGATGTCGTTGATCGCGACCTGGGGCGCGTCGTAATCGGGGAGGGTCGAGATGGTGCTCGTCATAAGGGAAGGAAACCTTTGGTGGGCAGAAGTCGTACGGGCACGCGTGAAGGTCCTGTTTCACTACCGATCGTGGCTGCGCGGACCCGGTGGAGAAGATCCTGGCGCTGATAGCGAGCGAGAGTCCTCTCCGTCCGGGACGCAGGCAGACCTCTGGCGCAGACTTCAGCCTACGCCGCCGCGCTCATCCGCGTCCAACCCGCGAACACCCCCCAGGCTGCGCTCACCCCGGGTCCGTCCACGCCCCGGGATCCCCGGCCCGGGCCACGGCCCGCAGCAGTCGCTCGGCACGCTCCGCGTCCGGGTGCCGGCCCGGCCGGGAGGCGAGCTCGACCAGGGCCACCAGATCGGCCGCCCCGGCCAGCGCCAGCGCCGTCGCCGGGTCGGTCCCGCGGCGGGCGGCGTACCCCTGCAGGACCGCTGTGGTGAGCACCGGGTCCCGCTCGAAGCGGAGCAGGCTGCCGAGGTCGGCGAAGGGATGCCCGGCGTGGGCGAGCTCCCAGTCGACCAACCCCGTCACCGCCAGGGTGTCCGGGTCGACGAGCAGGTTGCCCGGGGTCAGGTCGCCGTGCACGAGCACCCGCCTCGTGACCGTGTCGAGCAGCGCCTGGGCGTCGTCGGCGACGGCGACCAGCTCGGGGCGGGTGTCGGCGACCAGCTCCGGCAGGCCCTCGGGCCGCTCCCACGTCCCGACCCGCAGATCGGCGTCGACGAACGGCCCGTCGCCCAGCTGCGGCATCCCGCCGAGATCGGCGACCAGCACCCCGAGCCGGGTGCCGAGGGCGCGCCGTCCGGTCTCGTCGAGGTCGGGCAGCAGCAGGTCGCAGCGCACCCCCGGGAGGTACGACGTGACGAGCAGCGCGGGCATCCCGCTCGCCGGGTCGGCGCGACGCAGCTCGAGCACCTCCGGCACCGGGAGCAGGCCGCGGACCAGGCGCAGCAGTGCCGCGTCGACCTCGGCGGCGGCCGCACCTCGGGGTCCGGACTCGGCGTACACGCGCACGACGGAGCGCTCCCCCGCGACCTCGGCGAGGAAGGTCTGGCCCGAGTGGCCGCCGGGCAACGGGGCGAGCGAGGCGGCTGCGAGGTCCACGCGGGCGATCGTGCCACGGCGCCGGCGACTACCGTCGGATCGTGACCACCGGCAGCATGCTCGGCGACGCCGACGCCCCCGACTCGCGCCATCACCCCGACCTCCCGCCGTTCCGGGCCGAGCGCCGGGCCGTCGGCGAGGAGGAGTCGCGCCGGGCCAACGGCCCGGACTGGGACCGGTACGCCGACGAGTACCAGGCCACCCACGGAACCTTCCTCGGCGACGCCGGGTTCGTGTGGGGTCCCGAGGGACTCACCGAGGCCGAGGCCGGCGTGCTCGGCCCGGTCGCGGGACGCGACGTCCTGGAGGTGGGCTCCGGTGCCGGCCAGTGCTCGCGGTGGATCCGCACCCGCGGCGGACGCGCCGTCGGCCTGGACCTGTCCCAGCGTCAGCTGCAGCACAGCCGACGCCTCGACGAGTCCACCGGCGTCGCCGTGCCCTCGGTGCTCGGCACGGCCACCGCGTTGCCCTTCGCCGACGACTCCTTCGACGCCGTCTTCTCGTCCTTCGGCGCCCTGCAGTTCGTCAGCGAGCTCGACGTGGCGGTCGCGGAGGCCGCGCGCGTCCTGCGCCCCGGCGGCCGATTCGCGTTCTCGATCACCCACCCGACCCGGTGGATGTTTCCCGACGACCCCTCCGAGGCCGGCCTCGTGGCCAGCCAGTCCTACTGGGACCGGACGCCGTACGTCGAGGTGGACGACGCCACCGGCGACGTGTCGTACGTCGAGCACCACCGCACCCTGGGCGACTGGGTGGCCGTGCTCGCCGGCGCCGGATTCCGGATCACCCGGCTGCTGGAGCCGGAGTGGCCCGAGCACCACGAACGCGTGTGGGGCGGGTGGTCAGCGGTCCGCGGGCGGCTCACCCCCGGTACGGCGATCGTCGCCGCCGACCTCGATGCTCGCCGGTCCTCCACGATGCCGGGCCGGCAGCACTGACCGGTGCCGGTCGACACGGTCGGCCGCCTGCAGGAGCAGCCAACTGCTCCCCACCGTGAGCAGCCCCGTCACCAGGACGGTGACGACCGCCGCCAGTCCGGTCGGCTGGCCGTCGAGGTGACGCCCCGCCGTCACGGCGACGAACGGCGCCCAGGCGACGATCAGGTACCAGTCCCGGCCCACGAGCACGACCGGCTCCTGGTCCAGGACCTCGACGGCCAGGGTCCGCGGGTCGGGGTGGTGCGCGGCCGCGAGGGCGGCCAGGGCCGTGAGCACCGCGACGAGCGGCGCGAGGACCCGGAAGGTCTCCTCGACGGTGAGGAACGACGCCGCCAGCACCGCGCCCCCGAGCACCATCGCCGCGCCGCCGAACACCGCACCCGCCGTCGCCGGCGTCCAGCGCAACCGGGCGCCCAGCGCCGCGGCCGCTGCGCCGAGCAGGAAGGCGTCGCCGCGGGTGAACGTGCCGAGCGAGGCCGCGAACCACCCCTGCTCGTCCAGGACGAGCACCCGGTGCGTGGCGCAGGCGACCGCACCTGCCGTCAGCACTCCGGCGAGGACGAGCGGGCGACCACCCAGCACGAGCACGAGCACGATCGCCACGAGCATCAGCTGCACCAGCACGCTGAAGAACCACAGCGACGTGAGGTCGGCGCGGCCCGCTCCGGGCTGGTCCAGCAGCCAGGCGTTCGACCGGAACGACAGGACCCGCAGGATCGACCGCCACGTGGTCGACCAGTCCGCCCCGTCGGTGTCGTCGGTCGCGTCGACGACCAGCGCCGCCGCGCACACGAGGACGACCGCGAACACCAGGACGGCCAGCTCGCCGCCCGAGCGACGGAGCACCGCGGCGATCCCTGCGGGACGGGCCTCGAGCAGACGGGCGGTGAGGGCGAAGCCGGCCAGGGCGAGCAGCATCGCCACCGCCACGTTGCCACCGGTGAAGAGAGCATCCAACGGTCGGATCATCGCCAGCGACTCGGGCGCGATGAGCCGACCGGCCTGCGCCAGCAGGTAGAGGACGGCCGCACCGGCCTGCAGGGCGAGGACGAGGCGCAGCGGGGGCCGGGCGTCGGTGCTGCTGGTCATGTGCGGGCCGCCTGCTCGTCGGCCGCGGTCGCGGGCCGCAACCGGAAGACCGGCCGGGACGCGAGCAGGCGGCGTACCGGCTCCTCGACGTACCGCTCCATCACGACCACCACGGCGACCAGCACGACCAGGGCGAGCAGGGTCCGCACCTGCCAGCGCCAGTCGGGGGTGTGCCGGGTGATGATCACGATGATCGGTAGGTGCCACAGGAAGATCGACAACGAGGCCCGGCCCAGGCGACGCAGCGGGCTCCACGACAGCAGCCGCGAGACCCGGGTCGGCTCGTCGAGCTGCCAGATCGCCAGGACGACGATGCCCGCCACGAACGTGAACGCGAGCGACCACGGCCCCAGGTAGGCGAGCTCGGGCAGCTCCGGCAGGACCAGCTTCAGCACGACCAGCACCAGACCCGAGATCCACAGCAGGTGGCGCCAGCCGCGGACGCGGGCCGCGACCGGGATCAGCAGCGCCATCACGACCCCCCAGACCAGCCCGTCGGCGCGGGTCGACGTCAGCGACGAGGCGATCACCCAGCCGCGGTCGTCGACGACCTCCTGGCGCCACCAGTAGACGAGCCCGCACACGCCGATGAGCGCGACGACGAGCGCCCAGCGATAGCGGCGCACCAGGATCGGGGCCAGGAGCAGCGGCAGCACGAGATAGCACTGCTGCTGGACGCTGAGATACCACAGGTGCCCCAGCTCCGCGCGGACGGAGAAGAAGTCGGTCTGCCCGTACTCGTTGAAGGTGTAGGTGAGGACGTGCAGGATGTTGTTCGCCAGCACCTCGCCCGACGGCGGCACCGGGTCGAACTGCAGCGCCACGGCGACCGCGGCACAGAGCAGCACCAGCTGGGCACCGAGCCGGACCAACCGCCGCAGGTAGAAGCGCCACGGGTCGAACGTGCCGCGCTCGCGGTCACGCACCAGCCCGGACGCGACGATGAACGAGCCGACGACGAAGAACACGATGACCGCGCCGCCGCCGAGCAGGCCGTTGACGACCGGCACGTCGTACGCCGCACCGTGCGGCCACAGGACACCGCCCGCGTGGTTGAGCACGACGGAGACGATGACCAGTCCCCGTAGACCGTCGAGGGCGGCTACCCGGGTCGCCCCGCGGGGCGCCCGAGTAACCGCCTCTGACATCGCAGCAGCGTACCTCTAGGCCTTGGCGAGCTCGGACTCGCGCGCCCGGTCCTTGGCGGACGGCGGCTGCCGGCGGTTGAGCAGGAGCAGGGCGATGCCGATGATCAGGAGCGGGATCCCGACCAGGTAGCCGATCAGCGGAACCGTGGACGTGACCAGCTTCAGCAGGTCGGCGTCGCCACCGATGTCATCGACGTTCTCGGCCACCTGCTCGTCGGTGAACGACAGGTTCAGGGTCAGGAAGGGCTGACCGTTGGCGGTCCGCACCTGCTCGCTCACCTGGTCGACGATCTGGCCGGTGCGCGGCTCGATCCACAGGTCGGTGGTCTCCTGGTAGGTGCCCTCGAGGCCCTCCGCGATCGTGATCGGCGCCGGCTCGGTCTCGACGTGGTAGACGTAGGTCTCCAGGCCGTCGACCTCCTCCGTACGGTCGTAGGTCGCCTCGGTGCTGCCGGGGCCGATCCAGTACGTGTAGGTCTTCTTCTCGGCATCGAAGGGCCACTTGTTGATGAGGCCCTCGCGCTCCTCGGCGTCGGCCGGCAGGTACTTCGGGTCGTTGACGGCCTCCGCGCTACGGCGGTCCGTCGCGAAGTCCTCGAAGCCGGCGCTGAGCAGCCGGTTCAAGGGGTCCTCGGCAGAGACACAGTCGCCGACGTCGTTGGCGTCCTTGACCAGGCAGGTCGAGCCCGCGAACACCACGACGTCGTCGTCGGACTTCTCCGAGTCGGCCTTCGTGGTGCTGGTGGCCTTCACCCGGAACGGCGAGATGCCCGCCGCGGTGTACTGGACGGCGTCGCCGGAGAGCCGGGTCACGGAGTCCACGTCGAGCGGGGTCTTCTTCAGCTCCCCCGCCGCCCAGGTCTGGGCGAGAATCGCGACGATCACGAGGAAAGCACCGAGAAATGCACAGACGGCACCGATGGTTTTGCGCACGAGAACCCCTCCCAAAGCACGTGCAAGGTCGGCTGAGAGTAGCAGCCGTCACACTCGACGGGTACGCATCGCGCAACTTGTTGTTCACGTGACCGGGCTCGCGCGCGACACCTACAGTGCTCGCATGACCATGGCGGTGCCCGCGCGCTCGGCGCAGCGATCTTTCCTGTTCGACGGGCTCCGGGGCATCGCCCTGATCCTGGTGGTCTGCTCGCACGTCTGGCACATCTCGCCCTGGCTGCTGCAGCGCATGTTCGACGCGCGCGACGACACCGGCTCCTGGCAGTCCCAGCTGGTGGGCTACCTGTTCAGTGCCGGCAACTACGCGGTGTCGATCTTCTTCGTGATCGGGTCGTTCCTGGTGACCCGGGCGATGCTGCGCTCGGCCTCCTCACCGAGCGGTCTGCGTCCCGGCGTGACGCTGGTACGCCGCTTCGTGCGCCTCAGCGGCCAGCTGTACTTCCTCCTGCTGATCTTCGTGGTCATCACCTTCATCGAGCAGCCGACCGAGGACGGCACGTCGACCGCGGGCTCGGTGATCAGCGCCGCGACGTACAGCTGGAACTGGTACATCCACAACAACCTCGACGCCGCCCGGGCCGACCTCGGCCACCTCTGGTACCTCTCGGTCGACTTCCAGGTCTTCCTCATCGTGCTCGCCGCCGTGTGGCTGCTCCGGCGGCGGCCCGGATGGCTGGTGGTCGCGCTCGCGGCGTTCTGGGTCGGCCTGCTCTTCTGGCGCGCGGACATCTACGACTACGACCCGTTCTGGGCACTGCTCCGCACCTGGGCACGCGGCGACGCTCCCGTCGCCGGAGCGCTCGCCGCGGCGGCCCTTCCCTACCTCGCGAGGTGGCGGAGCTGGGGACGCCCGGCGGCGGTGTGCGGCGTGCTCGCGCTCGTTCCGCTCCTCTTCATGACCATGGGGCCGGACGCCTACTTCGGCCTCCCAGGAGTCGCGCTCGACGTGGCGCTGATGCTCGTCGTCGTCGGCGCCACGCTCGCGGTGCCGCCCCGGTGGCTGGTCGCCGTGGTGGGGACCCGTCCGCTCGCGTTCCTCGGCCGGCACTCGCTGAGCGTCTACCTGTGGCACCTGCCGATGATCTTCCTCGTCTCGCGGCACACCGACGACTGGCGCGAGCCGGCCCGCATCGTCCTCGCGGCCGTCCTGACCCTCGGCTTCGTCCTGCTCAGCGAGCTGGTGGTGGAGCGCCGGGTCCAGCGCTTCCTGGACTCCCCCCGGTGGCGCGAGACCGACCAGGGCCTCCTGCGCTACCTCGTCCGGGTCCTGGACCGCCGGCTCTCCTCCACCGAGGACACAGCGTCCCGCTGACCGGGATCGCCCTCAGCGCTTGCGGCGCAGCCGGTCGACCCGCGCGAGGAGCTTCTGGACCCGCTCGTCGGAGATGCCGAGCCGGCGCTTCGCACGGTCGTACAGGTCCAGGGCCGTGCGGTCGGCCGCGATCGCGGCCTTGCGGGCGACGCTCTCGTCGGGACGCGCCTGGTAGTTCGTGGAACGCCGGACGGCGTTCTCCTCCTCGGTGAAGTAGTAGAGCGCCATCGAGCGGCGAGCCATGTCGGGCGGGCAGGTGAGGCCGTCCGGGTGGCCGTGGAAGGTGTCCACGTCGGTCGTGAAGACGAGCATCCGGTTGCCGGCCGGCATGACCTTGGCCTGGCAGGCCGTCATCTCCCGGTCCCAGAGCTCGAGCTTGCCGCCCCAGTCCTCGTGCCACTCCTCGTTGAGGTACAGCAGGATGTTGACGCGTCGAGCCCAGTTCTCGTGGTCGTGGTGGGTGGTGAAGTCCGCGTGCACGTTGAGGTGACCGCCCCGGAGGGTCTGGTGGAGGCCGCCGCCGTCCATCGACCAGTCGGGCATCAGGTTCTCGATGCCGGTCAGCCGCTCCAGGTACGCGACGAACTCCGGGGAGCAGAACTCTCGGGCCACGTCCTGCAGGGTCGGGCCCCACACGTCCGGCTGCGTGTGCGAGTACTTCGTCTCGTTGACGTGGATGTAGCCCTTCCAGAAGGGGTCGCCGATGCCCGGGAACTCCCCCACGGCCTTGTCGAAGGCGGACGGCGTCAACACGTCGTCGAGGACGATGTGCGGGAACGGTGCCGCCGACCGGTAGGCGGCGGTCTTCGACTCGAGGTCCGCCTCGAGACGGGCGAAGTCGATCAGCGTCAGGTCAGGCATGGATCGATGATGCCACCGAATCCGGACAGGTAACGAAACTTCCGAGTAACATCGCCGGAGGCACCCATCAGGGAGGTCCGCGACGGGGTCCAGGCCGCGTTCGCGGGGTGAGGGAGACACCAGATGCTGCACGATGCTCGCACGGTCGAAACGGCCAATCCCGGGTCCTCGGGACCCAACACGGTCGTCGTCACCGACACCCCACCGGAGCACGAACGTCCACGGCTGCGGGTGGGCGTGCTCGTGGTCGCCTACAACGCCTCGACCACGTTGGCCCAGACGCTGTCCCGGCTGCCGGCCGCGTTCGTCGACACCGTCGACCACGTCCTGGTGTCCGACGACGCCAGCACCGACGACACCTACCAGGTGGGGCTGCGGTTCAAGAGCGGCTCCACGCTGCCCATGACCGTGGTCCGGCACGAGCGCAACCTCGGGTACGGCGGCAACCAGAAGACCGGCTACGCCTGGGCCATCGCCCACGAGCTCGACGTCGTCGTCCTGCTGCACGGCGACGGCCAGTACGCCCCCGAGCACATCGGCGACCTGGTCGCCCCGCTCGCGCGCGGCGAGGCCGACGCCGTCTTCGGCTCCCGGATGATGAATCCCGGCGACGCCCGCGCCGGCGGGATGCCGCTCTACAAGTACCTCGGCAACCGGGTCCTGACCCGGATGCAGAACAAGCTGACCGGCCTCGACCTGACCGAGTGGCACAGCGGCTACCGCGCCTACCGGGTCGACGCCCTGGCCGACCTCGACCTGTCGTCGTACTCCGACGACTTCGACTTCGACACCGAGATCATCCTGGGCCTGCACGCCCAGGGGAAGAAGATCGCCGAGGTCCCGATCCCGACGTACTACGGCGACGAGATCTGCTACGTCAACGGCGTGAAGTACGCGAAGGACGTGACCCTCGACGTCGTCAGGTTCCGTCTCGGGCAGATGGGCTTCGGCGACACCCCGGCGACCGGGCCGGACACCGAGGCCTACGAGCTCAAGCCCAGCGAGCACTCCTCGCACGGGGTGCTGCTGCGCTGGCTGGGCGACATCGCGCCGGCCCGCGTGCTCGACGTCGGCTGCTCGGACGGACAGTTCGCCGACCTGGTCCGGCAGATGGGCCACCGCGTGACCGGGGTCGACCTGATCAAGCACGTCGGCATCGCGCACCGCGTGGACCAGTTCGTCGAGGCCGACCTGAACGCCGGCCTGCCCGACGAGGCCGGCCAGGACTACCGCGTCGTGGTCGCCGGAGACGTCCTGGAGCACGTCATCGACCCGGCCGCGCTGCTCACCGACATCGCGGGCCGGTTGGCGCCCGGGGGCGAGGTGCTCGTCTCGGTCCCGAACTTCGCCCACTGGTACCCCCGCGCCCGGGTCGTCGCCGGCCGGTTCGACTACGACCAGCGCGGGCTGCTCGACCACGGCCACGTGCGCTTCTTCACCCGGCGCAGCTTCGAGCGGCTCATCCACCAGAGCGGTCTGCGGATCGTCGAGGCCGAGACCGTCGGATCGCCGTTCGACGTCCTGGACCGAGGGACCGAGCGCGCGAGCCGGCTCGCCCGGGTTGCGGGTAGGGTCGCCGTCGCCGATCGGGCGGCAACCCGAGCCTGGCCGACGCTGTTCGGCTACCAGTTCCTCTATCGCCTGGAGCGCGCTTGAGCGACCGTCGTCCCGACGGCCCCCGAACCATCGACTCCCGACGTCGCGCGCTCGCGACCGGACTCGGTCTGCTCGCGGGCACCCTGGCCTACGGCCTGACCCTCGTCGACTTCAGCACCCGCTTCGGACGGACGGCCAACTCCCTCGGGTACGCGTCCAACTTCTTCGACGCCCAGGGCCGGGCGTTCCTGGACGGGAACCTCCACCTGCCGCGGGGCAGTCTGGGCATCGAGGGGTTCATCGAGCACGGCCAGGAGTACATGTACTTCGGCCCGTGGCCCGCTCTCCTGCGGCTCCCGGTTCTCCAGACCACGACCGAGTACGACGGGCGCCTGACGGTCGCCTCGATGGCGCTGGCCTTCGCGCTGCTCGCGCTGGTGGTCGGCAAGCTGACCTGGCTCGTCCGCGACCTGATGCGACCGGACGAGCCGGTGTCCCGGTTCGAGGCCGTCTCGATGGGCGTCTTCATCGCACTCGCCACCGGCGGTACCACCCTGACCTATATCGCCGCGCTGCCGTGGGTCTACCACGAGGTCTACGCCTGGGCGGTGCCGTTCGCCCTCGGGGCGATGTACTGGATGCTCCGCGTGCTGCAGTCCCCCACCCCGGGCGCCATCGCCTGGCTCGTCGTCTTCGACCTCGGGGCGGCGCTGACGCGCACCACGGGCGGCTGGGCCGTCTGCCTAGCGACGATCGGGGTGGGCATCTGGCTGATCAGCGGACGGATCCGCCCCGGCGGGCGCCGCGCGGGGGCGGCCGTGGTCGCCGGAGGGGCGCTGGTGCTGTTCATCGGCATCGCCGTCAACTGGGTGAAGTTCCGGCACCCGTACCTCTTCCCCTTGGAGGACCAGGTCTGGACGGAGCTCAACGAGCACCGCCGTCAGGCGCTGGAGGCCAACGGAGGCACGATCACCGGGCCCCAGTTCTTCCCCTCGGCCTTCATGGCGTACTTCCGGGTCGACGGGGTGCGCTTCGTCGACCACTTCCCCTTCGTGACGCTGCCGGCCGAGCCGGCGCAGGCGTACGCCGGCGCGTTCGTCGACCAGAGCTACCGGACCGGCAGCGTGACGGCGTTCATGCCGTGGCTGTTGATCCTCACCATCGTCGCGGTGCCGGTGCTGTTCCGGCCCGGCGTCGACGCCGCCCGCCGCTGGCTGCGCGTGCCGTTCGTGACCGGGGTCCTGATCACGGGCGGCGTGATGGCCTACGGCTACTTCGCGCACCGCTACACCGCCGAGTTCGTGCCCGCCCTGATCTTCGGCGGCGCCGTCGGCACCTGCGCCGTGACCGCGTGGCTGCAGCAGCGGCGACCGGCCCTCGCCCGGGCGGGACTCGGACTGGCCGCCGTCCTCACCGCCTGGTCCATCGCCGCCTCGATGCTCGTCGGCCACACCGCCGCGGCGTTCACCGCAGGCGGTCCCCGGTTGGCCGCCTACCTCGACACCCAGCACCGGCTCACCCCGGGCGCCCAGTCCGGACTGGTGACGTTCTCCGACGACCTGCCCTCGGGCGGTGAGGCCGACGACCTGTGGATCCGCGGCGACTGCGACGCCCTCTACGTCAACTCGGGCGACACCTACGACACCTGGCACCTCGTCGAGCGCCGCAGCCTGGTCACCCGTCTCCGACTCGCCGAGGACAGCGGCGCGGGGCGGCTGCAGATCGCCCGGGCGCTGACGACGCCGCGCCGCTCGGTGTGGGTCCAGCTCGACGGCCGGGGCCGGGCCCGTGTGCAGCTGGTGAACGAGACCGGGACGTTCTCGGGAGAGTGGTTCGAGATCCTGCGCCCCCGCGAGATCCGGGTGGGCATCCGCGACCTCGGCGAGCTCGGGTACGCCGAGGTCAGCTCGAACCCGGGCGGCTTCGTCGGGCTGATCCGGACCTTCCAGTGGGGCGACGACTGGATCTCCTCGCCGACCGAGCTGGAGTTCGTCGAGCCGCGCAGCGGCGAGCTCCGGGCTCTGGGCGTCGAGATGAGCACGGAGCGGGGAGTGGCCCCGCCGCTGTGCACGCGGATCAGCGCCACCGCTCGCGAGCAGTGAGCCGGGTTCTGCGATGCGCATCGTCTTCCTGACGTGGCGGGACTCGACGCACCCGGACGGCGGGGGGTCGGAGATCTTCGTCGAGCAGGTGGCCCGACAGCTCCACGACCGTGGGCATGCGGTGACCATCCGGTGCGCACGGCCACCGGGCGCCGCCGCGGAGGCCGAGCTCGACGGCGTACGGCTGCTGCGTGCCGGCGGTCGGCTCACCGTCTACCCCCGGGCACTCCTCTGGCTGCTGCTGCGCCGCCGGCAGGTCGACGTCGTCGTCGACGTCATCAACGGGATCCCGTTCGGAACCCCACTCGTCCGGCGCCGCGGCGTCGTCGCCCTGATCCACCATGTCCACGAGCGCCAGTGGCGGATCATCTACCCGGACGCCCGGGGCCGGGTCGGCTGGTGGATCGAGCGTCGGCTGACCCCGGCGCTCTACCGCGAGGTGCCGCTCCTCACCGTCTCCGAGTCGAGTCGCGCGGACCTGGTCGGCCTCGGGTTCGACCCCGCGCGGGTCGCCGTCGCCCGGAACGGGGTCGACGGCACCCGGGTCGAGGCGTCCCGCTCACCGGCACCGCGCATCGCCGTACTCGCCCGGCTGGTGCCGCACAAGCAGATCGAGCACGTCTTCGCGGTGCTCGCCCGGCTGCTGCCCGAGTTCCCCGATCTCCACGTCGACGTGATCGGCGACGGGTGGTGGCGCGAGGAGCTGACGGCCGACTTGCGGCGCCACGGGGTCGAGGCGCACGTGAGCATGCACGGCCACGTGTCGGCCCGGACCCGTGACCGGCTTCTCGCCGAGGCGTGGCTGATGGTCCTGCCCTCGGTCAAGGAGGGGTGGGGACTCGCGATCCTGGAGGCCGCGGTGCAGGGCACCCCGACGCTGGCCTACCGGGACGCGGGGGGCGTGGCGGAGGCACTGGTCGACGGTGACACCGGCGAGCTGGCCGAGAACCTCGACGACCTCGTCGAGCGCACCCGCGCGCTCCTGCACGAGTCCGCGCGCCGGACGTCCATGGGAGAGCGCGCCGCCACCAGGTCGGCGACGTTCACCTGGTCAGCGACGGCCGACGTGGTGGAGCGGACCCTCGAGTCCAGCGCCGGAGCGGCTCAGCTCAGGACTGGTCGCCGTAGTTGATGAGCTCCGACCGAGCGGGGTTGTTCTCCGCGTCGGGAGCAGCGGTCTGGATCTGGATCGCACCGAAGGTCACGGCACCCGCCGCGACACCGCCCGCGATGGCCGGCGCAAGCAGCTTGACGAAGATCAGCACGTGGTTCTCCCTCTCCCAATACTGAGGGGACCATAGCAGCCCGACGGCTACCGCGGGCGTTTCCTGGGACGCCGAGTCGCGAGGACCACGGCGACGACGCCGCCGAGGACGGCCAGGAGCGCCACACCGTTGGCCGCGAGCACCAGCGCACGCTGCCCGCGGGACGGCCCGGGCGGGCTCGGAGCCGGGTTCGGCACCTCGTAGAGCGCCATCCGGTCGTCGGTGTACACGGCGCTCAGACCGGTGAGGTCGAGGTCCGGGGCGCTCGGATCGTCGCGGTAGACCAGTGCCCAGCGGATCCCCTCGGCAGCCAGCGCCGGCGCGACCGGACCGGAGGTCAGCGACGCGCCGAGCCGGGCCGCTCGTGCACTCTCCCCGCGGACGATCTCCTCGCCCACCTGGAGGTCGTCGGAGACCACGACGACCTGGTCGAACCAGCGGACCGCCGGATCCGACGACACCAGGCCGTTGCCCCAGGAGAAGCGGCGGTAGGAGCGCCAGGGCAGGGTGGCCAGGTCGCCCCCACCGCCGTCCTCCATCACCTGCGCCGCCGCGTCCAGACCCGACGGGTACCGGATCGGGGTCACGGTCGACCAGGTCTCGCGCGCCCCGTCGGGCAGGAGCATCAACGGCGCCGCCACGGCCAGGACCGCGACGGCGAGAACCGCCTCGGTGCTGCGTCCCGCCACCGTTCGCACCGCCCGGTCGGCACAGACCGCCGCCGCCGCGGCGACCAGGACGACGTACGGCGCCACGAACTTCTGGGCGTCCCGCAGCAGCCCGGCGCCCGGAACGTGCTCGACGAGCGCGCGCATCAGCGCGTCGCCGCCGGGCAGGCTCGACGCCAGGGCGAGCACCAGCCCGGCCCCCGCGAGCACCGTCAGCCGGCGCAGCTCGTGTGAGCGCCAGAGTGCTCGCCGCGCCAGGAGCAGGACCCCGACCGCGGCGGCCGCCGTCAGCGGGCCCCAGAACATGTCTCGGCTCGCCGGCACGCTGCCGGCGTCCCAGATCCCCCCGGTGCCGAGCAGCGCCACGACCGTTCCCAGCAGCCCGGGCGGCCCCTCGGCTCCGGAGGAGAAGAGCGTCACTCCGGCCGGATCGGACGTCCCGCCCCCGGTCCCGATGAGGGCCGGCAGCACCCACGGCAGCTGCAGCAGGGCGCAGCACCCCACGAGCCACCACGTCCGCCGGATGCGCCCCGCCCCGGCGACCAGCACCGTCGCCGACCCGAGAAGCCCGCCCGTGGGTGTCAGCGAGGCCAGCCCGAGCCAGGCCGCCGTCGCCCCCAGGTCTCGAAGGCGCCCCTGCTCGCGGAAGCGACCGGCCGCGACCAGCAGCCACGGGATCGCGGCGTACCCGAGCAGCAGCGCCCACTGGCCCAGCGCGGTCCGCTCCACCACGTAGGGGTTCCAGACGGCGATGCCGCCGGCGACCAGCCGTCCGGTCGTCCCGAGGCCGCGGACCAGGCGATGGGTGCCCCACCCGGCCAGGGCCAGGCCCAGCGGCAGCACCAGCCGCGCCACCAGGCCGCCGTCGACCACGGCGGTGAGCGTCGAGACCACGGCGTCGAGCGGGACGGCTCGCGGGGCGGACTCCCCCAGCCCGATGCCGGCATCGGTCCACGGCTGGCGCGGGACGAAGACCAGGTCACGCGCGAGCGGATGGCCGCGTCCGGTGAGGAGCGGCCAGCACAGGACGACGGCGAGCAGGGCCGGCCAGAGGTCCAGGAGAACGGGGCGCAGACGGAGGGACCTCCGCGGTGTGCCGACCATGCCGCTCCTCCCTATGCTGCGCGGGTGCAGCCTAGAGGTCCCTCCTCCTTCGCGGAGGCCTACGCCCTGGCCGAGCCGATCCCCGGCTGGCTGACCGAGGACCAGGCCCGCCGGCTGTACGACGACGCCGCCGCCGTACCTCCGGGCGGCACGGTGGTCGAGATCGGCAGCCATCACGGCCGCTCGGCCCTGATGATCGCCTCCGCCCTGCCGGAGGGTGCGCGGCTGGTCGCGGTGGACCCGTTCCCCGAGGACTGGCGCTACGGAGCCGCCGGGACCGAGGCCCGCTTCCGCGAGAACCTCGCCGACGCCGGACTCACCGCGGTGGTCGACCTCCGGGTCGCCACGAGCTCCGAGGTCCGGGCCGGCTGGGACCGACCGGTGCACGTGGTCTACGTCGACGGCAAGCACGACTACTGGACCTGCCGCGACGACCTGCGGTGGTCCCGCCATGTCGTCCCCGGCGGAACGGTGCTCGTGCACGACGCGTTCTCGTCGCTCGGCGTGACGACGGCGCTGCTCCGTGAGCTCCTGGTCAGCCGTTCGCTGCGCTACCGCGGCCGGGTCGGCTCCCTGGCCCGCCTCGAGGTCGGACCGCCCTCGGTCCCGGACCGGCTGCGGGTGCTGGCCGAGCTTCCGTGGTGGCTGCGCAACCTCGTCGTCAAGGTGTGCCTCCGCCTCCACCTGGGTCTCCTCGCCCGGGCGCTGGGTCATCATGACCAGGCCGATCCGTACTAGCGGGGCGCGCCCGTACGATGTCTCGGTGACGACGACCACCGACCGACCCGGTCAGCGACCGGACGGTCTGAGGGGGCTGCTGCGCGGCGGCGCCGGCATCGCCATCGCCATGGCGGTCATGAACATGTCGACGTACGGCTTCCAGGTGATCGCCGCGCGCCAGCTCGGCCCCACCGAGTACGGCGCGGTCGCCAGCCTGATGGCGCTGCTGATGGTGCTCGCGGTGGTTCAGCTCGGCCTGCAGGCGACGGCCGCCCGCCGCATCTCCTCGACCCCCGAGCACGTGGGCCAGATCGAGCGCACCATCATGGCGACCACCTACCGGGCGGCCCTCGTGGTCGGCGCCGGGGTCCTGGTCGCGGCTCCGCTCGTGCACCGGGTCCTGCGGCTGGACAGCGTGTGGCCGGCGGTCCTGATCGCCCTCGCCGCCGTACCCCTGACCATCCAGGGCGGACAGGCGGGGATCCTGCAGGGCGAGCGACGCTGGGTGCCGCTCGGCCTGGTCTACCTCGGCGTCGGCGTCCCCCGCCTCGCGATCGGCACCCTGTGCATCGTGATCGCCCCCAGCGAGACCTCGGCGATGCTCGGTGTCCTGATCGGCCTGCTGGTGCCGGTCGCCGTGGGCTGGGTCGCGCTCCGCCGTCCGCGCGAGCCCGGCGAGCACAGCCCGGAGCACGCCGGCCGGGCCGTGGTCCGCGAGACCTTCCACGCCTCGATGGCCCTCCTGGCCTTCTACGTGCTCAGCAACATCGACATCATCGTGGCGCGCACCACCCTGGACTCGCACGACGCCGGCCTGTACGCCGGCGGGCTGATCCTCACGAAGGCCACCTTGTTCCTCCCGCAGTTCGTCGTTGTCGTCGCCTTCCCGGCGATGGCGACCGTCCGGGCGCGTCGTACGACGTTGCTGCGCAGCCTCGCACTGGTCCTGGTGCTGGGCGTGTGCACCGTGCTCGGGGTGCTGGCGCTGCCCGACCTCGCGATGATCTTCGTCGGGGGTCACGAGTACGACGAGGTCAGCTCCCTGCTCTGGCTGTTCGCGGGGCTCGGCACGGTGCTGTCGATGCTCCAGCTCCTCGTCTACTCCGTCCTGGCCCGCCAGGGGACGCGGACGGCCTACCTGATCTGGGCGGCGGTCGTCGTCCTCGTCACGATCGGCGCGCTCGTCGGGTCGGTCGGCGGCCTGCTGGTGACCGTCATCCTCGTCGACGTGGTGCTGCTCTCGCTCCTGCTCGCGCTCAGCCTGTGGCGGATGAACCGTCTCGAGCTGGCACCGGCGGCCGCCTGAGCGTCGTCAGTCCTCCACGGTCGACGACGCGTCGGGAGTCGTCGACGGGCTCTCGGACTCGACGTCGCTGGGACCGTCGGTGGGGCTCTCGGACACGCCGTCGCTCGGGCTCTCGGAGGGACCCTCGGACGGGCTCTCCCGCGGCTCCGTCGGCGCCGTGCTCTCGCCCCCGTCGAACGACGGCAGGAAGACGGCGACCTCCTGGTACAGCAGGGCGCCGCCCCAGTTGTTGACCGCCACCGGTCCGGCTCCCGTGTTGTCGGCGACGTCCTGACCGGTCACCGCGTTCAGGACCACGCCGACCCCGCTGTCGAGGAGGCCGTAGACGAGATCGTCCTGCACCAGGGTCACCAGCGGCGCGAAGCGGTCCTCGGTGGGCAGCGACCACGCCGGCTCCCCCGTCGCCAGGTCCCAGCCGACGACGTCGTCGTCGTCCGCCATCGTGCAGACCCGGATCGTGCCCGAGGTCTCGGAACACGCCCAGTTCCACCGGCGGGTCTCGGTCGGCGCACCCGGCGTACCGGTGCGCAGGTCGAGCGGCACGATCGCCGGCTTGGTGGTGACGCCGAGGGACCGCACGACCGTGACCGTGTCGTCCGTGCTCCCGATCGCCGTGGCGTCGACCGTGCCACGCAGCGACCGCCAGGCGCGCTCACCCGTCGCCAGGTCCACGGCCTCGACGGCGCCCGGGCGCTGAGCCAGCCCGGTGTTGAGCACGACGAGGTCGTCGGTGACGTCGAGCACCCGCGCGGGGCGCTGGCGCCACAACACGTCGTCGAGCTCGATGTCGACCGCCAGCACCGCGCGGCTGCCGGTCTCCCCGACCGAGGCCTCGATCACGACCACGTCGCCGGCCATCCCCATGATGCGCGCCGTCGCGGGCAGCGCCTCACCCTCGGCGTCCTGCGGGAGGACCGCGGTGGCGACGTCGAGCAGCTCGCCCGTCTCGAGGTCGAACCGGGTCACCGTGAAGGTGTCCTCGCCGACGAAGGTGCCGCTGCCGGCCTCGTTGGCCGCCTCGAGCAGGATCCCCCACCCCGCGGTCCGGTCGACCTCCAGGTCGGTGAACTGGCCACCCGTCGACGTCAGCGTGTACGCCGTCTCGGTGGAGGGCAGCACCCGCCCGACGGCGCTTCCGGCGGTCATGGTGACGATGGCGTCGTCCCCCGCGCCGACCGCCCGCACCCCGGTCTCCGGGAAGGTCGTCGAGCCGGGGCTGTTGAAGGCGGTGGGCACGGCCGTGGGTCGCTCGGCGGGCAGCGGCTGGGCCGAGGTCGACGCCGTGGAGGTCGGATCGTCCGACTGGTCCGCGTCGGGGTCCTTCACCCAGCTGCACCCGGCCAGGGTCCCCGCCACCACGACCGCGACCAGCCCGGTGCGAACCGCCTGTCCCGCTGAGATCAACCTGCCCACGACTCCTCCTGTCCTGACGGCGCCGGCGGGCGCCGCCCCACCTTAGGCGGACGAGCCGCTCTCCGCGGGCCGAACCGGCGTCAGTGCGCGGCTTCGTGCCAGCTGCGACCGGTGCCGACCGAGACGTCCAGCGGCACGGCGAGCTCGGCGGCTCCGCCCATCTGCGCGCGCACGATCTCGTCGAGCTGCTCACGCTCCCCCGGCGCGACCTCGAGCACGAGCTCGTCGTGCACCTGCAGGAGCATCCGCGAGCGCAGGCCGGCCTCCGTGATCGCGGCATCGACCCGGAGCATGGCGATCTTGATCAGGTCCGCGGCCGAGCCCTGGATCGGGGCGTTGAGCGCCATCCGCTCGGCCGCCTCCCGGCGCATCCGGTTGTCGTTGTTGAGGTCGGGCAGCTGACGACGGCGGCCCATGATCGTCTCGGTGAAGCCGGACTTGCGGGCCTCGTCGACCACGCCCTCGAGGTAGTCGCGGATGCCGCCGAAGGTCTCGAAGTACTCGTCCATCAGCACCCGCGCCTCGGCCGGCTCGATGCCGAGCTGCCCGCTCAGGCCGAACGCGGACAGACCATAGGCGAGGCCGTAGTTCATCGCCTTGATCTTGGCCCGCTGCTCCACGGTCACCGCGTCGGCCGGGACGTCGAAGACCCGGGCCGCGGTGATGGAGTGGAAGTCGCGGCCCGAGCGGAAGGCCTCGATGAGGAGCTCGTCCTCGGAGAGGTGGGCCATGATCCGCATCTCGATCTGGCTGTAGTCGGCCGTCATCAGCGACTCGAACCCCGGACCGACCACGAACGCCTCGCGGATCCGGCGGCCCTCCTCGGTGCGGATCGGGATGTTCTGCAGGTTGGGCTCGGTGCTGGAGAGCCGCCCGGTCGCGGCGATCATCTGGTTGAACGTCGTGTGGATCCGGCCGTCGGGCTGGACGGTCTTCAGCAGCCCCTCGATGGTCTGGCGCAGCCGGGCCACGTCGCGGTGCCGCAGCAGGTGCTCGAGGAACGGGTGCTGGTTCTGGGCGTGGAGCTTCTGGAGCGCGTCGGCGTCGGTGGTGTAGCCGGTCTTCGTGCGCTTGGTCTTCGGCATGCCGAGCTCGTCGAAGAGCACCACCTGCAGCTGCTTGGGCGAGCCGAGGTTGATCTCCTTGCCGATGACGGCGTACGCGTCCTCGGCGGCCTGGCGCACCTCGGCCGCGAAGTGGCTCTCCAGCTCCTCGAGCTGGTCGGTGTCGACCGCGATGCCGGTGCGCTCGAGGTCGCCCAGCAGCTGCACCAGCGGCAGCTCGACCTCCGCCAGCAGGCGGGCGCCGCCCGCCTGCTCGACCTCCCCGTCGAGGGCCTCGGCGAGGTCGATCACGGCCCGGGCGTGCAGCATCGCCGTCTCGGCGACGTCGTCGCCGTCACCGGCGTCGAAGAGCGCCTCCTGCTCCCCCTCGCTCTCCGTGCGCAGCTCGCGGCGGAGGTAGCGCAGCGTCAGGTCGGCCAGGTTGTAGGAACGCTGGTCGGGCTGGACGAGGTACGCCGCCAGCGCCGTGTCGCTCACCAGGCCGGCCAGCGTCCACCCCTGCGCGAAGAGCGCGTGCTGCGGACCCTTCGCATCGTGCAGCACCTTGGGCCGGGCGGGGTCGGCGAGCCAGTCGGCGAGCGCCGACTCGTCCTCGGGGGTCAGGCCCGCCACGTCGAGGTACGCCGCGAGTCCGCTGACGTCGGCGACCGCGATCCCGTCGACCACGCCGGTGCCCGAGCCCCAGGTGCCACGGACGTGCACGCCGACGTGCTGGGCGCCCAGCCCGCCGAGGAACTCCGGCACCTCGCCGGGGCCGAGACGGCGGCCGGAGAGCTCGAAGCCCCCCTCGTCGACCGGCGCCTCCTCCTCGGGGCTCAGCGTGTCGATGGTCCGCTGGCGCAGCTCGCCACGGAACTCCAGGTCGTCGAAGAGGGTCAGCGCCGTCTGCCGGTCCCACGGCGCCAGCACCAGCTCCTCGGGGCGGCGCTCCAGGTCGAGGTCGCGGACCAGCGCGTTGAGCTGGCGGTTGCGGATCACGTCGCCGAGGTGCTCGCGCAGCGCCTCGCCCTTCTTGCCGGTGATCTTGTCGGCGTTCGTGATGACGTTGTCGAGGCCGTCGTAGGTGTTGATCCACTTGGCCGCGAAGCCCTGACCGACCCCCGGCACGCCGGGCAGGTTGTCGGAGGTCTCGCCGACGATCGCGGCGAGCTCGGGGTAGCGGTGCGGCGGCACGCCGTACTTCGCCTCGACCGCCTCGGGCGTCATCCGCGCCAGGTCGGAGACGCCGCGCATCGGGTAGAGGACGGTCGAGTCGGCCGTCACCAGCTGCAGCGAGTCGCGGTCGCCGGTGAGGATCAGCACCTCCATGCCGGCGGCGAGCGCCTGCGTGGTGAGGGTCGCGATGATGTCGTCGGCCTCGTAGCCGTCCTTCTTCAGGTACCGGATGCCGAAGGCGTCGAGGACCTGCTCGATGATCGGGAGCTGGCTGCCGAACTCGCCAGGGGTCTTGTTCCGCTTCGCCTTGTACTCCGAGTACTGCTCGAGGCGGAAGGTCTGGCGCGAGACGTCGAAGGCGACCGCGACGTGGGTCGGCTGCTCGTCACGCAGCACGTTGACCAGCATCGAGGTGAAGCCGTAGACCGCGTTGGTGTGCTGCCCGGTGGTGGTGGAGAAGTTCTCCACCGGCAGCGCGAAGAACGCGCGGTAGGCCAGGGAGTGGCCGTCGAGGAGGAGCAGGCGCGGACGGGTCGACTCAGGCACCCGCCGACTCTAGCGGCGTGCGCCGACAGGCAGGATGGGGCCATGAGCGAGGACGCGCGCCAGCAGCTGTCGGTCGAGGAGTTCGTCGCCGCGATGCCCCAGGGCATGGGCGGGCTGAACGAGCGGATGGGCATCGAGCTCGTCGAGATCTCCGCGGACCGCGTGGTCGCGACCATGCCGGTCGCGGGCAACACCCAGCCGTACGGCCTCCTGCACGGCGGGGCGTCCGTGGTCCTCGCCGAGTCGCTCGGCTCCATCGGGGCGGCCATCAACGCGCACCCGGACCGGGTCGCGGTCGGCGTCGACATCAACGCGACCCACCACCGCTCGGCCACGTCCGGCATCGTCACCGGCGTCGCCACCCCGGTCCACCTGGGCCGGACGAGCTCGTGCTGGGAGGTCGTGGTCAGCGACGAGCGGGGCAAGCGGGTCTGCACCTCCCGCATCACCTGCTCGCTCATCCCCCGCGAGCGCGTCGGGATGTAGGGCTCGCCCGGGCTCAGTTCGCGTCGGAGGCCTGCGACCGCTTCAACGAGCGCCGGGCGGCGAGGACCTGCCCGAGCTGGCGGCCGCTGCTGCGGTGCAGGCTGGGGCGCTGGGCGGCCAGCCGCGCGCGGACCGCGTGCGTGGACGCCACCCGCAGGACCGCCTGCGGCCCGAGGGCGAGTCGTGCCATGAACCGGTTGCCGTCGCGCGAGCTGGACGCCGCGGCGGTCGCCAGCTGCGTGACGCCGAGCTCCTCGGCGTAGCTCACCGCCGCCTCCATCAGGGTGCGGCCCACCCCGTGGCGGCGGAACTCCGGGAGCACGTGCGGCGAGAGCGCCTGCAGGGTCGGCTCCAGGTTGATCGCGCTGAGCGTGGTCAACCTCAGGTAGACGGCGCCGGCCGGGCTGCCGTCGTACTCGGCGATGACGATCTTCTCGTCCGGCGACTCGGTCGCCGTCTTGATGACCAGCTCGAGGTCGGCCACCTGCTCCGCGCGGTCGACCCGCCGGATCGCGCTCTCCCACAGGGTCGCGAGGAACGGGGCGTCGCTGGCCCGCGCAGGCCGCAGGGACACCAGCGTCCGCATCATCGGTTCATGGCCTTCTACGTCTTCCCAGTGGCGAGCGCGCAGTCCGGTCCCGTGAACGCGACTCTCGGCCCGAGGCTACTCTCTGCAGGCTGATGTCGGCAGAGGAGGGGTCGAGGTGTTCCCTGGGATCGGGACGCTCGTGAACGTCGCCGCCGTGCTGGTCGGCGCGCTCCTCGGACTCCTGCTCGGGAACCGGCTCCCCATGCGCACCCGCGAGGTCGTCACCGACGCCCTCGGGCTGGTCACCCTGTTGAGCGCCGCGACCAGCGCGGCGGCCGTCCTCGACCCGGCCCTCACGGCCGAGGTCGGCGACAGCGCCCCGATGCTGATCGTGCTCGGCGCCCTGCTCCTCGGCGGGATCGTGGGCTCGCTGCTCGGCATCGAGACCGGGGTGAGCTCCTTCGGTGGCTGGCTGCAGCGCCGCCTCGTCGGCCAGATCGGCTCGGCGGAGCGGCAGCGCTTCATCGAGGGGTTCGTCGCCTCGTCACTGCTCTTCTGCACCGGGCCGCTGACGATCCTCGGCTCGTTGAACGACGGGCTCGGCAACGGTGCCGACGAGCTGTTCCTGAAGTCTGCGCTCGACGGCTTCGCCGCCATCGCCTTCGCCGCCTCCTTCGGCTGGGGGGTCGTGGCGAGCGTCGTGACGATCGTGGCCGTCCAGGGCAGCCTGACCCTCGTCGGCCTGGCGCTCGGCGACGTCCTTCCCGACGCCCACCTGGCCGCCGTCACCGCGGTGGGCGGACTGCTCCTGATCGGGATGGCCCTGCGCCTGCTCCGGGTGCGCGACGTCCCGGTGGCCGACCTGCTGCCGGCGCTCCTCGCCGCACCGCTGCTCGTCTCCGCGGTCGCAGCATTTCACTGAGCACGATCGTCCGGCGGGTATCCCCGGACCTGCCGAAATTGTCCGCTTGGTCACAAAACGGCCACAAAAGGCACCAGTCCAGTGACCCAGCACCCAAAGCGCGGCCGTCGCACTACCGTGCTTGCTGGTGCCCATGCCTGCATGGTGCTTCGTGAAAACCGGAGGATAAATGAAGCGCAATTCCCTGACTCTCCGTCTGGCCGCAGTGACGGCCGCGAGCGCGCTCGTGCTTGCGGGCTGTGGCGACGACGACAGCGAGCCCACCTCGAGCGACAACCCCAGCGAGAGCACCAGCGACGACGCGGCGCCCGCCGCCGAGGGCGACGGCACGCTGACGTTCGGCTCCCTGCTGCCGCAGACCGGCAGCCTGGCGTTCCTCGGCCCGCCCGAGTTCGCCGGCGTGGATCTCGCGGTCGCCGACATCAACGCCGCCGGCGGCGTCAACGGCGCCGACGTCGTGCACGTCCGCGGCGACTCGGGCGACACCGACTCCGGCATCGCCCCGGCCGAGACCGACAAGCTGCTCGACGCGGGCTCCGACGTCATCGTCGGTGCGGCCTCGTCGGGTGTCTCGCTCACCGTGATCGACAAGATCATGTCGGCCGGCTCGGTGATGTTCTCCCCGGCCAACACCTCCACGTCGTTCGACGAGGGCGACTACGCCAACCCCGACCTGTACTTCCGCACGGCGCCGTCCGACATCCTCCAGGGTGCCGTGCTCGCCAACCTGCTGGTCCAGGACGGTCGCAAGAACGTCGCGATCATGGCCCGTCAGGACGCCTACGGCGAGACCCTGGCCGGCGAGATCAAGAAGAACCTCGAGGCCCAGGGCTCGAAGGTCGCCGAGACCGTGTTCTACGGCGAGAAGGCCCAGTCCTACGACACCCAGGTCCAGGACATCGCCGGCGCCGGCGCCGACGCCGTCGTGCTGGTGGCCTTCGAGGAGACCACCGCGATCATCCCGCAGCTGATCGCCGCGGGCGCGGGCCCGCAGGACCTGCCGACGTACTTCGTCGACGGCAACACCGCTGACTACAGCAAGGACGCCACCGCTCCCCTGCCGCCCGGCACCCTGAAGGGCACCAAGGGCACGATCCCGGGCGCGGAGACCGCGACCGACTTCAAGGAGCGCCTGGCCACGGTCAACGACAAGCTGACGGACTACTCCTACGCGGCCGAGTCCTACGACGCCACGGTCGTCTCGGCGCTGGCGGCCATCGCGGCCGGGAGCGACGCCGGTGAGGCCATCGCGTCGCAGGTGGTCGACGTGACCACGGGCGGCACGAAGTGCACCTCGTTCGAGGAGTGCGCCGCGCTGCTCTCCGACGACCCGGCCACGGACATCGACTACGACGGTGTCTCCGGCCCGATCGAGCTCGGCGAGACGGGCAGCCCGACCGCCGCGTCGATCGGCATCTACGAGTACGACGGCGACAACAAGGTCTCCCCGGTCGACTACATCGCCGGCGAGATCTGAGCGGGATCCAGCCGCACCAGCACCAAGCGACAGGCCCCGGAGCGATGCTCCGGGGCCTGTCGGCTTTCTGGCGGACGCCGCCGTCCCGATCACGGCAGACCGACGACCAAGCCACAGGCCCCGGAGCGGTGCTCCGGGGCCTGTGGACTGTGCGGGTGACGCCGAGCGGTCAGCCGGTGGCGCCCAGGGTGCCGAGGTAGAGCTCGATCACCTTGGGGTCGTCGGCGAGCGACTTGCCGGTGCCGCTGTAGGCGTTGCGGCCCTGGTCGAGGACGTAGCCACGGTCGCAGATCTGCAGGCAGCGACGGGCGTTCTGCTCGACCATGACGACCGAGACGCCCGCCTTGTTGATCTTGCGGGTCTGCACGAACACCTCGTCCTGCATGACCGGGGACAGGCCGGCGGACGGCTCGTCGAGCAGCAGCACGGACGGGTTCATCATGAGCGCCCGGCCCATGGCGACCATCTGCCGCTCGCCACCCGACAGCGAGCCCGCCCGCTGCTTGCGACGGGCGCCCAGGGTCGGGAAGAGCCCGGTGACGAAGTCGAAGCGCTCCGAGAACGTCGAGGGGGCCTGGTAGCAGCCCATCTCGAGGTTCTCCTCGATGGTCAGGCTCGGGAACACGTTGTTGGTCTGGGGCACGAAGCCGATCCCCTGGGTGACCAGCTGGTCGGCCCGCTGGTTGGTGATGTCCTCACCCTTCAGCTGCACCGTCCCCGTGTGCACCTTCACCAGGCCGAAGAGCGCCTTGAGCAGCGTCGACTTGCCGGCACCGTTCGGTCCGATGATGCCGACCAGCTCGCCGGGCTGGCAGTACAGGTCGGCCCCGTTGAGGATGTTGACGCCCGGCAGGTAGCCGGCGATGAGGTTGTCGGCCCGCAGGACGGCGCCGTCGGCGGCGGCGAGGTGTGCCTCGCGCTCCGGGTTGGTCTCGCTCATGCCTGCTCCTCCTTCAGCTCGGCCTCGATCTCGGCCTCCAGGGCCTGCTCGTCGATCTGACTGAGGTCGGTGTCGTGGTGCGCCCCGAGGTAGGCGTCGATCACCCGCTGGTCGGCCATGACCGACTGCGGGGTGCCCTCGGCGACGATCTGCCCCTGGGCCATCACGATCACCCAGTCGGAGATGTGCCGGACCATGTCCATGTCGTGCTCGACGAAGAGCACGGTGCGCCCCTCGTCCCGCAGCGACTGGACGTGACCGAGCAGCGACTGCTTCAGGGCCGGGTTCACGCCGGCCATCGGCTCGTCGAGCATGATCAGCTCCGGGTCGACCATCAGCGCGCGCGCCATCTCGAGCAGCTTGCGCTGGCCGCCGGAGAGCGAGCCGGCGAAGTCCTCGCGCTTGGCGTCGAGCTTGAACCGGGCCAGCAGCTCGTCGGCCCGGGCCGTGATCTCGCGCTCCTGGCCGGACCAGAGCCACTTGAACGGCGCCAGCCAGAAGCTCTCGCCCTTCTGACCCGTCGCGCCCAGGCGCATGTTCTCGATGACGGTCAACTTGGCGAGCACCTTCGTCAGCTGGAAGGTGCGCACCATCCCGAGCCGGGCGACGCGGAACGCCGAGACCCGCTGGAGCGAGTTGCCGTTGAAGCTCCACTCGCCGGTGTCCGGCTCGTCGAAGCCGGTCAGCAGGTTGAACAACGTCGTCTTGCCGGCCCCGTTGGGGCCGATGAGCGCGGTGATGACGCCGCGCTGGATCTCGATGTGCTCGACGTCGACGGCCTTCAGGCCACCGAACGTGCGGGTGATCTGGCTCCCGACGATGATCGGGTCGGGCTTCTTCGCGCCGGGGTCGGTCGCCACGTCGGCGAGCGCGGCCTGGGCGGCGGTGAGTTCAGCGGCCATCGATCGCGATCTCCCTTCGATCGCCGAAGATCCCCTGAGGTCGGAAGATCATCAGCAGCATGAGTGCCAGACCGGTGATGATGAAGCGCACCAGGCTGGACTGGGTCTGGTCCATGAGCCACGACGGGATGAGCGGGTCGGGACCGCTGGTGGCCTGGCTGAAGAAGACGCCCAGGCCGGAGAGCAGGAACCAGAAGATGACCGCTCCGACCACGGGCCCGAGGACCCGGGCCGCGCCACCGATGAGCAGCGCGGTGTAGGCGTAGAACGTCAGCGTGGTGTTGTAGTCGGTGGGCACCACCGACGACTGCTTCAGGGCGAAGTACAGGCCGGCGAGGCCACCGAACATGCCGCCGAGGATCAGGGCCTGCATCTTGTAGGCGAAGACGTTCTTGCCGAGCGAGCGGACGGCGTCCTCGTCCTCGCGGATCGAGCGGAGCACCCGGCCCCACGGGCTGCGCATCAGTGCCCACACGATCAGGCAGGAGATCGCGACCAGGGTCCAGCCGACGGTGATGTTCCACAGGTCGTCGCGGCTGTAGCGGATGAAGCCCCAGTCGATGCCCTCGGAGTAGGGGTTCATGTCCTTGTAGGTGCTGGAGTAGCCGGTCAGGCCGTTGGAGCCGCCGAAGGTGTCCTTCAGCTCCACCGAGCCGAAGATCAGGCGCAGGATCTCGGCCGCCGCGATGGTCGCGATGGCCAGGTAGTCGGCGCGCAGGCGCAGGGTCGGCAGACCCAACACGATGGCCAGCACCAGCGGGGCCAGGAAGGCGAAGAAGATGCCGACCCAGAACGGCAGGTCCGCGACCACGACCGCCACCGCGAGCCCGTAGGCGCCGACGGCCATGAAGCCGGACTGGCCGAAGTTGAGCAAGCCGGTGTAGCCGAAGTGCACGTTGAGGCCGATGGCGGCCAGCACGAAGACGATCGCGGTGGGGCCGAAGGCCTGCTGCAGCGCGATGCGGAGAATCTCCAGGAAGTCCACGTGTCCCCCTCTACCCGATCCGCTCTCGGCGGCCGAGGATGCCTTGCGGCCTGATCAGCAGGATGAGGATGAGCACCACCAGGGCGCCGACCTCCTTGATGGAGGACGGGACGCCGAAGGTCGGCCCCACCTCGACGACGATGCCGATCACCATCGAGCCGAACAGGGCTCCCCAGATGGTGCCGAGCCCGCCGAGCGTGACCGCCGCGAAGACCAGCAGCAGCATCTTGAAGCCGGTGTCGAACTTGACCTGGCTGTTGACCGCCAGCAGCACCCCCGACAGGGCGCTGAGCGCGGTGCCGAGGATCCAGGCGTTGCGGATCACCCCGTCGACGCGCATGCCCGAGGACGCGGAGAGCGCGGGGTTGTCGGACACCGCCCGCAGGGCCTTGCCGAACCGGGTGCGCACCATCGCGATGCAGACGGCGGCGATGACCACCACGGAGACCAGGATGATCGCGATCTCCTTCTCCGCCAGGTGCAGCGGACCCCACTCGTGGCGGACCTGGGTCGTGTACTGGTCCAGCGAGCGGGTGGAGCCGCCGAAGGTGTACTGGTAGATGCTGCGCAGGAAGAGCCCGAAGCCGATCGAGACGATCATCATCGCGATCAGGCCCGTGCCCCGGTGCCGCAGCGGCTGCCACAGGACCTTGTCCTGGCCGTAGCCGAACAGCGCCCCGACCGCCACGGCGATCACCCCCGCGGCGATCACCGGAAGCCCGGCATCGCGGTTGAACCAGTACGTGACCAGGGATCCGAGCGTGATCAACTCGCCGTGGGCGAAGTTCGTCAGGCCGGTCGCACCGAAGATCAGCGACAGCCCGAGCGCCGCGAGGGCGATGATCAGGCCGAACTTGATGCCGGAGACGATCGAGTCGATCAGCTTCGTGGTGAAGCTGGTCGTGTCGGCGGCCTGGACGCCGATCGGGAACTGCGCGTTGGTCGCGGACCCGCTGATGAGCACCCGGATCTCCAGCTCCGTGCGGGTGGCGGAGTCGAGCTCGGTGCCCTCCGGGAGGGTGTCCTCGTCGAGGGTCACCGTGTAGGTGCCGGCCCCCGGCAGCGGGATGTTGGCCTTGCCCTCCGCGTCGGTGACGTCCTCCCCGACCTCGACGCCGTCGTCGGAGGTGACCGTCAGGGTCACCCCCTCGATCGGCGCCGGCAGGCCGTCCGGCCCCTTCTCGGAGTCGTTGGCCAGCGTGACGCTGATCGCGGTGCCGTCACCCACCGGCGCTGCCGGGGCCGACGTACTCGACGAGGGACTCGGGGATGGACTGGGCGAGGACGTGTCATCGGCGAACGCCGTGGCCGGTGACAGCAATGCTGCCGTCACCACCGCCAGCGCAATCAGTCGCGAAACCACACACAACTCCGTTCGTTCCACGCACCAGCGGCGAGGGTGGATGCAGTCTAGGGGCCCGACGGTCCGGGAGCGCTACATCAAATGGTGTCGACCGAAGGGAGACTCGCCCTTTACCACCCTGTGACCTTCGCCATGCGCCGGCGACGTCCGAACGGGGCGGTCGATCAGCCTCCGGCGAGCCCCGGACCGTGCTCGATCACGCCGTCGGCGACCTGCCGCATCGAGAGCCGCAGGTCCATCGCGGTCTTCTGGATCCACCGGAACGCCTCCGGCTCGGAGAGACTCAGCTGCTGCTGCAGGACGCCCTTCGCGCGGTCGACCGACTTGCGGGTCTCCAGGCGCTCGGTGAGGTCGGCGACCTCCGCCTCCAGCTGGCCGAGCTCGGCGAACCTGCTCACGGCCATCTCGATCGCCGGCACCAGGTCGCCCTTGCTGAACGGCTTCACCAGGTACGCCATCGCGCCCGCGTCCCGCGCCCGCTCCACGAGGTCACGCTGCGAGAACGCCGTCAGGATGACGACCGGGGCGATCCGCTGGCCGGCGATGGCCTCGGCCGCGGCGATCCCGTCGAGCACGGGCATCTTCACGTCGAGGATCACCAGGTCGGGCCGGAGCTCCTGGGCGAGCTCGATCGCCCGCGCCCCGTCGCCGGCCTGCCCGACGACGTCGTACCCCTCCTCGGTGAGCATCTCGGCGAGGTCCATCCGGATGAGCACCTCGTCCTCGGCGATGACGACGGTGCGGGTCGCGGGGGTCGGCGCAGCAGGCTCGGTCACGCGCCACAGGCTAACCCCGCCGACGCCGCCGTCGGGGCGTCGGGTGTCGGTCGTGCGGAGCGACCCCGGCCAGGGACCGGCGTGTCGGAGCGGACCCCGGCCGGGGGTAGGGTGTGCCCGCTCTCCAGCCCCGGTAGTCCAACGGCAGAGACAGTGGTCTCAAACACCATCCAGTGTGGGTTCGAATCCCACCCGGGGCACCGAAGCCGTCGCGTTGTCGGTCCTCGCCACGAGGCTGGCTCCATGTACGACGAGACGACCAGAGCCGCCGCGCTCGCGCTGCTGGAGACGCGGTCGCTCAGTGCCGCGAGCAGAGCGACGGGCATCAGCCGCTCAACGCTTCGCGTCTGGCGCGATGCGGGCGATCGGCCAGCGTCCCCGGGGTGCCCCCGCTGTGGCGGCACTCCACTCGGCCCCGCCTACTCGGCCCTTCTCGGCTACTACCTCGGCGACGGCTGTCTCTCCCGACATCCGCGCTACTACGCCCTTCGCGTCAGCTGCGACGCCGCGTACCCGGCGGTCGTGGACGACGTCGCCGACCTGATCAGGTCGGTCCACCCGCAGCGGCCGGTCTTCCGGGTACGCGCCCCAGGCGCGGTGGTCGTGCAGTCGCACTGGACGCACTGGCCGTGCCTGTTCCCCCAGCACGGTCCCGGACGCAAGCACGAGCGCCCGATCGTGCTGGCGGACTGGCAGGAGCGGATCGCCGAGAAGCACCCGGGCGGGTTCCTCCGGGGACTGTTCCACTCCGACGGGAGTCGGGTCCGCAATTGGGCGGCCCGGACGGTCGGCGGATCCACGAAGCGTTACGCGTATCCCCGGTGGCAGTTCAGCAATCGCTCAGCGCAAATCCTCGACCTGTGCTGCTGGGCGCTCGACCTGGTCGAGATCCCCTGGCGACGCTCCGGTCGGTGGACCGTCAGCGTCTCGACGCGCGACGGGGTCGCGCGCCTCGACGCCCTGATCGGCCTGAAGGGCTGAGGCTCAGCTCCGCTTGTACGCCGGCGCGACCTTGTTGATCGCGTCGCCCATCCGGTGGATCCGCAGTGCGTTGGTCGAGCCCGGGATGCCCGGAGGCGCACCGGCGATGATCACCACGAGGTCACCCTCGTGGACCCGGCCGATACGGAGCAGCTGCTCGTCGACCTGGCGGACCATCTCGTCGGTGTGCTCGACCGACTGGGTCTTAAAGGTCTCGACCCCCCACGACAGCGACAGCTGGGAGCGGACGCTCGCCTCGGGCGTGAAGGCCAGCAGCGGGACCGGACCGCGCAGCCGGGACATCCGGCGCGCGGAGTCACCGCTCTGCGTGAACGCGACGACGTACTTGGCGCCGACCCGCTCCGCGACCTCCTCGGCCGCCTTGGCGATCACGCCGCCGTTGGTGTGCGGGTCCCACTCGATGACGTCGAAGACGCCGACGCCGGTGGTCGCGGCGGCCGCGAGCGCGTGCTGCTCGGTCGAGGTGATGATCCTGGCCATCGTCTCGACGGTGTGGATGGGGTACTCCCCCACGCCGGTCTCACCCGACAGCATCACCGCGTCGGCACCGTCGAGCACCGCGTTGGCCACGTCGGATGCCTCGGCGCGCGTCGGCGACGGGCTGGAGATCATCGACTCCAGCATCTGGGTCGCCACGATGACCGGCTTCGCGTTGAGACGGGCCTGACGCACGATCTGCTTCTGCAGGAACGGCACGTCCTCCAGCGGGCACTCGACCGCGAGGTCACCGCGGGCGACCATGAAGCCGTCGAAGGCGGCGATCACCTCGTCGAGGTTCTCGATCGCCTGCGGCTTCTCGATCTTCGCGATGACGGGGAGCATCACCCCCTCCTCGCGCATGATCCGGCGCACGTCCTCGGCGTCGGCCGCGTTGCGGACGAAGCTCAGGGCGATGAAGTCGACGCTGAGGCTGAGCGCGAAGCGCAGGTCGCGGATGTCCTTCTCGGACAGGGCGGGCACCGAGACGGCGACGCCCGGCAGGTTGATGCCCTTGTTGTTGCTGACCTTGCCGCCGACCAGCACCTCGGTCTGCACGTCGGTGCCGTCCTTGACGGCGGTGACCCGGAGCCGGATCTTGCCGTCGTCGATCAGGATCGGGTCGCCGACCTGGACGTCGCCCGGGAGGCCCTTGTACGTCGTGCCGCAGATCTGGTCGTCGCCCGGGACGTCACGGGTGGTGATCGTCCAGACCTGGCCGCGCCGCAGCTGGGCCGGACCGTCGGCGAACCTCTCCAGGCGGATCTTGGGACCCTGCAGGTCGGCGAAGATGCCGACCCCGTGGCCGCTGGCGTCGGCCGCCTCCCGGACCAGCCGGTAGGACTCGGCGTGGTCCTCGTGGGTCCCGTGGCTCATGTTCAGCCGGGCGACGTCCATCCCCGCGTACACGAGCTCGCGGATGCGCCGCGGGGAGGAGGTGGCCGGGCCGAGGGTGCAGACGATCTTGGCTCTACGCACGAGAAGAGAGTCTAGCGCGTATTTGATCGTTCAAAATCCGAACCCCCGGCCCGGCGCCGTACCTGCCTGTCTCAGACCACCAGCGGGCGGTCGGTCGGCTTGACCGGCGTGGGCAGCGTCGTCGAGCCGGTGAGGAACCGGTCCACGTTCGCGGCCGCGGCGCGACCCTCCGCGATCGCCCACACGATGAGCGACTGCCCGCGGCCGGCGTCACCGGCGACGAACACGCCGGGCACCGACGAGGCGTAGGAGCCGTCGCGAGCAACGTTGCCGCGCTCGTCGAGCTCGACGCCGAGCTGGTCGACCAGCCCGTCCTTCTCCGGTCCGACGAAGCCCATGGCGAAGAGGACCAGGTCGGCCGGGATCTCGCGCTCGGAGCCCTCGATCTCGGTCAGCCGGCCGCCTTCGAAGACGACGTCGACGAGCTTCAGCGCCCGCACGTTGCCCTGGTCGTCGCCGATGAACTCCTTGGTGGAGACGGCGTAGACCCGCTCCCCCGCCTCCTCGTGCGCCGAGGAGACCCGGAAGGTCATCGGGTACGTCGGCCACGGCTGGCCGGCCGGCCGCGACTGCGGCGGCTCGGGCATGATCTCCAGCTGCGTGATCGAGACCGCGCCGTGGCGCGTGGAGGTGCCGAGGCAGTCCGCGCCGGTGTCGCCGCCGCCGATGATGACGACGTGCTTGCCGGCGGCGGTGATCTGCTCCGAGCCGTCCACCGTCGCCGGGTCGCCGACGGCGGCGCGGTTGGCCTGCGGGAGGAACTCCATCGCCTGGTGGATGCCGGCCAGCTCGCGGCCGGGCACGTCCAGGTCACGCGGGATCGTCGAGCCCATGGCGAGCACGACGGCGTCGTACCGCTCCCGGAGCCGCTCCGCGGTGAGGTCCCCCTCGCCGACGTTGACGCCGGCCCGGAAGACGGTGCCCTCGCGGCGCATCTGCTCGAGGCGCCGGTCGAGGTGCTTCTTCTCCATCTTGAACTCGGGGATGCCGTAGCGCAGCAGGCCGCCGACCTTGTCGGCGCGCTCGTAGACCGCGACCGTGTGACCGGCGCGGGTGAGCTGCTGGGCCGCGGCGAGACCCGCGGGTCCGGAGCCGACGACGGCGACCGTGCGGCCCGAGAGCCACTCCGGCGGCTGGGGCCGGACGAAGCCCGACTCCCACGCCTTGTCGATGATCGAGACCTCGACGTTCTTGATCGTCACCGGGTCCTGGTTGATGCCCAGGACGCAGGCGGTCTCGCACGGCGCCGGGCAGAGCCGGCCCGTGAACTCCGGGAAGTTGTTCGTCGCGTGCAGGCGCTCGATGGCGCCCTCCCAGTCGTCGCGCCAGACCAGGTCGTTCCACTCGGGGATGATGTTCCCGAGCGGGCAGCCCTGGTGGCAGAACGGGATCCCGCAGTCCATGCAGCGGCTGGCCTGCTTGCTGATGATCGGCAGCAGGGCACGGCCGACGCCGCCCGGGTAGACCTCGTCCCAGTCCTTGACCCGCTCGTCCACCGGACGGCGGGTCGCGACCTCGCGGCCCTCCTTGAGGAAGCCCTTGGGGTCAGCCATGGAGCGCCTCCATCATCTTGTGTGCGGTCTCGTTCTCGTCCAGCCCGTCGGCCTCGGCCTTGGCCTTCGCCTCCAGCACGATCCGGTAGTCGCGCGGCATCACCTCGGTGAAGCGGGTGAGCGCGGTGTCCCAGTCGGCCAGCAGCTCGGCCGCGACCTCGGAGCCGGTCTCCTCGGCGTGCGCGCGGACGAGCTGCTCGAGCTCGACCGCCGCCTGGCCGGTGACCGGACCGAGCTCGACGAGCTCCTTGTTGACGCGGAAGTCCTTCAGGTCCAGGACCCACGCGATGCCACCGGACATGCCGGCGGCGAAGTTGCGACCCGTCGGGCCGAGCACGACGACCCGGCCGCCGGTCATGTACTCGCAGGCGTGGTCGCCCACGCCCTCGGTGACCAGCCAGGCGCCGGAGTTGCGCACGGCGAACCGTTCGCCCGCACCGCCGCGGATCAGCAGCCGGCCCGAGGTCGCGCCGTACGCGATCGTGTTGCCGGCGATGATCTGCTCCTGCGACTTGAACGTCGCCGCGCGGTCCGGCCGGATCACGATCTGACCGCCCGAGAGGCCCTTGCCGACGTAGTCGTTGGCGTCGCCCTCCAGCCGCAGCGTGATCCCCTGCGGCACGAACGCGCCGAAGGACTGGCCCGCGGAGCCGGTGAAGGTGACGTCGATCGTGCCTTCGGGCAGACCTTCGGCGCCGTACCGCTTGGTCACCTCGTGGCCGAGGATCGTGCCGACCGTGCGGTGGACGTTGCGGATCTCCACCTGGGCACGGACCGGCTCCTTGCGCTCCAGCGCCGGCTCGGCGAGCGGCACCAGGGTGGTGACGTCGAGCGACTTCTCCAGCCCGTGGTCCTGGCCGGTGGTGTTGCGCAGCGCGGCACCCTCAGGCAGCTCGGGCATGTGCAGGACCGGCGTCAGGTCGAGACCGGCCGCCTTCCAGTGCTCGACCGCGCGGGTGGTGTCCAGCGCGCCGACCTGGCCGATCGCCTCGTCCAGCGAGCGGAAGCCCAGCTGCGCGAGCAGCTCGCGGACCTCCTGGGCGATGTACTCGAAGAAGTTGACGACGTACTCGGCCTTGCCGGAGTAGCGCTCGCGCAGGACGGGGTTCTGCGTCGCCACGCCCACCGGGCAGGTGTCGAGGTGGCAGACCCGCATCATGATGCAGCCCGAGACCACGAGCGGCGCGGTCGCGAAGCCGTACTCCTCGGCGCCCAGGAGGGCGGCGATGACGACGTCGCGGCCGGTCTTCAGCTGGCCGTCGGTCTGCACGACGATGCGGTCGCGCAGCCCGTTGAGCAGCAGGGTCTGCTGGGTCTCGGCGAGGCCGAGCTCCCAGGGACCGCCGGCGTGCTTGAGCGAGGTCAGCGGCGAGGCGCCGGTGCCGCCGTCGTGCCCGGAGATGAGGACGACGTCCGCGTGCGCCTTCGACACACCCGTCGCCACCGTGCCGACGCCGACCTCGGAGACCAGCTTCACGTGCACCCGAGCCGCCGGGTTGGCGTTCTTCAGGTCGTGGATCAGCTGGGCCAGGTCCTCGATCGAGTAGATGTCGTGGTGCGGCGGCGGGCTGATCAGGCCGACGCCCGGCGTGGAGTGCCGGGTCTTGGCCACCCACGGGTACACCTTGTGGCCGGGCAGCTGCCCGCCCTCGCCGGGCTTCGCGCCCTGCGCCATCTTGATCTGGATGTCGTCGGCGTTGGTGAGGTAGTCCGACGTCACGCCGAACCGGCCGCTCGCGACCTGCTTGATCGAGCTGCGACGGGTGGGGTCGTAGAGCCGCTCGGCGTCCTCGCCGCCCTCACCGGTGTTGGACTTGGCGCCCAGCCGGTTCATCGCGATCGCGAGGGTCTCGTGCGCCTCCTGGCTGATCGAGCCGTACGACATCGCACCCGTCGAGAAGCGCTTGACGATCTCGGAGATCGGCTCGACCTCGTCGATGTCGATCGGCGTGCGGCCGACCTCCTCGGCGTCCTTGAAGCGGAACAGCCCGCGCAGCGTCATCAGGCGGTCGGCCTGCTCGTCGACCCGCGAGGTGTACTGCTTGAAGACGTCGTAGCGGCCGGCACGCGTGGCGTGCTGGAGCCGGAAGACGGTCTCGGGGTCGAACAGGTGCGGCTCGCCCTCGCGGCGCCACTGGTACTCGCCGCCGATCTCCAGCTCGCGGTGCGCCGGGGAGATGCCGCCGCGCGGGTACGCCGTGGCGTGCCGGCGGGCGACCTCCTCGGCGACGGTGTCGATGCCGATGCCGCCGAGCTTGGAGGTGGTCCCGGTGAAGTACTGGTCGACCAGGGACTGCGAGAGGCCGAGGGCCTCGAAGATCTGGGCACCGGTGTACGACGCCACCGTCGAGACGCCCATCTTCGACATGACCTTCAGCACGCCCTTGCCGAGCGCCTTGACGAGGTTCTTGACCGCGACCTCGGGCTCGGTCTTGACGTAGTGGCCCTCGCGGGCGAGGTCCTCGACGGACTCCATCGCGAGGTACGGGTTGACCGCGGCCGCGCCGTACCCGACGAGCAGCGCGACGTGGTGCACCTCGCGCACGTCGCCGGCCTCGACGAGCAGGCCGACCTGGGTGCGGGTCTTCTCGCGGACCAGGTGGTGGTGGACCGCGCCGGTGAGCAGCAGCGACGGGATCGGCGCCAGCTCCGCGGTGGAGTGCCGGTCGGAGAGCACGATGATCCGCGCTCCGTCGGCGATCGCGGCGCTGACCTCGGCGCAGATCTCCTCGATCCGCGCGGCCATGGCGGCACCGCCGCCCTCCACGGAGTAGAGGCCGCGGGACACGTGGCTGATGAAGCCCGGCGCGTCGCCGTCGCGGTTGATGTGGCGGATCTTGGCGAGGTCGTCGTTGGAGATCACCGGGAACGGCACGACGACCTGCCGGCACGAGGCCGGCGTCGGGTCGAGGAGGTTGGCCTCGGGACCGATGGTGCCGTTCAGCGAGGTGACGAGCTCCTCGCGGATCGCGTCCAGCGGCGGGTTCGTGACCTGCGCGAACAGCTGGGCGAAGTAGTCGAACAGCAGTCGCGGCTTCTCGCTCAGCGCCGCGATCGGCGTGTCGGTGCCCATCGAGCCCAGCGGCTCGCCGCCGGTGTTGGCCATCGGCGTCAGGAGGATGCGCAGCTCCTCCTCGGTGTAGCCGAAGATCTGCTGGCGGCGGGTGACCGAGGCGTGGGTGTGCACGATGTGCTCACGCTCGGGGATGTCGTTGAGGTGGATCAGACCGGCGTGCAGCCACTCGTCGTACGGGTGCTCCGCGGCGAGGCCGGACTTCACCTCCTCGTCCTCGATGATGCGGTGCTCGTCGGTGTCGACGAGGAACATCCGGCCCGGCTGCAGGCGGCCCTTGCGGACGACCGTCGCGGGGTCGAGGTCGAGCACGCCGACCTCGGAGGCGAGGACGACCAGGCCGTCGTCGGTGACCCAGTAGCGGGAGGGGCGCAGGCCGTTGCGGTCGAGGACCGCGCCGATCTGCGAGCCGTCGGTGAACACGACGCACGCCGGCCCGTCCCACGGCTCCATGAGGGAGGAGTGGAACTCGTAGAAGGCGCGACGCTTCGCGTCCATCTCGCCGTGGTTCTCCCAGGCCTCCGGGATCATCATCAGCACCGAGTGCGGCAGCGAGCGGCCACCCATGTGCAGCAGCTCGAGGACCTCGTCGAACGACGCGGAGTCCGAGGCGCCCGGGGTGCAGATCGGGTAGAGCCGGTCCAGGTCGCCGGGGATCAGGTCCGAGGCCAGCAGCGCCTCACGGGCGCGCATCCAGTTCCGGTTGCCCATCACGGTGTTGATCTCGCCGTTGTGGGCGATGAACCGGAACGGGTGCGACAGCGGCCAGCTCGGGAAGGTGTTGGTCGAGAACCGCGAGTGGACCACGGCGAGCGCCGAGGCGACCCGCTCGTCGACCAGGTCGGGGAAGAAGTTGTCGAGCTGGTCGGTCGTCAGCATGCCCTTGTAGGCCAGGGTCCGCGACGACAGCGACGGGAAGTAGACGTCGGTCTCGCGCTCGGCGCGCTTGCGCAGGCAGAAGGCGAGCCGCTCCAGCGCCATGCCCGTGACCCGCTGGCCGGAGCCGGCGACGAAGAGCTGGGCGAACGTCGGCATCACGCCGAGCGCGGTCTTGCCGAGGATCTCCGGGTTGACCGGGACCTCGCGCCAGCCGAGGACCGCGAGGCCCTCCTCGGCCGCGATCTCCTCGATCCGGGCGCGGGTCTTCCCGACCTCCTCCTCGTCCCCGGGGAGGAAGGCGGTGCCCACGGCGTAGGAGCCCTGGGCGGGCAGCTCGAAGCCCGCCACCGCACGCAGGAACGCGTCGGGGACCTGCAGCAGGATCCCGGCGCCGTCGCCCGAGTTGGGCTCGGCCCCCGCGGCACCGCGGTGCTCGAGGTTGCGCAGGGCGGTGAGGGCCTTCGCCACGATGTCGTGGCTGGCAACGCCGGTCAGGGTGGCCACGAACGCCACGCCGCACGCATCGCGCTCGTGGCGGGGGTCGTAGAGCCCTTGGGGCGGCGGGAACGCATGCTGGTAAGGCACGGATCCTCCCGTCGTCGTCAGCGCCGGAGGCGACTCGCGAGAGCACCCGGCCGGCGGAATCGGCAATGCAGTTGAGGAACCGGGCAGCTGGACTCACAGATGTGCAGCTGCGCCCGGATCGGCAGGGGACGACACTGGCCCGCGCGGAGTTGCCCAGGTTACCAGCACGTTGCCGCGACGGTGCTACTCGCGATCTCCGGCGGATGACTCGGAGGTGTCCTCGGTCTCGTCCGCGGGCGCGTCGTACACCTGCTCCTCGCGACCGGGGTGGCGCACGCTGCTCCAGGCGAAGTACGCCGCGGCCAGCACGAACAGCACGATGGACGTCCACACGTTGAAGCGCAGCCCGCCCACGTCGGAGAGCTCGACGCTGTCGATGCGCAGCGTCTCGATCCAGCCGCGGCCCAGGGTGTAGATCATCACGTAGAGCGCCAGGACCCGGCCGTGACCCAGCCGGAGCCGGCGGTCGAGCCAGATCAGGAGCGCGAAGCCCGCCAGGCACCACAGCGACTCGTAGAGGAACGTGGGGTGGAAGGTCGTGCCGGCGGGGTGGCCGGCGGCGATCGCCGTGTCGTCGCTGACCTCGAGCGCCCACGGCAGGTCGGTCGGCTTGCCGAAGAGCTCCTGGTTGAACCAGTTGCCCCATCGCCCGATCGCCTGGGCGACCAGGACCCCGGGCGCGAGCGCGTCGAGGACCGGCAGCAGCCGGATCCCCTTGACCCGCGCCCCGACCACGATCCCGAGGGCGCCGGCGGCGATGCCGCCCCACACCCCGAGCCCGCCCTCCCAGACGTAGAGCGCCCGCCAGGGGGTGCGGTCGTCGCCGAAGTACAGGCTGTGGTCGGTGACGACGTGGTAGATCCGGGCGCCGACCAGGCCGAACGGCACGGCCCAGATCGCGAGGTCCTGGACCTCCCCCGGCTTGCCGCCCCGGGCGACCCAGCGCCGCTCGCCGATCCAGATGGCGGCGACGATGCCGAGGATGATCGCGAGCGCGTAGCCCCGCAGCGGGAGCGGACCGAGGTGCCAGACCCCGCTGTCGGGGCTCGGGATGGCCAGCGGCACGATCGACCCGGTCACGTTCAGTCCCCTCCGAGCAGCAGCTCGATGTCCGCGGCGTACTGCGCCGACGAGGTGTCCATGCCCCAGAAGACCGGGGCCTCGCCCGAGGCGTCCATGCCGACGACCTGCGTGCCGTGGCTGCCGAGATCGTAGCCGCCGCTGGCCATCTGCTCGGCGTCCGCGACGAAGATGCCGACCGTCTCGGCCAGCTCCACGGTCGCCTCGAGGTCGCCGGTGAGACCGACGTACGACGGGTCGTAACCGTCGAGGTAGCGGCGCAGCACCTCGGCGGTGTCGCGGGACGGGTCGGTGCTCACGAAGACCAGCTGGACGTCGTCGCGATCGGCGTCGGAGAGTCGGGTCAGGGCGGAGGTGACGGTGCTCATCACCGCCGGGCACTCCGTGGCGCAGTTCGTGTAGCCGAAGAAGACCAGGGTCAGCCGGGCGTCGCCGTCCTGCAGCGTGGTCGGTCGGCCGTCGGTGTCCGGGAGCGCGGTCGTGCCGACCTCGAACGGCGGGTCGACCACCGAGCCGCTGAGCTCGCCGTCCGAGGACGCACCTCCGCCGCAGCCGGCGAGAAGGATCACGCTGGCCAGGGCGATGCCGAGCCTACGCACGTCGTACGCCGCTCGCGAGGTCCTCGGTCAGCGCGGTCAGGGCGCGCAGGCCCGCCGCCCGGTCGTCCGCGTGGTCGAGGAGGGTCCGCACGAACGCGGACCCGACGATGACCCCGTCGGCGTACGCGGCGATCTCGGCCGCCTGGTCGCCGTTGCTGACCCCGAGGCCGACGCCGACCGGCAGGCCCGGAGCCGCCGCGTGGGTGCGGGCGACGAGCGGTCCGGCCAGGTCGCTGGTCGTGGCGCGGGCACCCGTCACGCCCATGACGGCGGTGGCGTAGACGAACCCGCGGCAGGCGGCGGTCGTCATGGCGATCCGCTCGTCGGTCGAGGACGGGGCGACCAGGAAGATCTTGTCGAGGTCGCGGGCGTCGGCGGCGGCGATCCACTCCGGCGCGAAGTCCGGGGTCAGGTCGGGCGTGATCAGGCCCGCTCCCCCGGCGTTGGCGAGGTCGGTGGCGAACCGCTCGACGCCGTACTTCTCGACGGGGTTCCAGTAGGTCATCACGACGGTGGGCGTGCCCGTCGCCGCGACCGCCTCGACGGTGCGCAGCACATCGGTGGTGCGTACGCCGCCCTCGAGCGCGGCCTGTGCGGCGGCCTGGATGGTCGGGCCGTCCATGACCGGGTCGCTGTAGGGCAGGCCGATCTCGATGACGTCGCAGCCGGCGTCGACCATGGCCTTCAGCGCGTCGATGCCGCCCTGGACGTCGGGGTAGCCGGCGGGCAGGTAGCCGACCAGTGCGGCGCGGCCGTCGGCCTTCGCCTTCTCGAATGCGGTGCTCGTCGTCATCCGACGGGGTCCTCCGTCACCTTGTCCGGGTCGCCGAGACCGAAGTACTCGATGGCGGTGCCCATGTCCTTGTCGCCGCGGCCGCTGAGGTTGATCAGCACGGTGGCCTCCGGCCCCTTCTCGGCCGCGAGCCGCTCGGCGACCTGCAGGCCGCCGGCCACGGCGTGCGCCGACTCGATCGCAGGGATGATGCCCTCGGTGCGGCTGAGCAGCGCCAGCGCCGCCATCGCCTCGTCGTCGGTGACGGGGAGGTACGACGCCCGCCCGGTCTGGGCGAGGTGGGCGTGCTGGGGACCGACGCCCGGGTAGTCGAGACCGGCGGAGATCGAGTGCGACTCGATCGTCTGCCCGTCCTCGTCCTGGAGCACGTAGGTGCGCGCGCCGTGCAGGACTCCGCGGTCGCCGGCCCAGATGGTGGCGGCGTGGCGGGGCGTGTCGACGCCGTCGCCGCCCGGCTCGAAGCCGTAGATGGCCACGTCGGGGTCGTCGAGGAACGCGGTGAACAGGCCGATGGCGTTCGAGCCGCCGCCCACGCAGGCCGCGATGGCGTCGGGCAGCACGCCGTACTTCTCCAGGCACTGGGCGCGGGCCTCGTCGCCGATGCCGCGCGTGAAGTCGCGCACCATGCTGGGGAACGGGTGCGGGCCGGCCGCCGTGCCGAAGAGGTAGGCGGTGTGGTCGACGCTGGCGACCCAGTCGCGCAGCGCCTCGTTGATGGCGTCCTTCAGCGTGGCCGAGCCGGACTCCACCGGGACGACCTTGGCCCCGAGCAGGTTCATCCGGGCGACGTTGAGCGCCTGGCGGCGGGTGTCGACCGCGCCCATGTAGACCGTGCAGTCCAGGCCGAAGTACGCCGCCGCGGTCGCGCTCGCGACGCCGTGCTGGCCCGCGCCGGTCTCGGCGATCACCCGGGTCTTGCCCATCCGCTTGGTGAGCAGCGCCTGGCCGAGCACGTTGCGGATCTTGTGAGCGCCGGTGTGGTTGAGGTCCTCGCGCTTGAGCAGCACCCGGCAGCCCACCCGCTCGCTGAGCCGCTCCGCGAGGAACAGCGGGCTCGGGAGGCCGGCGTACTCGCGCAGGATGGTGTCGAACTCGGCCACGAACGCCGGGTCGGCCATCGCCTCCTGCCACGCCACGGTCAGCTCGTCGAGGGCCGCGATCAGGGCCTCGGGCATGAACCGGCCGCCGAAGTCTCCGAACCAGCCGCGCTCGTCGGCGTCGTACGACGTCGTGCGCTCGACCTGCGTCGTCATGCTTCCACTCCCGTCATGGCGGCCACCGCTGCGCGGGGGTCGCCGTCCTTGACCAGCGCCTCGCCGACGAGCACCGCGCGGGCACCCTCGGAGACGAAGCGCTTCACGTCGGTCGGCGAGAAGATCCCCGACTCGGCGACCTTCACGCGGTCGTCGGGCACCAACGGTGCCAGGCGCCCGAAGGCATCCGTGTCGATCTCCAGCGTCTTGAGGTTGCGTGCGTTGATCCCGACCAGCTCGGCGCCGAGCTCGACCGCGCGCTCGGTCTCGGCCTCGTCGTGGGCCTCCACGAGCACGGTCAGGCCGAGCTCGCGGGCCTCGTCGTGGAGTCGTCGCAGCTCGTCGTCGTCGAGAGCCGCGACGATCAGCAGCGCCAGGTCGGCGCCGGCGGCGCGGGCCTCCACGAGCTGGTAGCTGGTGACGATGAAGTCCTTGCGCAGGACCGGAACGTCGACGGCGGCCCGGACGGCGCGCAGGTCGTCGAGGCTGCCACCGAAGCGGCGCTGCTCGGTCAGCACGCTGATCGCGCCCGCACCACCGGCGGCGTACGCACGCGCCAGGTCGGCGGGGTCGGGGATGTCGGCGAGCGCGCCCTTGCTCGGGCTCTTGCGCTTCACCTCGGCGATCACGCTCGAACCCGGCGCACGGAAGTGCGGCATCGGGTCGCGCGGCGCGTCGACGTCGGCGAGCGCGGCGCGCAGGTCGGACAGGGGCACGGCCGCCTCGCGCTCCGCGAGGTCGGCCCGGACCCCGGCGACGATGTCGTCGAGCACGGACATGCGTAAGCCTCCGGAACAGCGGGCGAGGTGGACTTCTCCAGTCTCTCACCCGGCGAGGTTTGACCCGCCCGCAGGGCGGTACGTTTCCCTCCACTCGGCCGGCTCCGTCGCCGGCCGCCCGACGAAGGACGACGAGACGTGAGCTACTCCGAACCCCCTCCGCCCCAGTACGGCGCCCCGCAGCCGCCCTACGGCGGTGCCGCGCCGCAGAAGACCTCCGGCATGGCGATCGCCGGTCTGGTGCTCGGCATCGTCGGTGTCATCCCCTGCTTCTGGGGATGCCTGATCTTCTCGATCCTCGGCATCGTCTTCGGCCAGCTCGGCAAGAAGGACATCCGCGACTCGAACGGCGCCAAGAAGGGCGACGGCCTCGCGCAGTGGGGGTTCATCCTCGGCGTCATCGGCGTCGCGCTGGGCGTCCTGTACTGGATCCTCGTCGCCACGGGGGTCATCGACATCACCTACACGAACACCTCGGGCGACTGATCGACCGTCCTGGCGCTGCGCCGGCGTGCCGCCGCAGCGTCAGGGCGCCAGCCAGCTGCCGGCGGGCAGGTTCCGCAGCACGGTGAAGACCGCGAGCAGCGCCAACGCCCCGACCGCGACCCGCTGACGCAGCTGCCAGTCGGCCAGCGTCTCGCTCCCCCGCCAGCGCCGTACGGTCCACACCGCGATCAGCGCGACCAGGAACGGCAGCGCGACGACGAAGGCCAGGTTGCTCGACGCCGCCGCGGCGAGGTCGAGGTGGGTGAGGTCGTTGACCGCCCGCAGGCCGCCGCAGCCCGGGCAGGCGAAGCCCATCGCCGCCGTCGGGCAGAAGCCCCACGAGCCGCTCTGGTGCGGGTCGCGCAGGTGCAGGGCGAGGGTGGCGGCCGCGAGGCCGCCGATCGTGAGCGCCGGCGCCACCATCCGCTGCCGCCGCGTGGGCGGCGACGCGAGGGCGAGCCGGTCGCTCACGGGAGCACGCTCAGTGGCTGGTGCCGTGCAGGCCCAGCTTGTCCATCACGATGAAGACGACGCCGGCGGCGACGACCAGGCCCACGCCGACCCAGAACACGACCCAGCTCGCGGGGTCCAGCATCAGGCCGACCCCGCCGACCACGAACCCGAGCAGCGCGATCACGACCGCGGTCCAGGCTGCAGGGGTGTTGCCGTGGTTGGCGCTCATCGTGCTGGCTCCTCGAGGGGTGTCAGGGGTACGTCGGGCACGCGTCGGAGCGTGCGCGGACTCATTCTAGGGATGGGGTGGATCGGTCGGGTCGCGACCCTCGTCCAGGGCCTTCCACAGGTCCAGGTTCGACTGGTCCTCGGGCGCCGCGTCGGGGCGCTCGGGGGCCGCTGACGACGCTGGCGCGTCGTAGCGCCGGCCCATCTCGGGCCAGTTCGGTACCAGGCGTACGGCGAGCGCGAAGGCCGCCACGGAGGCCACCGAGCAGAGGAGGGCGACCCAGTACCAGACCGTGCGCCCCAGGTCGGGGCTCGCACTGGAGCCGGCGAAGGCGTCGCGGATGCCGTCCGCGGCCTGGCCCCAGCCCAGCACGGTGGTCGCCAGCAGGCCCAGGGAGGCGAGCAGGCCGAGCACGGTGACCGCGCGGCGTACCAGCCCCCGGGTGACGAGCACGACACCCCAGCAGGCCAGCACGACCAGGGCGAGCGCCCCGGCCAGCGGCACCTCGCCCGCGGACTCGGAGAGCGAGTAGCCGACGAGGGCGGCGTCGTCGGAGATCGTCCGGCCCTCGTCGAAGTCGACCCAGCGCCTGCTCCCGGCGACCGCCGCCAGCGCTCCGGCCGCCAGCCCGAGCAACACGACCGGGCCGAAGGAGCGCCGTCCGCCCATCCGGCCCGTCACAGCAGCCGATCGGCGTCGAAGCAGGTGCGGTCGCCGGTGTGGCAGGCGGCGCCCTCCTGGTCGACCTTGACGAGCAGGGTGTCACCGTCGCAGTCGAGCCGGACCTCCTTGACCCACTGCACGTGACCGGAGGTGTCGCCCTTGATCCAGTACTCCTGGCGCGAGCGCGACCAGTACGTCGCCCGCCCCGTCGTGAGCGTGCGCTGCAGGGCCTCGTCGTCCATCCAGCCGAGCATCAGCACCTCGCCGGTGTCGTGCTGCTGCACCACGGCGGGCACCAGCCCGTCGGTCGTGCGCTTGAGCCGGGCCGCGACGGCGGCATCGAGAGACATGCCGGACATTCTCTCAGTTACACGTTCACGAGCCCCACTCGCACAGCAGGACGGGATTTCGACACGGGTCGCGCGGGCGTCGCAGTCGAGCTCCCCACCACCGCGTGCGGATCAGCTCGCGCACTCGGGATGGATTTCGAGACGGGTCGCGCGTCCGTCGCTCCGCTCCGGTCGCGCCGAGCCCTCCTCAATCTGCGCCTCTCATCGTGGTCGGAGCTCGCAGTCTCGCTCCGCCCACGGAGGCTTGCTCAGCGCACGGAGGCTTGTGCCGTCCACGAGGCGTGCAGGCCGGCGTACACGGAGCCCTCCTGGGCGGCGAGCTCCGCGTGCGGGCCGCGCTGGACGACGCGGCCGGCGTCGACCACGACGACCTCGTCGGCGCTCTCGGCCGTCGAGAGCCGGTGGGCGATGGTGACCGACGTGCGGCCGGACATCAGCCGCTCCAGGGCGCGGCCGATGCGCATCTCGAGTTCGGGGTCGACCGAGCTGGTGGCCTCGTCGAGGACCAGCAGGTCGGGGTCGGCGAGGTGGGCCCGGAGCAGGGCGACCAGCTGGCGCTCCCCTGCCGAGAGCGACTCGCCGCGCTGGCCGACCCGGGTCTCCAGGCCGCGCGGCAGGCCGGCGAGCCAGTCGCCGAGGCCGAGCTCGTCCGCGCTGGCGCGGATCTCCGCCTCGGTGGCGTCGAGCTTGCCGTAGCGGACGTTGGCGGTGAGCGTGTCGTCGAAGAGGAAGCCCTCCTGCGGAACCAGGACGACACCCCGGCGCAGCGACTCCTGGGCGACGTCGCGCACGTCGATGCCGTCGAGGAGCACCGCGCCCTCGCTCGGGTCCATCAGCCGGGTGAGCAGCTTCGCGAAGGTGGACTTCCCGGAGCCGGTCTCGCCGACGATCGCGACCCGGGTGCCGGCAGCGAGGTCGAGCGTGACGTCGCTCAGCACCGGCGGGCCGCCGGGGTAGGCGAAGGTGACGCCGTCGAAGCGGACGTCGATCGGGCCGCGGGGCAACCGGCGACCCGACGGACCGGGGTCGACCAGATCCGCGGGCGTATCGAGGATGCCGATGACCCGGCGCCAGCCGGCGATCGCGTTCTGGGCGTCGGTGAGGATCTGGGTGCCCATCTGCACCGGGCCGACGAACAGCGTCACCAGGAACGCGAAGGCGAGGACCTGACCGGCGGTGATGTCCTCCGCGCCGGGAATCACGCCCTGCCCGAGCCAGATCCCGACGATCAGCACGCCGGCGTTGGCGAGCCCCGCCGACAGGCCGCCCAGGGAGAACGAGACCGCGGTGAAGCCCTGGGCGCGGGTGCTCGCGGCCTGGTGCACCGCGATCGCCTCGTCGATGCGGGCCTGGGTGCGGGTCTCGACGGCGTACGCCCGGACGACCGCCGCGCCGACCACCGGCTCGGAGATCGCCGAGAGCATCAGGCCGACCTGGCGGCGCACGGTGCCGTAGGCGTCGGAGAGCTTGCGCTGGAAGTAGCGCAGCGAGAGGAAGAGCGGCAGGAAGCAGAGCCAGACCACGATGGTGAGCTGCCAGCTGTAGACCAGCATCACCACGGTCGCCACCAGCACCTGGCCGACGCTGACGATCAGCAGCAGGCCGCCGAAGACGAGGAACTGGCTGACCTGGTCGACGTCGCTGGTCACCCGCGAGACCAGCGCGCCGCGGCGCTCGGTGTTCTGGGTGAGCAGTGGGAGGTCGTGGACGTGGCGGAACGCCTTGATCCGCAGGGTCGCGAGTCCGCGCTCGGAGGTGACGAAGAGCCGCTTCGTCATGGCGTACGACGCCACGCTCGTGCCGACGATCGCGAGGGCGGCGAGCACGCCGGTCCACACCGTGAACGACACGTCGGGGCCGCCCTCGGCCCCGAGCCCCTTGTCGAGGACCTGCTGGACGGCCACCGGCACGACGATCTGACCGACCGAGGCGAGGACGGCGAGCACCAGCGTGCCCCAGATGCCCTCGACGAGCTCGGGCGAGAAGTGCACGCCGCGGCGCAGGGTGCGCAGCGCGGAGATGTCCTCGCCGGTGTCCAGGGTGGTGCTCATGTCGTCTCCCCCGCGAGCTCGTCCTGCTCGTGCTCGTAGGCGTTGACCAGCCGGGCGTACGACGGGCTGCGGTCGAGCAGCTCCGCGTGCGTGCCGCGGGCGGCGATCCGGCCGTCCTCCAGGTGGACAACCTCGTCGGCCAGCCCGATGGTGGCCTTGCGGTAGGCGACGACGACCAGCGTCGTGTCGGAGCCGCCCTCGGAGTCCCCGGAGCGCAGCGCCTCCAGGATCCGCGCCTCGACCTCGGGGTCGACCGCGGACGTGGCGTCGTCGAGGATCAGCAGCCGCGGGCGGCGGACGAGGGCGCGCGCCAGTGAGACGCGCTGGCGCTGGCCGCCCGACAGCGAGGTGCCGCGCTCCCCCAGCCGCGCGTCGAGGCCGCCGTCGAGGGCGGCGACGAAGCCGTCGGCCTGGGCCGCGCGCAGCGCCGCCCAGACCTCGTCGTCGGTGACGTCGGCGCCCAGCGTGACGTTGCCGCGGACGGTGTCGTCGAAGAGGAACGCCGACTGCGGGACGACGGCGACGACCCGGGCCAGCTCGCCGGCGGCCAGGTCACGCAGGTCGGTGCCGTCGAGCAGCACCCGCCCGTCGTCGGGGTCGATCAGGCGGGTCAGCAGGGTGGTGAGCGTGCTCTTGCCGGAGGCGGTGGCGCCGACCACCGCGAGGGTGCGGCCGGGTTCGACCGAGAAGGTCACCTCCCGCAGCAGCTCCTGGTCGGCGTCGTAGGCGTAGACCAGGCCGTCGACGTCGAGCCGGGCTCCGGCGCCGGTCGCGGCGGTGCTGCGGTCGCCGTACGGCATCTCACCGGTCTCGTCGAGCACGGAGCGCACCCGCTCGTAGCCGACCACGCTGCGCGGCAGCTCGCCGAGCAGCCAGCCGATCGAGCGGATCGGGAACGAGACGATGGTGAGCAGGTAGGCGACGGTCACCACGGCCCCGGCGTCGGTCTGCCCGTTCAGAACCCGGGAGACACCGACGGCGAGCACGATCAGGACGCCGAGGTTGGGCAGGGCCGCCAGCGTCGGGTCGAACGCCGCGCGGATCCGGCCGGCGCGGATGTTGACGTCGCGCAGCTCGTGCGACTTGGCGGCGAAGCGGTCCGTCTCCTCGCCCTCGCGGCCCAGGGTCTTCACCACGAGGGCGCCGTCGAACGACTCGTGCGCGATCTCGCTGAGCTCCGCGCGCAGCTGCTGGGCGCGAGTCATCCACCCCTGCGCGAGGCGCTGGTAGGCGACGTTGGCGGCCATCACCGCCGGGAACACGAGCAGCCCGACCAGCGCGAGGACCAGGTCGGCGACGAGCATCTGGGCGACGGCGATCACCATCATCGCGACCGTCCCCACGGCCATCGGCAGCGGCGCGATCGGCCCCCAGGCCGCCTCGACGTCGGAGTTGGCGTTGGACAGCAGCTGGCCGGTGGGGTGCCGCTGGTGCCACTCCATCGGGAGGGAGAGGTACTGCCGGGTCACCGCGCGGCGGGTGTGAGCCTGCATGCGGTACTGCATGATCCCCGCACCCAGCCGACGGGCGATGATCCCGACCGCGCGCAGGATCGCGACGCCGACGAAGAGGGCGAGGATCGCCAGCAGCATGTCGCCGCCGACCTCGCCCGACTCGAACGCGGGCAGCAGGACGTGGTCGGTCGACCAGCCGAGCACCCAGGCGTCGGCGACCGTCAGCGCGCCGAAGAGCACGCTGCCGAGCGTGGAGATCGCGAAGACCCACGGCTCGCGCCGGATGGCGACGAGGAGTACGGCGAAGCCCGCGCGTGTCGATCCGCGCCCGCTGGTCCGCTCGTCCGTCACCTGCACCCCGTCCTTCGCCCCGCCGCAACCGCGCGGATCGGCCAATCTATTCCCGGCCACCGACAGCGACCGAATTCCTGCCGGGAGCCCGGGTCTCGCGACCGGCGCCCGCGGCGGCGTACCCCGGGGGCCGTAATCTCCTCCCCTATGGGTCTCTTCTCCCGCCAGCCGACCGCCCAGCTCGAGATCGATCCGCACCTGGCCGACGACCTCCCGCTCATCGAGGCCGCGCACGCCGGTGCACCGCAGGGACTCGGCACCCGTCTCACCGAGCTGCGCGAGCAGGGCCGCTGGCACCACCGCCACCAGCTGATCGCCCGGGCGGCGCGTGCCGACCGCGGCACCGGGTGGATCGAGGACTGGGCGCGCACGTCGACCGGCACCCAGGACGCCCTGACCACCCGGGCGGTCACCGAGGTCCGGCTCGCCCGGGCCTCGGAGGACCCGCAGCAGCGGCTGGCGGCCGCGTCGCTGGTGCTGGAGGCCGCGCGCGACCGCGCGCCCGCCGACCCCACGACCTGGTCGGCGCTGTTCGACCAGGCCCACGGTCTCGGGTACGACGCCGCGCGGATCCGCGAGCTGGTGATGGAGGCGGAGGCGGCCTCACCGACCGGGTTCGCGTGGCGGGCCGCCGTGGTCGAGCTGCTCTCCGCCCGCTGGCACGGCCGGACCGAGGAGTCGTGGGACTTCGCGGTCGGCTCCGCGGAGGTCGACCCGCAGAGCCGCCTGGTGCTGCTGCCGGCGTACGCCGCCCTCAGCGCGCTGCGCCGCGAGCCGGACGAGCTCGCCGAGCAGATGCTCGCCGAGGCCCTGCCGCCGGCGTGGGACTACCTGGTCTCGTGCAGCGAGGACGAGGTCGAGCACACGGAGGCCGCCAGCAGCCTCGCCGCCCGCCTCGCCGCGGCCTCGCGCCGGCGGGAGACCCCGGTCTACCTCGACCTGCTCGGCGAGCGCGTCGACACCCTCGTCTGGGGCACGGTCGTCGGCCCCGACCCGGTCGGGGCGTTCACCCGGGCCCGGCGGACGTTCCGCTAGCGACGTCGAGCGTCGCGCGCCAGGGCGGCGGCGTTGACGGCGGCGTAGCCGAGCGTCACGGCCAGCACCTTCGTGCGCACCCGGCCGTTGGGCGCCTTCATGCCCAGCACCACCGTGTCGGCGAGGTCGCCGGCGATGCGCAGCGCCATCGCCGTGCGGACCACCGTCGGCGTCGGACCGAGCAGGCCCAGGGCGCCGATGACGGTGTCGCGCACGCCGTACGTCCGCGCGAGCCTGTCGTACGTCGGCTTCTCGAACGCGTCGGACTCCATCACGCGCCCGAGGTGCTCGGGCCGCACCAGCGAGTAGACGCCGTAGCCCAGCGTCGCCACGGAGATGGCCCGGCTGAAGGTCTGATCGGTCATGGGCATGGAGTACCCCTCACCGGACCGGATGACCCGCGTCGGCGAGCGCCGACTTCACCTCGGAGATCCGCAGGGTGCCGAAGTGGAAGACCGTCGCGGCGAGCACCGCGTCGGCGCCGGCGTCGACCGCGGGCGGGAAGTGCTCGGTCGCGCCCGCGCCGCCCGAGGCGATCACGGGGATGCCGACCTCGCGCCGGACCGCCCGGATCAGCTCCAGGTCGAAGCCGTCCTGGGTGCCGTCGGCGTCCATGGCGTTGAGCAGGATCTCCCCGGCGCCCAGCTCGGCGGCCCGCACCGCCCAGGCGACCGCGTCGATCCCGGCGGACTGCCGGCCGCCGTGGGTCGTGACCTCGAAGCCCGAGTCCGTGCCCGCGGCGCGCCGCGCGTCCACGGAGAGCACCAGCACCTGGTTGCCGAACCGGCCGGCGACCTCGGCGATCAGCTCGGGACGGCGGATCGCGGCGGTGTTCATGGCGACCTTGTCGGCTCCCGCGCGCAGCAGCCGGTCGACGTCCTCGACGGAGGAGACTCCCCCGCCGACCGTGAGCGGGATGAAGACCTGCTCGGCGGTCGCCGAGACGATCTCCATCGTGGTCGCACGACCCTCGTGGGAGGCGGAGATGTCGAGGAAGGTCAGCTCGTCGGCGCCCTCGGCGTCGTACACCTTGGCGAGCTCGACGGGGTCGCCGGCGTCACGCAGGTCCTGGAAGTTGATGCCCTTGACCACCCGGCCGCCGTCGACGTCCAGGCACGGGATGACGCGTACGGCGAGGCTCACGCCGAGGCGCCCTTGGTCAGCGCCAGGGCGTCCTCGAGCGTGAACCGGCCCTCGTAGAGCGCGGTGCCCGCGATCGCGCCCTCGACGCCCGCCGGCACCAGGGCCATCAGCGCCTCGATGTCGGCGAGCGTGCTCACTCCGCCGGAGGCGATCACGGGCGCCTCGGTGGCCGCGCAGACGTCCTGCAGCAGCTGCAGGTTGGGGCCGGCGAGCATGCCGTCCTTGTTGACGTCGGTGACGACGTAGCGGGCGCAGCCCTCGGAGTCGAGGCGGGCCAGCGTCTCGTACAGGTCGCCGCCGTCCTTGGTCCAGCCGCGGGCGGCGAGGGTGGTGCCGCGGACGTCGAGACCGATCGCGATCCGGTCGCCGTGCTCGGCGATGATCCGGGCGCACCACTCCGGCTGCTCCAGCGCGGCGGTGCCGATGTTGACCCGCCGGCATCCCGTGGCGAGCGCCGCCTCGAGCGACTCGTCGTCGCGGATGCCGCCGCTCATCTCGACCTGGATGTCGAGCGCGCCGACGATCTCGGCCTGCAGCTCGCGGTTGGTGCCGCGCCCGAAGGCCGCGTCGAGGTCGACGAGGTGCAGCCACTCCGCGCCGGCGTCCTGCCAGCGGCGCGCGGCGGCCACCGGGTCGCCGTACACGCGCTCGGAGCCGGCCACGCCCTGGGCGAGCTGGACCGCGCGGCCCTCGGTGATGTCGACGGCGGGGAGGAGCTGGAGGTAGGACATGCGACTTCTCTCTAGGTACGGCGGCGGAACAGCAGGGTGTAGAGGACGGGGGCGGCCAGCGGCGTGATCGCGAGGGCCATGGCGCGAGCCGCCCAGTCGTGGGAGAACGCGAAGACGAGCACGTTGGCGAGGAGCAGGAGCGCGGCGGTCGCCCAGACCTGCTTGCGGCGGCGCTCGACGAGCACGCCACGCTGCCGGGGACGACGGCGCGGCAGGCGCGAGGTCACCGCGCGCAGCCGGGCCTCGCGGCGCTCGCGCCGCTCGGCCTCGGCCGCCCGCGCGGCGGCGACGACCGCCGCCTCCCGCTCGCGCTCGGCGCGGCGGAGGGCGCGCTCCTTGCTCATCGGAGGATCACAGCGACCGGACCCAGTTGCGCAGCAGGGCCGCGCCGGCGTCGCCGGACTTCTCCGGGTGGAACTGGGTCGCGGTCAGCGGGCCGTTCTCGACCGCGGCGACGAACCGGTCGTCGCCGTGCTGCGCCCAGGTCACCAGCGGAGCCTTGGTCCGGTCGTTGGTGACCAGGGTCCAGTCACGCACACCGTAGGAGTGCACGAAGTAGAACCGCTCGTGCTCGATCCCCGCGAACAGGTTCGTGCCCGCGGGGACGTCGACGGTGTTCCAGCCCATGTGCGGCACCACCGGCGCCTGCAACCGCTCGACGACGCCCGGCCACTCGTCGCAGCCCTCGGTCTCGACGCCGTGCTCGACCCCGCGCGCGAAGAGGATCTGCATGCCCACGCAGATGCCGAGCACCGGACGCCCGCCCGCGAGGCGGCGACCGATCAGCCGGTCGCCCTTGACCTCGCGGAGGCCGGCCATGCACGCGGCGTACGCCCCGACGCCGGGGACCAACAGGCCGGCGGCCTCCAGGGCCGCGTCGAAGTCGCTGGTCAGGGTGACCTCCGCGCCCGCGCGCTCGACGGCGCGGACCGCGGAGCGGAGGTTGCCCGACCCGTAGTCGAGGACGACGACGCGCTTGGCGCTCAAAGAGCTCCCTTGGTCGAGGGGATGCCGGTCTCGCGCGGGTCGAACGCGACCGCGTCGCGGAAGGCTCGGGCGAACGCCTTGAACTGGGTCTCCACGATGTGGTGCGGCTCGCGGCCGGCCAGCACCCGCACGTGCAGCGCGAAGTGGGCGTGGAAGGCGATCGACTCGAAGACGTGCTGCGTCAGCGACCCGAGGTACGCCGGGGTGCTGCCGCCGAGCTGGACGTACTGCTGACCCTCCGGCTCGCCGGTGTGCACGCAGTACGGCCGGCCCGACACGTCGACGACGGCCTGCACCAGCGCCTCGTCGAGCGGCACGGTGGCGTCGCCGAAGCGGCGGATGCCCTTCTTGTCCCCCAGCGCCTGGCGCAGCGCCTGGCCGAGGGCGATCGCGGTGTCCTCGGTCGTGTGGTGGGCGTCGATCCAGTGGTCGCCCTCGGACTGCACGGTCAGGTCGACCAGGCTGTGCCGCGCGAACGCGGTGAGCATGTGGTCGTAGAAGCCGATGCCGGTGGAGATCTCGTGGCGGCCGGACCCGTCGAGGTCGACCTCGACGAGCACCTTCGACTCGCTGGTCTGCCGCTCGATCCGTGCGGTCCTGCTCATCCCACAACCTCCGTCAGTGCTTTCCGGAACGCTTGCATCTCGTCGGCGGTGCCGATCGACACCCGCAACCACCCGTCGGGGCCGACCTCGCGGATCAGCACCCCCCGGTCCAACAGGCCCTGCCACACAGCATGGCGGTCGGGGAAGGTGCCGAACAACGCGAAATTGGCGTCGCTGTCGGCCACCTGCAGTCCCCGCTCACGCAGCCACGCGACGGTGGCGTCGCGCTCGGCCCGCAGCTCGTCGACCTTCCCGAGCAGCTCGGGCGCGTGCCGCAACGCGGCCAGCGCGGTCGCCTGGGTGACCGCGGAGAGGTGGTACGGCAGCCGGACCACCCGGATCGCGTCGCAGATCGCGGGGTCGGCGGCCAGGTAGCCGAGCCGCAGCCCGGCGGCCGCGAACGCCTTGCTCATCGTGCGCGTCACGACCAGGTTGCGGTGCTCGGGCAGCAGCTCCAGCGCGCTCGGCACGCCGGCGCGACGGAACTCGCCGTACGCCTCGTCGACGACCAGGATGCCCTGCTCCCCCACCGCCGTGGCGAGCCGGCCGACGGCCTCCGGCGGCAGCGCGGTGCCGGTCGGGTTGTTGGGGCTCGGCAGCAGCACCACGCTCGGCCGCTCGGCCTCGATCAGCGCGACCGCGGCGTCGAGGTCGATCGAGAAGTCGTCGGCCCGGTGCCCCTGCACCCAGCGGGTGTGGGTGTCGCGGGCGTACTCCGGATACATCGAGTACGTCGGCGCGAAGCTCAGCGCCGCGCGTCCGGGCCCGCCGAAGGCCTGCAGCAGCTGCAGCATCACCTCGTTGGACCCGTTGGCCGCCCACACCTGCTCGGGCGTGACGCCGTGCGGCGTGTCCGCGGAGAGGTACGCCGCCAGCGCGGTGCGCAGCTCGACGTGCTCGCGGTCGGGGTAGCGGTGCAGCCCGCTCGCCGCGTGCGCGACAGCGGTCGCGATGTCGGCCACGCAGGCCGGCGACGGCCCGTAGGGGTTCTCGTTCGTGTTGAGCTGGACGGGCACGTCCAGCTGGGGGGCGCCGTACGGCTCGAGGCCGCGCAGCTCCTCCCGGATCGGAGGGAACGTCACTCGAATCGCACCCTGACCGCCGCGCCGTGGCCCGGCAGGTCCTCGGCCTCCGCCAGCGTCACCACGTGGTCGGCGACCTCGGCCAGCGCCGCCTCGGAGTAGTCGACGACGTGCATCGAGCGGGTGAAGGCCCGGACCGACAGCCCGCTGCTGTGGCAGGCGCAGCCCGCGGTGGGCAGCACGTGGTTCGACCCGGCGCAGTAGTCGCCGAGGCTGACGGGAGCGTGCGAGCCGACGAAGACCGCGCCGGCGGTGGTCACCCGGGCGGCCCAGGCGGACGCGTCGGCGGTCTGGATCTCGAGGTGCTCGGCGGCGTAGGCCTCGACGACCGCGAGGCCCTGCTCGAGGTCCTCGACCAGGACGACGCCCGACTGCGCGCCGGTCAGCGCGGTGTGGATCCGCTCGGAGTGCTTCGTCGCGGAGACCTGCTTGTCGAGCTCGGCCAGCACGTCGTCGGCGAGCCGCTCGCTCGGCGTGACCAGCACGCTGGCGGCCATCGGGTCGTGCTCGGCCTGGCTGATCAGGTCGGCGGCGACGTACGCCGCGTCCGCGGTGTCGTCGGCCAGGATCGCGATCTCGGTGGGACCGGCCTCGGAGTCGATGCCGACCTCGCCACGGACCATCCGCTTCGCCGCGGCGACGTAGACGTTGCCCGGCCCGGTCACCAGGTCGACCTTCGCGCACTCGCCGGCCCCGTAGGCGAACATCGCGATCGCCTGGGCGCCGCCGACGGCGTACACCTCCTCGACGCCGAGCAGGGCGCAGGCCGCCATGATCGTGGGGTGGACCTGCCCGCCGAAGTCCTTCTGCGGCGGGCTGGCCAGGGCGATCGAGCCGACGCCGGCGGTCTGGGCGGGCACGACGTTCATCAGCACGCTGGAGACCAGCGGCGCCAGGCCTCCGGGCACGTAGAGGCCGACCCGGCCGATGGGCACCTTGCGGTGCACGACGCGCGCGCCCGGCCCGAGGTCGGTGGTGACGTCGTGCTCGAGCTCGGCCGCGCAGGTCAGCCGGAGCCGGCGCACGGACTCCTCCAGGCCGGCGCGGATCGCCGGGTCGAGGTCGGCCAGGGCCTGCTGCAGCGCGGCCGGGGGAACCCGGACGTCGTCGAGGTCGACGCCGTCGAACTGCTGGCCGTACTCGCGGATCGCCTCGACCCCGCGCGTGCGGACGGCGTCGAGGATCGGGCGGACGGCATGCGTCGCGGCCTCGATGTCGAACTCCGCGCGCGGCACGGCCGCGCGGTAGTCCACCGGGCCGCCGTCGGTGGCGGCCCCCCTGAGGTCGATCCGGCGCATCATGGTGCCGATTCTACGAGCGGCGCGCCCGCGCTCCCGAAACGACGACGAGGACTGGACTACCTTGCAGGGGTGACGCCGACGCTGCCGATGTTCCCGCTGAACACGGTCCTCTTCCCCGGCGTCAGCGTGCCGCTGCACATCTTCGAGGACCGCTACCGCGCCCTGATCCATCACCTGCTGCGGATCGAGGACCCGACGGAGCGGATCTTCGGCTCGGTGGGCATCCGCGAGGGCTACGAGGTCGGCGACCACGGTGCCCAGTCGCTGTACCGGATCGGCTGCAAGGTGCTGCTCACCGAGGTCGACGCGCACGAGGACGGCACCTTCGACGCGGTGGCGGTCGGGCTCGACCGGATCGAGCTGGAGCGCCTCGACACCACCGGCCCCTTCCCGGTCGGGCACGTCCAGGACCGGCCCGAGGCCGCCACCCCCGTGCCGGAGCAGGTGCTGACCTCCGCCCGGGCCACCTTCTCCGCCTACCGCGCCGCACTCGCCGGGATCCGGGCCGACCCGTACTCCGGCGCGCTGCCCCGCGACCCGTCGTACCTCTCCTGGACGCTGGCGGCCTGCGCCCCGCTGCCGATGCCCGAGCGCCAGTCGCTCCTGGAGGCCGAGGACGCCGGCGAGCGGCTGATCCTGGTCACCGACCTACTGCGCTCCGAGCTGCGCGCCATGAACGTGATCCCGTCCCTGCCGGCCACCGAGGTCGCCCGCACGCGCTGGAGTCCTAACTAGTGGCCAAGAAGCAGAAGCCCGCCGGCGGCACCCCCGCCACCGTCGCCCTGACGAAGGCGGGGGTGGCGTTCACGCTGCACCCCTACGAGCACGACCCGCGGGCGGAGTCCTACGGGCTCGAGGCGGCCGAGGCGCTCGGGCTCGACCAGGCACGGGTCTTCAAGACGCTGATGGCCAGCGTGGACGGGCGGCTGGCGGTCGCTGTCGTCCCCGTCTCCGGCCAGCTCGACCTGAAGGCGCTGGCCCGGGCGGTCGGCGGGAGCAAGGCGGCGATGGCCGACAAGGACGCCGCCGAGCGAGCGACCGGGTACGTCGTGGGTGGCATCTCCCCCGTCGGCCAGAAGCGTCCGCACCCGACCGTCGTCGACGCGAGCGCCCTGGTGCACCCCACGATCTACGTCTCGGCGGGCCGGCGCGGTCTCGACCTCGAAATAGCTCCGGCCGACCTGGTCGCGGTCACCGGGGCGACCACGGCCGAGGTCGGCCGGAGCTGAGGTCGAGCAGGGTCAGTCGGTGCTGATCCGCAGCCGGGCGTGCGAGACGCCGTCGTCCTCCCAGGCGCTCATGCCGAGCGCCCCCAGGGGCCGGAGGTTGTCGGCGAGCTCGTCGTCGTCACCCATCCCCTCGGTGATGAACGAGGCCAGCCTGTCGAGGTCGAGGAAGAGCACCGCGGCGACGTCGTCGGCGTCGGGTACGACGTCCTGGAACGCGTCCGAGTCGCCGAGCCCGCCCTCGGCCAGCACCTCGTCGCGGTAGTCCGCGTTCGGGCCGACCGCGACGGCATCGCCCTCGGAGGAGCTGCCGAGCAGCTCCTCCTCGGAGCCGAGCTGCGGGCGGATCTTGTCGAGCACCCCCTCCACCTCGTCCGGGTCCCCCAGCACCTTCAGGGCGAGCGGCAGGGAGCTCGGGTCCTCGAGCGAGAACAGCTCGTCGGGATCCAGGCCTCCGCCCACCGCGAGGGTCGCGGAGTCGCCGAAGAGCGCCTCGGCGTCCTCGGGCAGGCTCAGCCCGGTGATCTCCTCCATCTCCTGCAGGAGGGTCTCGAGGTCCTCGCCGAGCGACGGTGCCGCCGCGGTCAGGACCTCGTCGAACCACCCGTCCTCGAACCCGATGCCGAAGGCGGCCATCGTGTCGGAGGGCAGGGTGCCGAGCGCCTCGGCTCCGCCGTCGCCGTCGTAGGCGCCCTCGCCGTACATCCCGGGGTCGCCGACCATCTCGACCGCGATCGAGCCGCCGTCGAACCGGATGCTGACCGCGGCGCCCTCGAAGTCCTTCAGCGTCTCCTGCAGCTCGTCGGTGGCCTCGTCCAGCTCCTGGCCCAGCTCGCCGGTCAGGTCGTCGCCCAGGTCGTCGCCCAGGTCGTCGCCCAGGTCGTCCGTGGAGCTGGTGAGCGCCTCGAAGTAGGCGTCGAGCTCCTCCGGCGTCATCTCCGCGAACTCCTCCTCGGAGAGCTCGGGCACCTCGGGCAGCTCATCGGACGAGGTCGCCATGTCGGAGAGGTCCGGCGTCATGCCCATCATCAGCCCGCCGAGGTTCTCGGCGAGGAACGCGCCGGCGGCCGGGGCGGCGTACATCGTGACGATGCCGGGGTCACCGGCGGCCTCGGTCCACTTCCGGAAGGTCTCGTCGTCGGCCAGCGAGCCGTCCTCGGTCGCGGCGGCCACGTCCTCGGCGATCTCCGGGGTCTCGGCGATCAGCATCCACTCGTCCCCGACGAGCTCCATTCCGGGCTCCTCGGACTCGTCACCGCAGGTGAAGACCTTCGTCAGCCCGTCGAGCGCGGCTTCGCCGTCGGTGACCTGCAGGACGAACACCGGGGAGGGCTCGTCCTCACCGGCCTCCACGGCCGCGACGGCACCGCGGTCACCGAGCCACGGCTCGATGTCGTCGCCGTAGTCGAGGTCGCACGGGGCCTCGGCCAGGACGACGTCGAGGATCGACTTCTTGACGTCGATGTCGCGGACGTCGCCGCCGAGGTCCAGCTCGTCGTCGATGACCGGGAACTTCTTCAGCGTGCGCAGGGCGTCGAGCTTCTGCTCACCGCTCGGGTCGAGGTCGATGCTGACGTAGCCGAGGGTGTCGGCCGGCAGCGCCTCGGCCGGCTGCGGACCGGTCGAGAGGTACCACCAGGCACCGAAGGCCGCGCCGCCGACCGCGCCGATGCCGACGACGGCACCCGCGATCAGCAGGAAGCGCTTGCGACCACCGCCGGACGCACCCGGGGGTCGCTGCGGCGGGATCGGCCCGCCGCCGCCGTACTCGAGCGTCTCGGCGCCCGGAGGCGGGCTGCTCGGGGGCGGACCGCTGGGCGGCGGGCCGGCCGGGGGTGGGCTGGACGGCGGAGGGCCGGGAGGCAGGCTGGACACGGCCGCAGCCTATCCCGGCGCCCGGGTCCTCAGCGGGTCATTGCGGACGCCGGTTGAGCGTCGCGAGGAACACCACCAGGGTCGCCGACAGCGCGCCCACCGGAAGCGCGACGTAGGGGCTGAGACCGGTCAGCGTCAGGTCGCCGGGAAGCCGCTCACCGTCCGGCACGGCCTTGGCCAGGACGTCGGGATCCGGGGGGCCGAGCGACATGCCGACCCGCGCCATCAGCCAGGCGGCCAGGCAGGAGCCCACCGCGAGGGCGGCGACCGTCACCAGCTCGGTGCGGGCCAGCACCAGCGCGCACACCAGGCCACCGAGGACCCCCGTGGCCAGGGCCACGAGGACGTAGAGCGCGATCGCGTCGAACTCGGCCTGGCGCCCCGGCATGTAGGGCTGGGGATACCAGGTGTGGTCGGACACGACCCCGAGCGGAGGGGTCCAGATCTCGTGCCACACCCAACCGGCGGCGACACCCAGCGCAGCGAAGAGCGCCACGACGGCGAGCCCCTGCCCGAGCGCGACCCGCCGGTCGCGTCGGACCCGGCTCAGCTCGTCAGGCAACCGGGCCCCAGCAGCTGCTTGAGATCGGCGAACAGGGCCGAGCTCGGCGTGACGCGGTTCTCCAGGGCCATGACCAAGGTCTTATCTCGGGTCAGCAAACGCAGCCGCACCTCGGTCGTGCCCCGGTGGGTGCCGAGCACGTCCTTGAGCTGGGCCACCACGGGAGCGGTGCACCGGGTCCGCGGGAGGCTGATCACCACCGGGCCGCTGGGGCCGTCGGAGATGTCGGGGACGCTGACCTCCTGGCCGTGGATCTCCGGCTGGTCCTTGCTCTTCGAGAGCCGGCCGCGCACCGTGATGATCGCGTCCTCGGTGAGGTAGGGAGCGGCCAGCTGGTAGGAGCTGGGGAACAGCAGCACGTCGATCGCGCCGTCGAGGTCCTCGAGGGTGATCATCGCCCACGAGTCGCCGCGCTTGGTGATCTTGCGCTGCACGGACGTGACCAGGCCGGTGAGGGCGATGGGCGAGCCGTCGGAGCGGTCCTCGTCGAGCATCAGCTGACCGATGGAGCAGTCGGAGGTGTCGCGGAGCACGTGCTCGAGGCCGAGCAGCGGGTGGTCGGAGACGTAGAGGCCGAGCATGTCGCGCTCGTGGCCGAGCAGCGTCATCTTGTCCCAGTCGTCGATGTCGGGAACCGTCACCGAGATCCCGAACCCGCCCCCGGCGCTGTCGTCGAGGCCACCGAAGAGCGAGTCCTGGCCGATCGCCTCGTTGCGCTTGATGTCGACGTACTGGTCGACCGCGGTCTCGTGGATCGCGACCAGCGCCCGGCGGCGGTGCTGCATCTCGTCGAACGCCCCGGCCTTGATCAGCGACTCGATCACCCGCTTGTTGCAGACCAGCGCGGGGACCTTCTCCATGAAGTCGTTGAAGTCGGAGTAGCGACCCTTCTCCTCACGGGCCTCCACGATGCCGGTGACCACGTTGGCGCCGACGTTGCGGATCGCGGTCAGGCCGAAGCGGATGTCGGTGCCGACCGGGGTGAAGTTGTGGGCCGACTCGTTGACGTCGGGCGGAAGCACCCGGATCTTCATCCGCCGGCACTCGTTGAGGTAGATGGCCAGCTTGTCCTTGTCGTCCTTCGCGGACGTGAGCAGGGCGGCCATGTACTCGGCCGGGTAGTTGGCCTTGAGGTAGGCGGTCCAGTAGGTGATGACGCCGTACGCGGCGGAGTGGGACTTGTTGAAGGCGTAGTCGGAGAAGGGCAGCAGGATCGCCCAGAGGGTGTCGATCGCGTCCTGCGGGTAGCCGCGCTCGAGCATCCCGGCCTGGAAGCCGGCGTACTGCTTGTCGAGCTCCTCCTTCTTCTTCTTGCCCATGGCCCGGCGCAGGTTGTCTGCGGCGCCCAGCGTGAAGCCGGCCAGGACCTGGGCGATCGCCATCACCTGCTCCTGGTAGACGATCAGACCGTAGGTCTCGCCCAGGACCGGTTCCAGCGCCTCGGCCAGCGCCGGGTGGATCGGCTCGATCGGCTCGCGGCCGTTCTTGCGGCGGGCGTACTTGTTGTGGGAGTCCGCACCCATCGGGCCCGGTCGGTAGAGCGCGCTGACGGCGGTGATGTCGGCGAACTTGTCGGGCAGCATGGAGCGCAGCAGCGCGCGCATGCCGCCACCATCGAGCTGGAACACGCCGAGGGTGTCGCCGCGACCCATCAGCTCGTAGGTCGCCCGGTCGTCGAACCCGACCTCCTCCAGCACGACGGTCTCGTCGAGGTTGGCCTTGATGTTGCTCAGCGCGTCCTCGAGGATGCGCAGGTTGGAGAGGCCGAGGAAGTCCATCTTGACCAGCCCGAGCGACTCGCACATCGGGTAGTCGAACTGGGTGATGACCGCGCCGTCCTGCGGGCGGGCCATGATCGGGACGACGTCGATGATCGGCTCGCTGGACATGATCACGCCGGCGGCGTGCACGCCCCAGTTGCGGATCTGGCCCTCGAGGCCGACCGCGGTGCTGTAGATGGTGCGGACGTCGACGTCGGAGTCGTGCAGCGCGCGGAACTCGCCACCCTCGGCGTAGCGCTTGTGCTCGGGGTTGAACAGCTCCTTGAGCGGCACGCCCTTGCCCATCACGTCGGCCGGCAGGGCCTTGGTGATGCGGTCGGAGATCGCGAACCCGTGGTCGAGCACGCGCGCGGCGTCCTTGATGGCCGCCTTGGACTTCAGCCGGCCGAAGGTGGCGATCTGGGCGACGCGCTCGGTGCCGTACTTGTCGGTGACGTACTTGATGACCTCGCCGCGGCGCGCGTCGTCGAAGTCGATGTCGAAGTCGGGCATCGAGGGACGCTCGGGGTTGAGGAACCGCTCGAAGAACAGCCCGTGCTCCAGCGGGCACAGGTCGGTGATGCTCAGGGCGTATGCCGCGATCGAGCCGGCACCCGAGCCACGGCCCGGGCCGACCCGGATGCCGTTGCGCTTGGACCACTGGATGAAGTCGGCGACCACGAGGTAGTAGCCGCAGTAGCCCTTCTGCGAGATGACGCCGAGCTCCATCTCGACGCGGTCCTTGACCTCCTGCGTCAGCCGCTCACCGGGGTAGCGCGCCTCGATGCCGCGCCAGACCTCCTTGCGGAACCAGCTCTCCTCGGTCTCGCTCTCGGGGACGTCGGCGCGGGCCATGTAGCCGCCGGTCGACTCGGTGAACTCGACGTCGCAGCGCTCGGCGATCGCGAGGGTGTTGTCGCAGGCCTCGGGCATGCCGTGCCGGACGGCCCACAGCTCGCGCATCTCGGCGGCGGACTTGATGTAGTAGCCGCCGCCGTCGAACTTCAGCCGGTTGGTGTCGGCGAGTCGCTTGCCGGACGCGACGCAGATGAGGGCGTCGTGGGCGTCGGCGTCCTCGGGGTTGTTGTAGTGGGAGTCGTTGGTGGCCAGCGGCGGGATGCCGAGCTCGCGGCCGAGCTTCAGCAGGTCGTCGCGGACCCGCTTCTCGATGGAGATGTCGTGGTCCATCAGCTCCAGGAAGACGCTGTCCTTGCCGAACATGTCCTGCAGCTCGCCGGCCTCGCGGACCGCCTCGTCCCACTGGCCCAGCCGCAGGCGGGTCTGGATCGCGCCGCTGGGGCAGCCGGTGCTGACGATGATCCCCTCGGCGTGCTCGGCGAGGATCTCCTTGTCCATCCGGGGCTTGTAGAAGAACCCCTCCAGGCTGGAGCGCGAGGAGAGCTTGAAGAGGTTGTGCATGCCCTTCGTCGACTCGGCCCACATCGTCATGTGGGTGTAGGCGCCGCCACCGGCGACGTCGTTGCCGCCCTCCTCGGCGATGTCGCCCTTGCCCCACCGGACCCGCTTGCGCTCGCCGCGGGGAGTGTCGGGGGTGATGTAGGCCTCGATGCCGATGATCGGCTTCACGCCGTGCTTGCGGGCCTTGGAGTAGAAGTCGAAGGCGCCGTGCATGTTGCCGTGGTCGGTCATCGCGATGGCCGGCATCCCCAGCTCGGCCGTCCGGCTGAACAGCCCGCCCAGCAGCGAGGCACCGTCGAGCATGGAGTACTCGGTGTGCACGTGCAGGTGGACGAACGAGTCCTTCTGACCGGTCGACATCGTCGCGGGGCGCTCCTCGTCAGCAACAGTTCGGGCAGGCAGCATCAACAGCCGGAGGCGTCGGCAAACGATCCTGGGGGAAGGACGTCAGCCTACGCGACCACGGGACCTCATCCTGGCAGCCTCCGCCGACAGTCCCGGTGGCCGTCGGTCAGCTCGCGTCGAGGCTCTCGGTGATCACGGCGTGCATGATCCGGGCCAGCCGCTCGGCTCCCAGCGTGGGCGCGCGCTGGGCCATCGTCTCGGCGATGGAGCGCTCGCGGGCGGGGTCGCGGGTCCGGTCGTGCTTGACGCCCTGGACCGCCGCGGTCAGCGCCGCACGACGCTCGAGCAGGTCGCCCAGCTGGGCGTCGACGTCGTCGATCAGGCCGCGCAGGAAGCGCAGCGGCTCCTCCCCCGGCCACGCGACCCGGATGTCCGGCGCGCGCTCCTCGTTGGCCGAGCCGTCGGTGCGCTCCAGCTCCACCAGTCCGTGTCCGGCGTAGAACGCGCGGGCCGGAGCGTTCGCCTCGAAGACCCACAGGCAGAACCCGTCCGGGCGCTGGGACTTGACCAGGTCGAGCAGGGCCGAGCCGACGCCGCGGCCGGCGTACGACGGCAGCACGTAGAGGTCGTCGAGCCAGGTCGGGGTGAAGCGCGCGTAGCCGACGACGCGGCCGTCCTGCTCGGCCACCCACGCCTGGTCCTCCCCGAGACGGGCGGCGAGCCAGCGCCGGGTCTCCTCGTCGGCGTGGACCGACGGGGGCATCGCTCCCCCGCCCTCGGCCTCCCGACGGGCCGCGAGGTGGACCTCGCCCACCGCGGCGGCGTCGGCCTGGGTGGCGGGCCTCAGCAGCAGCGCGGAGTCCGGATCAGTGGGCATCTCGGATGACGGCGAGGGCGTGCGCGAGGTCGTCGGGGTACGACGACTCGTACTCGACGTGCTCGCCGGTGTCGGGGTGCTCGAAGCCGAGCCGCACGGCGTGCAGCCACTGCCGCTCCAGGCCCACGCGCTTGGCCAGCGTCGGGTCCGCGCCGTACGTCAGGTCCCCCACGCACGGGTGCTTCAGCGCCGACATGTGTACCCGGATCTGGTGGGTCCGGCCGGTCTCCAGGTGAACCTCGAGCAGGCTCGCGAACCGGTGGGCCTCGAGCGTCTCGTAGTGGGTGACGCTGGGGCGCCCGTCGGCCATCACGGCGAACTTGTAGTCCGCCTTCGGGTGCCGGCCGATCGGGGCGTCGACGGTGCCCTCGAGCGGGTCCGGATGCCCCTGCACCAGCGCGTGGTAGGTCTTCTCGACGGTGCGCTGACGGAAGGCGTTCTTCAGCAGGGAGTAGGCGTGCTCGGACTTCGCGATCACCATCACGCCCGAGGTGCCGACGTCGAGGCGCTGGACGATGCCCTGGCGCTCGGAGGCACCGCTGGTCGCGATCCGGAAGCCCGCGCCGGCGAGGTGCCCGACCACGGTGGGACCGCTCCACCCCGGTGAGGGGTGCACGGCCACGCCGACGGGCTTGTCGATGACGACGATCGAGTCGTCGTCGTGGATGATCCCGATCCCCTCGACCACCTCGGGGACGACCTCCAACGGGTCCACGGCCGCCGGGATCGTGACATCGAGCATCGCCCCGGGGAAGACCCGGTCGCTCTTGCCGACCTCGGAGCCGTCGACGAGCACCTGGCCCTGGGCGATCAGGTCGGCGGCCCGGGTGCGGGAGAGGCCGAACAGCTGGGCCATCGCGGCGTCGACCCGCTCACCGGCGAGGCTCTCGGGGACGGGCAGGGTCCGGTGGTCCGCCTGCGTCACTCGTCGGCTTCCTCGTCGCTCACGCGGGTGCCGTCGAGGCGGATGCCGCGGAAGGCCTGGATCAGGATCAGACCGGCGGCGACGTTGATGCAGATGTCGGCGACGTTGAAGATCGGGAAGTTCGGCAGCATCAGGAAGTCGACCACGTGCCCGCGCAGCGGACCCGGGTCCCGGAAGAGCCGGTCGGTGAGGTTGCCGCAGACACCCGCCATCAGGAAGCCCAGGGCGACCGCCCAGGCGGTGCTGCCCAACCGGCGGCTGAACCACAGGACGGCCACGGCCGCGATCATCGCGACGCAGCTGAGGACGACGGTGTACTCGGTGCCGAGGCTGAAGGCGGCGCCCGGGTTGTAGACCAGCCGCAGCTGCAGCAGGTCGCCGACGACCGGGACGTCCGCCCGGCCCTCGAGGTGCTTCTCCGCCTGCCACTTGGAGATCTGGTCCACGGCGTACAGGACGGCGGCCACCACGGCGAACAGGGGCCATCGCCGGAGGGCCCGGCGGGCGCCGGACGGGGTCTCGGTGTCGCTCAGCGACGTTCCTCGCGCTGCTTGCATGTCATGCAGAGTGTCGCACGGGGAAAGGCCATCAGCCGCATCTTGCCGACGGGCTGACCGCAGGACTCGCAGACGCCGTACGTGCCGTCGTCGATGCGCGAGAGGGCGTGGTCGATCTGGGCGAGCTTCTCGCGCTCCATCGCCAGCACGGTCATCTCGTGGTCGCGCTCGAAGCTCGAGGCGCCGACGTCGGCCTGGTCCTGACCGGCTCCGTCACCGGAGTCGCGCATCAGGCCCGAGAGCTCGGCCTCCTGGGTGCTCACGATCTCGGCGCTGTGCGTGCGCTGGTCGTGCAGCTCGGCCAGCACCTCGGCCAGCTCGGACTTGGTCCACGGCGACTCGCCGTCCTTGACCACCAGCGCGTTCGCCGGCGCCTTCTTCGCGGCCGACTTCCTGGTCACCGCCTTCTTCGCGGGCGGCGCCTTCGTCGCCGGCGATGTCTTCTTCGCGGCAGGGGCCTTCGTGGCGGGCGCGGCCTTCTTCGCGGGCGCCTTGGCGGCCGGCGAGGCCTTCTTCGCAGCAGGCGCCTTCCTCGCGGGCGTCGACTTCTTCGCCGGCGCGGCCTTCGTCGCGGGCGACGACTTCTTGGCGGCCGGCGCCTTCGTCACCGCGGGCGCCTTCTTCGCCGGCGCCGACTTCTTGGCCGGCGCCGACTTCTTGGCCGGCGCCGACTTCTTCGCCGGCGCCGACTTCGCGGCGGGGGCGGCCTTCTTCGCCGGTGTCGGCTTCGTGGCAGGGGTGGAGTTCTTCGCCGCGGCCTTCTTCGAGGTGGCCGTCCGCGGCTTCGCCGGCTCGGCGGTCTCGGACGCGGTCTTGGTGGACCGGCGCGAGATCACCTTGCGGGCGGCCGTGGCCGCCTGCCCGGCCAGCGACTTCCTGGTGCTGCGAGTCATCGACTGCCTCCATCCGGGGCCGAGCACGTGGCGAGGCCACTGGTGTGCAGGGACAGTAGCCGGTCAAGCCAGTCCCGAAAAGGTGGCACACCGGTACAGACCCGTCCGACATGCGGAACGGCCGGTCCCCCTCGGGGAACCGGCCGTCCGGATGGAGCAGGGTGCGGGCGCTCAGGCCTCGTCGTCGCCCAGGATCGAGCGGAGCCGCTTCGGAGCCGGGGGCTCGTCGGTCGGCGCAGCCGTCTCGCCGGAGCCGCTGAGGGCCTCCAGCTGCTGGGTGAAGTAGCTCTTGAGCCGCGAGCGGTACTCGCGCTCGAAGGAGCGCAGGGTCTCGACCTCGCCGCTGAGCCGGTCGCGCTCACGCTCCAGCTCGCCGAACATCTGCTGCCGGCGCTCGGCCGTCTCCGAGTCCAGCATCTGGGCGCGGGTGCGGGCGTCCGCCTCGAGGCGGTCGGCCTTGGTCTTGGCCTCGCCCTCGAGGCGCTCGGCGCGGGTGCGGGCGGAGCCGACGATCTCGTCGGCCTCGTTCTTGGCCTCGTCGACGAGCTCGTCGGCGTTGCGGGTGGCGATCTCCAGCAGCCGGGCGGCGGCGTTGGACGCCTGCGGCACGGTCTCGACGCGGATGGTCTCGACCGGGCTGGCGGCCACCACGGGGGCGGGCGTGGGGGTCGGCTCCGGCTCGGGCTCGGGGGCCTTCTCGACGACCGGGGCCGGCGCGGGGGTCGGCTCGGGGACCGGGGTCGCGACCGGGGCACCGGACTGGGCGGCCGCGAGCTTCGACCGGAGGTCGTCGTTCTCCTTGGTCAGCCGCGCGAGCTCTGCCTCGACCTCGTCGAGGAACTGGTCCACCTCGCCCATGTCGTAGCCCTCACGAAGCCGGACGGGAGTAAACCGCTTGTTACTCACGTCCTCAGGCGTCAGTGGCATGACTTCACCCATTCATTCGTCGAGAAGTAGATCTGTCCGTCGAACAATAGCGCCTGCCGTGGGACTGGTGTGACTCAGCAGGGCTCGGCGGGACCCCGGGCACGGACGGACCCGGGGCCGACCGGGCTCAGACTCCGAAGGCCGACCGCACCACGGCGATCAGCACGTAGGTGCAGATCATCACGATCAGGAAGCTCAGGTCGAGGGAGATGCTCCCCAGCCGGAGGGGCGGGATCACCCGGCGCAGCGCCTTGATCGGCGGGTCGGTGGCGGTGTAGACCGCCTCCAGCACCACGAGCAGCGGCCCGCGCGGGCTCCAGCCGCGCGCGAACACCTGCACCCAATCGACGATGAACCGGATCCAGAGCATCCCGAAGAACACGTAGAGGATGATCAGAAGGATGTTGCCGACGGCTTCCACCTGAGAACTGCGCTCCTGCGTTGACGCGAACCCGACCCCGGGAGGGGTCTCAGCTCTGGTTGAAGAAGTCGCCCTCGACGATGCGACGCTTGTCCTCGGCGGTGACGGACACGTTGGCGGGCGAGAGCAGGAAGACCTTGTTGGTCACCCGCTCGATGGTCCCACGCGTCGCAAACACCAGCCCGGCCGCGAAGTCGACCAGGCGCTTGGCGTCGGCGTCGTCCATCTCGGTGAGGTTCATGATGACCGGCGTGCCGTCGCGGAAGTGCTCGCCGACGGTGCGCGCCTCGTTGTACGTGCTCGGGTGCAGGGTGACGATCCGGGACAGCTCGGCCACGGAGCCGACCGGGGCGACCGTCGGACGCCGCCGCTCGGCGAGGTCGGCGACCGGCGCGGGCTGGGCAGCGCGGACCTCGCGGGTCTTGGGCGCGCGAGCCGGGCGAGCGGCGACGGCCTGGGTCTCCTGCGTGTAGTCGTCGTCGCCGTCGTACTGGTCGTACTCGTCGTCGTACCGGCCGGTGTCCTCGACCAGGCCGAGGTACTCCCCGATCCTGCGCATCGCGCCGCTCATGACTTCTCGCCCTCCGAATTCGGCGCCCCGATACCGGGGCACACTCCTGGTGTTCGGGACATTACTGGACCGTGGGCCTCGAACCGAGGACCGCGGAGCCGACGCGCACGTGTGTCGCGCCGGCGTGGATGGCCTGCTCGAGATCGCCGCTCATGCCCGCGGAGAGCCAGTCGGCCCGCGGGTGCTCGGCGAGCAGGTCGCGGCGTACGCCGGCGAGCCGGGCGAACGCCTCGGCGGGGTCCTCCCCCAGCGGCGCGACCGCCATCAGTCCGCGCAGCCGCAACCCGTCGGCCTCCGCGACCGCCGTCGCGAGGCTGGGCAGGTCGGACGGGTCGGCGCCCGCGCGCCCCTCGCGGCCCGGCGGGTCCAGGCTGACCTGGAGCAGCACGTCGACCTGGCGGTCGGCCTCGTGGGCACCGCGCGCGAGCGGGGCGAGGAGCTTGGGCCGGTCGACCGACTCCACCACCTGGGCGTACGACGCCACGGCGGCCGCCTTGTTGCTCTGCAGGCCGCCGATGAAGTGCCAGACCAGGGGCAGGTCCGCGCACTCGCCCGCCTTGGCCTCGGCCTCCTGGTGCCGGTTCTCGCCGACGTGCCGGACGCCGAGGTCCGCGAGCAGGCGGACGTCGGAGGCCGGGAAGAACTTGGTCACGACCACCAGCGTCACCTCCTCGGCGTCCCGGCCGGCCGCCGCGCAGGCCCTCTCGATCCTTCCCCGGACCGAGGCGAGACCGGCGGCGACCTCCTCGGGGCGACTCACTTGAGGAAGTCGGGGACGTCCAGGTCGTCGTCGTCGAACTGGACCTGGCGCGGGGCCGGCTTGGGCGGCTGGGTCGGCGCGGGGGTGGTCGGGCGAGCCGCCTGGGTCGGCTGGGCCTCCGCCGGGCGGGTCGTCGCCGCAGCGGCCGCGGCGACCGCCGCGCGCTCGCGCGTCTCCTCCTGGGTCTGCTGCGGACGCGGCTCGCGCCGCAGCACGGTGCCCTCGTCGCGCTTCTTGGGCGTGCCGCCGTCGAAGCCCGCCGCGATGACGGTCACACGGACCTCGTCTCCGAGCGCGTCGTCGATGGTGGCACCGAAGATGATGTTGGCCTCGGGGTGCACGGCCTGGGCGACCAGCGCGGCGGCCTCGTTGATCTCGAACAGACCGAGGTCGGAGCCGCCGGCGATCGAGAGGAGCACGCCGTGGGCGCCGTCGATGCTCGCCTCGAGCAGCGGGCTGGACACGGCCATCTCGGCCGCCGCGACCGAGCGGTCCTCGCCCCGCGCCGAGCCGATGCCCATCAGCGCCGAGCCGGCGTTCGCCATCACCGACTTCACGTCCGCGAAGTCGAGGTTGATCAGGCCGGGCGTGGTGATCAGGTCGGTGATGCCCGAGACACCCTGGAGCAGCACCTGGTCGGCCTGCTTGAAGGCGTCGAGCACCGAGACGTTGCGGTCGCTGATCGAGAGCAGCCGGTCGTTGGGGATGACGATGAGGGTGTCGACCTCGTCGCGCAGCGCGGCGATGCCCTCCTCGGCGGAGTTGGCCCGGCGCCGGCCCTCGAAGGCGAACGGCCGGGTGACGACGCCGATGGTCAGCGCGCCGAGCGAGCGGGCGATCTTGGCCACGACGGGCGCGCCGCCGGTGCCGGTACCGCCGCCCTCGCCCGCGGTCACGAAGACCATGTCGGCGCCCTTGAGCACCTCCTCGATCTCCTCGGCGTGGTCCTCGGCGGCCCGCGCACCCACGTCGGGGTTCGCGCCGGCGCCCAGACCCCGGGTGAGCTCGCGGCCGATGTCGAGCTTCACGTCGGCGTCGCTCATGAGCAGCGCCTGCGCGTCGGTGTTGATCGCGATGAACTCGACGCCCTTGAGGCCGACGTCGATCATCCGGTTGACGGCGTTCACGCCACCGCCACCGATGCCCACGACCTTGATGATGGCCAGGTAGTTCTGTGCTGCTGCCACGGTGGCTGCCTTTCGGAGGGGGTGTACGACGGTCTGCTCGTGCTGAGGTCGGTCCGGCGTGTCGGTCAACTCTGACCCTCAGCCTGAGGGTTATAGTTATGTCAACCTCGCCGTGATCACGACAGTAGGCAGGGCTGCGCCCCGGATCGTGCAGACACGCCGGTGCGCGGCGCGGATCAGCGATCCGCCGCGTCTGCCTGCCCCGACGTCGCCGGTCGCGAGGGCACGCTCACGTCGTAGCTGCCCGCCGGTTGGTCCAGCAGGCGCGCGAGCACCTCGGCCTTCAGGTCCGACTCGTCCGCGCTCCCCCACATCACCTCGCGGTCGCCGCGCAGCACCAGGCGGATCTCGTCGACGGTCTCGCCCTCGAGCCGGATCACCTCGCCGACGAGGTCCGGCGGGAGTGCCGCGATCACGACGGCCGCCTCGCGCAGGGTGGCGACGTCGGCCTCCGGCCCGGCCTTGACCAGCGGCAGGTCGTCGGGCACCGAGCGGTAGCGGCGGAAGAGCACCCCGCTGTCGTCCATCCCCCGGATCAGGCCGCCGATCTCGACGACGGCGACCGGCACGCGCTCCTCGACCCGGACCAGCACCCGGTCGGGCCACTGCCGGGTCACGTCGGCCGAGCGGATATCGGCCAACGACTCGACCCGTGAGCGGACGGCGTTCAGGTCGACGGTGGCCAGCGGTTCGCCCTCGGGCACCCGGGCGGCCTCGCGGACGGCGTCGTCGGAGATCGAGCTGGTGCCGGCGACCGAGACCCCCTGCACCGAGAGCCAGGTCGAGAAGTAGAGGGCGTACACGCTCCCGCCGACCAGGGCGAGCAGCACCACGATGGCCGCGACGTAGCGCCACGCGAGCCAGCGGCGGCGCCACTGTCGGCGTGCGAACCGGCGCCGCGTGCGCTCCGCGGTGTCCGCCGGGTCGGTCGATCCGCGCTCAGCCATCGGCGGCCTCGGGGTGCTCGAGCAGCTCGAGGACGCGCGGACCGGTGCGGGTCACGTCGCCCGCGCCGAGGGTCAGCACCAGGTCACCCGGCCGGGCCCGGGCGGCCAGCTCGCGCGCGGCGTCCTCGACGCCGGGGACGAAGGCGACCCGCTCGCGCGGCAGGGGTACGGCGTCCGCGACCAGCGCGCCGGTCACGGCGGGGTCGGCGTCCTCCCGGGCGAGGTAGACGTCGAGCACGACGACCTCGTCGGCCGCACCGAGCGCCTCGCCCATCGCGGTGCCGAAGATCCGGGTGCGGGAGACCAGGTGCGGCTGGAAGGCGACCACCAGCCGCCCCTCCCCCGCGAGCGCGCGCCCCGCCTGCAGGTCACCGACGATCTCGGTCGGGTGGTGGGCGTAGCTGTCGTAGACCCGGACCCCCGCCGCCTCGCCCTTGCGCTCCATCCGCCGCTTCGTCCCGGTGTACGACGCCAGCCCCCGCACCAGGTCGGCCTCGGCGAAGCCGAGCTCCCGCCCGACCGCCAGCGCCGCGAGCGCGTCGGCGAGGTAGTGCTCGCCCGGCGACCACAGCTCCACGCCGGCCAGCGCACCGGGCTCCGCGGCCGAGACGGCCACGACCCGGCGACCGGCGGCCCGTTGGCGCTCGGCGAGCGCGGCCGCCTCCGGGTCGTCGACGACGCAGACCAGGAAGCCGTCGGGGTCGAGGGTGTCCGCGAACTCGTCGAAGGCGGCGGCGTACGCCTCGGGCGTGCCCCAGTGGTCGAGGTGGTCGGCGTCGACGTTGGTGACGATCGCGGCGTACGGCGCGTAGTGCAGGAAGGCGCCGTCGCTCTCGTCGGCCTCGGCGACGAAGAGGTCGCCGCTGCCCTCGGCCGCGTTGCGCCCGGTGGCGGCCAGCTCGCCGCCGATGGCGTACGTCGGGTCCGCGCCGGCCTCCTGGAGGGCGACGGTCAGCAGCGAGGTGGTGGTGGTCTTGCCGTGGGTGCCCGCCACCGCGACCACCCGGCGGCCCGCCATCACCGACGCCAACGCCGTGGACCGGGGCAGCACCCGCAGGCCCCGGCGGACCGCCTCGAGGTACTCCGGGTTGTCCTCGCGCACCGCCGTCGACACGACCAGCGTGTCGGCATCGCCGAGCTGGTTCGCGTCGTGCCCGACGTGCACCCGGGCGCCCGCGTCGCGGAGCGCGTCGAGGGTCGGCGAGTCGACGCCGTCGCTGCCGCTGACCGCGATCCCGCGGGCGAGCATGATCCGGGCGATGCCGGAGAGCCCGGCGCCGCCGATGCCCACGAAGTGCACCCGGCCCAGCCGGTCGGCCGGCAGCACCTCCTCGGGCACCGGGACCCTCATCGGGCCGGCCCCGCCGCGGCCTCCAGCACGATCCGCGCGAGCTTCTCGTCGGCGTCGCGCGGGATCAGGCCGGCCGCGGCCGCGCTCATGGCGCCCAGCCGGTCGGGGTCGGTGGCCAGCGCCGGCACCGTCGCGGCCACCCAGTCGGTGGTGACGTCGGCGTCGGCGACGAGCAGGCCGCCGCCCGCGTCGACGACCGGGCGGGCGTTGAGCTCCTGCTCGCCGTTGCCGATCGGCAGCGGCACGTAGACGGCGGGCAGGCCGGTCGCGGCCGCCTCCGTCACGCTGTTGGCACCGGACCGGCACACCGCGAGGTCCGCGGCCGCGTAGGCGTAGTCCATCCGGTCGATGTAGTCGAGGACGACGTACGGCACGTCCGGATCGCCCGAGCCGGGCTCGGCGCCCCCGTGCTTGCCCTGGGCGTGCAGCACCTGGACGCCGGCGGCGGCGAAGGCGGCCGCGGCACCCGACACCGCCTGGCTGAGCCGACGCGCCCCCTGAGACCCGCCGGTGACCAGCACCGTCGGCAGCTCGGGGTCGAGGCCGAAGAACGCGCGGGCCTCGGTGCGGAGCGCGGCGCGGTCGAGGGTGGAGATCATCCGGCGGATCGGCAGGCCGACGTACTCGCCGGAGCGGATCGGGGTGTCGGGGAAGCTGGTCGCGACGCGCGCCGCGGACCGGGCCCCGACCCGGTTGGCGAGGCCGGGGACCGCGTTGCCCTCGTGGACGACGTACGGCACCTTGCGGCGGCGCGCGGCGAGGTACGCCGGCAGCGAGACGTAGCCGCCGTAGCCGACCACGACGTCGGGGCGGATCCGGTCGAAGACCTCGTCGGTGGCCCGGCGTGCGGCGCGCAGCCGGGTCGGCACGCTGAGCAGCTCGCGGTTGAGCCGCCGCGGCAGGGGCACCGGCGGGATCAGCTCCAGCGGGTAGCCGGCGGCGGGGACGACGGTGGTCTCCAGGCCGCGGGACGTGCCGAGACAGGTGATCTCGACCGACGGGTCCAGCCGGCGCAGGGCGTCGGCCGTGGCGAGCAGGGGCGAGGTGTGGCCGGCGGTACCGCCGCCGGCGAGAAGAACGCGCATATCGAGGACGACCCTACGTAGGTCGGCCGGCGGACAGACCGGCGGAGCGGGCGCGGCGGCGCTGGGCCAGCGCCCGCGCCGCCCCGGGCTCGCGCCGGGCGAAGCCGACGAGCAGGCCGAGGGCGACCAGCGAGGGCAGCAGCGCGGAGCCGCCGTACGAGATCAGGGGCAGCGGGATACCGATGACGGGCAGCAGCGCGAGCACCATGCCGACGTTGATGATCATCTGGCCGAGCAGCCAGACCACGATGCCGAAGGAGGCGTAGCGGACGAACGGGTCGGCGGTCTCGCGGGCGACCCGCAGCGCGGCGTACGCGATGGCGAGGAAGAGCAGCACCACCAGCAGCGTCCCGACCAGACCCAGCTCCTCGCCGAGCACGGCGAAGATGTAGTCGGTGTGCGCCTCGGGCAGGGTGCCCCACTTCTGCCGGCTGGCGCCGATCCCCTCGCCGAAGATCCCGCCGGAGGACAGGGCGTAGAGCCCGTGGGCGGGCTGCCAGCCGGTGTGGTTGAAGTCGCGGAACGGGTCGGTGAACCCGACGATCCGACCGAGCCGCTCCTGGTCGGTGGCGGCCAGGGCGAGCACGACGGCGCTCATCAGCAGCAGGCAGATGGTGAAGAAGCGCCGGGGCGCGCCGACGATGAAGAGCATCCCGATCAGGATCGCGACCAGGACCAGCGCCGTACCGAGGTCGCGGCCGACGAGGACGAGCCCGGTGGCGAGCAGCATCCCGGGCACCACGGGCACGATGACCTGGTGGAGGTTGCCGAGGCGACGCTCCTTGTTGGCGTAGATGTGGGCGGCCCAGACGACCAGCGACAGCTTGGCGATCTCGGACGGCTGGATCACCAGGGACCCGACCCCGAGCCAGTTCTGGTTGCCGTTGCGCTCCACGCCGAAGAAGGCGGTGAGCAGGAGCAGCACCAGCGAGATCGAGAAGGCGGGATAGCTCAGCTGCCGGATCCACCGGTGCGGGAGCCGGCTGGCCAGCCAGGCGGCCGGCACCCCGATCACGACCCACATCAGCTGGCGCGTCACCACCGCGTAGGAGTCGCCGAAGGTCCGGTAGGAGTACACGCTGGAGGAGCTGAGCACCATGATCAGACCGATGGTGAGCAGCAGCGCCGAGGACCCGAGCAGCAGGTAGTACGTCGTGAGCGGGCGCTCCAGCGCCTCGCGGCCGGCCGACAGCCAGCGGAGCCGGGTCCGGGACCGTCGGGCCGCCGCACTCGGGGCTTCGACGGTGGCGGTCACCAGGTCATTTTCACCGTCGCCCCGCTCGATGCCCGGCACATCGGGAGCGTGTCGCGAAAGGGCGGACCTCAGGCGGAGAAGGCGCGCAGCCCGTCGCGGACCGCGGCCTGCCCGACCCCGTGCGCGCGGGCGAGCGCGGCGGCCACGAGGGCGTCGTGGACCACCTCCGGGGCGGTGTCGGGGAGGTCGGTGAGCGAGCAGAGCTCGGCGGCGCTGGTGTCGCGCTCGGCGATGAAGGCCCGGTCGACGAGCAAGTCCTCGACTACGCCCAGCATCCCGACGCCGGGCGTGCCGAGCGTCACGGCGATCGCCCGGGCACCCTCGACCACGTCGGCCTCGCGGACCAGGTCCTCGGTCGCCGGGTCGGCGAGCGGGTAGACGCACGCCCGCTCGACCTGCTCGTAGACGCGACCGATCCCGTCGGCGACGTCGAGCACGGCGGCCGACTCGGCGGCCATCGGACCGGCGCCGGTCAGCTGCTCGGCGCTCAGGCCGACCGCGAGGACGTCGTACGGCTCGGGGTCCATGACCACCTCGACGAGGGGCAGGCCGCCCGGTCCGGCGGCGACGGTACGACGCCCCTCGGCGCGCAGGACCGCCGCCAGCATGGCCACCGCCCGGCCCGGGTCGCGCGCGCCCGTGACGCACAGCCACGGCGCCGGGTGGGCCGGGTCCCGGAGCCGCCAGGCCAGCTCGACCTCGCCCCAGGTCGGGAGTCCACGCTCGCGGGCGGCCCACACGAGCGGCGACTCCTCCCAGCCGGGCGAGACGACGACGAGGTCGGCATCGTCCGGCAGGTTGGCGGTCGCCCCGGTGCCGCGCCGGATCGTCGCGCCGAGGACCTCGAGCAGCTCGGCCTGGTCCTCGCGCCCCTCCGCCGTCTCGTCGAGCGCGGTCACCGTCGCCCCGAGGTGGAGCAGGTTGTCGGCGGCCGCGAAGCCGGCGGCGCCGAAGCCCGCCACCACCGCGCGGACGCCCGTCCAGGAGTCGTGCCGTCCGAGAGCGGCCGGGTCCGTCATGTGCCGGCGACCCACTCGGCGTAGAAGATGCCGAGGCCCGCGGCGACGCACAGGCCGGTGATGATCCAGAACCGGATCACCACGGTCACCTGCTCCCAGCCGAGCATCTCGAAGTGGTGGTGGATCGGCGCGATCCGGAAGATCCGCCGACCGGTCCCGGTGAACCGCTTGGTCGTCTTGAACCAGGTGACCTGCAACATCACCGACAGCGTCTCGACCACGAACAGGCCGCCGAGGATCACCAGCAGCATCTCGGTGCGGGTGAGGATCGCCAGACCGGCGAGCGCGCCACCGAGGGCCAGCGAGCCGGTGTCGCCCATGAAGATCTGCGCCGGCGAGGCGTTCCACCACAGGAAGCCGAAGCACGCCCCCGTGATCGCCGCCGCGACGATGGCGAGGTCGAGGGGGTCGCGGACCTCGTAGCACTTGCCGTAGGTGATGTCGGACTGGCCGCACCACTGGTTGTTCTGCCAGATGTTCACGAACGTGTAGGCGCCGAAGACCATCACGCTGGCGCCCGCCGCCAGGCCGTCGAGGCCGTCGGTGAGGTTCACCCCGTTGGTCGTCCCCGCGACGATGAACCAGATCAGCAGCACGACCAGGACCGCCGGGATGGTCCAGCCCTCGATGTCGCGGATGAACGAGAGGTGCTGCGACGCCGGGGTCTGCCCCCGGTCGTCCTCCAGCGCCGGCGAGATCGCCAGGATGCCGAAGGTCAGCGCCACGACCGAGAGGCCGATCATCTTGGCCTTGCTGCGCAGACCGAGGCTGCGCTGCTTGTAGATCTTGATGAAGTCGTCGAGGAAGCCGACCAGGCCGGTGCCGACGAACAGGAAGAGCAGCAGCATCGCCGACGCGGTCGGCATGGTGCCCGTGAACAGCTTCGCGGCGAAGTAGCCGGCCACGGCGGCGAAGATGATCGCGACGCCGCCCATGGTCGGCGTGCCGCGCTTGGTGTGGTGCGTCGTCGGGCCGTCGTCGCGGATCTCCTGGCCGTAGCCCCACAGCGTGAACTGCCGGATCGCGAAGCGAGTGCCGATCAACGAGATCAGCAGGGCCAGTCCCCCGCCGACCAGGATCGCTCTCATCGCTGCCTCTCGTTCATCGTGGTGTGTGCCGCCTCGGCATTCTTCCCCATGCGCGCGAGCTCCTCGCGCACCACCACGCGGTCGTCGAACGGGTGGACGACGCCGCGCACCTCCTGCCCGGTCTCGTGGCCCTTGCCCGCCACCAGCACGATGTCGCCGGCGCGCGCCCGGGCCAGCGCCTCGGCGATGGCGGTACGACGCTCGCCGACCTCGAGCACCTCCGCGACCGCGTCCCGGGTGCCCGCCAGCATCGCCGCCCGGATCGCGGCGGGGTCCTCGGTGCGCGGGTTGTCGTCGGTGACCACCAGCACGTCGGCGAGCCGGGCCGCGATCTCGGCCATGATCGGCCGCTTGCCCGGGTCCCGGTCGCCACCGGCGCCCAGGACCACGATCACCCGGCCCTCGGTCAGCGGGCGCAGCGTGCGGATCGCGGCCTCGACCGCGTCGGGCTTGTGCGCGTAGTCGACCACGACCTCGAAGTCCTGGCCCGCGTCGACCCGCTCGAGGCGCCCCGGCACCCCGGGCAGACCGGCGATGCCGGTGGCGACGGCGCCGGCGTCGAGTCCTGCCTCGCCCGCCGCTGCGACGGCCGCCAGCGCGTTGGCGACGTTGAACGCCCCCGCGAGCGGTACGCCACCGTCGGGCACCCGCCCGTCGGGTGCCCGGACGCCGAAGTCCGAGCCGCTGGGGCGCGCGACCACGTCGGTCGCCCGCCAGTCGGCCGCGGCACCGGTCGCGGAGAAGGTCGCCACGGGCAGGGGCGTCTCCCCCACCAGCCGCCGGCCGTGCTCGTCGTCGACGTTCACCAGGGCGCGCCGGGCGCGCTCGGGCGTGAACAGCGAGGCCTTCGCCGCGTAGTAGTCCTCGACCGTCTCGTGGAAGTCGAGGTGGTCGCGGCCGAGGTTGAGGAACACCGCGACGTCGAAGACGACGCCGTCGACGCGGCCGAGCACGAGGGCGTGGCTCGACACCTCCATCAGGCAGGCCTCGACGCCGCGCTCGAGCATCAGCGCGAACAGCGCGTGCAGGTCGGGCGCCTCGGGGGTCGTCAAGGCGGTCTTCACCTCGGTCCCGGCGATCCGGGTCCCGAGCGTGCCGATCACGCCGACCGTGACGCCCGCCGCCGCCAGGCCGCCCTCGGCGAGCCGGGTCGTCGTGGTCTTGCCCTGGGTCCCGGTCACGCCGATCATCCGCAGCCGCTCCGCGGGGTTGCCGTAGACCTCCGCGCTCAGCCGCCCGAGCACGCTGCGCGGCCGCTCCACCACCAGCAGGGGTACGCCGGCCGGTGCCCGGTCCGCGCCCGCCGGATCGGTCAGCACCGCGACCGCGCCGGCGGCGACCGCCTGGTCCGCGAAGTCGATCCCGTGGGCGCGCGCGCCCGGCAGGGCGGCGTACAGGTCACCGGGGCTGATCCGCTGGGAGCTCAGCGACACCCCCGTCACGACCGCCTCGGCCGCGGGGGCGGGCACGCCCAGGAAGGCGGCCAGGGCGGTCGTCGAGGTGCGGGGTGGGTGCAGGGGGCGTGGCAGGAGGGGGTCGGTCATGACCGCACGAGGCTATCCGGCCCGGGAGCGGACCCGGTCACCACTCGACGGGGAGCGTGGACGGTGCGGCCCCGGTGGGCGCCACGCCGTACTGGCGCAGGGCGTAGCCCATGATCTTGGCGAACGCGGGACCCGCGACCGAGCCGCCGCCGCTGCCCTTGCGGGGCTGCTGGACCACGACGTAGACCGTGAACTGCGGGTCGTCGGCCGGGGCGAACCCGGCGAAGGAGACGGTCGTGGAGCCGTCGTAGCAGGCGCACTCGTCGCCGACGCGCTGCGCGGTGCCGGTCTTGCCCGCGACGCGGTAGCCGGGCACGGCCGCCCCGGGGGCGACTCCGGCGTCGGGGTCGATGACCCGCTCCATCATCCGCGCCATCTGGTCGGCGGCGCGCTCGCTGATCACGCGCTCCTTGGTGGTCGTGTCGGTGCCGACCACGGTCCCGTCCGCCATCGTCGCCGAGCCCTTGACCATCTCGGGGTCGACCCGGACGCCGCCGTTCGCGATGGTGTTGACGGCCGCCGCCATCTGCACGGCGTTCACGGAGACGGACTGGCCGAAGCTGATCCGGTCCTCGGCCTGGCTGGTCCAGGCGCCCGGTCCGGGCAGGATGCCCCCGGTCTCGCCGAGCACGCCGATCCCCGTCTTGGCGCCCAGCCCGAAGCGCTCCAGGTACGAGCGCAGCTCGCCGTCCTCGAACTGGTCGGTGGCGAGCACGGTGCCGATGTTGGAGGACTTCGCCAGCACGCCGGCCAGGGTGAGCCGGATGGTGCCGTGGTCGAACCAGTCGCCGATCGGCCGGTCCTGGCGCTGCAGCTGGCCCGGCACGGTCATCCGCAGCCGCGGACCCACCCGGCCGGTGTCGAGCAGCGCCCCGATGGACAGGACCTTGCCCACCGAGCCGGGCTCGTACGGGTCGCTCAGCGCCCGGGAGATCCGGTTCGACCGGGGCGAGTCGGCCGGCTTGTTGGCGTTGAAGGTCGGGTAGTCGGCCACCGTCAGGAGCTCGCCGGTCCGGGAGTCCATCACGATCGCGTAGCCGGAGGAGCCGCCCGCCGACTCCACGGTCTGGCGCAGCACCCGCTGGGTGTACCACTGCAGGTCGCGGTCGATCGTGGTGGTGATGTCCTGCCCGTCGACCGCCGGCACGGTGGTGTTGTCGCCGAGCGGGATCTTGTTGCCGGCGCCGCGCTGGTACGTCGCCTCGCCGTCGGTGCCGGAGAGGATCTTGTCGAACGCGAGCTCCATGCCGGCCAGCGGCTGCTCGCCCTTGGTCGGGTCCGGGGTGCCGAGGAAGCCGATCAGGTTGGCCGCCACGTCGTCCGCGGGGTACTGGCGCACCGGGTCGCGCTCGGTCCAGAGGCCGTCGAAGTCCTCCTCCTTGGCGGCCTCGACGACCGCGGTGGCCTGGGCGGCCGGGATCTGCCGGGCGATGTACTCGTAGCGGCTGCCCTTCTCGCGCAGGCGCGGGAGGATCGTGAAGTAGTCGACGTCGAGGCGCGTGGCCAGGAACTTCGCGAGGGCCGGCGCCTTCTCGGTGGTGAGCGAGGGATCGGCGACCACCATCGCGCCGTCGACGGAGTCGGCGAGGGGCTCGCCGTTGCGGTCGAGGATGTCGCCCCGCTCGGCCGGCAGCACGACCTCGGTCAGCCCCTCGGCGGCCGCCATGGCGGCGTACCCGTTCGGGTCCAGCCCCTGCAGCTGCACCAGGCGGGCACCGAAGGCCGAGAGCACCATGGCGATCAGGATGAACCCGATCCGCAGGCGCACCTGGGGAGAGCCCCGCAGGCTCCCCCGGCCGGGGGCCGGCTGGCGGTCTCGACTCACGTTGCTCCCTCGGCCCATCAGTGTCGGCGGTTCCCGGACGTGCGCTCCCTCTGCTTATCCCCCGCGGCGTCCGCGGCGGTGGAGGACACGCCCGGGTCCGTCGAGGGGACGCGGACGACGATGGGGTCGGGGTCGACCGCCTTCGGCACCGGCGGCACCCGGTCGCCCAGCCGGAGGTTCGTGCCCTGCTCCGCCGCGCAGAGCTCGCCGGTGACCAGGCCCGAGTCCTGGTGCAGGTAGCCCGTGCAGGTCGGCAGGACCATGCCCTCGCGCTGCGCCTTGCGGCCGAGCTTCTCGGGGTCGCGCAGGTCCTCCAGCTCGGCCGTCAGCTGCTCCTCGCGCGCGGCCAGGCTGGTCGCGCGCTCCTGGTAGGTGCCCATGGTGAACGACGCCTGCTGCATCGAGGTGTTGAACATCAGCAGGCCCACCACGCCGAGCAGCAGGATCAGGCTGACGAACAGCACGAACGGCACGCGGGCGGCGCGCACCGCGCGGGTGCGCGGGACGACGGTCAGGCGGGCGCGCTCGACGGCGGCGCCGGCGATCCGCGGGACGCGGGACCGCAGCTGGGTGGCTGGGCTGCTCATGGTGCACTGCTCATGACGTGGCTCCCGGGGAAGAGGGACGGACTCGTTCGACGGCCCGCAGCCGCACGGAGGCGGCTCGGGGGTTCTGCTCTGTCTCGGTGGCGTCGGCCTTCTCGGCCCCGCGGGTGACCAGCCGCAGCGCGGGTTCGCTGCCCTCGGGCACGAAGGGCAGGTCGGGCGGGACCTCGGAGCGGGTCACGGCGGAGAACGCCTGCTTGACCAGCCGGTCCTCCAGGGAGTGGTACGACTCCACCACCACCCGGCCCCCGACCCCGATGGCCACGATCGCGGCGGGCATGGCCCGCCGGAGCACGGCCAGCTCGTCGTTGACCTCCATCCGCAGCGCCTGGAAGGTGCGCTTCGCCGGGTGTCCGCCGGTACGACGGGCCGGCGCGGGGATCTCGGCGTACAGCAGCTCGACCAGGCGGCCGGAGGTGGTGAACGGCCGGACCTCGCGCTCGCGGACCACGGCGGCGGCGATCTTGCGGGCGAACTTCTCCTCGCCGTAGTCGCGCAGCACGCGGGTCAGCTCGGCCGCGGAGTAGGAGTTGAGCACGTCGGCGGCGGTCGGGCCGGTCGTGCCGTCCATCCGCATGTCGAGCGGCGCGTCCTCGGCGTACGCGAACCCGCGCTCGCGGACGTCGAGCTGCATCGAGGAGACGCCGAGGTCGAACAGGACGGCGTCCACGTGGTCCAGGCCCTGGCCGGCGACCACGTCGGCCAGCTCGTCGTACACCGCGTGCACGCCGGTGAACCGGTCGCCGTACGGCGCGAGGCGGGCGCCCGCCAGCTCGAGGGCGGCCGGGTCGCGGTCGACGCCGATGACGCGGGCGGTCGGGATCCGCTCCAGGACCGCCTCGCTGTGACCTCCGAGGCCGAGCGTGCAGTCGACGAGGACGGCACCCTCCCGGCCCAGGGCCGGCTCGAGGAGGGCGACGACCCGGTCCAGCAGGACCGGGACGTGCTGGGGACGCGTCATGCTCCGTGCCCGCTCAGTGTCCGAGGTGGGTCAGGACGACGACGGCGAGGGCGGCTCCGACCGACACGAACGCGGAGAAGGTCATCAGCACGACGGCGTCGCGCGCCTGGTGGCGCACCCGCCGGACGTCGTCCACTGGCGTGCTGCTCATCTCGACCCCTCCCGTGAACCACTGGTGACGCTGTCTGGAAACGAATCCGCAGGGCCAGGTCCCTGCCCGCTCTCCCGGGGAAGTCGCCGTCTGGAACCGGGGAAGTGATCCCAGCTGGCGGTGAGAGAGCGGGCACGAGACCTGGCCCTGCGCGTCCGTTGTGCTGCTGTGTCGGTGCTGCGGTGGTGGAGCTAGTTGCTGCTCGGCTCCTCGTCGAGCTCGGCGAACTTCTGCTGGGCACCGGTGGAGTACTCCCGCCAGCGGGCGGGGTCCCAGATCTCGATCCGGTCCATGACGCCGATGACGACGACGTCCTTGTCGAGACCGGCGTAGTCCCGCAGGTTCGCGGGGATGCCGATCCGGCCCTGCTTGTCGAGCGCGCCCTCGTCGGCGCCCGCGAAGAGGACTCGCGCGTACTCACGCGCGCTCTTCACGGTCATCGGCGTGGCCCGTGCCCGGTTGGCCTCCTCCATGAAGACGTCCGTGGGCCACACGACCAGGCAGTTCTCCTGACCTTGCGTCACCACGATCCCCTCCGCGAGTCGGTCCCTGAACTTCGCCGGGAGGAAGAGACGGCCCTTGTCATCGAGCTTCGGCGTGTAGGTGCCCATGAAGAACATGGCGGCACCTCCACTCCCTATTCCCCCACTTCGCTCCACATTACCCCACAACTCCCCACCGTCAACCACATTGAGCGTGTCCGCGCGCCTGATTCGGGCGAATGTCGCCGGCCGCGGCTCGCTCGCTCCCTCCCCCGCCCTCACGCATCCGTGCAGGTCAGCCGCGTACGGCGCCGCGCGGCGCAGCCCCGGTGGGGCGTGGTGGGGGAAACCGGGGCTCAGGTGGAGCGCGGGTGGGGGACGACGACGAGGCGCGCCACCTGTCGGGCGTTCACCCGCGCGCCGGCGCCGTACCGCGTAAGTTGCGCGAACGTCCTACGGTTGGAGAACCGAGGTGGGGACCGACGGGGAAGGACCGCACGTGGACACTCCGAGTGGAGGAGCCGACCTGGAGACGCTGGCCCGCGTGGTCGGCCGGATCCGGGGCAACATCGAGAGGGTCATCGAGGGCAAGCCCGACGTGGTGAGCTCCGCGCTCGTCGTCCTGCTCGCCGAGGGGCACCTGCTCATCGAGGACGTGCCGGGCGTCGGCAAGACGATGCTCAGCAAGGCGCTCGCGCGCAGCATCGACTCGACGGTACGCCGGATCCAGTTCACCCCCGACCTGCTGCCCTCGGACGTCACGGGGGTCTCGGTGTTCAACCAGGACACCCGGCAGTTCGAGTTCCGCCCCGGCGGGGTGTTCGCCAACATCGTGGTCGGGGACGAGATCAACCGCGCCTCCCCCAAGACGCAGTCGGCGCTGCTGGAGTGCATGGAGGAGCGCCAGGTCACCGTCGACAACACGACGTACACGCTCGAGACGCCGTTCATGGTGATCGCGACCCAGAACCCGGTCGAGATGGAGGGCACCTACGCCCTGCCCGAGGCCCAGCGCGACCGGTTCATGTGCCGGGTCTCGGTCGGCTACCCCGTCGAGGCCGCCGAGATCGCGATGATCGCGAGCCACACCAGCGCCAACCCGCTCGACGACCTGGAGGCGGTGACCGACGCCGCCGAGATCCGCAAGCTCACCGCGATCGTCGGCCAGGTGCACGTCTCCGAAGCGGTGCAGCGCTACGTCGTCGCGCTCGCGGCGGCCACCCGGCGTACGGACGACCTGACGCTGGGCGCGTCCCCGCGTGCCACCCTGCACCTGGTCCGCGCGGCCAAGGCGTACGCCGCCATGCACGGACGCGACTACGTCCTGCCCGACGACGTGCTCAGCCTGACCAAGCCCGTGCTGGCGCACCGGCTCCTGCCCAGCGTCGAGGCGGCGATGAGCGGCCGGTCGACCGGGGCGATCCTCGACGGCATCGTGGCGAGCGTCCCGGTGCCGGACGCGCGGCCGAGCCAGGGCTGACTCGTGCGCGAGGCACTCGCCGGTCTCACCGTCCGCGGGCGGGCCTTCCTGGCCGCGGGGCTCACGGCGGTCGTGTGCGCGGTGCTCCTCGGCCAGCCCGCGCTGACCCGGGTCGGCATCCTGGTGCTGACCCTGCCTCTCGTCACCGCGTTCGTCATCGGCCGCAGCCGCTACAAGCTGGCGCTGGTGCGGACCGTCAGCCCGCAGCTGGTCACCGCCGGACAGCCCGCCCGGGTCAACCTCACCCTCACCAACGAGGGACGCAGCCCGAGCGGGGTCCTGCTGCTGGAGGACCACGTCCCGTACGTCCTCGGCACCCGGCCGCGCTTCGTGCTGGAGGGCATCGGCCACGGCTGGCGCCGGCACGTCACCTACCAGGTCCGCTCCGACGTCCGCGGCCGGTTCGAGATCGGCCCGATGACGGTGCGCGTCGCCGACCCGTTCGGGTTCGTGGAGCTCGGGCGGGCCTTCCGCACGACGGTCCCGCTGACCGTGACGCCGCGGACGGTGCCGCTGCCCGGCATCCCCCTCGGCGGGGCCTGGACCGGCTCGGGCGACAACCGTCCGCGCGCCTTCGCCACCGGCTCGGCGGAGGACGTGACCGTCCGCGAGTACCGCCGCGGCGACGACCTGCGCCGCGTGCACTGGCGCAGCTCGGCGCGGATGGGCGAGCTGATGGTGCGCCGCGAGGAGCAGCCGTGGCAGTCGCGGGCGACCCTCTTCCTCGACAACCGGCTGCGGGCGCACCGCGGCCAGGGCATCGCGTCGTCGTTCGAGGCGGCGGTCTCCGCCGCCGCCTCGATCGCCCTGCATCTGAGCCAGCGCGGGTTCACCGTCCGGCTGGTCACCGCCGCCGGTGAGGAGCGCGGCGCCACCTGGCATCTCCGCGACGCGGACCTCAACGCCGCCGCCCTGCTGGAGGCGCTCGCCGTCGTCCAGGCCGTCCACGCCCCCCAGCTCGATTCCGGCTGGCTGACCGAGCAGTCCCACGGCGGGCTCACCGTCGCCGTACTCGGCAGCATCGAGGCCGCCGACATGCCCGTGCTGCGCCGGATGCACCACCACACCGGCTCGGCCGTCGCCGTCGCGCTCGACGTCGACGCCTGGGGCTCCAGCGGCTCCACCGATGGCGGAGCCACGCCGATCCTGGCGCAGCAGGGCTGGCGGGCGGTTCCCCTCGGCCCCCGCGACCGCCTGGAGACGGCGTGGCAGGAGCTCGCCCGGCGCAGCACCCGCGCCCCGGCCCGGACGGCCTCGCGATGAGACGCGCGACGACCCGGCTCACCGGTGCCCTGCTGACCTCCGTCGTCGCCGCGGCGACGACCTGGGTCTCGATGCTCTCGTGGCGGGGCTTCACCGCCGACCCCGCCGACTTCCTCCGGCCGCTGCTGCTGCTCGCCACCGTCGTCGCCGTCACCGGCGCGGTCGCGCGCTGGCGCCGGCTCCCCGGCGCCGCCGTGTTCGCCCTGCAGCTGGTGCTCTCCGCCGCGACGGCGTGCTGGATCCTTACCGGGTCACCACTGCCGGTCGGACCGGCGTACGCCGAGCTCGTCGACGTCTTCGCCGCCGCCGGCAACAGCGCGAACCGCTACGCGCCCCCGGTGCCGGGCGGGGTGCCCCCGGTCGACCCGCTCCTGATCAGCGGCGGCCTGGCCTGCCTGCTCCTCGTCGACCTGCTCGCCTGCACCCTCCGGCGGGTGCCGCTCGCCGGGCTCCCCCTCCTCGCCGTCTACACCGTGCCGGTCTCGATGCTCGACGGCGGCCTGGCCTGGTGGATCTTCGCCCTCTCGGCGGTCGGGTTCCTGGCCCTGCTCTTCCTGCACGAGAACGAGCAGATCGCCCGCTGGGGCCGACCGCTCGGCTCCGACCCGACGCTCACCGACCCCAGCACCTTCACCGTGCGCACCGGGACCGCACGCGCCAGCGCCGGGGCGATCGGCGGGGTGGCGACCGCGCTCGCCATCACGGTCCCGCTCGCCATCCCGACCCTCGACCTGCACGTGTTCGACTTCGGACCCGGATCCGGCGGCGACGACGAGATCACCCTCGAGAACCCGATGACGGACCTGCGCCGCGACCTCAAGCGCGAGACCGACATCCCCCTCCTCCGGGTCACGACCGACGACCCGACCCCGTCGTACCTGCGGATCTCGGTGCTCAACCGGTTCAGCGACGAGGAGTGGACCTCCGGCGACCGGGCCATCCCCACCGACCAGGTGGCCGACGGGGCGATGCCCGACCTCGACGGCGTCTCCGACACGGTGCCGCGCCGGGAGTACGACTACGAGGTCTCGGTCGGATCGGCCTTCCGCTCCACCTGGCTCCCGACGCAGGCGCCGGTCAGCGCGATCAGCGCCGAGGGCGACTGGCGCTACGACGACTCGACCATGGACTTCCTCGCCGGCCGGAAGGGCCTCGACACCGCCGGACTCGACTACTCGATGACGGCGGTCGACCTCGACCTGGACCCCGAGAAGATGGCCGTCGCGCCCTCGGTGCCCACCGCGGTCGGCAGCAGCTTCATCGAGGTGCCCGACGACCTGTCGAAGCTCGCGCGCGACCTCGCCGCCGAGGTCACCGCCACCGCCTCGTCCCCCTTCGAGAAGGCCGTCGCGCTGCAGAACTGGTTCCGCGACGGCGGTGGGTTCACCTACTCCCTCGAGGTCGAGCTCGGCAACGGCTCCGACGACCTCGACGCCTTCCTGACCGACAAGGTCGGCTACTGCGAGCAGTTCGCCTCGGCCATGGCGGTGATGGCCCGCGAGGTCGGCATCCCCGCCCGGGTGGCGGTCGGGTTCCTGGCGCCGCAGCGGCTCGACGGGTCGACCTACGAGTACAGCTCCTTCGACCTGCACGCGTGGCCCGAGATCTTCATCCCCGGCTCCGGCTGGGTCGCCTTCGAGCCGACGCCCGCGGACCGGGCCAGCGGCGTGCCGTCGTACACGCGGATCGACCTGTCGGACGACGGCCCCGACAACCTCCCCTCGGCGACCGCCTCGGCCGGCGACGACCGCCCGACGCGCGGTTCGTCGGCCAGCGCGGAGCCCACCGAGACGGCCGACCCGGAGGCGGGCGCCGGGGGCGGCGGCGACGACGGCTTCCCGTGGCTGACCGTCGGCGGCGCGCTCGGCGGAGTGCTCCTGCTCGCGGGCGCGCTCGTCGTACCCCGCACGGTGCGGCGCGCGCGGCGCGAGCGCCGACTCGACGGCGATCCGGAGACCGTGTGGGCCGAGCTGCGCGACACCGCGCTCGACCTCGGGGTGCCGTGGCCGGCGCAGCGCTCGCCGCGCGAGACCCGCGAGCACCTGGTCGAGTACCTCGCCACCCCGACCGACGGCCCGCCCGTCGAACGGCCTGCCCACGGCCGGCACCTGGCCCCCGGACCGGTCCGCTCCCTGGACCGGATCGTCGTGGCCCTCGAGCAGGCGCGCTACTCCCGCGACGGCGCCGCTGACGCCTCCCCGCTGCGCGCCGACCTCGAGGACACCATCGCGGGTCTGCGCGCCGGCGCCACGCCCCGCGCCGTACGCCGCGCCGAGTGGTGGCCCCGCTCGCTGTTCCGCACCGACCCGTCGGCGTCCCGACGCACCGACGCCACCCGCCCCGCCGAGTCGGTCCACGGCGGGGTCGTCGACCGCGTCCGCTGACCGCCGAGCCGGCAGAACTTGCCCGCCGAGTCGGCAGAACTTGCCCGCCGAGTCGGCAGAACTTGCGCGCCGAGTCGGCAGACGCTCGGCGGGGCTCGGTGAGCGGCGGCCCGAGCGGGCTGCGGAACGGGTGACCGGGCGGGCGAAGGCGGCGCGCGACAGAGCCCAGCTTCGGGTGTGGAGCAGCAACTGCCCGAGGAGTGGGCAGAGCGAGCGCGCCGACTCGGCGAGTGACTTCTGCCGACTCGGCGAGCAACTACTGCCGGCTCGGCGAGCAACTACTGCCGACTGGGCGGGTGAGCTAGAAGCCGCCCTCGATGTCGCGGCGGCGGCGCCAGCGCTCCTCCATGCGGGACATGAAGGGGGCGGAGGAACGGGGGGACTTGGCACGACCGGTGCGGCCTCGGCGACCGCCCTCGATCACCGTGAACCCGCGCGACGGGTGGCCGGCGGTGCGGGCCGCGTCGGCGGCAGCGGCCGCCTGCTGACCCCGGATCGCGTTCAGTCCGATGACGGCAGAGCCCAGCATGATCACGAAGCCGACGATGCCGACGGCGATCAGGTTGGTCATGGCGCCCGACAGCAGCACTGCCATGCCCAGCACGAAGACCACGCCCGCGGCGATGGCCCGGCGACGAGCAGTTCGACGTAGCGACGTACCGCGCAACGTGGAGGCGAACTTGGGATCCTCCTCGACGAGGGCGCGCTCCATCTGCTCGAGCAGCCGCAACTCCTCTTCCGAGAGTGGCACCGGTACCTCCAAGGGGGGTCGAACTGGCCGTCCAGGCTCCCCATGCCTGGCCTGAGGCCAAGTCTAGGCAGGCCCGAGGAGACAACGGTAGCCGTGTTCGTGATTTTGCTACTGATCGGTCCGTTCCGTCTCACCGGATCGCCGGTCCGCGGCTCCTCCGGTCGTGTTTCAGCAGGCTCGCGGGCCCCACGACGGCGCTCCCGAAACGCTCGACGGCGCGGTCGACCGCGCGGTCGGCATCGGCCCAGCCGTGGGCGCGTTCGCCCAGCAGGTGCTGGTGGTGGACGCCCGTACGTGGGACCAGACCCTCGACGCGTACGCCGACCAGGCGGAGGCGCTCGCGATGGTCACCGAGGGCGTCGTACAGCGAGACGGCCGTGCCGTAGACCTCCTGGGTCACGTCGGTCGGCTCCGGCAGCGTGCGGGAGCGGTTGAGGGTGCGGAAGTCGGCGTAGCGGACGGTGATGGCCACGGTCGGCCCGACCTTGCCCGCGGCACGCATCCGGCGGCACACGCGCGCGGAGAGGCGCAGCAGCTGGCGCCGCACGAACCCCCGGTCGGCGGAGTCCCGTCCGAACGTCTCCTGTGCCCCCATCGACCGGTCGGGCTCCCCCAGCCCGAAGCCGGCGGCGTTGCGGGCCACGACCTCGCGCCGGTCCTGGCCCCACGCGAGTGCCATCAGGTGGGCACCGGAGCTGGGACCCAGGTGGTGCTGGAGTGCCGCGAGCGGCATCCGGGCCACGTCGCCCACCGTCCGCAGGCCGATCCGCTGGAGCGCGGCACGGGTGCTCGCGCCGACGCCGTACAGCTCACCGACGTCGAGGGGGTGGAGATAGTCGGCGACCGCCTCCGGCTCGATGGTGAGTACGCCGTCCGGCTTGGCGCGGCGGCTGGCGAGCTTGGCGACGGACAGCGAGGCGGCGATCCCGACCGAGCACGTGATGCCCTGCTCGTCGTGGATCCGCGAGCGCAGCTGCTCGGCGATCTCCACCGGCGGCCCGAGCCGGCGTACGGAGCCGCGGACGTCGAGGAACGCCTCGTCCAGGGAGACGACCTCGACCTGCGGCGTCACCCTGCGGAAGGTCTCCATCACCGCTCGCGAGACCGTCGAGAAGGCCTGGAAGTCCGGCGTCAGCCTCACCGCCTGCGGGCACAGCCGGCGGGCCTGGGCGCCGGGCATGCCGGAGCGGACCCCGAAGGCCCGCGCCTGGTACGACGCGGACAGCACGACGCCGCGGTGCCCGCCGCCGACGATCACCGGGACGTCCCGCAGGTCGGGCCGGTCCCGGGTCGCGACCGAGGCGTAGAACGCGTCCATGTCGACGTGCAGGATCGGCGTCGACACGGGCGACCCGGCCGTCACGGCCGGTCCCGGCGAGGATCAGCGGGTCGCGACGAGGTGCAGCTGCGTGGCGAGCGGGAGGTACTCGGGGCGCTCGGCCACCGCGTGCTCGAGGGCGACGAGCGCCGAGGTGGCGCCGGGCTCCAGGTCGAGCAGCGAGCCGGGCACGAGGTCGGCGAAGACCCGGACGCCGTGCACCTGGGGCGTGCCGAAGCCGGCGGCCGCGAGCAGCTCGACCAGCTCGACCTGGGTGAACCGCCGGCCCGACCGACCGGTGGGCGTCGGGTCGTCGAGCATGGCGAGCGCCTGCTGGAAGTGCCCGGCCATCGCCCGGGCCACCACGGCGGCGTGCCGCTGCGCGACCAGGAGGCTGAGCGTCCCGCCCGGACGCAGCACGTCGCGCAGGGCGGCCAGGGCGGCCGCGGGGTCGTCGACGACCTCCAGGACGCCGTGGCACAGCACGAGGTCGGCAGCCGCCGGACCGGTGACGTCGAGCAGGGACGAGAGGTCGCCCTGCTGGCCGACGACCTCGACGCCCTGCTCGCGAGCCCGGCGAGCCAGGGCCGCCAGGGCGTCCGGGCTCGGATCCACGACGACCACGCGGTGGCCGGACTCGGCGATCCGGACCGCGAAGCCGCCGGTGCCGCCGCCGATGTCGAGGACGTCGAGGCCGGAGTCGGAGCGAGCCAGGACCGGACGCAGCGACTCCCAGACCACGGCGGTGCGGGCGGCACCCCGCCGTTCGCTGGGTCGGTCGACGGGCCGCTCGCTCGGACGCTCGGTGGCTGGCATGCGGCCCAGCCTAGGGGGCTTCGGGGGGCCATGCGGATCGGGCGGTGTCAGCCGGCCCGGGTGACGAGCGCGCCGGAGCCGACGTGCGGCACCAGGCCGAGGGTGCGCTCGACGACACCCAGGAACCGGTCGGCGTCACGCACCAGGTCGTCGGCCTCGCGGGCGCTGACCGCCCGCGAGGAGCCCGCCTCGGCGGCGGCCCGCTTGGCGGCGCCCGCGGCGAAGAAGGCGGCCCACTCGCTGAGCTCGGGGGCGACCTCGGTCAGCAGCACCCAGGCGTTCTTCTGCGGCCGGCGGCGCGCCGGCTCCGGCCGGGCGCGGGCGGCCAGCAGGGCCGCCGCCGCTCGCAGCGCCGCCACGTGGGCGCAGGCGTAGCGGGTCGGGACGTCGGCCGCCGCCACCGCCTCGCTCAGCGACTCCGCGGCGCGGGCGAGGTAGGAGTGCGTCGTCGCCGGCAGGGCGTACGGGTTGGGAAGGGTCGGTCCGTCGTACATGCAGGTCTCCTCGCGCCACCGACCCCCGAAGGTCCGACGGGAACGGGGGTCGAGGTCGCTCCCGCCGGACCGTTCGAACATCTGTTCGAACACCGCAAAGGTACACCGCGGCACCGACAGGGCGTCAAGACCTCACTCGACGGCACTCCGCGTCGACTCGGCGTCGCGCAGGAACGCGGACGTGTCGGGGTGGTAGAGGTAGTAGACGATCGCGGCCTCGATGAGCAGCGAGACCACCGCGAAGACGAGGTAGACCGTCGGCGGCTCCGTCCGCAGCCCGGCGATCGTGCCGAGCGCGGTGCAACCGACCAGGATCACCAGGCAGATCCGCGCCCAGCCGTGCCGGGCACGCAGGAACGCCAGCAGCACCAGCGCGAGTCCGGCGACCACGATGAAGAGCACCACGGCGACCGGACCGAAGGCCGGGATGTGCACGGAGCTCTCCTTGACGGCATCCAGTCCCCCGGCCTCGAAGGTCTTGCGCACCGAGCGGTTGTGCTCGGCCCACGAGCGGATCAGCGCGTCCTCGAGGACGACCGAGAGCACGGCGGCGACCGCGCCGAGTGCCAGCAACGCACCCAGGGCCTGGGTCGCGCGGGTGACGGTGGTCGGCTGGTGCCCGGCCATGTGGGTCCTTTCCGGAGGGGGTGCCACGGGGAGTACGACGTCTGCGAAACCGGTCCCGGCACGCGCCGGGGGCTGGCTAGGGTCGCAGCATGACGCCGGAGCACCCCACGATCGCGCACTTCCGAGACGAGCACGCACGCCGCGGAGGCACCGGCGAGGTCGTCATTCTGCCGGACTCGGTCCACACGGCCGCACTGGCCGCCGAGGCGCTCGGCTGCGAGGTGGGCGCGATCGCCAACAGCCTGCTCTTCGACGCGGGCGGGCGACCGGTGCTGATCCTGACCTCCGGGGCGCACCGGGTGGACACCGCGAAGGTCGCCGCCGCGATCGGCGTGGACGCCCTGCGCCGGGCCAAGCCGGAGTTCGTCCGCGAGCACACCGGCCAGGTCATCGGCGGGGTCTCCCCCATCGGCCACCCCGCACCGGTGCCGACGTACCTCGATCCCTGGCTGCGCCGGCACGAGGTCGTCTGGGCGGCGGCGGGCCACCCCGCCGCGGTGTTCTCGACCACGGTCGAGGAGCTCCTCGCGCTGACCGGCGCGGAGGAGATCGAGGTCGAGTAGCACCCGGGACCCGGCTCGAGGGCCGGTCCCCTAGGGTCACCGCCATGGCACGCGTGGTGGTCGTCGGCGGCGGGTACGGCGGACTGGCGTCCGCGGCACGGCTCGCGAAGCTGGGCCACCAGGTCACCCTCGTCGAGCGCCTGCCCGAGCTGGGCGGCGCACTGGAACGGGTCGAGGCCGACGGTTTCGGCTGGGACGCGGGACCGACGTACACGCTGCTGCCGGCGGTGCTGCGCGACCTGTTCCGCAAGTCCGGCCGGCCGCTGGAGCGCGAGTTGGAGCTGGAGCAGCTCGAGGTGGTGCGCGAGCACCGCTTCGAGGACGACACCCGCGTGCGCGTCCCGGCGGGCACGCGCGGCGCCCAGCTCGCGGCCTTCGACGAGCTGGAGCCGGGGCTGGGTCAGCGCTGGGTCGACCACGTGGCGTCGTACACGGACGACTGGGAGGTGCTGCGCCGCGGCTACCTCGAGGAGCCGTGGACGCCGGGGGCGCTCCCCCGCGAGGTCGCCGCCCGCCTGGACAGCCGCGAGACCCTGCACAAGCGGCTGCGCCGGACGTTCCGGGACGAGCGGCTGCGGTTGGTCGCCGGCCATCCGTTCGTGGCGGACGGGCACGAGCTGCGCAACGTCCCGGCCTGGGCGGGCCTGCAGGCGTACGTCGAGCAGCGCTTCGGCGCCTGGACCGTGCCCGGTGGGATGTCGGAGCTGGCCGGAGCGCTCCGTGCACGGCTCGCCACCCGGAAGGTCGAGGTCCTGACGTCGACCACCGCTCTCGACCTGGTGCTGCGCGAGGGTCGGGCAGTGGCCGTCGCGACCGATGCCGGCGAGCTCGACGCCGACGTCGTCGTCTGTGCCGTCGACCCGCGCCGCCTGCCAGCGCTCGCGCCGTACGTCGCGCGCACCACGCCCGCGATCCCGCCCGTGGTCTGCCACGTCGGCGTCGAGGGCGACCTGCCGGCCCTCGCCGACCTGCCGCCGGAGCTGGTGCTGCACGGCGACCCCATGCTCGTGGTGCGAACCGGCGGGACCGCACCCGACGGCGCCACCGCGCTCACGGTCCACGGCCGCGGCCGGCTCGCCGAGGACATCCTGCGGGCGCTGGCCCGGCACCGGATCGACCTGCGGCACGGCCTCGTCACCCGGGTCGACCGATCCCCGCGGGACCTCGTCGAGCACTGGGGCGGCTCCCCGCTCGGCGTGCTCTGGCAGGGCCGCTCCACCGTGCGGCAGCGGCTGGGACCGCGGACCCCGGTCGAGGGCGTGTACGCCGCGGGCGCGTCGGCGACCCCCGGCAGCGGACTGCCGTTCGTGGGCCTCTCCGCCGCGCTGGTCGCGCAGGCGGTCGGCCCGGCCTGAGCCTCGCTCAGACGCCGACGTTGAGCGCCGCGAAGATCTCCAGCGTCGCCTTCGAACGGTTCAGCGTGTAGAAGTGCAGGCCGGGCGCGCCACCCGCGAGCAGGTCCTCGCACAGCTCGGCGGCCACCTTGATGCCCTCGGCCCGCAGCGCGACGGGGTCGCCGTCGTACGCCGAGATCCGGTCGACGACCTCGGACGGGACGTCGGCGCCGATCAGCTCGCCCTGGCGGCGGATCGCGTTGAGGTTCAGGATCGGCATGATGCCGGGCAGGATCGGCAGGTCGACGCCGCGGGCGCGGACCCGCTCGACCAGGGCGAAGTAGTCGGCCGCCCGGAAGAACATCTGGGTGACGGCGAACTCCGCCCCCGCCCGGGCCTTGGCGACCAGCACGTCGGCGTCGTGGTCGAGCGACTCGGCGGTCGGGTGGCCCTCCGGGAAGGCGGCCACGCCGATCCGGAAGTCCCCGCGGCGGCGTACGAGGTCGACCAGCTCGGTGGCGTACGTCAGCCCGCCCTCGGTGGGCGTCCAGGGCGCGCGCGGGCCGTCGCTCGGGTCGCCGCGCAGCGCCATCACGTGGTTGACCCCGGCGGCGGCGTACGTGTCGAGGATGCCCTCGATCTCCTGCTCGGTGTGGCCGACGCAGGTCAGGTGGGCGACCGGGAGCATCGAGGTCTCGTGGGCGATCCGGCTGGTGACGCGGACCGTGGTGTCGCGCGTGGCGCCGCCGGCGCCGTACGTCACCGAGACGAACGTGGGCCGGTAGGGCTCCAGGTCGTTGATCGCCCGCCAGAGCTGCTCCTCGCCCGCCTCGTCCTTCGGGGGGAAGAACTCGAACGAGAAGGACCGGTCGCCCTGGGCGATCAGGTCGGCCATGCTGCGTCCGCGCTCGGAGGTCATGGCGCGAAGTCTAGGTACGGCGGCCGGTCGGGGACCGAATCGTCCGGCCTCCGGGCGCCCGTCTAGGCTCGCCGGGTGACTGTGAGCGGGTGGGACGACGCCGGTTTCCGCGACCAGGTCCAGGGGGTGCTCGACGAGTTCGTCGACGAGCAGGCCGCCCGGCTCGCACCGCTCGGCGACGACGCGGCCCGGCTGCTGGCCGAGGTCCGCGAGGTCATTGCCGGAGGCAAGCGCTTCCGGGCCGCCTTCTGCTGGTGGGGCCACCGGGCGATCGCCGCGCCGTCCGACGAGAGGGCGTTGCTGCGGGCCTGCGCGGCCCTCGAGCTGCTGCACGCGAGCGCACTGGTCCACGACGACCTGATGGACGCCTCCGACACCCGCCGCGGCCGCCCCGCGACCCACCGCGGCTTCGCGACCGCGCACCGCCGCTCGCGCTGGCGCGGCGACCCGGCCCAGTACGGCGCCGCCGCCGCGATCCTGCTCGGTGACCTGCTGCTGTCCTGGTCCGACGAGCTGCTGCGCCGCTGCGGCCTCCCGCTGGCGCAGGTGGCGCCGGCGCTCGAGGTGTTCGACCTGTGCCGCTCCGAGGTGGTCGCGGGACAGTTCCTGGACGTCTCGGTGCAGGCGCGCGGCGAGGCGGACGTCGACACGGCGATGACCGTGCTGCGCTACAAGTCCGCCAAGTACTCCATCGAGCGGCCGATCCACGTCGGTGCCGCCCTGGCCGGCGCCGGTCCGGAGACCCTGGCGACCCTGTCGGCGTTCGGGCTGCCGCTGGGCGAGGCGTTCCAGCTGCGCGACGACCTTCTCGGCGTCTTCGGCGACCCCGCCACGACGGGCAAGCCCGCGGGCGACGACCTCGTCGAGGGCAAGCGCACGGTGCTGGTCGCCCTCGCTCTGGACGCGGCCCCGCCCGCGGATGCGGAGCTGCTCGACCACTCCCTCGGCAGCCCGCTGGAGGCGGACGAGGTCGCCGGGCTGCGCCGGATCATCGCCGACTCCGGCGCCCAGGCGCAGGTGGAGGCGGTCATCGAGCAGCTGGCCGAGAAGGCCGTGACCGCACTGCGTCGCGGGGACTTCGACACCGAGGCGACCCGGGTGCTCGAGGGGCTCGCCTCCGCGGCGACCCAGCGGGTGGTGTGACCTGATCTCGGCGGGGTAGTCCGTCACACCAGGGGGTCCAGCCGAGGGCGGAACCCCGCTGGTGTGACGGACTATCCCGCCAGGCGCGTCTCCGCTACAGCGCCATCGCCTGCGCGCGGCGCTTGACCTCGCTGCCGCGGTTCTCCCGCAGCGCGTCGATGGGGCGGCCCGGGTAGGCGTCGTCGGTGAACAGCCACGCGATGATCTCGCGGTCGGTGTAACGGCCGTCGTGGAGCATCGTCAGCAGGCCCGGCAGGCCCTTGACGACGAGGCCGTCCTGGATGAAGTCGGCGGGGACCTGCTGGCCGGCGCCGGGGGTGGGAACGGCCGCCGCGAGCTCATGGTCGCGGATCATCGTCTTCACCTTGGCGACGGTGACGCCCAGCTGCTTGGCGGTCGCGGCCCAGTCCAGCCAGTCGGGCACCAGCGCGGCGAGGTCGGCGTCAGCGAGTCGTTCGGTCATGGCTCCCACTGTCCCACGCAGCGACCCGGACGCCACGCCGGGGACGTGCGAACCCGGTACGGCGGCCTCTCGACCGTACGATTGGCCCGACGGATCCTTCCCCATCCGTCTCGCAGGAGGGTCGTTGTGGCGTCGGACGGGCACACCCGCGCGCCTGCCGGCGCGCCCGCGGACGCCCTGACCGGACGGCTGCTCGACGGCCGCTACCGGATCGGCGCCCGGGTGGCGCGTGGTGGCATGGCCAGCGTCTACGAGGCCACCGACCTCCGGCTCGACCGGACCGTCGCGGTCAAGGTGATGCATCCCGGGCTGGGCGACGACGAGGAGTTCGCGGCCCGGTTCGTCCGCGAGGCGCGGGCGGCGGCCCGCCTGTCGCACCCCAACGTCGTCGCGGTCTACGACCAGGGCCAGGACGACGGCGTCGTCTTCCTCGCCATGGAGCTGGTCGCCGGCCACACCCTGCGCGACACCATCGGCAAGGAGAGCCCGATGTCCCCGGCTCGGGCGCTCGCGCTGCTCGAGCCGGTGCTCTCCGCGCTCGCGTCCGCCCACCGGGCCGGGCTGGTGCACCGCGACGTGAAGCCCGAGAACGTGCTGATCGCGGACGACGGCCGGGTCAAGGTCGCCGACTTCGGCCTCGCGAAGGCCGTCAGCGCCGACACCCAGCACACGGCCACCGGCGGCGTGCTGATCGGCACCGTCTCCTACCTCGCCCCCGAACTGGTCGTCGACGGCCGCGCCGACGCGCGCGCCGACGTGTACGCCGCCGGCGTGCTGCTCTACGAGCTCCTCACCGGCCGCAAGCCGCACGAGGGCGAGTCGCCGATCCAGGTCGCCTACAAGCACGTCCACGACGACGTACCGCCCCCGAGCGCGCTCGCGCCCGGTCTGCCGGCGTACGTCGACGCGCTGGTCGCCCGCGCGACCGCCCGCGACCGGGGTCAGCGGCCCGCCGACGCGGCAGTGCTGCTGCGCCACGTGCACCGCGTCAACCAGGCCCTGGCCGCGGGCGTCCGGGAGGACGACGAGCTGACCGCCGACCTGCTCCCCCGCACGGTGGCCGGGCCCGAGCCGACCGTGATGCTGGAGCGGAGCGGGGACACCGCCCCCGAGATCTGGGACGCGGAGGAGCTCGGCCGGATCCTGGGTCCCTCGGTCAGCGACGCCACGCAGGTGCGCGCGGCCGCACCCGACGCCGCACCCGCCGGTCCGGAGACCGTGCCTCCCGCCCCGGAGTGGGCCGAGCCCGCCGAGCGTCCCGCCCGTCCCCGCCGGTCCCGCCGCGGCCTGGTCCTGCTGCTGGTGGCCGTGCTGATCGCGGGCGCCGTCGGCGCCGGCGCCTGGTGGTTCGGGTCGGGCCGCTACGTGAACGTCCCGGGCGTCGTCAGCCTCGACGAGGCCGCCGCGGTCGACAAGCTGGAGGCCGCCGGCCTGGAGGCCGAGGTCGGCGACCCGGCGTACTCCGAGTCGGTCCCCGCGGGAGTCGTGATCGCCACGGACCCGGGCGCCGGCTCGCAGGTCCTCGACGGGGGCACCGTCACGCTCACGGTCTCGCTCGGCAAGGAGCGCTACACGCTCCCCGACCTCGCCGGGCTCAGCGAGGAGCAGGCTCGCGCCCAGGTCGCCGAGCTCAACCTGTCGTTCGGCACCGTCAAGGAGCGCTTCTCCGAGACGGTGCCGGAGGGGACGGTTATCGCCAGCGCTCCGGTGCCGGGCACCGTGCTCACCCGCGGCGCCAACGTCGACGTCTCGGTCAGCAAGGGCCGCCGGCCGATCAAGGTCGGCGACTGGACCGACAAGTCGTACGACGACGCCCGGCGGACCCTGGAGAAGCGCGGCCTGGTCGCGAAGGTCGGCGACGAGCAGTACTCCGACGACGTCGACAAGGGCGACGTCATCGGCCAGGACCCCAGCGAGGGCACCCTGTTCAAGGGCGACACCGTCACCTTCACCGTCTCCCTGGGTCCCGAGCTCGTCGAGGTCCCGAGCGTCCGCGCGTCCGGCGTCGAGGCCGCGCGCCAGCAGTTGGAGGACCTCGGCTTCGTCGTGAGGACCCGGGAGGCCGCGGGCTACCTCGGCCTCGGCTACGTCTTCTCCACGGACCCCGGCGCGGGCGAGAAGGTGCCGAAGGGCAGCACGATCACCCTGTCCCTGATCTGATTTCCGACCCGTGCTCGACCGCGGATAGCCTCGCCCGGTGCTGCCCTCCCCCTCCGCGCTCCGCAACCCCGTCGGCACCCACGTGACGGTCGGCAAGGGACTGGTCGCGGGCGCGCTCGCCTCGGCCGAGGAGCTCGGCTGCGAGACCTTCCAGGTCTTCGTCGGCAACCCGCGCGGGTGGGCGCTGTCGGCGGGCAAGCCGGCGGACGACGCCGCGTTCCGCGCCGCGATCGCCGAGCGCGGGATGCGGGTCTTCGTGCACGCGCCGTACCTGGTCAACCTCGGCTCGCCGACCCCGGCGACGTACGAGAAGTCGGTCGCGACGGTCGCCCACAACCTGAAGCGGGCCGCCGAGATCGGCGCCGAGGGCGTGGTCGTGCACACCGGCTCGTTCGTGGACCCCTCCGACGGCGACTCCTCGGCGCGGTACGACGCCGCGATGCGCCAGGTCCGCGAGGGACTGCTGCCGCTGCTCGACGCCTTGGGCGACTCCGACGACTCCCCCTGGCTGCTGCTCGAGCCGACCGCCGGGCAGGGCCGGTCGCTGTGCGCGGGCGTCGAGGACCTGGCGCCGTACCTCGCCGCCCTCGACGACCACCCGAAGGCCGGGATCTGCCTGGACACCTGCCACGTCTTCGCCGCCGGCGCGCCGCTCGACGAGCCGGGCGGCACCGCGGCGACCGTCGACCGGATCGTCGAGATCGGCGGGCCCGGGCGCCTGCGCCTCGTCCACGCGAACGACTCGATGGACGTGCGTGGCGCGTTCAAGGACCGCCACCAGCAGCTCGGGCAGGGGCACATCGGCGTCGAGTCGTTCGCGGAGCTGCTCGCCCACCCGGCGACAGCGGGCGTCCCGTTCGTGCTGGAGACGCCGGGCTCGCGCGACCCCGGCAACCCCGATATCGCGCTGCTGAAGAAGCTCCGGGACGCGTGAGCACGACCCGTCGCACCTCGCTGGTCGCGACGCTCGTCCTGCTCGCCATGACGGCGAGCTGGGGCAGCACGTTCTTCCTGATCAAGGACCTGCTGGACCGGGTGCCGACGCTGGACTTCCTGGCGGTGCGGTTCGCGATCGCGGGCCTGGTGATGGCGGCGGTCGCGCCGCGGGCGCTGGCGCGGCTCTCCGCGGAGTCGCGGCGGCGGGCCGTCGTCCTCGGCGGGGTGTACGGCGTCGCGCAGATCCTGCAGACCGCGGGTCTCGCGCACACCCCGGCGAGCGTGTCGGGGTTCATCACCGGCATGTACGTCGTGTGCACGCCGCTGCTCGCCGCCGTGCTGCTGCGGGCCCGGATCACGCCGCTGGCCTGGGCAGCCGTCGCGCTCGCCACCCTGGGCCTGGGCGTGCTGACCCTGGACGGTCTCTCCGTGGGGTACGGCGAGGCGATCACGCTGGTCGCGGCGGTGCTGTACGCGCTGCACATCGTCGCGCTCGGCGCCTGGGCCAACGCGCGCGAGGCGCTCGGGATCTCGATCGTGCAGCTGCTGGTGATCGCGGCGATCTGGCTGGTCGCGACCGCGCCGGACGGCGTCGTCCTGCCCGACAACGGCCGCGACTGGCTCTCTGTCGTCTACATGGCCCTGGTGGCCGGCGCCCTCGCCCTGCTCGGCCAGACCTGGGCGCAGTCCCACCTGCCCCCGACCCGCAGCGCCATCGTGATGAGCATGGAGCCGGTCTTCGCCGCGTTCTTCGCGGTCCTGCTGGGCGGCGAGTCGGTCACCGGCCGGATGGTGACCGGCGGGCTGCTCGTGCTGGCCGCGATGCTGGTCGTCGAGGCCGCACCCCGGCGCAAGGTCGAGGGCGAGGTCCAGCACCTCGCGGTGTGAGCGACCTCAGTGGCTCGCGTCCGCCCACGCGAACCCGTCCGGGTCGGTGACCCGGCCGCCGCCGAGCAGGATCCGGTGCGACCCGCTCCCCTCGGGGGACACTCCCGCGTCCTTGGCGAGCGCGCTTCGGCGGTAGAGCGCCAGCTTCACCGGGCTGCCGGGGGTGTCGAACTCGACGTACCTACGCCCGAAGCTGCGCGCGACCTCGATCCCGTGCTCGACGTAGAAGCGCTTGCTGGCCGCGACGTCCTCGACGCCGAGCAGCAGCACCAGGTCCTCGATGTCGCGGCTCGCGGGCCGGGTGTCCTTCTTCGTCGAGGTCGCGACCTTCCAGATCACCCCGTCGGAGGCCTGTACCACGCCGCCGTACCCCCACAGCGACCTGGACGCCGGCTTCAGCCAGGTCGCGCCGGCAGCGAGCGCGGCGTCGAGCAGCAGGTCGGCGTCGGCCGGCTGGGCGACGAGGACGGAGAGGGTGAAGCCGCGGAAGCCGGTCGTGGCCGCGTCGGACACCGCGACGCCGATCCGGTCCTGGAGGCCGAACGCGTCGGCCAGGAAGCGCTCCGACCCGGCGGGGTCGGGCGTCTGGAGCGTGAGCGAGCTGAGGGAGAGCGTGAGAGTCGTCATGTGGTTCACGCTAGGGACGGGTCCGGGTCGGGCGCTTCTCGAAACCTGATCGATGGAGCAGCGGACGTCCGTGGCCGCGTCCGTGGGCCGCCGCAGGCTGCACAAGCGCCGCAATTGCGGCCGTTGGACGGGCTGGCGCGACCAGAAGCTGCCCCACGGCCGCAATTGCAGCGGTAGTGCGCGCCGCGCTCAGCCATCTCCGTGAAGTGACCGCTCGCCCCCGCGACCCGTGCCAGCATGTGCGCGTGCGTACCCGTCTCCTCGTCGTCCTGCTGTCGCTCGTCTCCGCCGCCGGACTCCTCGGCTCCCCGGCACCGGCGAGCGCCGCGGCCCCGGACTGGCGGGGCGATCGGCACGCACAGCCCTCGGCGTACTCGTGGCTCAACGACTACACGCCTAGCGACACCTACGGCCTGACCGTGGTGCGGGGGCTCCGGCCGAAGGCGGTCCTGCGCGCCCTCGGGCCGGTCCGGCGGGACCTCGGCGACCGTACTCCGGCACAGGCGTTCGCCTACCTCGACCGGCACACCACGGACGACCTGGAATGGCCGACCGTCGTCCAGGTGCAGCGGCTCGGACGCGCAGTCGTGGTCTACCTGCCCTACAACTTTCTCACCGAGCAGCACGTCCGGCGGCTCTCGCGGCGCGGGGTGGCCGTGGACTTCTCGACGACGGTGGAGCTCGACACCTACCTCACCGTCGCCCGCAGGGGCCGGGTGATCCGGACCTTCGACGCCGGCTTCCGACCGCCCCGCAAGGGCGCGCTCCCGCAGGAGCGCGGCCTGGACTGGGGAGCTCGCGACCAGAACGTCTGGTCGACCGCCTGGGCGTTCAGCGAGCGGGTGAGTCGCACCCGCATCAGTCAGGAGTGGTTCGAGGGCGACCACCCGACGTACGTGCTGCGGAACGCGCCGTACTGACCCCCTGTCCGCACTCTGAAAACCAGGGGCGGGCGTCGGTGCCGTCGCCTACGGTTTCCCACGTGGCACCGACCTACTTCTTTCGACACCTGCCGGGAGCTCCCGTGCGGGCCGTCGTGACGTAGACGCGCCGCACCACCAACGCCCCCGGCTTCCGGCCCGGGGCGTTTCGTCTGTCCGGGGTCCAGCCGGCCAGAGAAGGGAAGCAGCACATGGTCGTCGTCATGTCCCCGGACGCCACCGACGAGGACGTCGCGCACGTCGTCGCCCGGGTCGAGGGAGTCGGAGGCGAGGCCTTCGTGAGCAAGGGTGTCGTCCGCACCATCATCGGCCTGGTCGGTGACATCGACTCCTTCCACCACCTCAACCTGCGCACCCTGAAGGGTGTCGCGGACGTGCACCGCATCTCGGACCCCTACAAGCTGGTCAGCCGCCAGCACCACCCCGACCGGTCCACGGTCTGGGTGGGCGGCGCGGGCCACCGGGTGCCGATCGGGCCGGACAGCTTCACCTTCCTCGCGGGGCCGTGCGCGGTCGAGACGGCCGAGCAGACGATGGAGTCGGCGCTGATGGCGAAGTCGGCCGGCGCCACGATCCTGCGCGGCGGCGCGTACAAGCCGCGGACCTCGCCGTACGCCTTCCAGGGCCTCGGCGTGCCCGGCCTGGAGATCCTCGCGAGCGTCCGGGAGGCCACCGGCCTCCCCGTGGTGACCGAGGTGGTCGACGCCCGCGACGTCCCGATCGTCGCGGAGTACGCCGACATGCTGCAGATCGGCACCCGCAACATGGCCAACTTCGGGCTGCTCCAGGCGGCCGGCGACGCGGGCAAGCCGGTGCTGCTCAAGCGCGGGATGACGGCGACCATCGAGGAGTGGCTGATGGCGGCCGAGTACATCGCCCAGCGCGGCAACCTCGACGTCGTGCTGTGCGAGCGCGGGATCCGCACCTTCGAGCCCGCCACCCGCAACACCCTCGACATCTCCGCGGTGCCGGTGGTCCAGGCGGCCAGCCACCTGCCGGTGATCGTCGACCCCTCGCACGCCGCGGGCCGCAAGGACCTCGTGGTGCCGCTGTCGCGGGCGGCCATCGCCGTCGGTGCCGACGGCGCCATCGTCGACGTGCACCCGGACCCCGAGACCGCGCTCTGCGACGGGCCGCAGGCACTGCTCGGCACCGAGCTGCGTGAGCTCGCGCAGGCCGTACGACGGCTCCCGGCGATGGTCGGCCGGGTGGACGCGAGGAACCTGGTCCGGACCGACTGAGCCGGTGTCGCCTAATCTTTCGCTCGCGAGACCTGCACGGCCGGCCGGCGAAGGAGCGAGATGACGACCTGCACGAGGTGCGGCCACCAGATCGAGGTGGGCCGGTTCTGCACCAACTGCGGCTCGGCACTCGAGTCGGACGGCCCGGGGGCGACCCGCCCCGGGCCGACCGACACGGCCGAGCGGCCCGCCGTACGCCCCTCCGCGAGTCCGGTCCCCCCGCCTCCGCCGCTGCCGCCCGCTCCGACGACGGCCCGGTTCCCGCTGTTCGCCGACGAGGTCAGCGGCGACGCTCCCCCGCCGAGCCCGCCCACGCCCACTCCTGCGCCCACTCCTGCGCCCGCTCCCGAGGAGCCGGCGCACCGGGGCCGCACGAACTGGCTCGTCTGGGGCACGCTCGCCGCCGTCCTGGTCGTCGTGGCCCTGGTGGGAGCGACCCTCCTGCTGGTCGGCAACGGCGACGACACGGCCGACGACACGGCCGACGACCCGGCCGCGGCGGCGAGCTCGACCCCGCCCGACGACGATGCCGAGGCCCCCGCGGAGGAGTCGCCCGAGGCTCCCGACACCGAGGCGACGCCCCCCACGGGCGAGCCGGTCGAGGTGGCGGGCGCGGCCTCGGCCCAGGTCCCCGCGACCGCCCCGCCGGGCACGGACGTCGACGGGACCCGGATCCGGTACGGCGCCGCGAAGCTGCTCGACGGCGACGCGAGCACCTGCTGGCGGATGACGGGCGACGGCACCGGCCGGGAGATCGTCCTGACCCTGGCCGAGCCGACGACGCTCACGGAGCTCGGCCTGGTCAACGGCTATGCGAAGACCGCCCAGGACGCCCGCGGCCGGCCGCTGGACTGGTACGCCGGCAACCGCCGCGTGCTGCGCGTCGAGTGGCAGCTCGACGACGGCACGGTGGTGCCGCAGGACCTCGCGGAGACGCGGGAGATGCAGACCCTTCCGATCGACCCGGTCGAGACGTCGACCGTCGTGCTGCGCCTGGTCGAGGTCAGCGAGCCGGGCCGGGGCCGGGCCGCCCGCGACAACACCGCCATCGGCGAGATCTCGATCGTCGGCACCCCCGCGGGCTGAGCTCTCCTAGGATCGCCGCTCGCGCTGGGGCACCCGCGCCAGCGCGGCGGCCAGGGCGTCCAGCACGACGGGCTTGCTGAGGTAGTCGTCCATCCCCGCGGCCAGGAACCGCTCGCGGTCGCCACCGAGCGCGTTCGCGGTCAGGGCCACCAGCCACGGCCGGTCCTCGCCGGCCTGCTCCCGGATCAGGCTCGCGGCGCGCAGGCCGTCCATCACCGGCATCTGGACGTCCATGAGGACCACGTCGAAGAAGCCGCGCCGTACGGCGTCGACGGCCTGCTGGCCGTTCACGACCACGGTCGGCGCGGCGATGCCCAGCCGGTCCAGCATCCGGGTGACGACCTTCCGGTTGACCGGGTCGTCCTCGACGACGAGCACGGCGAGGCCGGCCGCGGGCTCGGGTCGCTGGTCGGCCACCGGCTCCGGCGACACCGGGCAGATGTCGTGCGTCATCCGGATGTCGACCCGGGTGCCGCTGCCGACCGCGGACGACAGCTCGATCTCGCCGCCCATCGCCTCCACCAGGCCCCGGGAGATGGCGAGGCCGAGACCGGTGCCCCCGTGCTCACGGGTGGACGAGGCGTCGACGCGCACGAACGAGCGGAACAGCTCCGGCACCCGCTCGGGCGGGATGCCGATGCCGGTGTCCTGGACGGAGGTGACGACCTCGACGCGGCCGTCGGGGAGGTCGCGCGCCTCGCAGCGCACCACGACCGCGCCCTCCGGGGTGAACTTCACCGCGTTCCCGATGACGTTGACGAGGACCTGGCGCAGGCGGGTGGTGTCGCCGCGCAGGGTCGGCGGGAGGTCGGGGGCGCAGCGCAGCGACAGGGCGATGTTCTGCTGGTCCGCGGAGGCAGCGAACATCCCGACCGTCTCGTCGAGCAGCTCGCGCATCGAGAACGGCTCGTCGGCGTACGCCATCCGGCCCGACTCCAGGCTCGAGTAGTCCAGGACGTCGTTGATCAGGGCGAGCAGGTGGCTGCCGCTGCGCTGGGCGGTCTGGACGAAGTCGCGCTGCTCCTCGTCGAGCTCGGTCATCAGCAGCAGGTCGGTGAGCCCCAGGACCGCGTTGAGCGGGGTCCGGATCTCGTGGCTCATGGTGGCCAGGAACGTCGCCTTCTCCTGCGCCGCGAGCTCGGCCGCCCGCCGCGCCGTGGCGTGCAGCTGCTCCAGCTCGTGCCGCTCGGTGATGTCGGTCATCACCGCGAAGTAGCCCTCGATGACGCCCTCGGGGTCGAGCAGCGGCGAGGCGTCCAGGCTGAGCCAGGCCTCCCGGCCGTCGGCACCGTGCAGGACGAGCTCGACCTGCCGGCGCTCGCCGCGGTCCATCGCCTCGTCGAGCAGCTGCAGGGCCTCCGGGTCCGTGCCCGGACCCCGCAGGACGTCCATCGCGTGCTGGCCGCGCATGACGTCCAGGGTCCAGCCGGTCGCCCGCTCGAAGGCCTCGTTGACCCAGAGGATCTTGCCCCGCTCGTCGGTCGCGGCCAGGGCGCTGTCGGTGGCGCGCAGGACCCGCGAGTAGAACGACAGGTCGTCGTTGACCTCGCGGAGCTCGGCGAGCGCCTGCTCGCGGTGCCGGTCGATGCGGACCAGCACCCAGGCGCCGGCGACGCCCAGCGCGATTCCCGCGAGCAGGATCGCGGTCAGCAGCACCAGCAGCCGCCGCAGGTCCTCGACCAGCTCACCGTCGATGGTGGCCGCGTCGTCGCCGAACTGGCGCTCGTGCTCCTGGGCGTGGGTCAGCAGGTCGTAGCCCAGCTTGACGCTCACCGCGATCAGCACGATCCCCAGCACGGCGAGACCCACCGCCAGCCACCGCCAGCGGCGCGGGGCCCCGCTCAGCACGACGACCCCGCCGGACCCGACGGCGCCGGCGCTGCGCACCGGGCGCAGGAGGCGTCGAGGCGTCGGGCTAGCACGACGGAAACCCTTCCACGCGCTGCGCAAGCGAGCCCTTAGAGATGATGTGGATTTGATCAAGGTTGCCGTGACGGCCCGGATCGACGCTCAGGGCGCCGTCTCCAGCCGGTAGCCCGTGCCCCGCACGGTGACGATCGGGTCCGGTGCGCCGAGCGCCGTGCGGAGCTTGCGACGCAGGTTTCCGATGTGGACGTCGACGACCCGGAGGTCGCCGTACCCGTCGCCCCAGACGTCCTCCTGGAGCTCCTGACGGCTCCGGACCCGTCCGGGGGCGGCCGACAGGGCGGACAGCAGGTCGAACTCGGTCCGGGTGAGGGTCAGCGGCGCGCCCGCCACGCTCGCCTCACGACCGGCGACGTCGACCACGATCTCCCCGGCCCGGCGGACCGGATCGGTCCTCGGCGCACGGGGGCGGCGGCGTACGGCGCGGATGCGCGCGGCCAGCTCGACCGGCGAGTACGGCTTGGTCACGTAGTCGTCGGCGCCGAGCCGGAAGCCGATCACCTTCTCCACCTCGGAGTCGTGGGCGGTCACGATCACCACGTGGGCGTCGGTGAAGGTGCGTAGCCGCCGGCACACCTCGAAGCCGTCCATGCCGGGCAGCGCGACGTCGATGAGGAGCAGGTCGAAGTCGTGCACCCGGGCCACGTCGAGCCCCCGTTCGCCGGACCGGGCGACGTGCACCTCGAACCCGCAGCCCGCCAGGATCCGCGACGAGAGCCGGGCGAACTCCTCGGCGTCCTCGATCACCAGCGCGGTCGGCCGCCCGGCGGCGATGCCGCGGGTCCGGGTGGGCAGCGCGGTCGGGGCGGGAGCAGGCACGGGCGACCCATCGGCAGCGACGCGGTCCTGCTGAGCCGCGACCGGAAGTCAGCCGAGCCGCTCGATCTTGCGCCGCAGCAGGCCCCGCTCACGCTCGTTGGCACAGAGGGCGACGGCCGCCTCCAGCTCGGCACGGGCGTCGTCCGTGCGGCCGAGCCTGGCCAGCAGCTCGCCGCGGACGCTCGGCAGCAGGTGGGAGCCGGCGAGGCTGCCGGACGCGACCAGCTCGTCGACCGCGTCCAGCGCGGCGGCCGGTCCCGCGGCCATCGCCAGGGCGACCGCCCGGTTGAGCTCGACCACCGGCGACGGCGCCAGCCGGCCGAGCACCTCGTAGAGCAGCACCACCCGCTCCCAGTCGGTGGCCGCCACCGAGGGGGCGTCCGCGTGGCAGGCGGCGATCGCGGCCTGGACGCCGTACGCCCCGAGGCCGCGGCCGACCCGGCCCGCCTGGTCCAGCGCCGCCCGGCCCCGCCGGATCGCGGCGCGGTCCCACCGGCCTCGGTCCTGGTCCTCCAGCAGCACCGGGTCGCCGGCAGGGTCGAGCCGGGCGGGGAAGCGGGCGGCGGTCAGCTCCAGCAGCGCGAGCAGGCCGTGGGCCTCCGGCTCGTCGGGCACCAGCCGGGCCAGCACCCGGGCCAGCCGGACCGCCTCCCCCGCGAGGTCGACGCGGATCAGGTCCCTCCCGGACGTGGCCGTCGAGCCCTCGGTGAAGATCACGTAGAGGACGCTGAGCACCGACCCGAGCCGCTCGCGCCGCTCGGGTCCCGGCGGCACCTCGAACGGCACCCGCGCAGCCGCGAGGGTCTTCTTGGCCCGGGTGATGCGGGCTTGGACGGTCGCGGTCGGCACCAGGAACGCGCGAGCGATCTCGTCGCTGGTCAGACCACCCAGGACCCGGAGGGTGAGCGCGACCTGCGACTCCGGGGACAGCGCCGGGTGGCAGGAGACGAACATCAGCGCGAGGGCGTCGTCCTCGATCCGGTCCGGGTCCCACAACAGGTCGGGGTCGGTCTCCTCCTCGGACCGCTCCCGCTCGAGCGCGGCGTACCGCTCGTCGCGGGCCGCGCGCCGGCGGAAGCCGTCGATCGCGCGGCGCCGGCCGACGGTGAGCAGCCAGCCCGCCGGGTTGGCGGGTACGCCGTCGCGCGGCCAGCTGACCAGCGCCTCGGCGAACGCCTCCTGGGCGAGGTCCTCCGCGAGCGTGAAGTCGCCGGTGTAGCGGGCCAGGGTGCCGACGATGTGGGCGGACTCGATCCGCCACACCGCCGCCACCGCCTCCCGCCCGGTGCCCGTCGCGCTCACCGCGCGGAGCCCCGCCGGCGCCTCAGAGCTGGCCGGTCGACTCGCGCCAGGCCCGCTCCTTCTGGATCCACGGGTTGTCCTGCGGGAACTCGTCGATGCTGGGCACCCGGCGGATCTCGGTCTGGAAGCCGGCCCCGGCTGCGGGCATCCGCTTGGCCCACTCGACCGCCTCCTCCTGCGAGGCGACGTCGAGGATGTAGAAGCCGCCGAACAGCTCCTTGGTCTCGCCGTACGGCCCGTCGGTGACGACCGGGGGCTGCGAGGAGTAGTCGACGACGACCCCACCGCTCGCGTCGTCGAGGCCCTCCGCGGCGACCAGCACGCCGGCGTTGATCAGCTCGTCGTTGAAGCGGCCCATCGTCTCCAGCATCTGGTCCATGTCGACGTCCGCGAAGGCGGCGTACGCCTCGGCGGAGGTGGCGCGCATGATGAGCATGTACTTCATGATGATCTCCTCGGGTTCGGGGTCCCGAGTGGGACCCTCTCACCCGTCAGTCGAACGGGGAACGCCCCGATCGACATCGCGTGGAGAAAAGTTCGTCAGAGTCCCGCGAGGATCCCGGCCGCGCGCTCGGCGTAGGCCCGGGAGACGTCGAGATGGGTCACCATCCGGACCGTGCGGGGACCGACCGCGGAGACCAGGACGCCCGCCTCGCCGGCCCGCTGGACGTACGACGCCGCGTCGGGCCGCTCGACCACGACGATGTTGGTGTCGACCTCCGCAGGGTCGCCGCCGCTCGCCTCGGCGAGCAGCCGCGCGTGGTCGTGGTCCTCGGCCAGGCGCTCGACGTGGTGGTCGAGCGCGTGCAGGCCGGCCGCGGCCAGGATGCCGACCTGCCGCATCCCGCCGCCCATCCGCTTGCGCCACACCCGGGCCTCGGCCACCGCGTCGGCGGAGCCGACCATCAACGAGCCGACCGGCGCCCCGAGGCCCTTCGACAGGCAGACGGCCAGCACGTCCGCGACCGCGCCGTACTCCGCGAGCGGGGTGCCGGTGGCGACGTGGGCGTTCCAGATCCGGGCGCCGTCCACGTGCACCTTGGTCCCCGCGGCCGTGGCGAACTCGCGCAGGTCGAGGAGATCGGTCAGCGGCAGCACCGCTCCCCCGGCGAAGTTGTGGGTGTTCTCGACGGAGATCGCCGCGGTGGGCACGAAGAACGGCCCCAGGTCCGGGGCGAAGAGGTCCCGCAGCACGGGCAGGTCGACCTGGCCGCGCGGGTGGATCCAGGTGCGCATGGTGATGCCGGAGTACGCCGCGTGCGCCCCCAGCTCGGCCCGCGCGATGTGGGCGCGGGACTCGCAGAGCACCTCTTGGCCCGGCTGCACCACCGAGCGGACCGCCAGCACGTTGGCCATCGACCCGGTCGGCGTGAACAGCGCCGCCTCGTGACCGAACAGCCCGGCCACCCGCTCCTCGAGCGCACGGACGGTGGGATCCTCGCCGTACACGTCGTCGCCGACCTCCGCCCGCGCCATCGCAGCGCGCATCGCCTCGGTCGGCTTCGTGAGGGTGTCGGAGCGCAGATCGATCACCCGCCCATCCTCACCGATGGCGGCTCATCGACGCTCGTCGAGGCCTGGTGATCGAGGCCGACCGTCGACAAGACCGGTTTCGAGGCTCAGGACTTCGTCCTTCACACCTCAACCAGCGGTGGGCACCCGACGCCGGTTGAGGTGCGACGAGCGCCAGCGAGGAGCCTCGAAACCCCGTACGCCGAGCGACCGCCTCGACCGACGCCGACTCCCGACAAGACGGGTTTCGAGGCTCAGGACTCCGTCCTTCACACCTCAACCAGCGGTGGTTTCGGGACTTCGTCCTTCGCACCTCAACCACCGGTGGGGACCCGACGCTGGTTGAGGTGCGACGAGCGCCAGCGAGGAGCCTCGAAACCCGGTGAGCCGAGCGACGGCCTCCACCGACGCCGACTCCCGACAAGACGGGTTTCGAGGCTCAGGACTCCGTCCTTCACACCTCAACCAGCGGTGGGTTCAGGACTCGGTCCTTCGCACCTCAACCAGCGGTGGGTTCAGGACTCGGTCCTTCGCACCTCGACCAGCGGCGGGCTCAGGGCTTGCTCTGGCGCAGCATGTCCGCGACGAGGAAGGCGAGCTCGAGGCTCTGCACCCGGTTCAGCCGGGGGTCGCAGACCGACTCGTAGCGTGCGGAGAGGTCCATGTCGGTGAGCTCCTCACCGCCGCCGACGCACTCGGTGACGTCGTCGCCGGTGAGCTCGACGTGCAGGCCGCCGGGCCAGGTGCCGAGCGAGCGGTGCACGTCGAAGAAGCCCTGCACCTCGTCGATGACGTCGCCGAAGCGGCGGGTCTTGTAGCCCGAGCTCGCCTCGAAGGTGTTGCCGTGCATCGGGTCGCAGATCCACGCGACCTGGAGGCCCTCGGCGGTGACCTTCTCGATCAGGGACGGCAGGCCGTCGCGGATCTTGCCCGCGCCGAAGCGGGTGATGAAGGTCAGCCGACCGGCCTCGTTGGTCGGGTTCAGCTTCGCGGCCAGCGCGAGCGCGTCGTCGGGGGACGTCGTCGGGCCGAGCTTCACGCCGATCGGGTTCTGGATGTGGCTGAGCAGCTCGACGTGGGCGTTGTCGAGCTGGCGGGTGCGCTCCCCGATCCAGACGAAGTGCCCGGAGACGTCGTACGGCAGCTGCGTGCGGGAGTCGATGCGGGTCATCGCGTGCTCGTACTCCAGCACCAGCGCCTCGTGGCTGGAGTGGAAGTCGACCCGGTGGAACTCGTCGGGGTCGGCACCGATCGCCTTCATGAAGGTCAGCGCGCGCTCGATCTCGTTGGCCATCTGCTCGTACTGCTGGCCGACCGGGGACTCCTTGACGAAGTCGGTGTTCCAGGCGTGCACCTGGCGCAGGTCGGCGTACCCGCCGGTGACGAAGGCGCGCACCAGGTTGAGCGTGGCGGCCGAGGCGTTGTAGACGTCGACGAGACGCTGCGGGTCGGGGACCCGCGCGGCCTCGGTGAACTCGTAGCCGTTGACCGCGTCGCCGCGGTACGCCGGCAGCGTGATGCCATTGCGGGTCTCGTTGTCGCTGGAGCGGGGCTTGGCGTACTGGCCCGCGAGCCGCCCCACCTTCACCACCGGCACCGACGCGGCGTAGGTCAGTACGACGGCCATCTGCAGCAGCACCCGCAGCTTGTTGCGGACGTTGTCGGCGGTCACGCCGGCGAACGTCTCGGCGCAGTCGCCGCCCTGGAGCAGGAACGCCTCGCCGCGCGCGACCGCGCCGATCTTGGCCTTCAGGTCGTCGCACTCACCCGCGAAGACCAGCGGCGGCATCGTGCGCAGGCGGTCGACGGCAGCGTCGACCGCACCCCGGTCGGGGTACGTCGGCTGCTGGGCCGGGCCGAGGGCGTGCAGGTCGGACAGGGAGGGGATGGTGCTCACCCCTCCAGAGTACGGCGGGTCACCGCCGGCCCCCGATTCGCCGAGGAGCGGTGAGACCGATCCCCGGACGGTGCTCAGTCCTCGAGGTGCTCGATGTCGCGGAAGCCGGTCTTCTTGGCCCGGACGCCCCGGTTGGTCAGCCAGGTGAAGGCCCACAGCACGATGCCGAGACCGAGCAGGCCGGCGGCGATCTTGTACTGGACCATGTCCGCCTCCAGCCGCGCCCAGGGACCCAGCAGGTAGGCGCAGGCGACGGCGCCGATGATCGGCACGACGGTGGGCGCACGGAAGGCGCGCTCGGGCGTCGGCTCGCGGCGCAGCACCAGGCAGCAGACGTTGACGATCGTGAAGACCGCGAGCAGCAGGAGCGACGTCGTACCGGACAGCGCGGCCACGACGGTGCTGTCGGACTGGGTGCGGACCACGACGATCAGGGCCAGCGCCAGGACGGTGGTGAACAGGATCGCCATCCAGGGCGAGCGCCGGACGGGCAGCACCCGGCCCAGGGTCCGCGGCAGCACGTCCTGGCGGGCCATGCCGTAGATCAGCCGGCTGGCCATCAGCATGTTGATCAGCGCCGTGTTGGCGACCGCGAAGACCGTGAGGAACGGGAAGATCTTGTCGATGGGCAGGTCGGGAGCGCCGACCCGGACCACGTCGAGGAGTACGCCGGCCTCGGGGTTCTGCGGGTTGGCGATGTCGCCGGGCGGGATGACCGCCACGACGGTGACCGCCACGAGCATGTAGATGATCACCGCGATCCCGAGGCCGGTGAGCATCATCCGCGGGAAGATGCGCAGCGGGTCCTTGGTCTCCTCGACCATGTTGACCGAGTCCTCGAAGCCCACCATCGAGAAGAACGCGATCGCCGTGGCGATCGTGACCGCCATGAACAGGCCCTTGTCGTCGGGGCTCTCGAAGACCGTCACCCGGCCCAGGTCGCCGTCGCCGCCCGTGACGGCGTAGAAGCCGATCCCGATGACGATCGCGAGCGCGGTCATCTCGACCAGGGTCAGCACGACGTTGAACTTCACGCTCTCCCCCACGCCGCGCAGGTTGATCCCGGCGAGCAGCATCATGAACAGCAGCGCCGTGACCAGGCTGGCGGTGTCGCTCGTGGGGATCCCCGGCAGCAGCTCGTCCAGGCCGATGAGCAGGTTCTCGGCGAGCAGTCCCGAGGACGTCGAGGCGCTGGTGATGCCGGAGCACACCACGGTGAAGGCCACCAGGAACGTGACGAAGTGGATGCCGAAGGCCTTGTGCGTGTAGAGCGCCGCGCCCGCCGCCTGGGGGTACTTCGTGACCAGCTCCAGATAGGAGTACGCCGTCAGCGTGGCGACCGCGAACGCCACCAGGAACGGCAGCCAGGCGATGCCGCCGACCTGGCCGGCCAGTCGCCCGGTGACGGCGTACACGCCCGCGCCGAGGATGTCGCCCACGATGAACAGCAGCAGGAGCTTCGGCCCCATCACCCGCTTCAGGTCGGGTTCGGGACCGTTGACGTCGACCTGGTCGCTGCTCGTCGCGCTCATGGGTGGCCAGTTGCCCTCACCCCTTGGGGCGAAACCCTCCCGCCCGGGTGGATCAGACCGGTTCGACGACGCCGAGGCGCTCGAGCAGCACCAGGAAGGCCACGGCGAAGTCGTTGTCCGCCGTCTCGCTGCGCACCTCGCCCCAGTCGACCTGCTCGCGCACCGCCCGGGCGACGGGCAGCAGCCGGCCGAAGTCACAGGCGTGCTCCTCCAGGGCGTTCAGCTTGTGCCCCATCAACACCGTGGCCGCGAGCACCGGCATCTGGACCGACTCGACCTCGATCCGGTCGACCTCTGCCAGCACCTGCCGGGTCATCGACTCCCCGTTCGTGCGGAACAGGACGTCGACCATCGCCTCGTCGACGTACACCTTGAACAGCCAGTCCTCCGGCGGCCGCACGACCTCGAGTCCTCGCCCGGCGAGCAGGTCCGCCGCCGCGTCGGCGTCCTCCTCGGCCACCACGAAGTCGACGTCGTGGTCGGGCTCCGGGCCGCCCCGCGCCCACACGGCGTACCCACCGGCGAGCGCGAAGGGCACCTCGCCCTCCTTGAGCGCGACCGCGACCAGCTTCAGCGCCTCGCGCAGTCCCCGTCGTACGTCGTCGCCGTCGTCGCCCACGCCGCGCGGAGTACCCGACGGCCGGGGCGGGCATGCCGACGCCGAGCGGGTACCGGCCCGGCGATGCGCCTCGTGACCTTCAACATCCTCAACGGCCGGGCTCCCGACGACAGCCAGGTCGACCTGGACGTCTTCGCGGCCGCGATCTCCTCCCTCGACGCCGACGTCCTGGCCCTCCAGGAGGTCGACCGCAACCAGCCCCGCTCCCAGCACGCCGACCTGACGGCGACAGCCGCCGAGGCGATGGGGGCGACCGAGCACCGCTTCGTGGCCGCGCTCAACGGGAGCCCGGGCGCCACCTGGGTCGCCGCCACGGGCGAGGAGCAGCCGGACTCGGCGGCGTACGGAATCGCCCTGCTGAGCCGGCTCCCGGTCACGGCGTGGGAGGTCGTGCGGCTGCCCACGCTGCGCTCCGCCGTGCCGATGCGGTTCCGGGGATCCTGGCGGCCGGTCCTGGTGCGCGACGAGCCCCGGGTCGGACTCGCCGCGGTCATCGACGGACCGGCCGGCCCGATCACCGTGGCCAACACCCACCTCTCCTTCGTGCCCTGGTGGAACACCCGGCAGCTGCGCGCGCTGACCGGTGCCCTGACGGGTACGCCGCGGCCGCTGGTGCTCGTGGGCGACCTGAACATGGAGCCCGACCGGGTCCGCCGCACGACCGGGCTCCGCTCCCTGGTGGACGCCCCGACCTTCCCCGTGCAGGGGCCGACCCAGCAGCTGGACCACGTGCTCGTCGACGGCGACCTGCGGGCGCGGGCGGCCGAGGCGCGCGCCCTGCCGGTCTCGGACCACCGCGCTTTGGTGACGGACCTCGAGTTCGGCTAGTTTGAGACAACTTCGTCTCATTCGAGACGTCTCAGTCTCAGGAGAACAGATGCCCAGCCGCGACGAGCTGCTCGACGGCGCCCTGCGCCACCTCAACGCGGATCCGGCCGCCCCGATGGCGGCCGTGGCCGAGGCGATCGGGGTGAGCCGGGCGACCCTCAACCGCCAGTTCGCCGGTCGCGCCGACCTGGTGCACGCCATCGGCGTGCGCTGCCTGGACCGCTGGGAGGAGACCCAGGCCAGCGCCGGCCTGGCCGCCGCGACCGCCTCCGGCGACGCCGAGCGGATCACCGCCTGCGTGGACACGATGATGCGCGCACTCGCGCGCGACGCCGAGGACTTCGCCTTCGCGCTGACCGAGCACTCGCTGGAGGCCTTCCCCGACCTCGTCGAGCGCACCCGGGCCCTGGTCGCGGTGGAGATCGACCTCCTCGCCGCCGCGCAGCGCGCCGGCGTGCTGCGCCCCGACGTACCTCCGGCGTGGCTGAGCCATGTCGTGTACGGCGTGATGGTCGCCGTCCGCGAGGCGCTGCGCGCAGGCGACATCGGGTCCCGGGCCGCCGGCGACCTCGCCGTCCGCACCTTCCTGGCGGGGGCCTCCGCATGAGCGCCGTGATGACCGAGGCACGCCTGCGGTGGGCCGGGCTCGCCGTACTGTGCACCAGCCTGCTGGTCGTCGTCATGGACATGACGATCCTGAGCCTGGCCCTGCCGGCCATCTCCGCCGACCTTCGCCCCGGCGCCGTCGAGCTGCTCTGGATGGTCGACATCTACGCGCTCGTCCTCGCCGGACTGCTCGTGACCGCCAGCGCGATCGGCGACCGCTGGGGCCGGCGCCGGATGCTCGTCGCGGGCTTCGCGACCTTCGGCCTCGCGTCGCTGGCCGTGCTGGTCGTCGACAGCCCGGCCGGCGTCATCGCCGTACGCGCCCTGCTGGGGGTGGGCGGCGCGATGATCATGCCGTCGACGCTCTCGATGGTGCGGACCATGTTCACCGACCCGCGGGAGCGGGCGACCGCGCTGGGCTGCTGGGGCGCCACCGCCGCGGTCGGCACCGCGCTCGGCCCCATCATCGGCGGCGCGCTGCTGGAGGCGTTCCGCTGGCACTCGGCGTTCCTGGTCAACGTGCCGGTGATGGCCGTGGCGATCGTCGCCGCCCTGCTGCTGCTCCCCGAGAGCCGGTCCGAGCGGCCCGGCACCCTCGACCCGATCGCCACCGTGCTGTCGGTGGTGGGCATGGTCGCGCTCGTCTACGCCGTCAAGCACACCGGCGAGCACGGCCTGACCGGCAAGGGCGTGGTCGCGGCCGTGGTCGCCGTGGTCGGCCTGGTCCTCTTCGTACGCCGCTGCCTGGCCCAGCCGAACCCCGTCCTGGAGATCCGGCTGTTCCGCGAGCGCGCCTTCAGCGCGGGCGTCATCACGGCGCTGTGCAGCAGCATCGCCTCGATCGCCGCGCTGCTGCTGCTCAGCCAGTGGCTGCAGCTGGTGCGCGGCTGGTCCCCGCTCGAGTCCGGCTTCGCCCTGCTCCCGATGGCCGTGGCGGGCGTGCTCTGCTCGCTGCTCGCCCCCGCGCTGGCCGACCGGATCGGCGCCCGGCCCGTGCTCGCGGGCGGTCTGCTCGTGGGCGGCATCGGCTTCCTGCTGGTCTTCCTGCTCCCCACGCCGCTGACGTACGCCGGCGTCGCCGTCTCCCTCGTCCTGGTCGGCGCGGGCAGCGGCTCGCTCGCCCTGGCCTCCGCGGCGATCATGTCCGGCGCCCCGGCCGACAAGGCCGGCAGCGCCGCCGCGATCGAGGAGTCGAGCTACGAGATCGGCGGCGTGCTGGGGGTCGCCGTGCTCGGCAGCCTGGCCGGCGCGGTCTACCGCGCCGACCTGCCGGTCTCCGACCTCACGGCCGCCGGCCTCGACGCGGCCACCGGGGACGTCGTACGCGACTCACTCGGCGGGGCGCTCGAGGTCTCCGACCTGCTCGGTCCCGGCGGCGCGAGCCTGGCGACGCAGGCGACCGAGGCGTTCACGCACTCGCTGACCTGGACCGGCCTCGCCGGCGGCATCGTGATGCTCGCCGCCGCCGCCCTCGTCTGGTGGCTCGCTCCCCGCGACCTCGACGTCTCCGCCGGCCACTGAGCCGAGTCGGCAGAAGTTGCGCGTCGAGTCGGCAGAACTTGCCGACAGACCGTCGACAAGTTCTGCCGACTCGGCGATGGTCAGCCGAAGAAGACCTGGGCCTCGGCGTACTCCTCGGGGCTGACGAGCTTCAGCTCGCCGGTGCCCTCGATCAGTGGGAGCCGGACGATCTTGGTGCCCTGCAGGGCCATCATCGTGCCGAAGTCGCCGTCGGCGACCGCGTCAATGGCCTGCAGGCCGAAGCGGGTGGCGAGCCAGCGGTCGAAGGCGGTGGGGGTGCCGCCCCGCTGGATGTGCCCGAGTACGACGGCGCGCGCCTCCTTGCCCGTGCGCTGCTCGATCTCGCTGGCCAGCCGGTCGCCGATGCCGCCGAGCCGGACGTGGCCGAAGGCGTCGACCTCGCCGGACTGCAGCGTCATGTCGCCGCCCTCGACGGGGACCGCGCCCTCGGAGACCACGATGATCGGGGCGTACTGGGTCTGGAAGCGGGTCTCGACGTGGGCGCAGATCGCCTCGATGTCGAACGGCTGCTCCGGGATCAGCACCGCGCTGGCGCCACCGGCGATGCCGGCGTGCAGCGCGATCCAGCCGGCGTGCCGGCCCATGACCTCGACCACGAGCACCCGGTGGTGCGACTCGGCCGTGGTGTGCAGCCGGTCGATGGCCTCGGTCGCGACGTTGACCGCGGTGTCGAAGCCGAAGGTGAAGTCGGTGCCGGACAGGTCGTTGTCGATGGTCTTCGGTACGCCGACGACCTGGACGCCGAGGTCGGCCAGCTTGGTCGCGACGCCCAGGGTGTCCTCGCCGCCGATGGCCACCAGCGCGTCGACGCCGTGCGCGGCCAGGTTGTCCTTGATCCGCTCGACGCCGCCGTCGATCTTGAACGGGTTGGTGCGCGAGGAGCCGAGGATCGTGCCGCCGCGCGGCAGGATGCCGCGGCACTGCTCGATGCCGAGCTCCATGGTCAGGCCCTCCAGCGGCCCCTTCCAGCCGTCGCGGAAGCCCACGAACTCGAACCCGTGATCGCGGACCCCCTTGCGGACGACCGCCCGGATGACGGCGTTCAGGCCGGGACAGTCCCCGCCTCCGGTGAGCACTCCGACGCGCATCGACACTCCTCCTACTGACCTCTGCATGACCAGGTGGATGGTTCGTTGGATCGTTCACAGGCGACCCTAGTGGGAGCGCGGTCGCGCGGGCTACGACCTCACGCGGCTGACTGGTCCGCGTGACTACGCTGCGGCCATGACGTTCTCGATCGTGGCCCGGTCCGCCGACGGAGAGTCCTGGGGCGTCGCGGTCGCCTCCCGGTTCCTGGCGGTGGGCGCCAGCGTGCCCGCCGCCGTCGCCCAGGTCGGCGCGATCGCCACCCAGGCCGACGCCAACGTGGCCTACAAGGGTCTGGCCCTCTCCCACCTCGACGACGGCGCGACGGCGTCGGTCGCCCTGCAGCGGCTGCTGGAGGAGGACGAGGGGCGCGACCACCGCCAGGTCGGCATCGTCGACGTCGACGGCGGCGCCGCGACCCACACCGGCCACGCCTGCCTGGACTGGGCCGGCGGTCTCACCGGCGACGGCTACGCCATCCAGGGCAACGTCCTGGCCGGCGAGCACGTCGTCCTGGCCATGCGCGACGCCTGGGAGGCCACCGCCCCCGAGCTGCCGCTCGCCCACCGGCTCCTCGCCGCGCTCGCCGCCGGCGACGACGCGGGCGGCGACCGACGGGGCCGGCAGTCCGCCGCGCTGCTCGTCGTCCGCGACGAGGCGGGGTACGGCGGCCTCGACGACATCGCCGTCGACCTCCGGGTCGACGACCACGCGTCGCCGCTGCCGGAGCTGGCCCGGCTGCTGGACCTCAACGACCTCTACCTCACCGCCTCGACCGAGGAGGAGAAGGTGCCCGTGACGCCCGAGCTCGACGCCGAGCTGGCCGCCTTCGCCGAGGCGCAGGGGCACCGGGACTTCCTGGCCTGGGTCGGCACCGAGAACTACGAGATGCGCGTCGCGCCCGACCTGTCCTGGATCGACGAGAAGGTCCTCGCGATCGTCCGCGACCGGTGACCGCCGACGAGCTCTGGCGGGCCTTCCTCGCCGCGATCCCCGCCGACGCCGACCACGTCGTCGTCGACGGCCCGCCCTCGCTGGTCCTCTGGGACGTCGAGACCCTCGGTTCGCCCCGGCCGCCGATCCTGGCGCCCGACGAACGGGCCGACCCGGCGACCGGGTTGGCCTGGATCGCCGCCCACGAGCCGCACACCTGGGCGCTGGTGCTCGAGGGCCGGTACGCCGCGGGCCCGGTCGCGTCGTACCTCATCGCGCGAGCCACGCGCGGGCTGCTCCACGTCACCACCGACCCCGCCTGGTCGAGCGACCGGGCCGCGGAACTCGGCGTACCGGACGACGTGCTGCCGGAGCTCGTCCCGCCCGGCCCCGTCGGTTCCGCCGACCCGCGGCTCGTGGGACGGGCTGTGTCGCTGGTGGTCTGAGACCGCCCTACGCCAGCCGGTCGACCGCCGCCTGGGCGGCGTCCCGCTCGCGGGTCGCCTCGGCGAGGACGGACTCGGCCTCCGTGCGGGCGTCCTCGGCGTCGGACAGCTCGTCGTCGACCTCCTCGGCGGTCGACTCCAGCTCGGCGAGCCGGCGGCGCAGCTCCTCCATCTCCCCCTGCAGCTGGAGCGCACGCGCCTCCAACTCGGTCACCGAGGCGGCGGCCTCGTCGAGCCCGCCCTGGGCCGCCTCGACCTCCTCCTGCGCCGCCTCGAGCAGCTCCCGGGCGGCGGCCAGCGCCTTGGCGTCGGCGTCGGGGTCGGGGACGACGTGCAGCTCGGGCCGGGCCGCGGGCTCGGCGTCGCGGGCGGTGGCCTGGAAGCCCAGCGCCTCGGGGGCGGCCACGGCGGCGGCGAGGTCCACGTCGTCGACGCCGGTCGCGGTCAGCGCCGTCACCAGCAGCCCGCTGCGTACGGCGGCCGCGCACCCCTCGTCGACCATCGCCGCGGTCAGCGTCGCCTCGACCTGGTCGGCGACGGCCGCGGTGACCTTCAGCCCGCGCTCCTTCGCGACCCCGCGGGCCTGGGTGGTGACGGCGGCGGTCAGCTGGCGCCGCTGCCGGGTCAGCGCCCGCAGCTCGTCGCCCGACATCGCCGCCTGCGCCTCGCGAAGCGCGGCGCCGACGGCGAGCACCTGGTCGACCTGCTCGGTCTCGTGCCGGACCAGCAGGTTGACCACCCACGCGGCCGTCGCCGGCTTGCGCAGGGCCTTGACCTGCTTGCCGAGGTCGGTCCCCTTCAGCGCCTTCGCCCGGGCGTCCCGCGCCGGGGTGAACTCGGCCAGGTCGAGCCCGTAGAGCTCGTCGGCGATCTGGAGCAGCTCACTCATCGCGACCTCGCGACCGTCCGGCCGCCCACTCCAGGTGCGCGGCCCAGCTGCGGGCGTACAGCTCGCGCAACGGATCCTCCGGGAGGTCGTCGAGCGGGACCCGCAGCTCCCCGGTCAGCGCCGCGCGCCAGTCGTCGTACGACGCCAGCACGGTCTCGGTCGCCCCCGTGGGCGTCACCCGGCGCAGCAGGCAGCCGCGCACCTCCCGGATCCCGCCGGCGTCCCGGCGCTGGACGACCACGAGCCGCGCGAACCGGCCCTCGCCCGGCGCGGACAGCTCGGCGTGCGAGGCCACCATCGCGCCGGGGCCGGTGTCGCCGCCGGTCACCTCGATGCCGGCGAACGAGCCTGCCGGGTCGTGCCGGAAGGACCATCCGTCCGGCCCGACGTCGCTGAGGCGGTAGCGGAACCCGTCCTGCACGTGCTCGCCGTCGACCAGCGGCAACGGCAGCCGGAAGCCCTCGCCCAGGCCCACGTCGGCCCACCAGCGACCGGCGGGGTTCTCGGCCGTGGGCAGGCCCGTCACCTCGAGCGCGAGGTGGTTGAGCGGGCCGCTGCGGTGCGCCTCGTCCTGCCACACGTGCGCGTGCCGGCGGCGTACGGCGAACCCGAGGTCGCTCAGCACGAGCTCCAGCGCGGCGTTCTGGTGCAGGCAGTAGCCGGCGCGCCCGACGCGGCCGATGCGATCCAGGCAGGTCTCGGGGTCCACCGACGGCGGCAGGCCGAGCATGATGCCGAGATTCTCGTAGGGCACGTGCGCGAGGTGCCGGTCGTGGACCAGGAACAGCGTGTCCAGGGTCGGCGGCGCCCCGGCGTCGATCTCCAGCCGGCGCAGGTACCTACGCGTCGGCATCGTCGAGCCCCTGCGCGATCGCGTAGCGGGTCAGCTCCACCCGGTTGTGCATCTGGAGCTTGCGCAGGGTGTTCTGCACGTGGTTCTGGACGGTCCGGTGCGAGAGCACCAGCCGCTCGGCGATCTGGCGGTACGACAACCCCTTGGCCACCATCTTCAGCACCTCGGTCTCCCGCTCGGTCAGCTCGGGGAAGCCGTCCGGGGCGGCGGCCGGCTCGCTGAGCCGGCGGTACTCCCCCAGCACGAGGCCGGCCAGACCGGGGGTGAAGACGGTGTCCCCGGCGGCGACGCGGCGTACGGCGTCGAGCAGCTCCTCGCGCGACGCCGACTTCACCAGGTACCCGGTGGCGCCCGCCTTGACCGCCTCCAGGACGTCGGCCTGCTCGCCGGAGGCGGAGAGGATCAGCACCCGCGCCGACGGGTCCTGGCGGAGCACCTCGGCGGTGACCTCGACCCCGTTCGGCGCCGGAATCTGCAGGTCGAGGACCAGCACCTGGGGCCGGGCCGCCGGGAAGCGGGCCAGCGCCTCCGAGCCGTTGGCGGCGACCGCGACGACGTCGAAGCCCGCCGCCTGCAGGTCGCGCTCCACCGCGTCGCGCCACATGGGGTGGTCGTCGACGACCATGACGCGGATCGGCTGCTCGTCCATGCCGGAAATCTAGTTGCTGTCGCCGGGCGCGGGCCGCAGCCACCGCCCCCGGCGGTGCGCCAGCGGGTCGCGGTCGTCGCCGACGACGATCTCCTCGACCACGCAGGTCAGCAGCGCCGACCAGCCGACGGACGCCGTCGTCTCGAGACGTACGCCGGCCCAGGTGCTCGCGCCCGCGAGCCGCGGACCCCACGGCGTCTGCTCGAAGTCGGCCTGGCGGAACGGGCCGCCCGGGGCCGGGGCGGTGCCCGCGAACGCCTCCGCCAGGTCGCGCTCCTCCCAGGCGAGCAGCTGGACGACGCACCGTCCGGTCTCGGCCACCACGTCGGCCAGGTCGGAGTCGGGATCCACCAGCGCCAGGACCCGCGCCGGCTCACCGGCCGCGACCATCAGCGACGTCACCGTCAGCCCCGCGCGCCCGTGCTGGTCCTCGAGGTCGCCCGCGGTCCACAACGAGACGGCGCCGCCGAGCCGGCCGCGCAGGCGGCGTACCGGATCGGGCTCGGGGTCGGCGAACGGGTGGGTGCTGTGAATGGTCATCGAGCCTCCCGGGGGACGGCGATCTCCCACTCGGTGCCGTCGGCACCGGTGGTCAGGGTGGCGGTGCCGCCGAGGTCGGCGACCCGGCCGCGGATCGACTCGCGCACGCCCAGCCGGCCCTGCTCGGCGGCCTCGCCGAGCCGGCCGTCGGGGATGCCCGGGCCGTCGTCGCGCACCGAGACCTCCACCCGGTCGGGCAGGGCCTCCAGGAGCACCCAGGCCGAGGCTCCGGGCGCGTGGCGGTCGGTGTTGTCGAGGCAGGCCGCCACGGCGGCGACGAGCTCGCGGCCGGCGTACGCGGGCAGCTCGACGGGTACGCCGGGGCCGGCGACCACGACGCCGGGCCGCTCGAAGCGGGCGATCTCCGCGGCGATGTCGACGGTGCCCGCCGCGCCGTCCGCCGCGGGCAGCGCGTCCTGGGCGTGGATGAGGCTGCGCAGCACGGCCTCCTGCTCGCCGGCCAGCCGGCCCAGCTCGGCCGCCTCGCCGCCGAGCTCCGCCCCGCGGCGCTGCACGAGCGCGAGCACCTGCAGCACGCCGTCGTGCACGGCTCGCGCGAGCCGTGCCCGCTCCGCCGCCGCGGCCGCCTCGCGCTCGGCAGCGTCACGGCGCTCGGCCATCCGCTGCAGCGACTCGGCCAGCCCGCCGATGACGACGCCCCCGATCACCAGCAGGTAGGCGTTGCCGTAGTTGGTCTGGCTGATGTCCTCGCGGATGGCGAGGTCGGCGACGGCCAGCACCAGGGCGGCGGCCAGCCCGCCCCGCCAGCGCCAGTGCACGGCCCAGGCCAGCAGCGCGCCCATCACCCAGAAGCCCGGCACCGTCGCGCTGAACCCGGCGCCTTTGACCAGCGGGGTGGCCAGGAGGAGGGCGAGCGCCACGGCCAGGTCGAGGCCCAGCACGACGGCGGTACGACGCGCCGGGTCGGCGTACGCCCACACGGTGAAGGCGGTCCAGGCGACCATCACGAGGACCAGCACCAGGCCCGCGACCGGGCGCTGGAAGTTGTCGGCGCGGTAGAGGTTGAGCCCGACCGCGTTGACGAGCAGGACCACCCGCAGCACCGCGAGCGCCCGGAACAGCCGGTCCTCGACCGTCGTCTCCGGCCGGCGCCAGCCGATCTCTCGGCTCAGGACGCCTTCTTCTGCTCGTCGGGGCCGGCCTGCTCGGCCCGCTTCGACTCCTCCTTGGCGCGGGCGGCGTACTGGTCGACGTACTCCTGGCCGGAGAGGCGCATGATCTCGTACATGATCTCGTCGGTGACCGAGCGCAGGATGTAGCGGTCGTTCTCCATGCCCTCGTAGCGGGAGAAGTCCAGCGGCTTGCCGAAGCGCACGACCGGGCGCACCAGTCGGCCGAACTTCTTGCCCGGGGGCGCGACCACGTCGGTGCCGACGACCGCGACCGGGATGACCGGTACGCCGGTCTCCAGGGCCAGCCGGGCGACGCCCGTCTTGCCGCGGTAGAGCTTGCCGTCGTGGGAGCGGGTGCCCTCGGGGTAGATGCCGAACAGGTCCCCGTCGCCGAGGATCCGCTTGGCGGCGCTCAGCGCGCCCTCGGCCGCCGACGCGCCGGAGCGGTCGATCGGCACCTGACCCGCGCCGGAGAAGAAGAGCCGCTGGAACCAGCCCTTCAGGCCCGGGGTGGTGAAGTACTCGGCCTTCGCCACGAACGTCACGCGCCGCGACAGGGTCAGCGGCATGAACAGCCAGTCGGCGTACGAGAGGTGGTTGCTGGCGAGGATCGCCGGCCCCTCCAGGGGGACGTTGTCGGCCCCCCTCACCTGGGGACGGAACACGACCCGGAGCATCGGCCCCAGCGCGATCCACTTCAGGAACCAGTAGAACACCGCACACCCTCCCCGCCGCCGAGCACGTCACCGGAACTGTAGACCCTCCTACAGTGAGCGCCATGACGATGCACCCGCAGGCGACGCCGCTCTCGGTCCCCGCCCGTCCCGAGCTCACCGGCGGCCGGCGCGTCGGCGTGCTGCTCAGCCACGGCTTCACCGGCCAGCCCGCCTCGGTCAAGCCCTGGGGCGAGCACCTCGCCGCGCTCGGGTACGCCGTCGAGGTCCCGCGCCTGCCCGGCCACGGCACCACCTGGCAGGAGATGAACCGCACCACGTGGGTCGACTGGTACGGCGAGCTGACGCGCGTCTTCGACCGGCTCTGCCTCGACAACGACGCGGTCGTCGTCGGCGGGCTCTCGATGGGCGGCGCCCTGAGCCTGCTGCTCGCCGCCGAGCACCCCGACCGCGTCTCCGGGGTGGTCGTCGTCAACCCGGCGGTCGCGACCAAGCGCGTCGACGTCAAGCTGCTGCCCGTGCTCAAGCACGTGCTCCCGTCGATGCCCGGCATCGTCGACGACATCAAGAAGGAGGGCGTGACCGAGCACGGCTACCCGCGCGTCCCGCTGCGGGCCGCCGCCACGATGTTCGGCGCCTGGCCGGCGCTCACCCGCGAGCTGTCGAAGGTGACCGCCCCGCTGCTGTACTTCCGCTCCACCGTCGACCACGTCGTCGACGAGCTGTCCGAGCCGCTGATCACGGGGTCGGTCTCCTCACGCGACGTCTCCGTCGTACGCCTCGAGGACAGCTATCACGTCGCGACCCTCGACAACGACGCGCCGACCATCTTCGCCGGCACCGCCTCGTTCGTGGCCCGGGTGACCACGGCGTAACGAGTCGTTGGTAGGTCCAGGTCCGACCGCCTACCCTCGAGTGGTGCAACGCGACGACGACGAGGACGCCGCCTGGCGCGCCATCGTCGACAACTACGGGACGCGTCCGGAGCTCGACCCCGAGACCGCCCCCGCGCCGGTCCCCGACCCGGCGCAGGACCTGGCCGACCTGGCCGACCTGGCGGACCCGGCCGTCGACGACGACTGGGACACCGACCCGGTCTTCCCCGACGACCGCTTCGTCCCCCCGCCGCCGCCCCCGCTGCCCCGCCCGAGCCGCGACCGGCTGATCGCCTGGCTCGGCGTCTTCGGCGCCCCGGCCGTGCTGCTGGTCTGCCTGATCGCCGGGATCGGCCTGCCCCGGCTGCTGGCCTACGGCCTGGTCGCCGCGTTCGTCGGCGGGTTCGTCTACCTGGTGTGGCGGATGCCCCGCGGCCCGCGGGACCCCTGGGACGACGGCGCCAAGGTGTAGCGAGGACGCGCCTCAGTCGTCCGCGCCCAGCCGCCGCGCGGCCCGTCCGCCGACGCGCGTCGTACGACGGAGCGCGCGGGCGCGCCGTCCGCCGCTGCGGACCGCCGAGCGGGCCTTGTCGGCAGCACCGACGACCCCCGCCTCGGGACCCAGGGTGGCCCGCAGCAGCGGCGGGACGACCCGGTGGCCGGTTCCGACGAGCGAGCGGGCCAGCGCGGCGCGGGCCGGGGCCAGCAGGTGCTCGCCGGCGGCGGAGACGCCTCCGGCGATGACGACCACGTCGGGGTCGAAGGCGGCGACCAGGTTGGCGACGCCGACACCGAGCCAGTCCCCGACCGAAGCGAACGCCTCGAGCGCGACCCGGTCGCCCTGGTCGGCGCCCTGGGTGACCATCGGGCCGACGAGCCGGGCCGGGTCGCCGTCGCAGAGGTCGTCGAGCAGGGTGGGCACCCGGCCCAGCTGCGCGCGAGCGTGCCGGGCGAGCGCGTTGCCGCTGCAGTACTGCTCCCAGCAGCCGGTGCCGCCGCACTCGCAGGCCTGGCCGTCGGGGACCACCTGCATGTGGCCGAACTCCCCCGCCATCCCGTTGCTGCCGCGGTGCACGCGGCCGTTGAGCACGACCGCGCCCCCGATGCCGGTGCCGAGGGTCACCACGATCGCGTCGGTGGCGCCGCGGGCCGCGCCGAAGGCGACCTCGGCCCGGGCCGCGCAGTTGGCGTCGTTGTCGAGGACGACGGTGGTCCCCCAGCGCTCCATCAGCCGGGCACGCACCTGCTCGCCGCGCCAGGGCAGGTGCGGGGCGAACATCACCCGCTCGCCCGCGCCGTCGACGAAGCCGGCCGCGGCCAGGCCCACGCCGTCGATCGCCCGCCGCCCGGCGACCTCCTGGACGGCCTCGGTCAGGGCGTCCTCCACCACGACCGGGTCGACGAGGCGGCCCGGCGTCGAGCGGTGCGCGGTGCGCAGCACCCGGCCGCGGGCGTCGACGGCCGAGGCCATCACCTTGGTGCCGCCGACGTCGACGCCGATGAAGAGGGCCATGGCTACCTGCGGGCGAGGTCGGCGGCGCCGATGAGGCCCGCCCGGTTGCCGAGCCGGGCCTTGCGGATCTCCAGCGACGGGCGGTGCCCCCGACCGGTCAGCTGGGCGGCGAAGGCTCGGCGGGTGGGGCCGAGGAGCAGCTCGCCGGCCTCGCTGACGCCACCGCCGATCACCACGACGGCGGGGTCGAGGATCGCGGTCAGCGAGGCGATGCCCTCACCGAGCCAGCGGCCGAGCTCGGTGAGCTGCTCGATGGCGAACGGGTCTCCGCCGCGGGCGGCCTCGGTGATCAGCGGGCCGGTGATCTTGTCGGGGTCGCCGCCGGCCAGGTCCAGGACGTTCCGCGCGAGCAGCGAGCCGCCGCCGGCCGAGGCCCGGGCCTCGCGGACCAGGGCGTTGCCGCTGGCGTACTGCTCGAAGCAGCCGTGGTTGCCGCAGCCGCACAGGATCCCGCCGGGTACGACGCGCATGTGGCCGATCTCCGCGCCGACGCCGAACGCGCCGCGGTAGAGCTCGCCGTCGAGGACGACCCCGCCCCCGACGCCGGTGCCGACGGTCACCAGCAGCAGGTCGTCGACGTCGTGGCCCGCGCCGTACCGGAACTCGCCCCAGGCGGCGGAGTTCGCGTCGTTCTCGATCACGACCGGCAGGTCGACGCGCTTCTCCAGCTCGGTCTTCAGGTCGACGTTGCGCCAGGCGATGTTCGGGGCGAACATCACGACCGCGCGTGCCTTGTCGATGTAGCCCGCCGCTCCGACGCCCACCGCCGAGATGTCGTGGCGCGAGCTCAGCTCGGTGACCAGCCCCGCGATGGCGTCCTCGATGGCCTCCGCGCTGGTGGCCGGCGAGACCACCCGCAGCTCCTCGACGATGCTGCCGTCCTCGTCGATCACGCCGGCGGCGATCTTGGTGCCGCCCACGTCCACCCCACACGCCAGGGTCATCGGTCCTCCGCCCCTTCGTCGTCCGGGACATCCTCGTCCAGATCGATCCGCTCGACGCCGGTGGCCCCCGAGCGGTGCTCCTCCGGGACGTGCGTGGCCAGCAGGCCGGCCGCGGCCTGCACGAGCGACGACACCGCGGACGTCAGGTGCGCGCGGACCTCCGGGCTGGTCTCCCGGACCAGGTGCACGGCGCGGCAGACCGGGCAGTAGCGGCACTCGGCGCCGCCCGTCGCGACGTGCTCGTCGACGTCGCGGGCCAGGTCGGCGAACGCGCCGAACAGCCGGGCCGCCTCCTCGCCGATGCTGCCCACCCGGTCGTCCCGACCGTCCTGGTCGTCCTTGCTCACGCGCGCTCCTTCTCCGGGGTCTCCTCGCGGAACCTCACCAGCAGCTCCCCCGTCTCGACCCGGGCTCCGGCGACCCGGAGCCGGGCGAGGCCGGACGGCAGGGTGAGGACGCGACGATACGACCCCACCGTCACGACCAGGTCGTCACCGTTGCGGGCGAGGTCGACGTCGGCGCGGGTCACGTGGGGCAGCGCGAGGTGCAGCACCGCCCCCGTGGAGGTACGACGGACCCGGAACGGCCCGTCCCCCTCGGGTGGGGCCAGCGGGTCGGAGTCGCCGTACACCTCGCGGGCGAGGCCGGCCAGGGCCTCGACCCCGACCGGCTCGCGGGGCCGGTAGACCGAGCGCCAGATCGGCAGCCCGTGGAAGGACTGCTCGACCTGCTCGAGGACGTCGTCCTGGGCCAGCACCCAGCCGGCCCGCCAGTCGTCGGCGCCATCCGCCGGGAAGACCCGGTTGGCGACGACCCCGTCGACGCGGTAGCCGTACAGCGACAGCGTCGTGTACGAGCGGCGGGCCTCGGCCAGCACGATCGACTCGGGGGTGAGCACCAGGCGCACGCTCGCGCCGGGTCCGGTCAGCAGCTCGCGCACCTCGTCGAGCTCGGCGTGCAGCCGCTCCACGGCGTCGAAGACGGAGTCACCCGGCATGGGGACGCCGGCGGCCCGGTTGAGCACCGGGCGCAGGGCCTTGACGATCCGGCGCTCGGCGGGGAAGACCCGCTGCATGTACCAGCCGAGCGCCTCGGGCAGCGCGAGCAGCCGCAGCGTCTCGGCGGTGGGGGCGCAGTCGACCACGATCACGTCCCAGTCCCCCGAACGGGCGTGCAGGCGCAGCTCGAGCAGGGCCAGGACCTCCTCCGCGCCCGGGATGACGGTGAGCTCCTCGGCCGCCACGGGATCGAGCCCGGCGACGTCGAGCACGGAGAGCAGGTAGCCCTGGATCTCCGCCCACGACTGCTGGAACCGCAGCTGGGCGTCGACCTGCTGGACGTGGAGCCCGTCGGCGACCTCGGTCGGCTCGGCGCCGACGGCGACGCCGTACGCGTCGGCGAGCGAGTGGGCCGCGTCGGTGGAGAGCACCAGCGTGCGCTGCCCGCCTGCGGCGGCCAGCGCTGCGGTCCCGGCGGCGACGGTCGACTTGCCGACCCCGCCCTTGCCGGTGAACAGGAGGATGCGCAACCGGCGCTACTGCTGCTCGACGCGCTTCTTGAGACCCTTCAGCGCGGTGTCGATGAGGATCTTCTCGCCCTTGCGCTTCAGCATGCCGATCAGCGGGATCGACACGTCGAGGGCGAGGCGGTAGGTCACCTCGGTGCTGCCGTCGCCGAGGTCGCGCAGGACGTACGCCCCGTCGAGGGCGCGCAGCATCTTGCCCTCGACCAGGGTCCAGGTGACCTCGCGGTCGCCGTCCCAGGTGTAGGCCAGGGTGTACTCGTCCTTGATGGGCGACACGTCGAGCGCGAAGAAGACCTGCTCGGCCCGACCGTCGGCGCCCGGGACGGTGACCTCGACGGTCTTCATCCCCTTGGCCCAGGTCGGGTAGGCCTCGAAGTCCGCGATGACCGCCATCACGTCGGCCGGGGCGGCGTCGATCACGATGGAGGACGTGGTCTGCTCGGCCATGGGATGCCCCCTGAGATCAGTGCGCTGGATCAGTGCGTGCGAAGTCGGACCAGACGGTCCGGAGCGTACCGGATACCGGCAGTACGGCCCTCGGCGGTAACCTGCCGAGTGGCGCCCTCGGTGGCGCCGCGAGCCGGCGGTCCTACGCCGGTCGGAGCGGATGAGGAGGAAGCGTGCGGGAGTTCTCCACGCCCCTGACCATCGAGATCCCGGCGACCGGGAATCTCACCGACGACGTGGTGGCCAACGCCGCGGAGGCCCCCGACACGGTCGCCTTCAGCCGGCACACCGGTACGGCGTGGGTCGACGTGACCTGTGCGGAGTTCCTGGCCGAGGTCCGCGCCGTCGCGAAGGGCCTGATCGCCGCCGGTCTCGAGACCGGCGACCGGGTCGCCCTGATCTCCAAGACCCGCTACGAGTGGACGCTGCTCGACTACGCGATCTGGTTCGCCGGCGCCGTGACCGTGCCCGTCTACGAGACCTCGTCCTCCGAGCAGATCGCCTGGATCCTGCGCGACTCCGGCGCCCGCGCCGTGGTCGCCGAGGACGCCGGGCACGTCGCCCGGGTCACCGAGGTCCGCGGCGAGCTCGACCAGCTCAACCACGTCTGGTCGATCACCGACAACGCCGTCGACGTGCTCTCGAGCCTGGGCGCGGACATCAGCGACGAGGAGCTGGAGAAGCGTCGTACGACGGCGACGCCGCTCGACCTGGCGACGCTGATCTACACCTCCGGGACGACCGGCCGGCCCAAGGGCTGCGTCATCACCCACGGCAACTTCATGTTCGAGCTGGGGGTGGCGGTCGACGAGCTGGACATGCTCTTCGACGACGACGCGTCGACGCTGCTGTTCCTGCCGCTGGCCCACGTGTTCGCGCGGATCATCCAGATCGGCTGCGTGATGACCCGCACCCGGTTGGGGCACAGCGCCGACATCAAGAACCTCCTGGTCGACCTGCAGGAGTTCAAGCCGACGTTCATCCTCGCGGTGCCGCGGGTTTTCGAGAAGGTCTTCAACAGCGCCTCGCAGAAGGCGACGGCCGATGGCAAGGGCAAGATCTTCGAGCGCGCTGCCGAGGTCGCCATCGCCTACTCCCGGGGTCTCGACAAGGGTCGTCCCTCGCTCGCCGTACGCGCCCAGCACGCGCTCTTCTCGCGCCTGGTCTACGCGAAGCTGCGCTCCGCCCTGGGCGGCGAGTGCCGCTTCGCCATCTCCGGCGGCGCCCCGCTCGGCGAACGGCTCGGCCACTTCTACCGCGGCCTCGGGCTGATCGTCCTGGAGGGCTACGGCCTCACCGAGACCACCGCCGCACTCACCGCCAACCTCCCCGATGCGCAGAAGATGGGCACGGTCGGTCGGCCGCTGCCCGGCACCGCGGTCCGGGTCGCCGACGACGGCGAGCTGCTCTTCCGCGGCGGTCAGGTGTTCTCCGGCTACTGGGACAACGAGGCCGCGACCGCCGAGGTGATGGAGGGCGACGGCTGGTTCCACACCGGCGACGTCGGCGAGGTCGACGACGAGGGCTTCGTGCGGATCACCGGCCGCAAGAAGGAGATCATCGTGACGGCCGGCGGCAAGAACGTCGCGCCCGCCGTGCTCGAGGACCGGCTGCGGGCACACGCCCTGGTCAGCCAGTGCCTGGTCGTCGGCGACGGGCAGCCGTTCATCGCCGCCCTGGTCACCATCGACGTGGAGTCGTTCCCGCTGTGGGCCGAGGCCAACGGCAAGAGCGGCTCGATCGCCGACCTGGTCGACGACCCGGACCTGCGGGCGGCCGTCGAGGCGGCCGTGGAGGACGCCAACAAGGCGGTCTCGAAGGCCGAGTCGATCCGGAAGTTCACGATCCTGCCCGGCGACTGGACCGAGGAGGGCGGCCAGCTCACCCCGAGCCTGAAGCTGAAGCGCGCCGTGGTGATGCGCGAGCACCGCGTCGAGGTGGAGGCCCTCTACTCCTGACCGGTTCCTCCCGACTCGGACAGCCGCTCGGCCAGCGCGGTGCGCAGCAGGGCCGTCGGGTGGCTGCCGAACCAGAAGTGCGACCACCCGGGCGGCTCCGGATCCGCGATCGAGCGTACGGCGAGCTGCCGCTGCAGCTCGACGAACGCCGCCGGGTCGCCCGTCGCCCGGAGCGCGTCCACGTCGGCGCGGATCTCCACGTGGCGGCTGATGGTGTTCTGGACCGGGCTGCTCAGCACGACGGCGACGGCGTACAGCGCGAGGACCAGCGGGACCACGGCCGGGTCGGCCGGCGAGCCGCCCCGCCGTCGCAGCGCCCCCAGCACCGTCCCCAGCAGACCGATCGCGAAGCAGGCGCCGGCCGCGCCGAGGACCGTCCCGACCACGACGTCGTGGTGCCGGGCGTGGGCGAGCTCGTGCGCGACCACCGACAGGGCCTGGTCCTCGGGCAGGTCGTTCACGAGGTTGTCGTAGAGCACCACCCGACGGCTCCCGCCGATGCCGGAGACGTAGGCGTTGAGCGTCGTCGTACGGCGTGAGGCGTCGGCGACCAGCACCTCATCGACCGCCACGCCCTCCTTCTCGGCCAGCTCGAACACCCCGGTCCGCAGCGGGCCGTCCTCCAGCGGCTCGAAGTCGTTGAACAACGGCTCGACGACCAGCGGGTAGGCGAACGAGCCCAGCACGACCAGCCCGGCCGCGATCGCCCCGGCGATCGCGGGCCAGGCGCGGCGCCAGCGCCGGGCACAGCCGACCAGGACCAGGAGGGCGAGGGAGAGACCCACGACGTCGACGAGCTCGCCCTTCAGCAGGTCGAGCACCCAGGCCGGCCAGGACTGGGTGCTCAGCCCGTAGTCGAGCAGCTGGCGGCGCATCAGCACCGCGAACGGCAGGGTCAGCAGGCGCAGTCCGACCTCGAAGACCGCGACGGCCAGGATCACCGCCGCCCACCACGGGCCGGGCAGGCGCGCGAAGAGCGCGCGGCCGCGCCGCGAGAAGCCGAGCCAGCAGGCGGCCAGCAGGCGGACGACCAGCGAGGCGTAGCCGATCCAGTCGGTGCGGCTCGCGAACTCGGCCGCCCGGTCCAGCTGCTCCGGGGTGAACAGCACGGTCGGGTCCGCCGGCCGGAGGGCACCGCCCGGGACGGGGTCCCACGGCACGAGGACGGCCGCGAGGACGACGAAGACGACCCCACTCACGGCGGCCGTCACGAGCGAGATCCTGCGGGCCGCCTGCGTCACGCGGCCAAGTCTGACAAACGCTCCCGCCAGGCCCCGACGAGCTCCGGCTCCGAGAGGCCGGTGTCGCGCCGCAGCGCCCGCGCCAGCGGCGTACCGGCGGCGACGTGCTCGTACAACGCGACGAGGGCGTCCTCCCCCGCCCGCTCGGCGATCACCTCGCAGACGAGCCAGGCGCTCTCGTAGACGGCGCCGAGGTGGGTGGCCCCCAGGTCGAACTCCGTCGCTCCGGGCAGCGCGTCCGGGACGCCGTCGCGGCGTACCTGCTCGATGATCTGGGCCGCCGTGGTCGTCACCGGGAGCCGGACGTCGCGCAGCGCGACGTAGTCGGCGAACCCCTCCAGCAGCCACAGTGGGGTGCTGGTGCTCGTGGGCGCGTCGGTCGCCACGTGCGCCGCCTCGTGGCTCATCACCACCTGCGCGCCCGCGGGGCGGAGCCGGCCGAGCTCGGCCGGGTTGACCATCACGTGCACCGGCGAGCCGGGCGCCAGCGAGCCGTCGACGCTGGTGGTGACGGCGGCGATGCCGGCGTACGTCCCCGGCTCGGCGTCCAGCGCCCGGTCCAGGCCCTCCGCCGACGCGGGCACCTCCACCACGAGCCGCGGCCGCCAGCCGGTCACCACCCGGCGTACGACGGGCACGGCTCGCTCCGCCAGGCGGGCGTAGCGATCGGCCCCCGCAGCGTCGGCGGTGAGCACGAGCGTCTCGGGAGTACGCCGTACCTCGACGGGGCCGGCCAGCCAGACGGGCGACCGGCCCTCCTCGGCGCCGAACGCGACCAGGCCGACCTCGCCGTCGACGGACCGGAACACGACCGGCACCTCGGCCAGCGCGGGTGCCCGGTCGAAGCCGGCGAAGCGCCAGGCGACGTCGGCCCGGGCGGTCCAGGTGCCGTCCGCGGCCGCGGGGCCGCTCGCCGCCACGTAGCGGGCCGCGAAGTCGCGGACCCGGAGCTCGCCCGCGTTGGTCGCGACGGCGGCCAGCCGGTCACCCGCCGCCCGGTCACCGGCCGGGGCGAGCGCCCGGGCCGCCTCGGGATCGGCCGCCTCGACGGCCGCCACGAGCGCGGTGAGCACCTTGCCGGCCGCCGCGGAGTCCACCGCGCGCACCGCCGGGGCGCCGGGCGGCGGGGCGACGTACGTGTCGTCGGACACGAGCTGCCAGGTCACCACCGCGACGACGACCAGCAGGAACGACGAAAGACCGGCCACCCACCAACGGGGGCGACCGGCCTTCGGGGTCGAAGCGTCAGCCAGGGCGGACGGCGCCGACGTACGGCATGGAGTGCAGGTCGGAGACGACCACGCCGGTGCCGGGGTTCGCGGCGTGCACGATCATGCCGTTGCCGATGTACATGCCGACGTGGCTGATCGGGCTGTAGTAGAAGACCAGGTCGCCCGGCTGCAGGTCACCCTGGGCGATGCGCGGACCCGAGGAGTACTGGGCGCTGGAGGAGTGCGGCAGCGCGACGCCGGCCTGGGCCCACGCCATCATCGTCAGGCCCGAGCAGTCGAAGGCGTTCGGGCCGGCAGCGCCGTAGACGTACGCGTCGCCCACCTGCGCCATGGCGTACGAGATCGCCGCGCCCGCGCGGCCGGAGGCCGGGACGTTGGACGGGACCCGCTGGGAACCGCCCCGGGAGAGCAGCGCCTCGCGCTCCTCGGCCTTGAGCTTGTCGAGGAGCTTCTCGGCCTCGGCGAGCTTGGCGTCGGTCGTCTCCTTCTCGGCGGCGAGCGCCTCCTCGGTCTTCGCGACCTGCTTCGAGCGCGCCTCGGTGGCCTCGCGCCGCAGCTCGAGCGCGTCGGCCTCGGCGGAGTACCCGGCCAGCAGGTCGCCCTGGAGGTCGTTGTAGCTCGCCATCGTCGAGAGCTGGTTGAGGAACGCGCGCGGGTCGTCGGAGACGAACAGCCGGCCGGCCGCCGACGTGGCGGAGCCGGCGTACTCGCTGACGAGCGAGTCGGCGACCTGGTCGCGGATCACGTCGAGCTTGGCGTCCTGGCGCCTCTCGTCGGCCTTCAGCGCCGCGAGGTCGCTGCGCAGCTCGGTGAGCTCCAGCTTCGCGTCGTTGTAGCGCTCGGAGGCCTGCTCGGCCTCGTGGAAGAGCCGGTCGACGCGCGACTGGACGTCGTCGATGTCGGGCTCGGCCTGCGCCGGCGAGGTGGGGACGAAGCCGACGGATCCAGCGAGGGCAAGGCCTGCGAGGGCAGTGATGTAGCGCTTCCGACCGTTGAGCACGAGCGGGTTGTTCCCCTTGTGTGTCGTACGCCTACCGGGTGAGCTGACGGGTTCGGGCACGACTTGCCCTACTCACGCTCCTCGTACGACGCCCGTGAACGGCGTACGCCTTGCGAGAGATTCACCCCAGAGGTGGTGGTTCCCCGGCTCCCGGCCCGCGAACGGTCCGGAACTCGACGCGGTGCTCGCGCGAACCTGGTCGGTCCACTTCCACGAGCACCTGAGTTCGAGAGGGTAGTCGCCCCTCAGGGGCTGGCAAAACCGGACGCGGCCGAATCGCGGGTTTTCTTTACTTCCGCGACCCCGGGTCTGGGTCACGCCGACTCGACCGCCGGCGGGTCGACGGGCTGGACCAGGCGCAGCGGCGGGACCAGTCCCCCGGCGGCCAGGACCTCCAGCGCCTCGCGGTCGTCGTCGTCGAAGGTCAGCTCGGGCGGCGGCCCCAGGAGCACCGTGACCACGCAGTCGTGGCACGCGAGCCCGCGCACCACGCAGGTGTCGCAGTCGATTCTCGTCGTCATGCGCACACCGTGACAGCGACCACCGACAGTCCGCGCTCCCCCACCCTGCCGACCCGGCGTGAATGTGGTGCCGACCCGGCGCGAGTTCGCG
>NZ_DATJTA010000038.1:0-2282 GCF_035503875.1 Nocardioides sp.
GACCGCGGCGGTGGCCGCGAACTTCACCGGCACCGTCTCGATCCAGGGCTCGGTGATGGTGCGCACGCCGCTGGTTCCCGCGAGCATCGCCGACCAGGTGGACGCGACATCACCACCGAGCGGCGTGGTCGCGCCGAGCCCGGTGACGACGACGCTGACCTGACCGTTGTTGCCCACTGCAACCTCCACGACTGCGAACGACTAACGACGACTGCTAGAGGACGGAAGAGCGGTGGCGCTCAGGAGCTCTTGGAGACGAAGGTGACGACGTCCTGGACGGTCTTCAGGTCCTTGAGCTGCTCGTCCGGGATCTCGACGCCGAACTTGTCCTGCGCCGCGACGGCGATCTCGACCATGGACAGTGAGTCGATGTCGAGGTCGTCGACGAAGTTGGCCGCGGGGGTCACCTCGTCGGCGGGCGTGCCGGCGATCTCCTCGATGATCTCCGCGAGTCCGGCCAGAATCTCCTGGTCAGTCACTGGTTGCTCCTTCGATTGGCTTGAGTTAGCGGTGTGAATCGATGTTGCGATGGCGCGGCTAGGGTACCGTGACCACCTGCGCCGCGTAGGACAGCCCGGCGCCGAAGGCCAGCAGCAACGCCGGCTTTCCGGGCTGCAGCCGCCCCTGCTCCGCCATCCTGGACAGCGCGAGCGGAATCGACGCGGACGAGGTGTTGCCGGCCGTGATGATGTCGTCGGCGACGCGATCCCTGGGGATGCCGAGCTTCTTGGCGATGGCCTCGATGATGCGAAGGTTCGCCTGGTGCGGGATAAAGGCCGAAATCTCGTCCGGCGACACCCCCGCCCGGCGGCAGGCCTCGAGCGCCACCGGGGCCAGCGCGGTGGTGGCCCAGCGGAACACGGCCTGGCCGTCCTGGGTCAGCTTACCCGTGCGCCCCTCGATCACGATCTTGTGCGCCTGGTCGCCCGCGCTGCCCCACACGATCGGCCCGATCCCGGACGGCTCGCCGGCCTCGCACGGCCCGACCACGGCCGCCCCGGCCCCGTCGGCGAAGATGATGCAGGTCGACCGGTCGGACCAGTCCATCCACGACGTCATCTTCTCCGCGCCGATCACCAGCGCGTTGCGAACGCTGCCCGCGCGCACGGAGTCGGCGGCGGCGCCGACCGCGTAGCAGAATCCGGCGCAGGCGGCGTTGAGGTCGTAGGCTCCGGGCGCGATAATGCCGAGCCGGTAGGCGACGGTCGCCGAGATGGTCGGCATCAGCGACTCCGGGCTGCACGTCGCGACCGTCACCAGGTCGATGTCGGAAGGCTCGAGCCCGCTGGCCGCGAGCGCCTTCGCGCCGGCCGCCTCGGCCATGTCGGCGACGGTCTCGTCGTCGCGCGCGAACCGCCGTTCCCGGATGCCGACCCGCGTCCTGATCCACTCGTCGTTGGTGTCGACGAGCTTGGCGAGGTCGTCGTTGGTGACTACCTTGTCCGGCTGGTAACCGCCGAATCCGAGGATCTTCGCTGCGGTCATGCTCACGACTCCCTACGCTGGGTTGGCTGCAGGCGGACCAGCGGCTGACCCTCGCTCACCGGGTCGCCGTCTTCGACCAGCCACTCCACCACGACCGCGTCGTGCGGCGCGGTCACCGGCTTCTCGCCGCCGCGAGCGACGACGTGGGCGAGGACGTCGCCGGCGCAGACCATCGTCGCGCCGGCCGGCGTCGTCCCGCTGCCCGTCTCGTCCGAGATCAGACGGGCGGTTCCGGCGCCTGGTGACACCACGATCATCCAGTCGGGGCCCGATCCGTCCGAGTTCGCGGCGTAGCCGTTGGTCGCCGTCGCGTGCGCGGCGATCAGCGCCCGAGCCGCGTCGAGCTGGTCCGGGGTCTTGATCGCGAGCAGCTCGACGCCGGGCAGCGCGCGCTTGGCCATGCCGGTCAGCGTGCCGCCCGGGGCGAGCTCGATCAGCGCGGTCACGTTGATGTCGGACATGGTGGCCATGCACAGGTCCCAGCGGACCGGGTTGGCGACCTGGTGGACGATCCGCTCCACCCAGGCCGGGCCGGAGGTGACGACGGCGCCGTCGCGGTTGGACAGCAGGGTGATGACCGGGTCGTGGACGGCGACGCCGGCCGCCGCCGCCACCAGCGCGTCGACCGCCGGCGCCATGTGCTTGGTGTGGAACGCGCCCGCGACCCGCAGCGGCCGCAGCCGCGCGCCGGCCGGCGGGTTGGCGGCGAACTCGGCCAGCTGCTCGAGGGTGCCGCCGGCCACGATCTGCCCGGCCGCGTTGATGTTGGCGGGGGTGAGCCCGGCCTCGGCGATCGC
>NZ_DATJTA010000039.1:0-19543 GCF_035503875.1 Nocardioides sp.
CACCGCGGCGGTCCGCTCGGTGACGGCCTCGGCGAGGGCAAGGGCGTCGCCGTACGGGACGAACGTGACGTCACCGGGCAGCGGCTCGAAGGGCTCGCGGTAGGCCGCCTTGGCCGTCAGCGAGAGGGCACCCATCGTGCGGCCGTGGAACGAGCCCTCCGCGGCGACGACGTGGGTGCGGCCGGTACGCCGGGTGAGCTTGAGCGCCGCCTCGTTGGCCTCGGTGCCGGAGTTGGTGAGGAAGACCTTGCCGCCGCCGACGCCGACCCCGAGCAGGTCCAGCAGCCGCTCGGCCAGCTCCACCTGCGGCTCGGTCGTGAAGAAGTTCGACACGTGGCCGAGCGCGTTCACGGCGATGCCGCCGAGGAGGTCGACGTACTCGTTGCCGTCCTCGTCCCAGACGTGGGCGCCCTCGCCGCGGGCGAGGACGAGCTTCGGCGGGCCGAAGGTGTTCATCAGGCTGGCGGCGTACCGCTCGCCCCAGGTCTGCCGGGTGTCGCTCACTGGGCGTCCCTCGCCTTCCGGGTCTTGGTCTCGACGCCGGGGAGCACCTGGGTGCCGACGCCCTCGTTGGTGAAGAGCTCGAGCAGCACGGCGTGCGGCTCGCGGCCGTCGACCACCGTGGCGCGGGACACGCCGTTCTCGACTGCGCGCAGGCAGGCGCCCATCTTCGGGATCATGCCGGAGGCCAGCGTCGGGAGGATCTCCGCGAGCGCCTCGGGGCCGATCTCGCCGATCACGTCGTCGGAGTGGGGCCAGTCGAGGTAGAGGCCCTCGACGTCGGTGAGGACCAGCAGCTTCTCGGCCTTCAGGGCGACCGCCAGCGCGGCGGCCGCGGAGTCGGCGTTGACGTTGTGGACGGTGCCGTGGACGTCGGGCGCGACGCTGGAGACGACCGGGATGCGGCCGGCCTCGATCAGGTCGAGGACCGACTCGGGCCGCACCTGCGTCACCTCGCCCACCAGGCCGAGGTCGACCTCCTCGCCGTCGACGACCGTGCCGGTCGGCGTGGCGGTGAACAGGCCGGCGTCCTCGCCCGAGCAGCCGACCGCCAGCGGGCCGTGCTCGTTGATGAGCCCGACCAGCTCGCGCTGGACCTGGCCGACCAGGACCATGCGGACCACGTCCATCGCCTCCGGCGTGGTCACCCGCAGGCCGCCGCGGAACTCCGACTCGATGCCGAGCTTGTCGAGCATCCGGGAGATCTGCGGTCCGCCACCGTGCACCACGACGGGCTTGAACCCGGCGAAGCGCAGGAAGGCGATGTCCTCGGCGAAGGCGCGCTTGAGCGTCTCGTCGGTCATGGCGTTGCCGCCGTACTTCACCACGACGATCTTGCCGTGGTAGCGCTTCAGCCAGGGCAGCGCGGCCGCGAGCGTGCGGGCCTTCGCCGGGTCGGGCTTGCTCGGGTCGTGGTGGACGTGGTCGATCAGGGAGTCGCTCATGAGGAGTAGGCGCTGTTCTCGTGGACGTAGGCGTGGGTGAGGTCGTTGGTCCAGACGGTGGCCCGCTCGGACCCGGACTTCAGGTCGATGGTCACGCTCACCTCGCGCGGGGTCAGGTCGACCTCGGCGGGATCGGCGTGCGGCGTGGAGCCCTGGCAGACCCAGACGCCGTTCATCGCGACGTCGAGATCCGCCGGGTCGAACTGCGCGGAGGTGGTGCCGACGCTGGCGAGCACCCGGCCCCAGTTCGGGTCCTTGCCGAACACCGCCGCCTTGAACAGGTTGCTCCGGGCCACGCTGCGGCCGACCTCCACCGCCTCGTCCTCGGTGGCGGCGTTGAGCACGGTGATCGCGATCTCGTGGTCCGCGCCCTCGGCGTCCTTCAGCAGCTGCATGGCCAGGTCGGTGCAGGCCTGGGTGAGCGCCTCGGTGAAGTCGGGCAGGGACGGCGTGATGCCGCTGGCCCCGCTCGCCATCACCGTGACGGTGTCGTTGGTCGACATGCACCCGTCGGAGTCCAGCCGGTCGAAGGAGACCCGGGTGGCCGCCCGCAGCGCGGTGTCGAGATCGGCCGCCGAGACGACCGCGTCGGTGGTGAGCACGACGAGCATGGTGGCCAGCTGGGGCGCGAGCATGCCAGCGCCCTTGGCCATCCCGCCGATGCTCCAGCCCGCGCCCTCGACGACGACCTGCTTGCTCACGGTGTCGGTGGTCATGATGCCCTCGGCCGCCTGCGTGCCGCCGTCGGCCGCGAGGGCGGCGTACGCCGCGTCGACGCCCGAGAGCAGCTGGTCGCGGTCGTTGACCAGGCCGATCAGGCCGGTCGAGCAGACGACCACGTCGATCGCGCCGATGCCGAGGTGCTCGGCGACCCGCTCCGCGACCGCGTGCGTGGTCTGGAAGCCCTCGGGGCCGGTGTAGCAGTTGGCGCCGCCGGAGTTCAGGAAGACCGCGCGGACGGTGCCGTCCTTGACGACCTCCTGGCTCCACAGGACGGGGTTGGCCTTGCAGCGGTTGGCGGTGAAGACGGTGGCGGAGTCATAGGCGGGGCCGTTGTTGACGACCAGGGCGATGTCCTTGGCGCCGGTGGACTTCAGGCCGGCGGCGACTCCGGCGGCGGTGAACCCGGCGGGGGTGGTGACGGTCATTTCTTCTTGGTCTGCTTGCTGGGCGTGACGGGGACGGCGGCGACGACGGTGTGCCCCCGTCGTCGCCAGGCCTCGGCCGCGCGCTCGGCATCGGTGTTCGGGACCAGGATCCAGTCGGTGTCGTAGGTGGAGATGGTGAAGACCGGCACGGCGGCCTCGGCCAGCGGGACCAGCAGGCCCGCCAGGACCCCCACCAGGGCGAGGTCGAGGGGACCCTGCACCGCGAACGCGGTCAGGCCCTTCTGCGCGACCTGCTTGGTCGGGACGTTGCGCCCGGCGCACACCAGCGAGGTCTCGGTCGCGGTCGCCGTGATCGAGAACAGCGAGGACGACTCGGCCCAGGCCGGGATCTCCGACCCCGGAGGGAGCCGGACGACGGCGAGCTTCTCGGGGAACTCCTGCAGCGTGTACGTCGGCTGTTCGGTCTGGCTCTCGTCGGTCATGGCGCGAGTCCGATCGTGGTGAGGCCGAGGCCCTCGTCGAGGCCCAGCGCGAGGTTCATGCACTGCACGGCGGCGCCGGCGGTGCCCTTGGCGAGATTGTCGACCACGCCGACCGCGACCATCCGGTCGGCCGTCTCGTCGGCCGTCACCTGGAGGTGCACGGCGTTGGAGCCGACGACGGACTTGGTCTGCGGCCACTGACCCTCGGGGAGCAGGTGGACGAAGGGCTCCTCCGCGTACGCCGCGGTGTAGGCGTCGCGAAGGTCGGCGGCGGTGACGCCGTCGCGCAGCGTGGCCGAGCAGGTCGCGAGGATGCCGCGCGGCATCGGGACCAGCAGTGGCGTGAAGCTGACCGTGACCGTGCCGTCCACGAGGGCGGAGAGGTTCTGGGTGATCTCGGGCGTGTGGCGATGGCTGCCGCCGACGCCGTACGCGCTGGCGTTGCCCATGATCTCGCTCCCGAGCAGGTGCGGCTTGGCCGCCTTGCCGGCGCCGCTGGTGCCCGAGGCGGCGACGACGACGACGTCCGGCTCGACCAGGCCGGCCGCGACCGCCGGCGCGAGGGTCAGGGTGGAGATGGTCGGGTAGCAGCCGGGGACGGCGATCCGGGTCGCCCCGCGCAGCAGGTCGCGCTGGCCGGGGAGCTCCGGCAGGCCGTACGGCCAGGTGCCGGCGTGGTCACCGCCGTAGAACCGCTCCCACTCGGCGGCGTCGGCGAGGCGGAAGTCGGCGCCGCAGTCGACGACCACGGTCCCCTCCCCCAGCTGCGCGGCGATCGCGCCGGACTGGCCGTGCGGGAGCGCCAGGAAGACGACGTCGTGCCCGGAGAGCGTGTCCAGGGAGGTCTCCACGAGGACCCGGTCGGCGAGGGGCAGCAGGTGCGGCTGCAACGCCCCGAGGGGCTGTCCGGCGTTGGACGCCCCGGTGAGCGCGCCGATCTCGATCTCGGGATGACCGAGGAGCAGGCGCAGCAGCTCACCCCCGGCGTACCCGCTGGCTCCGGCGACCGCGACGCGCTTCCGACTCATATGCATGACTATACACAACTGTGCATGTTCATCGCATCGGCGGCGGAAACCATCGCTGCGCGTGTCGTCCTCGGTGCCTACGGTGAGCCTATGGCGAGACTGCAACCCGAGGCCTACCTGCACCACCTGCGAGACGAGTCCGCCCGCTTCCGGCGGGTGCTGGCCGGCACCGACCCGGCCGCGCGGGTCCCGAGCTGCCCGGACTGGGACGCGACGGACCTCCTGTGGCACCTCGGCACCGTGCAGCATTTCTGGGCCACCATCGTGACGCAGCGCCCCCAGGGGCCCGACGACTACGTCGAGCCGCCCCGGCCCGAGGGCCACGCGGCGGTGCTGGAGTTCTTCGACGCCGGCTCCGCCCGCCTGCTCGCCGCCCTGGCCGAGGTCGATCCGGCCGAGGAGGCCTGGACCTGGTCGGCGGACCACACCGTCGGCTTCACCATCCGTCGGCAGGCGCACGAGGCGCTGATCCACCGGGTCGACGCCGAGCTCGCCGCGGGAGAGCGCACCCCGCTCGACGCCGCGCTGGCCGCCGACGGCGTCGAGGAGGTGCTGGACGTGATGTTCGGCGGGAGCCCGCCGTGGGGCGAATTCACCCCGCGGGAGCGCTACGTCCGGATCGAGTGCACCGACACCGGCGACGCCACCTGGGTGCAGCTCGGGGACTTCCGGGGCACGGGTCCGGACGGGACCGTCCACGACGGCCCGGATCTCCGCGTAGTGACGGCACCCGCTACCCCGGCCGCGGCGACGGTCGGCGGCCCGGCGGCCGCGCTGGACGCCTGGCTGTGGCACCGCGGCGACGACGCCGAGCTCCGGGTCGAGGGCGACCCGGCGGCGTACGCCGACTTCCGCGCGTGCGTGGACTACCCGATCGACTGACGTCCGAGTGGGTCAGGCGGCGCCGAGCAGGCCGTCCGTCGCCTTCGCGAGCCGGGCGGCCAGCTCGTCGGTCGTCGACTCCGCGAAGGTGTCGCTGATGTGCGTACCGCCGCGGTACACCAGCACGTTGCCGATCACCGGGGGGCAGTGCACGCCGTCCGGGCACAGGACGGGCGACATGTCGACGATCTTGACCTCGGGCACCCGCGTCGCGGCTTCGAGCTGGCGCGGCGCCCCCGACTTGGGGGTCCCCGCCTCCTTCAGGGCCACGCAGTGGGTCAGGTCCTGGAGGTTCTCCTGGACGCAGTCGGGCACCGTCGCGCTCACGGGCACCGGGGTGTCGAGGATCGGGACCACCTCGATGCCGGCGTCGACCAGGCGCTCCCAGTACTCCACCAGGCCGTCGACCATCGCCGACTCCTCGTAGTCGTCCTCCGACTTCCCGCCGGGCGGCAGCGACCTGCTGTGGCGCGTCACGGTCAGCACGACATCGGGCTTCATCTCCACGATCGTGTCCAGCGCCCACGGCTGCCACGCGTCGCACGACGGGTTGCGGTGGTTCTCGACGAGCAAGGTCGAGCCGGCGAACGGGCAGCCGTTCTTCGCGACCACGACCAGGCGCCACCCCTCGTCCAGCGCGATGTTGCGGACCGGGGTGAACCACTGAGCCGCCTTGGAGTCACCGACCAGGACGACGGTGCGCTCGGCGTCCGGGTCGCCGTACTCGCACGTCTCGAAGCCCTCGCTGTCGCGCAGGACGACACACCCGTCCGTGTTGATGCCGGGATAGTCCTGGTAGGCCTCGAGCGGCGAGGGCCGCAGCGCCTCGACCGACTTCAGCTCCGCCCAGTCGACGTCGGCGTACCGCGGGTCCTGGAGGGCGACGGCGCCGGGCGACTCGTTCGCCGAGGCCTCGTCGACGGTGTCGACGAGCGAGAAGGAGGCCACGAGGGCGACGCCGGCGACCGTGGAGACGACCATCGCACCGGCGCCGGCGAGCAGCGCCGGACGGGGCAGGGCGAAGCGGGCCGAGCGCCGGAACGGCGTCTCGACGTAGCGGTACGACAGCCACGCAGGGATCACCGACGCCAGCACGACCAGCAGGCCGTAACGGACCCGGAGGTCGCCCCAGATCCCCTCCGCGGCGATCAGGAACGGCCAGTGCCACAGGTAGAGGGAGTACGACAGCCCGCCGATCCACACCGCCGGGCGGATGCCGAGCAGACGACCCACGCCCCAGCGGGCCGAGACGCCGCCGCCCGCGAGGATCGCCGCCGCGGTGCCGAGGACCGGGAGCAGCGTCGCCGTGCCGGGCCACACGGTCGTGGCGTCCAGCTCGACGATGCTGTACGCGACGAGGGCGAGACCGACCCAGCCCAGCACCCCGCGCAACGCCGCGGGCAACCGGACCAACGTCGGGAACGCGATGGCCAGCAGCGCGCCGACACCGAGCTCCCAGATCCGGGTCGTCGAGACGAAGAAGGCGAGGCCGGGCTGCGCGACGGCGTACGACAGGGTGAACACGAACGACGCGACCGAGACGGCACAGATCCCGACGAGCAGCGCCACCCGCCAGCGCGCCCGGAACAGCGCGACCAGGGCCGCGATCAGCAGGGGCCAGACGACGTAGAACTGCTCCTCGACGGCCAGCGACCAGTAGTGCTGTACCGGCGACGCGCCGACGTTCTCGGCCAGGTAGTCGACCTCGCGCGCCCCCAGGCGCCAGTTCACGACGTAGAGCGCGGCCGCGACGATGTCGCCGCCGAAGTCCTTGCGGGTGTTGACCGGGAGGCACACCAGGGCGACGACGGCGCTGAACACCAGCACCAGCGCGCTCGCGGGGAGCAGGCGCCGGGCCCGCCGCGCCCAGAAGTCGGCCAGGCTCAGGCGGCCGTGGCGCTCCACCTCGCGCACCATCAGCGAGGTGATCAGGAAGCCCGAGATCACGAAGAAGACGTCGACCCCGACGTAGCCGCCGGGCACCCAGGCCAGGCCCGCGTGGTAGATCAGCACCGACAGGACGGCGACGGCGCGCAGGCCCTCGATGTCGGGCCGGAAGCCTCGAGTCGGGCCGTGGGACGGCTTGCTGTCGGTCACGGCACTCACGCACCCCAACACTAATCGGGGCTCGTCGTCGCGGCGAAACCGGTACGTCATCGCGCCCTCGACCTACAATCGCTCGTCGTGCCGCCGATGAGCGAGGCACCACCACCCGCCTCCACCGGAGCCTCCTCATGACTGCATCCCCGCGCCGCCGTCCCGTCGCGTCCCTGATCGCCGGCACCGTCCTCGCCCTCGGCGTGACCATCCTCCCGGCGTCGGCCCAGGCCGCCGAGTCGGCCGAACGCCGCAACACCAACCCCACCGGCACCGCCTCCGGCAGCTCGGCCAACGGCACCGGCAACCTGAAGGTCAGCCTCGCCGCCACCGCCGACGGCCGGATCAAGGTCACCTGGGAGCGCTCGAAGCGCGTCCGCAGCTTCACCAAGGTCCGGGTGCAGGTCAGCCCCAGCCGGAAGATGAACGTGAAGGTGAAGACGTACCGGGTCAGCCGCAAGCGGCACGCCCTCGTCGTCCGCCACGCCTTCGGGGCCGTGCCCACCTCGGGCAACTACTCGTTCGTCAAGGTCGTCGGCTACCGCCGCGACCGGTCCAAGACCGCGAGCCCGGCCAAGTGGATCCAGGCCCCGATCACCTACCCCTGCACCGCCGCACCCCAGGACCGGCTCACCGTGGCGGCGTTCAACGTCCGCAGCTGGGCCGCCGACCGGCACCTCGGCCCGGACCTGAACTGGAACCTGCGGGGGGACAACGTCGTCTCCGAGATCCTGCGCAGCGGCGCCCGCGCCCTGGCCATCCAGGAGGCCAGCGGGTCCGAGCGGCTCCAGTTCGGGATCCGGCCGCAGCGGCGCTGGATCCTCGACCGTCTCAACGAGGTGGACCCCGATCCCTCCTCGCACTGGGTCGACGCGCTGGACGACGCGGCGTACCGCCCGCCGAAGGGTCGCAAACCCGGCCTCGTCGGCACGCGGGTGTTCTACGACGCCAACCGGTACCGCAAGCTCGACGCGGGCCTGGAGCGCATCGTCGACCCGGCGTTCAACAAGGACTCGCTGATCCCCTGGGCGCGCCTGCAGTCGGTCGCCGGGAACCAGTCGCCGTTCGTGCTCACCTCCAACCACCTGCGCGTCGGCGTCGTCGGCAGCCGCACGGAGTGGGAGATCCGCGCCCGCCAGACCACCCGGACGATCCAGGTGATGCGCAGCCTGCGGAGCCGCTTCAACGACCAGGTGATCCTCGGCGGCGACCTGAACTCGACGGCCAACACGCTGCCGTACAACAACGTGCACCAGGCGCTGATGAACGCCGGCTTCTACGACGCCTACGCGAGCGCGAGCATCGTGGGCGGGCAGTTCCCCACCACCCAGGACTCCAAGTTCCCCGTCTACCGGACTCCCCTGCGCCGTGACTACATCCTGACGCTGGGGTCGGCCAAGGGCTCCTGCGGCTACCGCAACCAGACCTACGGCAGCCGCTCTCAGATCGCCTCGGACCACTTCCTGCAGCTCGCGACGGTTCCCCTGCCGCCCCTGCGCTGAGCGCCGGGGACCGGCGGCGGGTGTGGTCGCGATGGTGGCGTGTGAGATGGACATCGTCAGGTCTGATGCACGCGAGTGCCGATCGGTTCGCGCGTGAAGGTCGCGTGAAGGCGCGCTGAAACCGGGCCACCCCAGCCTGGAGGCATGACCTCAGCTCCCACCGACCTGGCCGTCCACGCGACGGGCCTGGTCAAGACCTTCGACACCCATCGCGCCGTCGACGGCGTCGACCTCGACGTACGTCGCGGCGAGGTGTTCGGCGTGCTCGGCCCCAACGGCGCCGGCAAGACCACCCTGATCCGGATGCTGGCCACCCTGCTGCCGATCGACGGCGGCTCGGCGTCGATCTTCGGCGTCGACGTCCGCGACCAACCGCACATGATCCGCCAGCTCGTCGGCGTCACCGGACAGTACGCATCGGTCGACGAGGACCTGACGGCGCGGGAGAACCTCCGGCTCTTCGGCCGGCTCCAGGGCCTGGGGTCCGCCCCGTCGAGGAGCACCGCCGACGACCTGCTCGGCCGGTTCGGGCTCGAGGAGGCGGCCGACCGGCCGATCAAGCAGTTCTCCGGCGGCATGCGCCGCCGGCTCGACCTGGCGGCCTCGCTCATCACGCGCCCGCCGCTGATCTTCCTCGACGAGCCGACCACCGGTCTCGACCCGCGCACCCGCGGCCAGATGTGGGACACCATCCGTGCCCTGGTCGCCGAGGGCTGCACCGTGCTGCTCACCACGCAGTACCTCGACGAGGCCGACCAGCTCGCCGACCGGATCGCGGTCATCGACCACGGGCGCAAGGTCGCCGAGGGCACGCCGGACCAGCTCAAGAGCCAGGTCGGCTCGTCCACGCTGCAGCTCCGGCTGGCCGACCCCGCTGGCACGGACGCCGCGGGCGCCGTCGTCCGGCGGATCGTGGGCGAGCACGCCGTACCGACCCCCGAGTCGGGTGGCCTCAACGTGCCGCTGGCGGACGCGAACCTGGCCGCCGACGTCCTCATCGCACTGCGCGAGGCGGGCCTGCCGATCCTCGCCGCGACCGTCCAGAAGCCGACCCTCGACGAGGTGTTCCTCGCGCTGACCGGCTCCCCCACCCACCACGACGAGATGGAGACCGCGCGATGACCAGCCTGCTCCCCACGCCGACCGCGGCGTCGTACGACCTCGGCGAGCGCCGGCTCGCCGCGCGGGTGTCCGTGCCCGACACCGTCCGGCAGACCCTGGCCATGGCCTGGCGCTCGTGGACGAAGATGCTGCGCAACCCCGAGCAGTTCTTCGACGTCATCATCCAGCCGCTGCTCTTCACCGCGATGTTCGCCTACGTCTTCGGCGGCGCCATCTCCGGCGACGTGGCGAGCTACCTGCCGCTGCTGATTCCCGGCATCCTCGCCCAGACGACCCTCACCGTGTGCATGGCCACGGGCGTCCAGCTGCGCGAGGACATGGACAAGGGCGTCTTCGACCGGTTCAAGTCGCTGCCGATGGCGCGGATCGCCCCGCTGGCCGGGCCGATGGTGGCGGACCTGTCCCGGTACGCCATCGCCACCGGGCTGACCATCCTGACGGGGCTGGTGATGGGCTACCGACCCGGAGGCGGCATCGCCGGCGTGCTCGCGGGCGCGCTGCTGACCATCGTCGCCGGCTGGTCGCTGGCCTGGATCTTCACCTGGCTCGGCACCGTCGCCACGACCGCGCGGAGCGTGCAGGCCATCTCGATGATGATCATGTTCCCGCTGACGTTCCTGTCCAACGCGTTCGTCCCGGCCGAGACGCTGCCGAGCGGGTTGCGTGCGTTCGTGGAGGTCAACCCGGTCTCGCACGTGGTGACCGCCGTCCGCGACCTGCTCAACGACGGTCAGGTCACCGGCGAGGTGGGCTGGGCGCTGTTCGGCTGCGCCGTCGTGGTCGCGGTGTTCGCCCCGCTCGCGGTGCGCAGCTACTCGCGCAAGATGTGACCGGTCAGGACGCGAGCTGCGCGACCAGGCTCCGCACGCGGTCGCGCAGCTCGTGCGGGCGACCCGCACCGAGCGCGTCACGCGCCGTCGCCAGCGCGCCGGGGAGGATCTCCTCGGCGCGCTGCTCGGCGTACGCCCAGTCCAGGCTCGGCAGCATCCGGTTGTAGGCGAACCGTTCCGCGACAGCCAGCAGCGGGGTCGCCAGGGACCCGGGTCCCTCCGGTCCGGTCAGCTCCCAGAGCCCGAGGGCGTAGATGACCGAGCCGACCACCGGGAAGTCCAGGTACGGCGTCTCGGCGGTCAGCGCGACCCGGCAGCCCTCGAGCAGGTCGGCACGCAGTCCGGCGCCGAGCTCGCGCTCGCCGTACCGCACGTGGGCGCTGAGCGCGGCGGCGCTCGGGAAGAGCACCCACGGATTGCCGGGGGACGGCTGCGCCGCACCGGACCGGGTACGGCGCGCGAGCTCCGCGATCCCCGAGCGGTACGTCGCGAGCCCCGAGGCCACCTGCCCCCGGGCGAGGGCGACCTCGGCGCGCCCGCACAGCACGGTCAACGCGCCCCCGAACAGCGACTGCCCGCCGTCCGTGGCCGCGATCTCCTCGATGATCCGCTCGGCGTCGCCGGGCCGGCCCGCCCGCAGCGCCGCGACGGCGAAGACGGCACGGGCCTGGCTCGCGTCCTCCTCGGCCCCCAGCGCGAGCAGGTCCGGCAGGGTCGCGGCGGCGAGCCGCTCGGCTCCCCCGATGTCCCCGGCAGCGAGGGCGAGGCTCGCGAGCTGGGCGGTCGTCATCGCCCGGCCCCACGGCCCCTCGTCCGTGTCCCAGAGCGCCAGCGCACGCTCGCCGTACTCGCGGGCCAGGACCACCTCGCCGGCGTTCTCGTGGATCTGGCAGGCCCACTGCAGCGCGACCCGCGCGACGAACGGGTCGGGGTCCTCGCACAGCGCCTCGAGCTCCGCCGGGTCGGCCTCGGTGCCGATGGTCAGCAGCAGCGTCCGGGTCAGCCCCGCGATCCGAGGCTCGGAGCCCGGCCCGAGCTCGCGCAGCCGGGCGATCGCCCGCGCCGCGACCCCGGAGGAGAAGATCATCGAGTTCACGACGACGGCACACAGGACCGCCCGGAGCAGCTCGTCGAGCTCGGGCGGGAGATCGGCATCGTGGAGGAGCGCCTCCGCCGCGGACGAGACGGTGACGACCTTGAGGTGCGTGCCCTCGATCGACCAGAAGCCCATCAGCAGCCCCGCGAGGAGCACCACGGCCTCGGCGTCGGCATCGGCCAGCGAGCGCCGCAGGACGTCGACGAGGTTGCCCTCCTCGACCCGGACGGCGCTCATCACGGCGATCTGGTCGGGGGTGAACAGGCGGGGCGCGAGCCCGGCCGCCAGGTCGGTCGCCCACGCGCGCAGGGTCGCGTCGGCGTCGGCCTCCTCGTCCGCCTCGGCCAGCCGGAGGCGGCCGAACTCGCGGACGGTCTCGAGCAGCCGGTAGCGGATCCCCTCACCCTCGTGCACGGTCACCAGCGACTGCTCGACCAGCCGACCGACGAGGTCGAGCGTGTCCGGGGAGCCCACCACCCGGGACGCCCCCTCGATGCCGAAGCCGTCGCGGAAGACCGCCAGCCGGCGCAGGGCCGCCCGCTCGTCCGCGGGCAGGAGGTTCCAGGACCAGTCGATGACCGCGAGCAGGGTCTGGTGACGCTCCGGAGCGTCACGACTGCCACCGCGCAGCAGCGCGAACCGGTCGTCGAGCCGGCGGGCGATCTCCACCACCGACATCGCCCGCACGCGGGCCGCGGCCAGCTCGACGGCCAGCGGCAGCCCGTCGAGCCGCTCCACGAGGGACCGGACCTCCCCGTCCTCCAGGCGTACGCCGGGCCGCGCCGCGGTGGCCCGCTCCCGGAACAGCTCGACCGCGTCGTCCGTGCCGAGCTGCGGCAGCAGGTAGACCCGCTCGGCGGCCAGGCCCAGCGGCGCTCGGGTGGTCGTGACGACGCTCAGGTACGGCGTCCGCGCGAGCAGCAGTGCGACGAGGTCGGCGACCGCGTCGACCACGTGCTCGCAGTTGTCGAGCACCAGCAGCGAGGGAGCGGTGCCGATCCGATCGACGATCCGGGTCAGCAGGTCCGCCCGACGCGACGGCTCGCCGGCGCGCGTCACGTAGGAGTCCCGCACCCCGAGGGCGTCGCCCACCTCGGCGGCCACCCCGTCGGGCGAGGTGACGCCGACCAGCTCCACGAAGTGCACTGTCGGCTGCTCGGCGAGCCGGCCGAGCAGGTGGGCGAGCCGGGTCTTCCCGAGGCCGCCGGGACCCACGATCGACACCAGGCGAGAGGTCCGCGTCATCGCGAGCAGCGCGGCGACGTCCTCGTCGCGGCCGATCAGCCGCGACGCGTCGTACCGCAGCCCCTCCCGGACGGGACGGTCACGGGCCAGCAGCTCGGCGTGCAGCGCCTGCAGCTCAGGCCCCGGGTCGGTGCCCAGCCGGTCGCGCTGGCCCACGCGGTGCCGTTCGTAGCGTTCCAGGGCGGCGCCGGTCCCCCGCACCGCGGCCTCGCTGCGCAGCAGTGCGGCCAGCAGGGACTCGTCGGCACCGTCAGCGGCGTCGAGGAGCACGGGGAGCGCCTCCTCGTGCCGGCCGAGGTCGGCGAGCGCCCGGCCACGCAACGCCCGCGCCTCGGCGACCCGGCTCCGGGCCTGGTCGCGCAGCTCGCCGAGGACTCCATCGGCTCCGGCCGCCACCGACACCAGGGCCGCCGCGGCCTCCCGCTCGGCGAGCGCCGCCTCGCCCGCGGCGTACGCCGACCGCGCGGCCGCGAGCCGTTCCCGGAGCTCGAGCGCGTCGACCTCGGCGGCGGGCAGGCCCAGCCGGTAGCCGTGCCCGGCTCGGACCACCACCTCGGACGCCGTCTGGCTACGGGCCCGCGAGACCACGACCTGCAGCGCCTTGGTGGGATGGGCCGGCTGGTCGTCCGGCCCCCACACCGTCTCGACCAGGGCGGTGTCGGAGACCACCCGTCCTTCGGCCAGGGTGAGAGCGGCGAGCAGCGCCTGGGTGCGCTCGCCCGGCACCGGAGACCCGCGCCAGCTCACGGCGTCGAGCAGGCGCAGGTCCACCGGTCAGGCCCGCTGGGCGGCGCCGGTCTGCTGGACGGCGGCGGCGACGGCGCCGTCGCGGGCGGCCGAGACCTCCTCCTCGGTGAGGGTGCGGTCCGGCGCCCGGAAGCGCAGGGCGAAGGCCAGGGACCGGTGCCCCTCGCCGACCTGCTCGCCGGTGTAGACGTCGAAGAGCCGCAGGGACTCCAGCAGCTCCCCCGCGCCCTCGCGCAGCGCGCGCTCCACGTCGGCCGCGCGGACGTCGTCGGCCACGACGAGGGCGACGTCCTCCTTCGCGACCGGGTACGTCGAGAACGTCGGAGCCGGCCGCAGGTGGACGGCGTGCTGGATCAGCGTGTCGAGGTCGACCTCGGCCGCCACCGAGCGCGGAGGCAGCCCGAACGTCGTGCAGACCCGTGGGTGCAGCTCGCCGGCGTACCCGACCGGGACGTCGCCGAGCAGCAGCTCGGCACAGCGTCCGGGGTGCCACGGCGCCGTGGCGGCCGGCCGGGTGGACAGCTGGAGGCCGAGCGCGTCCGCCACGGCACGCGCGCCCGCGACGGCGTCGGTCCAGTCGACCGCGCGACCGGCGCCCCACCACCCGGAGGGCAGGGCCTCGCCCGTGGCGACCAGCCCGAGGTGGAGCGGCTGGTCGGGCAGCGACTTCACCAGCTCGTCGAGCTCGGCATCGGTCGGCCGCCGGTCGACGGGCAGGATCGGCGCGGGTCCGGTGGCTCGCGGGAGGGTCACGGTGGCGGTCTCGAAGATCGCGACCGACGAGGTGCCGTGACCGGCGTTGCGGCCCGCCGTGCGCAACAGCGCCGGCAGGAGCGTCGTCGTCATGGACGGCGCCTCGGCCGACAGCGGGTTGGACAGCTTCAGCAGGTTGCGACGCGGGTCGTCGGCCGGGATGCCGAGCGCGTCGAGGTCGGCGTCGCCGACGAACGGGAAGTCGACGACCTCGACCCAACCGGCACCGGCGAGCGTCCGGCCGACGCGCCGGCGCAGGACCTGGGCGCGGGTCAGGCCGCGCCCACCCGGCGCCTTGGGGACCACCGAGGGGATCCGGTCGTAGCCGCGCAGCCGCACGACCTCCTCGACCAGGTCGTGCGGGTCGGTGACGTCGGGACGCCACGGCGGCGGCGTCGCGGTCAGCGCGTCACCGTCGCGGGTGACCGTGCAACCGACCGCCTCGAGGTCGGCGACGACCTGGTCGGCGTCGATCTCCAGGCCCGAGATCCGCGCCGGCAGGTCGGTCGCCATGGCGATCGCGGCCGGGAGGGGCGGGGTGCCGACGACCGTGTGGCCGGGCTCCGCCGTGCCACCGCCGTACGTCGTCAGCAGCTCGACGACCCGGTCGGCCGCGGCCTCGCAGATCGTCGGGTCGACGCCGCGCTCGTTGCGCTTGCCGGCCTCCGAGCTGATCTTGTGGCGCTTGCCGGTGCGGAACATCGAGACGGCGTCCCAGTGCGCGGCCTCGACGAGGACGCGGGTGGTCGTCGCGGACATCTCGGTGGTCTCGCCGCCCATCACGCCGCCGAGGCCGATGAGGCCCGAGTCGTCGGTGACGACGAGGTCCTCGGCCGAGAGGGTACGGCGGGTGCCGTCGAGCGTCGTCAGCTGCTCACCCTCGGTCGCCCGGCGGATGCGCAGGGCACCCTGCACCTTGTCGGCGTCGTAGCCGTGGATGGGGCGGCCGGTCTCGAGCATCACGTAGTTGGTGACGTCGACGGCCAGCGAGATGGGCCGCATGCCCGCCGCGGCGATGCGCTGGCTGATGAAGTCGGGGGTCGGCGCGGCCGGGTCGAAGCCCGAGACCGTGCGGGCCACGAAGACCGGGCAGCCGACCGCGTCGTCCACGACGACCGGCCAGCCGGCGTCGTCGGCGGGCGGGGTGTCGCGCAGGGCCGGGTCGCGGAAACCGGTCGCGCCGGCGACCGAGACCTCGACGTCGCGGGCGATGCCGCGCAGCGAGAGGCCGTAGGCGCGGTCGGGGTTGACCTCGAGCTCGATGATCTCCTCGTCGAGGCCGAGCAGCGGGCGCACGTCCTGGCCGGGCTCACCCGCGTCAGCGGGGAGCACGATGATCCCGTCGTGATCCTCCCCGAGGCCCAGCTCGCGGGCCGAGCAGATCATGCCGGAGGAGACGTGGCCGTAGGTCTTGCGCGCGGAGATCGCGAAGCCGCCGGGCAGCACGCCGCCCGGCAGCACCACGACGACCAGGTCGCCGGGGGCGAAGTTGTGCGCTCCGCAGACGATGCCCTGCGGCTCGCCGGTGCCGTTGGCGTCACCGACGTCGACGGTGCACCAGTTGATGGTCTTGCCGTTCTTCTGCGGCTCGGGCTCCATCGTGAGCACCCTGCCGACGACGAGCGGGCCGGTGATCTCGGCGCCGGGGCTGTGGATCGCCTCCAGCTTCAGGCCGGTCATCGTGAGCCGCTCGGTGAGCTCGGTGGTGGACACGTCGGCGGGGACGTCGACGTACTCCGTGATCCAGGACAGCGGGGCCTTCATGGTCAGTTCCTCAGATCTCGGTGCCGAACGCGGCGCTGAAGCGGACGTCGCCCTCGAAGAGCGGCCGCAGGTCCTCCAGGCCGTGCCGGAACATGAAGCTCCGGTCGATGCCCATGCCGAAGGCGAAGCCGGTGTACGCCTCGGGGTCGACGCCGCAGGCGACGAGCACCCGCGGGTTCACGACGCCGCAGCCGCCCCACTCGATCCAGCCCTCGCCCTTGCACGTGCGGCAGTCGGCGGAGTCGATCCCCCGGCACACGAAGCAGCGCACGTCGACCTCGGCCGACGGCTCGGTGAAGGGGAAGTACGACGGCCGGAAGCGGGTGTCGATGCCGTCGCCGAAGAGCTGGCCGGCGAGGTGGTCCAGCGAGCCCTTGAGGTGGGCCATGGTGATGCCCTCGTCGACGACGAGACCCTCCACCTGGTGGAACATCGGGCTGTGCGTGGCGTCGTACTCATCGGTGCGGAAGACGCGGCCCGGGCAGGCCACGTAGATCGGCGGCTTCCGGGTGAGCATGGTGCGCGCCTGGACCGGCGAGGTCTGGGTGCGCAGCACCACGTGGTGGTCGACCGGCTCGGTCCAGAACGTGTCCTGCAGCGTCCGCGCCGGGTGGTCCGGGCCGAGGTTGAGCGCGTCGAAGTTGAGCCACTCGGCCTCGACGACGGGTCCCTCGGCGATCTCCCAGCCCATCGCCACGAAGATGTCGGCGATCAGCTCGGACTGCAGGGTGATCGGGTGCCGGCCGCCGACGCGGGCGCGGTCGGTCGGCAGCGTGACGTCGACGGTCTCCTCGACCAGCATCCGCTCCTCGTGCTCGACCTCGAGCACCGCCTGCCGCTCACCGATCGCCTTGTTGACCGCCCCGCGCGCCTGGCCGATGCGCTGACCGGCCTCCTTGCGGGCCTGCGGCGGCAGCGCGCCGATCTCGCGGTTCGCGAGCGCCAGCGGCGAGCGGTCGCCGGTGTGGTCGATGCGCACCTGCTTGAGGGCGTCGAGATCGGCGGCAGCAGCGATCGCGGCGAGGGCGGCGTCCCGGGCGGCCTCGACCTCCTCGGACTTCAAGGGGGTGACCTCCACGGGGTCGTAGTCGGTGTTGGGGCCGGACAACTCGGGCCTCTTCTCGGGTGCGGTAGCGGAGACGTCGGTGGTGGGGAGGTCGCTCGACTCCCGGGCGCCGAGTCTAGGGACGCACCGTGCCTGCGCGCGAACCGGTTGCTCGCCTCCGGGCCGGTCAGTCCCGGCCGTCGTCCACGGCCGGCCAGGTGGTGACGACGCGCGCGCCCCCGCCGGGGGCGTCGGTGATCACGACCGTGCCGCCGTGGGCGCGCACCAGGCCGTGCACGATGTAGAGGCCCAGGCCCGAGCCGCCGCGGACGCCACTGGTCCAGAACTTCGTGAACACCCGGCGCCGCAGCTCGGCCGGGATCCCCTCCCCCTCGTCGTCGACCCGCACCTCGACGCCGTCCCACTCCGTCCCGTCGGGCAGCGCGCGCAGGACGACCCGGACCGTGCCCTCGCCGTGCCGGACGCCGTTCTCGACCAGGTTGGTCACCACCTGGGTGAACTTGTCCGGATCGGCGGAGATCTCCGGCAGGTCCGGCCCGACCTCCAGCTCGACCGGGGTGGCGGTGCCGGCCGCGACCGACTGGACGATCCGCCGGACGAGCACCTCGGCGTCCGTCGGGCGCGGGTAGAGCTGCAGCCGGCCGGTATCGATGCGGGCCACGTCGAGGAGCTCGGCGATCAGCCGGCTCAGCCGCTCGGAGTCGGCGGACACGGTGGTCAGCATCAGCTTCTTCTGCTCGTCGTTGAGCTTGTCCCAGCGGTTCAGCAGGGCCTGGACGAAGCCCTTCACCCCCGTCAGCGGCGAGCGCAGCTCGTGGGCGACCGTGGCGACCAGGTCCGAGCGCTCCCGGTCCAGGCGCGCCCGCCCGCGGCCCGAGCGCATGCTCACCACCACGTCGGTGACCGGCTCGTCCAGCGCCGGGCGGTGGATCCGGGCGCTGACCAGCACCTCGGTGCCGTCCGGGAGGACCCACGACTGCTCGGGCACCCCGGTGCGGGTGGGCAGGCCGTCGTACGGACGGTTCCAGTCGAACCAGCGGTGACCGTCGGTGTCACGCAGCGCCAGCACCTCGCTCAACGGGCGCCCCCGCGCAGCATCGGGCTGGACGCCGAGCATCGCGGCCGCCGGGGCCGAGACCAGCGTGAGCGCGCCGTCGGCGCCCGCGACCAGCACCGCGTCCGGGAGCAGGTCGGCCAGGGCCTGGGCATCGGGCGGGGCGCTCACGCCCGCCACCCTACGGGCGCGTCGACGTCAGGTGCGCTGGGCGCGGGCCGAGGCGTAGAGGCAGAGCGCGGCCGCTGTCGAGAGGTTGAGGCTCTCGGCTCGCCCGTGGATCGGGATCCGGACCCGGTGGTCGGCGAGCGCCGCCAGCTCGTCGGGCAGGCCCCACGCCTCGTTGCCGAAGAGCCAGGCGGTGGGACCCGCCAGCAGCTCGTCGGCCTCGAAGAGGTCGGTCTCCCCCGCACCGTCGGCGGCCAGCACGGTGAGGCCCGCGGCCTGGGCGGCCCGGACGGCGGCCGCAGCGTCCGGCTCGACGGCGAGCGGGACGTGGAAGAGGCTGCCGACGCTGGCCCGCACCGTCTTGGGGTTGTAGGCGTCCACGGAGCTGCCCGCGAGCACCACCGCGTCGGCACCGGCGGCGTCGGCGCAGCGCACCACGGTGCCGGCGTTGCCCGGGTCGCGTACGTCGGCGCACAGCGCGACCAGGCGACGCGGGGTCTCCAGCAGGTCGGTGAGCGGGCGGTCCAGGTGACGGCACAGCGCCACCACGCCGGCCGGCGAGACGCTGTCGCTGAGCGAGGCCAGTGCCCGGTCGTCGACCAGGGTCCACGGCACGTCGACGGCGGCGGCCGCGAGCTCGGCGTACTGCTCGGTGGCGGCGGGGGTCGCGAAGACCTCCACCACGCACCCGGGCACCGTCAGGGCGCCCTCGACGGCCTTCGGGCCGTCGGCAAGGAACAGCCGCCGCTCGGTGCGTACCGAGCGGCGGCTGAGCTTGCGCGTGTCCTTGAGGCGAGCGTTGCCCGCCGTCAGAGGAGTGTTCAGGCCGAGGCCTCCGCCTTGGGAGCGTTGACGTCCTCGGGCAGCGCGGCCTTGGCGACCTCGACGAGGGCGTTGAACGCGGCGACGTCGTTGACGGCCAGCTCGGCGAGGATCTTGCGGTCGACCTCGACACCCGCAGCCTTCAGGCCCTGGATGAAGCGGTTGTAGGTGATGTCGTTGGCGCGAGCCGCAGCGTTGATACGCGCGATCCACAGCTTCCGGAAGTCGCCCTTGCGCGCGCGACGGTCACGGTAGGCGTAGGTCATCGAGTGGAGCTGCTGCTCCTTGGCCTTGCGGTACAGGCGCGAACGCTGTCCGCGGTAGCCACTCG
>NZ_DATJTA010000040.1:0-81770 GCF_035503875.1 Nocardioides sp.
CGACCACCGGCGGCGCTCCTCGCTGCTCGACCACCGGCGGCGCTCCTCGCTGCTCGACCACCGGCGGCGCTCCTCGCTGCTCGACCACCGGCGGCGCTCCTCGATGCTCGACCACCGGCGGCGCTCCTCGCTGCTCGACCACCGGCGGTGTTGCTAGCTGCTCGACCACCGGCGGTGTTGCTAGCTGCTCGACCACCGGCGGTGTTGCTAGCTGCTCGACCACCGGCGGCGCTCCTCGCTGCTCGACCACCGGCGACGCTCCTCGCTGCTCGACCACCGGCGGCGCTCCTCGCTGCTCGACCACCGGCGGTCGAGCAGCGAAGGACGAAGTCCTGAGCGCCCGCCGAGACCCCCGCAGCCGACAGCCGACCTCAGTCCGCGGCGAGCGCCGCCAACGCACCCGCCCCGGCGCACACCGCCCCGAAGAGGTAGACCCACGGGTACCCGCCGTACGTCCCGAGCCCCTCCATCGCGATCAGCCCGCCGCTCACCGCGCTGGCCGTGGAGGCGCCCACCTGGCGCGCGAGGGTGTTGAGGCCGTTGGCCGCCCCGACCTGCGCGGCAGGCGCCAGGGCCATCACGGCCCCGGGGAGCACCGCGAACGAGAGCCCGATGCCCGCGCCGACGACGACCGACGCGCCCACCAGCACCAGCGGACGCTGCACGCTCAGCGCGCTGACCGCGTAGCCGGCCCCGGCCACAGCGAGACCGGCCGCGAGCGAGACCCGGTTGCCCCAGCCCGCGACGAAGGGTCCGCTGAGCGAGGCCGCCAGCATCATCGCCAGTCCGGCGGGCACCAGGCACAGCCCGGCCTGGAGGACCGTCCATCCCGACCAGCGTGGGTCCTGGAGCAGCTGGGGCAGCGCGACGACGTGGGTGAACATCACCACCCCGGCCAGGACGGCGACCAGGTTGACGACCACCATCGCCCGCCGGGCCGCGGAGCGCAGGTCCACGAGCGGATGCTCGCGCACGAGCTGATGGCGCGCCCACAGCCCGAGCACCACCAGTCCCGCTGCGGCCGTCCCGCCCGCGCGCGCCGCGGTCCAGGTGCTGACGTGGGTGAGGGCGAGCAGGCTGAGGACCAGCCCGACCGACAGCGCGCCCGCGCCCACCCAGTCGAAGGACGGGCCGGCCTCCGGCCGGTCGCGCGTCGGCGGGACCGCCACGGCCACGGCCACGGTCGTCATCGCCCCGACGACCCCCACCGCCCAGAACACCAGGTGCCAGTCCGCGACCTGCGCGACCAGGGCGGAGGAGGTCACCCCGAGCGCCGTGCCGATACCCATCGTCGCGCTGAGCACCGCGCTGCCGCGCTGCAGCGACGTACCGCTCGTCGACTGGTAGAGCAGGCTGATCGCCGTCGGGATCATCGCCGTGGACACGCCCTGCAGGGAGCGGCCGGCCACCAGCAGCGGGTAGGCGTCGGCCAGCGCGCAGACCACCGAGCCGAGCGTGGCCAGCGCGCTCGACCAGAGCAGCACCCGGCGCCGCCCGAATCGGTCGCCCAGGGCGCCGCTGACCGGTGTCGCGACGGCGGCCACGATCATCGTGACCGTCACCGCCCAGGCAGCGTCCTCGCCGGTGACCCCGAACAGGGCGGGCAGCTCGGCCACCAGCGGGATGAGGCTCGCCTGGGCCATCACCCCGACCAGGCAGGCCAGGGCCAGCACTAGGACCTGACCCCGCGGCGAGCGGAGCAGGCCCAGGGGCCTCACTGCACGACCGCTCGCGCCATCTCCTCCAGCATCGGCCGTACGTCGCCGCGCCGGTAGCCGAGCAGCTCGACCACGGCCGGGTCGGGCTCGTAGCGGATCACCGCGCCGCGGCCCGGCACGATCATGTGGTCGGGCAGGAACGGGTGCGACTCCTCGCGCTCCTCCAGCGTCCGGCCGCCGCCGCTGACGTCGAAGACCAGCTGGAAGTAGTCGCGGTAGCTGAGGTTCTCGTCCCCGATCAGGTACGCCGCCCCCGGCTCGGCGTTCTCGAGCGCGCCCGCGATCGCCTCCGCGAGGGAGCGCGCCGACATGTAGTTGGTGCCGCCCGGAGGAGCCGCGTCCGGCACCTTGGCCGTCAGCTCGCCGCGCCCCCAGGCCAGCATCTTGGCGAAGCCGCGGGCGTTGCGGCCGGGGATGGTGCCGACGATGGACGGCGGGTTCAGCGTCGAGACGTTGAAGTCGCCGTCGGCGAGCTCCCGGGACCGGTCGTCCGCCAGCTGCCGGGCGCGGACGTACGGGTTCGACTCGGCCAGGTCGGGCCGGACCATGTGGTAGTAGCTGCCGACCTGCACGGCCCGTCGTACGCCGGCCCGCTTGGCGCGCGCCATGAACGCCGGCACGCCCTCGGACTGGTACGCCGCCCAGAAGTCGGCGTCCGCGTCCTCGGCCTTCACGTGGCGCACGTCCTGCCCGGCCGCGAAGACGACCGCGTCGAACGGCTCCAGCTCGGCCTCGGTGAGGCCGCCGGTCGCGTAGTCGCCGAGCAGCACCGGGTAGCCCGCCACCGGGGACTCCTCGCCCGGCGCGCTCCGGGCACCGATCGTCACCTCGTGGCCACGCTCGGTCAGCAGCGTCGCGGCGTGGCAGCCGATCATCCCGGTGCCACCGATCACCAGCGTCTTCATCCAGACATCCTTCGGTTGTGGGGTCGTTCAGCGGGGGTGCGGGTCAGGCGAAGGTGGCCAGCCCGCCGGCCAGGACGGGACCGCGCGCGGACGCGACGTCGAAGGCGCCGCCGTCCCAGCCGCGCACCTCGAGCGTCTCGCCGGGGAACACCGGGGCCGCGAAGCGACCCTCGAGCCGGCTCAGGTCGGCGGGGTGCGCGCCGGCCCGCTCGGCCAGCACCAGCGTGGCGGCCGACAGCGTCGCGAGGCCGTGCAGGATCGGGCGCGGCTGGCCGATGCCCGCGGCGGCCTCGGGGTCCACGTGGATGTGGTGGCGGTCGCCCAGCAGCCGGTAGAGCAGCGCCGCGTTGTCGGCGGTCGGCAGCTCGGCCGTCCAGGCGGGCTCGCCGTCGGGCGCGGGCGGCCGACCCGGGCCGCGCTCGCCACCGAAGCCGCCACGACCCGGGGCGAACAGCGACCAGGTCGCCAGGAAGCAGTCGCTCTCCACCGTCACGTCGTAGACGGCGGCGCTCCCCTTGTCCCAGACGGCGCTGACGCTCGCCTTCATCGTCAGCTCGCCGCTGGCGGGCATCGGCGCCCGCGCCTCGAGCACCTGCGAGCCGTGCAGGGCGTTGCCCACGTCGAAGGCGCCGGCGCCGCCCAGGACGTCGGGCGCCCACTGCGCGAGGGTCAGGGCGAACGACGGCAGCACCCGCAGCCGGTCCTCGAAGATCAGGTCGAGCTGGTCGGGCCGGGCGCCGACGGCCAGCGCGAACAGGATGGGGTCGCGGTCGGTCCAGCTCACCGTGCGCTCGCCGAGCGCGACGCCGAGCCACTCCCCGGCCGGCGCACCGGACGCGGGCAGGTTCGACGGCACGTTCCCGGGCATGGCCGCGCTCACGCGCCGTACACCGGCTCGGGCGAGGGGGCCTGCCGCAGCAGCGCGCGCAGCCCCTCGCCGACGGCCTCGGCGCTCCAGCGCTCGCCGAGGTCGTGGGCGGGTCCGTGCGCCCAGCCGTTCTCGACGCAGATCCGGCCGCCCTCGATCTCGACCACCCGGCCGGTCACGTCGGCCGCGTCCTCGCTGGCCAGCCAGGCGACCACGGGCGAGACGTTGCCGGGGTGCATGACGTCGAACCCGGACTCGGGCGCGGCCATCTTGTCGGCGAACGGCCCCTCGGTCATCCGGGTGCGGGCCGAGGGGGCGATCGCGTTGACCGTCACGCCGTACCGGCCCATCTCGGCGGCGGCCACGAGCGTCAGCCCCGCGATGCCCGCCTTGGCGGCGGAGTAGGTGCCCTGGCCGATGCTGCCCTGCAGCCCGGCGCCCGAGGTGGTGTTGATGATGCGGGCAGCGCGGGTGCGAGCGGCCTTGGACTCGGACCGCCAGTACGCCGCCGCGTGGCGCATCGGCGCGAAGTGACCCTTGAGGTGCACGCGGATCACCGCGTCCCACTCCTCCTCGCTGGTGTTGACCAGCATCCGGTCGCGGACGAAGCCGGCGTTGTTGACCAGGATGTCGAGGCCACCGAAGGTCTCGATGGCCTGCTCGACCATCTCCCGGGCCGCGTCGAAGTCGGCCACGTCGGCACCGTTGGCGACCGCCTCGCCACCCGCGGCGCGGATGGTGCGGACCACCTCGTGCGCGGGCTGGTCGGACAGTCCCTCGCCCTCGTTGGAGGTGCCGAGGTCGTTGACCACGACCTTCGCCCCGTGCCGGGCGAGCTCCAGCGCGTGCTCGCGGCCGAGGCCGCGGCCGGCGCCGGTCACGATCGCGACCCGCCCTTGCAGGATGCCAGTCATGTCTGTCTCCATCGTCGTCCTGGGAACTCGGGAAAACCAAGCGTTCGCTAGGGTACCAAGCAAGTGCTAGGTTAAGGAACCCGCTCCGAGAGGTCGTGTCATGTCTACGCCCGCGCGCCTGCGCACCCCGCTCACCGAACTCACCGGGGTCGACCACCCGATCGTCCAGACCGGGATGGGCTGGGTCGCCGGCCCCCGCCTGGTCTCCGCCACCGCGAAGGCGGGCGCGCTCGGCATCCTCGCCTCGGCCACGATGACGTTGGAGGAGCTCGAGAAGGCGATCGTCGAGGTCAAGGGCCGCACCGACCGGCCCTTCGGTGTCAACCTGCGCGCCGACGCGGGCGACGCCACCCAGCGCGTCGAGCTGCTCGTGGAGTACGGCGTCAAGGTCGCGTCGTTCGCCCTCGCCCCGAGGCCCGAGCAGATCGCCCGGCTGAAGGAGAACGGCATCGTCGTGATGCCGTCGATCGGGGCGGCCAAGCACGCGAAGAAGGTCGCCTCCTGGGGCGCGGACCTGGTGATGGTCCAGGGCGGCGAGGGCGGCGGCCACACCGGCCCGGTCGCCACGACCCTGGTGCTGCCCAGCGTGCTCGACTCCGTGGACATCCCCGTCGTCGCCGCCGGCGGCTTCTTCGACGGCCGCGGTCTCGCCGCCGCGCTGTCGTACGGCGCTGCCGGGATCGGCATGGGCAGCCGCTTCCTGCTCACCAGCGACTCGGCGGTCCCGGACCCGATCAAGGCGCAGTACCTCGGCTTCGGACTGGACGGCACCGTGGTCACGACGAAGGCCGACGGCATGCCGCACCGGCTGCTGCGCACGGCGTACGTCGAGGGCCTCGAGGAGGAGAACCCGCTCAGGCGGCTGGTCCCCACCGCGCGGCGCACCCTGGAGTTCAAGCGGCTCAGCGGCGCGAGCTGGCGCGAGTTCGCGGGCGACGGCTGGCGGATGAAGAGGGCGAGCGACCGCAGCTGGTCGCAGATGACCCTGGCCGCCAACACCCCGATGCTGCTCAAGGCGGGCCTGGTCGACGGCGACACCACGGCCGGCATGCTGGCCGGTGGCCAGGTCGTCGGGCTCATCGAGGACCTGCCCTCGTGCGAGGAGCTGGTCGACCGGATCGTCGCCGAGGCGGTCGAGCGGATCGCCTCGGTCGGCACCGCCCTGGTCTGAGGAAGGGCGCTCGGACGCCGCGAGGGCGGCCACCCCACCTGGGGTGGCCGCCCTCGTGCGGTCCGGAGCGGCTCGGTCAGAGGCGCTCGATGATCGTGACGTTGGCCTGGCCGCCGCCCTCGCACATCGTCTGCAGGCCGTAGCGGCCGCCGGTGCGCTCGAGCTCGTGCAGCAGGCCGGTCATCAGCCGGGTCCCGGTGGCGCCGATCGGGTGACCCAGGGCGATGCCGCCGCCGTTGACGTTGACCTTCTCGTGCGGCGCGCCGGTCTCCTTCATCCAGGCCAGGACGACGGAGGCGAAGGCCTCGTTGCACTCGAAGAGGTCGATGTCGTCGATGCTCATGCCGGTCTTGGCCAGGGCGTGCTTGGTCGCGCCGATCGGGCCGGTCAGCATCCAGATCGGGTCGTCGCCGCGCACCGAGAGGTGGTGGATCCGGGCGCGCGGGGTGAGGCCGTGGTCCTTGACCGCCTGCTCGGAGGCGATCAGCATCGCCGAGGCGCCGTCGCAGATCTGCGACGCGACGCCGGCCGTGATCCGCCCGCCGGGAGCGAGCGGGTTCAGGCCGGCCATCTTCTCCAGCGAGGTGTCGCGCGGGCACTCGTCGGTGGTGAACACCGAGCCGTCGGCCAGCGTGACCGGCGCGATCTCGCGCTCGAAGCGCCCTTCGGCGATCGCCTGCTTGGCCCGCTCGTGCGAGGCGAGGGCGAAGCGCTCCATGTCCTCGCGGCTGCAGTCCCACTTCTCCGCGATCATCTCGGCGGAGTTGAACTGGCTGACCTCGACGTCGCCGTACCGCTCCCGCCAGCCCGGGGACTCCGCGAACGGGGTGGTGAAGCCGAACTGCTCGGCCACCGTCATCGCCGCGGAGATCGGGATGGCGGACATGTTCTGCAGGCCGCCGGCGACCACCAGGTCCTGGGTGCCGGACATGACGCCCTGCGCCGCGAAGTGCACGGCCTGCTGGGAGGACCCGCACTGCCGGTCGATGGTCACGCCGGGGACGTGGTCGGGGAGCCCGGCCACGAGCCAGGCGGTGCGCGCGACGTCGCCGGCCTGGGAGCCGATCGTGTCGCAACAGCCCATGATCACGTCGTCGACCGCGGACGCGTCGACGCCGCTGCGCTCGACGAGCGACCTCAGCACGTGCCCGCCGAGGTCGGCGGAGTGCACGGACGCGAGCGAGCCGCCGCGCTTGCCGACCGGGGTCCGGACGGCCTCGACGATGTAGGCCTCAGCCATGTCAGTTCTCCTCGTTCTCAGGATGGCTCAAGATCAGGCGTGCTGGCTGGACACGGCGAGGACCTCGCCGGTCATGTAGCTGGAGTAGTCGCTGGCCAGGAAGACCATGACGTTGGCGATCTCCCACGGGGCCGCGGCCCGGCCGAAGGCCTCCTTGCCCTTGAGCTCGGCGAGCAGCTCGGGGCTGGTCACCTTCTCCAGGAACGGGTGCATGGCCAGGCTCGGGGAGACGGCGTTCACGCGGATGCCGTACTGCGCCAGGTCGGCGGCGGCCGAGCGGGTCAGCGCCTTCACGCCCGCCTTCGCGGCGGCGTAGTGGGACTGACCCTCCTGGAAGCGCCAGCCGATCACCGAGGAGTTGTTGACGATGACGCCCTTCTTGCCGGCGGCCACGAAGCGCTTGCCGGCCTCCCGGATGCAGCGCATGGTGCCGGTCAGGGTGATGTCGAGGACCAGGTTCCAGGTCTCGTCCGGCATCTCCAGGATGTCGTCGGTGCCGCCCAGGCCGGCGTTGTTGATCATCACGTCGACGCCGCCGAAGGGCTCGGCCGCGTCGAGCAGCGCGACGACGTCCTCCTCCTTGGTCACGTTGCAGACGATCGCGGCGACCCGGTCCTCCCCGAACTCCTCCCCCAGCGCCTGCCGGGCCTCGCCGAGCCGGCGCTCGTGGGTGTCGGAGATGACGACCGCCTTCGCGCCCTCCTCCAGCACCTTGCGGGCCACGGCGGCGCCGATGCCGGCGCCCGCGGCCGCGGTGACCACCACCGTGCGGCCGGTGAGCAGCCCGTGGCCGGGGACGTAGTCGGGCAGGGGCTGTTCGGGCTTGGCGGCGCTCACGGGCGGGGCTCCTTCGGCAGGCCGAGCACGCGCTCGGCGATGATGTTGCGCTGGATCTCGTCGGAGCCGCCGTACAGGGTGTCGGCCCGACTGAAGAGGAACAGGGTCTGCTGGTCGTCGAGGTCGTACGGCGCCTGCTCCACCGTGAGCGCCTCCGCACCGCGGACCGCCATGGCGAGCTCGCCGAGGTCGCGGTGCCACCGTGCCCACAGCAGCTTGGACACCGAGGCTTCGGGACCCTCGGAGCCGGAGTCGTAGGCACTGAGCGTGCGCAGCGCGTGGGTGCGCATCACGGACAGGCCGATCCGGGCCTGCACGATCCGGTCGGCGAGCACCGGGTCGTCCCAGGCGCCGGTACGGCGCGCGGTGGCCTCGATGTCGTCGAGCTCGCGGGCGAAGCCGATCTGCTGGCCGACGGTGGAGACGCCGCGCTCGAAGCCGAGGGTCGCCATCGCCACCCGCCAGCCGTCGCCGGGCGCGCCGACGACCAGGTCGGCCGCGGTGCGGGCACCGTCGAAGAAGACCTCGTTGAACTCCGAGGTCCCGGTGAGCTGGAGGATCGGGCGGATCTCGACCCCGGGCTGGTCCATCGGGACCAGGAGGTACGACAGCCCGGCGTGGCGCTGCGACCCGGCCTCGGTGCGGGCCACCACGAAGCACCAGTCGGCGTGGTGGGCCAGCGAGGTCCAGACCTTCTGGCCGTCGACGACCCACTCGTCGCCCTCGAGCCGGGCCCGGGTCCGCACCCCGGCGAGGTCGGAGCCGGCTCCGGGCTCGGAGTAGCCCTGGCACCACAGCTCGGTGACGTCGACGATGCCGGGCAGGAAGCGCTTCTTCTGCTCCTCGGTGCCGAGCGCGATCAGGGTCGGGCCGAGGAGGGTCTCGCCGAGGTGGTTCACCCCCGCGGGCGCGTTCGCGCGCGCGTACTCCTCGTAGAAGATCACCTGCTGGAACAGGCTCAGCCCGCGGCCGCCGTACTCGACGGGCCAGCCCAGGCAGGTCCAGCCGGACTTCGCGAGGTGCTGGTTCCAGGCCACGCGCTCCTCGTAGGCCTCGTGCTCGCGGCCCGAGCCGCCGCGGCCCCTGATCGCGGCGAACTCGCCGACCAGGTTGTCCTCGAGCCACTGCCGGACCTCCAGGCGGAACTCCTCGTCCGCCGCGGAGTGGGTCAGGTCCACGATCAATCTCCTTCCCGGCCGCCGGAGGCCGGTGTCGCCCGGACTCGTCACACTACCAAACCAAGCACTTGTTTGGTAGTGTTCCCGCTCCCACCCCGAGAAGGAGACCGATGTCCGTGCAGCAGGCCCCGGAGACCACGAGCACCGAGCAGGAGCCGGTCGTGACCTACGAGGTACGCGGAGCCGTCGCGGTGGTGAAGCTGAACCGTCCGGAGTACAGCAACGCCCAGAACTCGAAGGTGACCTACGCCCTCGACGCGGCGTTCGTGCGCGCGGTCGACGACGACGCGGTCAAGGTCATCGTGCTGGCGGGCAACGGCAAGCACTTCTGCGGCGGGCACGACATCGGGACGCCGGGCCGCGACATCCACGAGTCCTTCGAGCGCAAGGCCGTCATCCACTGGGACCACGCGGACAAGCGGGGCGTGGACTCCCGCTTCGCCCGCGAGTCCGAGGTCTACCTCGGCATGTGCCGGCGCTGGCGCGAGATCCCCAAGCCGATGATCGCGATGGTCCAGGGCGCCTGCATCGCCGGCGGGCTGATGCTGGCCTGGTCGTGCGACTTCATCATCGCCTCCGAGGACGCCTTCTTCTCCGACCCGGTCGTGCGGATGGGCATCCCGGGCGTGGAGTACTTCGCGCACGCGTTCGTGATGAACCCGCGTGCCGCCAAGGAGTTCCTCTACACCGGCGGCCGGTTCGACGCGCGGCGCGCGCACGAGCTCGGGATGGTCAACCACGTCGTCCCCCGCGCGGAGCTGGAGAGCGCCACCTTCGCGATGGCCGACCGGATCGCCGAGATGCCCCGCCTGGGCCTCGCGCTCGCGAAGAAGGCCGTCAACCAGGTCGAGGACCTGCAGGGCCTGCGGGCGGGCATGGACTCCGTGTTCGGTCTGCACCATGCTGCGCACGCACACAACGCCGAGGTGGGCCGAGACTCGCTCGCCGGACTGGACGCCCGCGCGATGGCGCGCAGCAACAAGGAAGCGGATGGTGAGGTATGAGCCTGGGATTCACCGAGGCCGAGGAGGCCTTCCGGGCCGAGGCACGGGCCTGGCTGGCCGAGAACAACCCCGGCCGGCTGCCCTCGATGGACACCGAGGAGGGCGCCCGCGCCCACCGGGCCTGGGAGAAGACGCTGGCCGGCGGGCGCTGGTCGGTCGTCGCCTGGCCCGAGCAGTACGGCGGCCGTGAGGCCTCGCTGGTCGAGTGGGTGATCTTCGAGGAGGAGTACTACCTCGCGGGCGCCCCGACCCGGATCGCCCAGAACGGCATCTCCCTGCTGGCCCCGATCATCTTCGGCCACGGCACCCCCGAGCAGCAGGAGCGATTCCTGTCCGCGATGGCCGACGGCACCGAGGTCTGGGCGCAGGCCTGGTCCGAGCCCGAGGCCGGCAGCGACCTGGCGGGCATCCGCAGCCGTGCCGAGCGCGACGACGAGCGCGGCGGCTGGGTCCTCAACGGCCAGAAGACGTGGAGCTCGCGGGCGCCGTTCGCCGACCGCGGCTTCGGCCTCTTCCGCAGCGACCCGGCGGCCGAGCGGCACCGCGGCCTGACCTACTTCCTCTTCCCGCTCGACGCCGAGGGCATCACCGTGCGGCCCATCGCCCAGCTCGACGGCGACGCCGGCTTCGCGGAGATCTTCTTCGACGACGTCTTCGTCCCGGACGCCGACGTCCTGGGTGCGGTCGGCGACGGCTGGCGGGTCGCGATGAGCACGGCCGGCAACGAGCGCGGCCTGTCGCTGCGGGCCCCCGGCCGCTTCCTCGGCGCCGCGCACCGGCTCCTCGACCTGTGGGACGAGCGCGGCGCCGAGGCGCCGCACCTGCGCGACGCCGTCGTCGACGCCTGGATCGGCGCGCGCGCCTACCAGCTCTACACCTGGGGCACCGTCGACCGTCTGCAGGGCGGCGGGGACATGGGCGCCGACGGCAGCGTCAACAAGCTCTTCTGGTCCGAGCTCGACCTCGCCCTCCACGAGACCGCGCTCGACCTGCTCGGCCCCGAGCAGGAGCTGCGCGGCGAGGGCGCCGTCTCGGACGGCGCCTGGGTCGACGACTACCTCTTCTCGCTGGCCGGCCCGATCTACGCGGGCACCAACGAGATCCAGCGCAACATCGTGGCCGAGCGCATCCTCGGTCTCCCCCGCGGCGACAACAGGAGGTCGGGAGCATGAAGTTCGCTCTCTCACCGGAGCAGCGCTCCTTCGCCGAGGCCCTCGACGGGCTCCTCGGCGCCGCCGACGTCCCGGCCGCCACCCGCGCCTGGGGCGCCGGCGACACCGGTCCGGGTCTCGCTGTGTGGGACCAGCTCGCGGAGCTCGGCGTCCCCGCCCTAGTGATCCCCGAGGAGCTCGGCGGCATCGGCGGTACGCCGCTCGACGTCGCGGTCGCCTTCGAGGCCCTGGGCCGCCACGGCGTACCCGGCCCGTGGGTCGAGTCGGTCGCGCTGGCGCCCAGCCTGCTGGCCGGCACCGAGCACGAGGGCGTGCTGGGCGAGCTCGCGGAGGGGGCGGCCCGGGTCACGGTGGCCGCGCCGCCGCAGACGCCGTACGCCCTGGACGTCCAGGCCGCGACGCACACCTACCTCGTCGACGCGGACGGCCTCGCCGCCGCCGCCTCCACGCGGACGCTGGCCTCCGTGGACCCGTCCCGCCACCTGCACGCCGTCCAGGCCGAGGGCGCGACGGTCGCCGTCGACTCCGCGGCCCTGGCGCGAGGTCTCGACCTCGCTGCCCTCGCCAGCGCGGCGAGCCTCGTCGGCGCCGGGGAGCGGATGCTGCGCGAGGCCGTCGCCTACGTCGGCCAGCGACGCCAGTTCGGGCGCGCGATCGGCGAGTACCAGGCCGTCAAACACGCCCTCGCCGACGTCCGGGTCGCGCTCGACTTCGCCCGGCCGCTGGTGCACGGCGCCGCCCGCGAGCTCGAGGCCGGTTCCGACATCGCCGCGCGCGACGTCTCCGCCTCCAAGGTCGCCGCGAGCGACGCCGCCCACCTCGCCTCGCGCCGGGCGCTGCAGGTGCACGGGGCGATCGGCTACACCCTCGAACACGACCTGAGCATCTTCATCCTGCGCGTCCGTGCGCTGGTCGGCGTCTGGGGCACCCCGTCCCAGCACCGCGCCCGGGTGCTCGACCGCCTGACCGCGACAGCGAGGAGCTGACCCGTGCACTTCGGACTGAGCGAGGAGCAGGACGAGCTGGCGCGCGCGGTGCGCAGCCTGGTGGAGAAGCGGGCGGGACAGGTCGACGTCCGCACCGCCGCCGCCACCGAGGAGGGGTACGACACCGCCCTCTGGGAGACCCTGTGCTCCCAGATCGGCGTGACCGCGCTCGCCGTCCCCGAGGAGTACGGCGGCGCCGGCTTCAGCTCCTTCGAGACCCACGTGGTGCTCGAGGAGCTCGGCGCGACGCTGTCACCTTCTCCCCTGCTGGGCTCCGGCGTGTTGGCCGCCCGCGCGGTGCTCCTGGCCGGCAGCCCCGAGGACTGCGAGCGGCTGCTGCCGGGCATCGCCGAGGGCTCGACCGTCGCCGCCCTCGCGTGGGCCGACGAGCAGGGTCGCTGGCGCCGGGACGGCTCCGACGTCCGCGCCGTACGAGCGGGTGACTCCTGGGAGCTGACCGGGGTCTCGACCCTGGTGCTCGACGCCACCAGCGCCGACGCGCTGCTCGTGGTCGCCACCACCGACGACGGCCCGGCCGTCTTCGAGGTGGACCCCGAGGCCACGGGCGTCGAGCGTGTGAACACCCCCGGACTCGACCTCACCCTGCGCTTCGGCAAGGTCACCCTCGACGGCGTCGCCGGCACCCGGCTCTCGGGCGACCCCGACGTCGAGGCGCTGCTCGGCCGGCTGTACGCCGAGGCGGCGGTCGCCGTCTGCGCCCTGCAGGTGGGCGGCGCGCAGACCGCGCTGGACCTGACCGTGGCGTACCTGAAGGAGCGCGAGCAGTTCGGCCGGCCGCTGGGCTCCTTCCAGGCCCTCAAGCACCGCGCCGCCGACATGCTCGTCAAGGTGGAGACGGCCCGCTCGGTCTCCTGGTCGGCCGCCTGGGCGGTCGCCCAGGGCAGCGATGACCTGGTCACCCAGGCCGCCACCGCGAAGGCGTGGTGCTCGGACGCCTTCTCGGAGGTCGCCGGGGAGATGGTGCAGCTGCACGGCGGCATCGCCATCACCTGGGAGCACGACGCGCAGCTCTACTTCAAGCGGGCGCACGCCACGGGTCAGCTCTTCGGCAGCGCGCGCGAGCACCGGCGCCTGCTGATCGACGCCTGAGCCTCGATCACGGAGGCGGTCACTCCCCGCCGTTCCCCGCCCGCTCGGCGTGCAGCGGGCGGGAGACGTCGGCACCCGTGCTGACCCGCTGACCGTCGCGCTCGGCGGACAGCGTCCGCAGCGGCTCGGCCGGCCGCAGCCCGGCGAGGCTGCGGCGGGTGAGGTCCTGGTAGACCCGCACGCCACGCGCCTTCCAGGCCAGCGTCTCCTCGTCGAGAGGACCGACGACCCGGGCCGGGTTGCCCACGACCAGGGACGCCGGGGGCACCACGGTGCCCGCCCGAACGAAGGCGGAGGCGCCGATCAGCGAGCCGGCCCCGATGTCGGCGCCGTCCATCACGACGGCGTTCATGCCGACGAGGACACCCGAGCCGATCCGGCAGCCGTGCAGGATCGCGCCGTGTCCCACGTGGCTCTCCTCCTCCAGCACCGCCTCGGCGCCGGGGAACGCGTGTACCACGCAGGCGTCCTGCACGTTGGAGCCCCGGCGTACGACGATCCGGCCGAAGTCGCCGCGCAGGCTGGCGGACGGGCCGAGGTAGCAGCCCGCCTCGACGATCACGTCGCCGATGAGCGTGGCGGTCGGGTGGACGTAGGAGGTGGCGTCGACGACCGGGACCACGCCGTCGATCTCGTAGACGGACATCGCTCAGGCCTTCATTCCGCCGTCGATCACGAACTCCTGGCCGGTGCAGTACGAGCTCGCCGAGCTCAGCAGGAACGCCACCAGGGCGCTCGCCTCCTCGGGCCGTCCGGCTCGCGGGATCGGCAGGCCGCCCACGGCACCGCGACCGGCGCGGGACTCCTCCGAGATCATCTGGGTGTCCATGGCGCCAGGACAGATCGCGTTGACCCGGATGCCGTGCTCGCCGAGCTCGAGGGCGGCGGTCCGGCTCAGCCCGAGCAGCCCCCACTTCGACGCGGCGTACGCCGAGGCCTGCGGGTAGCCGCCCAGGCCCGCCACCGAGGAGATGTTGACGACGGCGCCGCCGTGCTCGCGCATCAGCGGGAAGACCGTCTGCATGCCGAGCGTCGGCCCCATCACGTTGACCCGGAAGTGCACCTCCAGGGTGCGCTCGTCGGTCTCGAGGAACGGCGCGCGCACGTACGCCCCGGCGTTGTTGACGAGGCCGTCGATCCGGCCGTGGCGCTCGGCCACCCGGTCCACGACGGCCGCCCACGCCGCCCGGTCGGTCACGTCGAGCGCCAGGCCCAGCGCGTCGCCCCCGTCGGCCGCGATCCCGGCCGCGACCTCCTCCGCGGGCGCGGCGGTCACGTCGGTGACCACGACGCGCGCCCCGTGGGCCGCCAGCACCCGGGCGTGGGAAGCGCCCATCCCCTGCCCCGCGCCGGTGATGAGCACGACCTTGCCGGTCAGGTCGACGACGGGCTGGACCATGGATCCTCCTGAGATTGGGCAAACAAGCGCTTGGTTTGGAATGTACCATCGATCACACACCGGACGAGGGAAGGCCGACCATGACTGCCGTGCACCACGTGGGGATCACCGTGAGCGACATCGAACGCTCGCTGGACTTCTACGCCGACCTGCTGGGAGGCGAGCGGCTCGGCCCGTACTCCCGCAGCGGACCCCGCATCGACGCGGTCACCGGCTACCCCGGGGTGACGGTGCACCAGGCGTTCGTCCGGGCGCCCGGCGGGTCGACGCTGGTCGAGCTGCTGCAGTACGAGAACGGCTCCTCGGTCGTGATCGACCCCGACAACGGGCACGTCGGCGCGGCGCACGTGGCGATCACCGTCACCGGCCTCGACGACCTCCTGGCCCGCTTGAAGGACCAGGGCGTCGAGGCCATCTCGGACCCGATCGTGGCCAGCGAGCCGATGGCCGGGCACCGCTGCGTCTACGTGCTCGACCCGGACCGCGTGCGCGTCGAGCTGGTCGAGCCGCCGGCATCCTGATCCGCGACACTCGCCGACACCTCGCGGGCGGCAGCGAGCAGCCGGTCCAGCCAGTGCCGGACCTCCGCCCCCGACGCGCCCGGCGGCATGCCCCACAGGGCGAGGGTCTCGATGACCCGGCCGTCGGGTGCGTGGACCGGCGCGGCCAGGATCCGGACGTCGTACTCGCCGTCGGCCGCGATCTCGGCCGGCTCGTAGTACGGGGTCAGGGTCTCGACGAGGGGGCCGGTGCGGCGGGACAGGACGGGGTCGTCGGCGTGACCGACGATCTCCTCCCAGACGGTGTCGTGGTCCGGCGCCACCAGACCGATCGACCAGCCCCGGTCGCGGACCCGGTCGAGCATCCGCCGGCACTCGGCGAGGGTTCCGGTCGGCAGGTCGCCGGAGGAGTACGACGTCCAGGTCGCGGTCGCCTCCCGATCTTCGAGGCCCCCGAGGAAGAGCGCGCCGTACGGCGGCACGAACGGGAGCCGGCGACCGACGTGAGCCCGGTACGAGCCCGCCGAGAGCCCCGCTCCCGCCATGATGACCAGGTCGCCGCCGACCACGGCCTGCGCGTAGCACTCGAGTCCCAGCTCGTGGGCGATCCGCTCCATCGGCCCGCGCGACAGGTCCGCGACCCGCAGCTGGTCGCGCAGGTCGGCGGCGTACGGCGCCACCAGCGTGCCCGGGTCGAAGCCGCCGTACCCGCCCTGGAAGAACAGCAGCGGCGAGCCCGGCCCCTGCAGCCCGAGGTCGCGCACCCGACCGAGCACGATGTCGTGGTCGCCCGCGTCGACGGTCCGGGCCACCTCGCAGTCGAGCCAGGCCAGGGCACCCTCGAGGACGGGCGCACCGCCCGGCGCGGGCCGCCACGCGACGTCCCTGAACTTGTCGTCGGCCTTGGAGGCGAACCGGCGGCACAGCTCCTCCTGGTCCACGGAGAGGACGTTGACGCAGAACGAGGTCGAGGAACGCAGCCGCGCGTAGCTGCTCGACGTCTTCTGCGGCAGGTACGCCACCAGCGGCGGGTCCAGCGAGACCGAGGTGAACGAGCCCAGCACCATCCCGCTCGGCTCGCCGTGCTCGTCGACCGCCGTGATCACCGTGACGCCGGTCGGGTAGTGCCCGAGCACCTGGCGGAGCTGCTGCTGGTCGACCATCGGCTGCTCAGTCATCGAGGTGCTCCCACAGGGTGCGCCCGCGGTACTCGCTGCGGAACAGGCCACGGGCCTGGAGCCGGGGCACGACCTCCTCGACGAAGTCGGCGAAGCCCACCGGCAGGTCGGCGGGCAGGATCACGAAGCCGTCGGCACCGCCGGCGGTGAACCACCGCTCCATCTCGTCGGCGAGCTGGTCGGGCGTGCCGACGAACGACCGGTGCCCGATGCTGAGCCCGATCCGCTGCACCATCTGCCGCAGCGTGAGCCCCTCGGACAGCGCCGTGCGGATGAACAGCTCCGGGCGGGAGACGCTGGCGTGGGCCGGGAGCTGGGACCGGATGTCCGGGAACGGCGCGTCGAGGTCGTGACCGCTGAGGTCGACTCCGCCGAACGACTGCTGGAGGAACTGCAGGGTCGCCTGCTCGCCCACGTGGGAGCCGAGCTCCTCGGCGAGCTCCCTGGCCGCCGCCTCGGTGCGCCCGAGGATGGGAGTGAGACCGGGCAGGACCTTCACGTGGTCCGGGTTCCTGCCGAAGCCCGCCGCTCGCCGCTTGACGTCCGCGACGAAGGCCTGCGACTGCTCCAGGTCCACCTGGGTGGTGAAGAGCAGGTTGCCCACCCGCGCGCCGAGGTCCATCCCGGGGCCGGACGAGCCGGCCTGGGCCAGCGGGAGCCGGCCCTGCGGGGAACGGGGGACGTTGAGCGGCCCCCGCACGTGGAAGTGGTCGCCGTGGTGGTCGATGGACCGGACCAGGTCGCCGTCGGCGTACACACCGGAGGCGCGATCGGCCACGACGGCGTGCTCGTCCCAGGCCTCCCACAGCGCCGTCACGACGTCGACGAACTCCTCGGCGCGCTGGTAGCGGTCGCCGTGGTCCGGGAGGTCGGTGCTGCCGTGGTTGGCCGCCGCCGCGGCGATGGCGGTCGTGACCACATTCCACCCGGCCCGGCCCTCGCTGAGGTGGTCGAGGGTCGCGAACTGCCGCGCGACGGTGAAGGGGTCGTTGTACGTCGTCGAGCTCGTGCCGACCAGACCGATCCGCGACGTGACGGCGGACAGCGCGGAGAGCAGCGCGACCGGGTCCGGGCGGGTGATGGCGTCCGTGGTGATCGAGGGGCTCAGGTTGAGCGTGTCGGCGATGAAGAACGCGTCGAACCGGCCGGCCTCGGCGAGCTGGGCCAGCTCTGCCCAGTAGCCCAGCGAGTGCAGCCGCTCCGGCTGGGTCCGCGGCGAGCGCCACACGGACTGCGCGACCCCCACCCCCTGGGCGAACAGCACCAGCTTCATCTGCGGTCGTGCTCCGGAACCCATGGCTTCTCCTCCGCTGCGCCGGTCGGCGCGTCGTTCGCTCGCCGCTCGCCGCGGCGGGGCGGGAGCGCTGTCGGATGTCGCTGTCAGATGTGACGGTCAGATGTGGCTGTCGACGGAACCCTGCAGGCGGGCCAGCTCCTCGGGGTCGAGCACCAGGTCCACTCCGCGCACCGAGTCGAGCACCGACTCGGGCCGGCTCGCGCCCGGGATCGGGATCACGCACGGTGAGATCGCGAGCAGCCAGGCCAGGGCGACCTGCTGCGGGCTGACCCCGCGGTCCTCCGCGACCGCGGCGAAGTCCGCGACCTGCGAACCCAGCGCCTTGGCCTCCCGCATGCCGCCGAACGGGCTGTAGGCGAGGAAGGCCAGGCCGAGCTCCTCGCAGAGCGCGACCTCGGGCAAGTGCTCACGCACGAGCGGCGACAGCTCGTTCTGCACCGAGACCAGCGCCGGGCCGAGGATGTCGACGGCGGCGCGGATCTGCTCGACGCCGGCGTTGGAGATCCCGACCCGTTGGACCAGGCCCTCGTCGTGGAGCTTCTTCAACGCCTCCATCGACTCGGCGTACGGCCGTCGCGGGTCGGGCCGGTGGTGCTGGTAGAGCGAGATCGAGTCGACGCCCAGGCGCCGCAGCGAGTCACGGCAGGCCTTCGCCAGGTGCTCGGCACTGCCGTCGATCCACCAGGTGAGGCCGTCGCGGGTGTGCCCGCCCTTGGTGGCCACCACGACGTCGTCCAGCGAGCCCGACCACGAGCGCAGCGCCTTCGTCAGCGCGAGCTCGTTGATCCCGTAGGCCCCGATCGGGCCGTAGACGTCGGCGGTGTCGAAGAGCCGGATCCCCGCGTCGAGGGCCGCGTGCACCGCGCGCGTCGCCCGAGCCTCGTCGACCCCCTCGACCTGGGTGAGGGTCATCGCGCCCATGCCCAGCGGGAAGAGCTCGAGGTCGCCGAGCCGCCGGTGGACGGTCACTTGCCCACCGACGTCCAGCCACCGTCGACCGGCACGCACACGCCGGTGGTGAACGTCGCGTCCATCAGCAGGTGCTCGATCGCCCCCGCCATCTCGTCGGGCGTGGCGAGCCGGCCGAGCGGGGTGCGAGCCTTCGTCGCCGAGACGTCGTACCCCTGGTCGATCATCTGCTGCACCATCGGCGTGAGCGTGTGGCCGGGAGCGACGCTGTTGACCCGGATGCCCAGCGGCGCCCATTCGATCGCGAGGTTCTGGGTCAGCTGGCTCACGGCAGCCTTGGCGACGCCGTAGTCGGCCTGGTTGACCCAGCCGCCGTACGCCGTCGTGGAGGAGATCGTCACCACCGCCCCCGTCGCGCCCGCGTCGCGGACCTGGCGGGCCATCGCGTTGGCCACCAGCAGGGTGCCGACGACGTGGACGCCGAGCACCCGGTTCATCTGGGCGGCATCGAGTTCCAGGGCCGGCACGTAGGCGCCGCGGATCCCGTGGGAGGTGACCAGCCGGGTCACCGGACCGAACGCCTCCCGGGCCTGGGCCATCGCGGCCTCGACCGCCTCGGTGTCGGTGACGTCCAGCGAGGCGTGCCGGAGCTGCTCACCGTCGTCCGCCGGCTCGGCGAGGTCGAGCACCGTGACGCGGACGCCGCGCTCCAGCAGCCGGGCAACGACGGCCGCTCCGATCCCGCTCGCCCCGCCGGTCACCACCGCGTGCTCACACATGTGCTGCTCCCCGTTCGGATCGAGTTCCCTGCTAACGTACCCAAACAAGCGCTAGGTTTACAAGGAGGCACAGATGAGCGACAAGACCCTGTCGCTGGAGGACCTTCCCCACCACATCGAGTCCGGCATGACGGTCGGGATCGGTGGCTGGGGATCGCGGCGGAAGCCGATGGCCCTGGTCCGCCAGCTGCTGCGCAGCGACGTCACCGACCTGACCCTGGTCACCCTGGGCGGACCCGAGGTCGGCCTGCTCTGCGCCGCCGGCAAGGTGCGCAAGATCATCTACGGCTTCGTCTCGCTCGACTCGATCCCGCTCGACCCGCACTTCCAGGCCGCCCGCGAGTCCGCGAGCATCGAGTCGGCCGAGTACGACGAGGGCATGTTCGTGGCCGCCCTGCGCGCGGGCGCCAGCCGCCTCTCCTTCCTGCCCAGCCGGGCGGGCCTGGAGAGCGACGTGCTGACCATGAACCCCGACCTGAAGACGGTCGCCTCGCCGTACGACGACGACGTGTACGTCGCCGTGCCCGGCGTCCGGATGGACGTCTCGCTGATCCACATGAACCGCGGCGACGTCCACGGCAACGGCCAGTACCTCGGCCCGGACCCGTACTTCGACGACCTGTTCTCGCGGGCCTCGGAGCGCACGATCATGTCGGTCGAGAAGATCGTCGAGACCAGCGAGCTCAGCGACCACCCGTTCCAGACGATGGTCATCAACCGGATGTACGTCTCCGGGGTCGTCGAGACGCCGCGGGGCGCCCACTTCACCAGCTGCGTGCCGGACTACGACCGCGACGAGAAGTTCCAGAAGCACTACGCGACCGCGGCCCGCGACGCCGCCGCCTGGCAGGAGTTCGAGCAGGCCTTCCTGGCCGGCGACGAGGCGTCGTACCAGCAGGCCGTCCGCGACTTCCACACCGCCGCATCCGAGGAGAGGGCATGACGACCACCACCGACATCACCCGGGCCGAGGTCTGCGTGACCGCATGCAGCGACGCCTGGCGCGACTCCGGCGAGGTCCTCGCGCACGCGGTGGGCATCGTGCCCTCCATCAGCGCCCGGCTCGCGCGGCTCACCCACTCCCCCGACCTGGTGCTCACCGACGGCGAGTGCTTCCTGATGGCGGAGCCGCCGCCCTTGGGAGCCAGCGCGCAGGCCGGCGGGACCATCGAGAGCTGGGTGCCGTTCGGGCAGATCTTCGACATCCTCAGCACCGGCCGACGGCACAGCATGATGGGCGCCAGCCAGATCGACCGGTACGGCAACCACAACATCTCCTCGATCGGCGACTGGCGCCGGCCGAAGCGGCAGCTCATCGGGGTCCGCGGGGCGCCGGGCAACACCGTCAACCACCGCGTCGACTACTGGGTCTCCAGCCACACCAGCCGGGTCTTCGTCGAGCAGGTCGACGTGGTCTGCGGGGTCGGCCACGACCGGGCGCGCGCCCACACCAGCTCGTCGCTGCGCTTCCACGACCTGGGCGTCGTGGTGACCGACCTGGCCGTCCTCGACTACGACGCCGAGGGTCTGTTGAAGGTGCGCTCGCTGCACCCCGGCGTGAGTGCGGAGCAGGTCCGCGAGGCGACCGGGTTCGACATCGACGTGTCGCAGGCGGTCACCACGCGGGTGCCCGACGAGCACGAGCTCGAGCTCATCCGGACCATCGACCCCCGCGGCCTGCGCGACCGCGAGGTCCGGGTCTAGTGGCGCGCCACTAGCGGGCGAGCAGGCCTCCGTGCAGCAGGGTGATGAACTGGTCGGCGACCTTCTCGTGCTGAAGCTTGCCGCGCGGGTTGTACCAGCGCACGGAGGCCCACACCGTGTCCCGGATGAAGCGGTAGACGATGTTGCTGTCGAGGTCCTGGCGGAAGTCGCCGGACTCCCGGCCGGCCACGAGCACGTTGAGCCACACGGCCTCGACCGCGCGGCCGGTCTTCGGGACGAACTCGAACTCGGGAACGTGGTTCAGCAGGGCCGCCTCGTTCTGGTAGAGCGCGACGGCGTGGGACTCGGCGTGGATCGTGGCGAAGGACGCCCGGATCAGCTCGTCGAGCGTCTCGCGCGGGTTCGCGCTGCCCTCGACGATCGCCGTGAAGCGCGACAGCAGCCCGTCCATGAACTGGCGCAGGATCTCCTCCAGCATCGCCTCCTTGGAGTCGAAGTGGTGGTAGAGACTGCCGGAGAGGATGCCGGCCTCGTCCGCGATGTCGCGCACCGTCGTCTGCGAGTAGCCCCTGGTGGCGAAGAGCTCGGCGGCGATGGAGAGCAGCTGGGTACGGCGCGCCGACCCCTTGCCCGTCCCCTGGCCGCGTTTGCGTGCCTTCTCCTGACCCTGCGACGCCATCGCCGTCTCCGTTCCGTTGGGTGGCGACCTGAGCGCCGACACCTCATTCTTACCGCTGGAGCCCTTCGGGGGCGACGCGGGTGCCTCTAGGCTACCGAACAAGCACTTGCTTAATAAGGAGATCCGTTGTCCACGCCACTGACCGTTCCCGCCCTCCTCGACCACGGCGCCGCGAGGTTCGGCGCCAGTCCCGCCATCGTCGACGGCGATCTCCGGCTGTCGTACGGCGAGCTGGCCGTCGAGGCGCGCCGGACCGCACGGGCCTACCTGGCCGCCGGCGTACGGCCCGGCGACCGGGTCGCCATCTGGGCTCCCAACCGCGGCGAGTTCATCCTCGCCCTGCTCGGCGCCCAGGTCGTCGGCGCCTCCGTCGTCCCGCTCAACACCCGCTACCGCGGGCACGAGGCCCGGACGGTGCTCGACCGGGCGCGCGCCAGCGTGCTGGTGCTCTGCAACGGCTTCCTCGGCGCGGACTACCTCTCGATGCTGGCGCAGTCCGCCGAGCCCGAGGCGCCAGCCGGCGACCACCCCGTCGCCGGGCTCCCGCACCTGCACACCGTGGTCGACCTCGACTCCGGCGGCAGCCCGGGCACGGTGGGCTGGGCGGAGTTCCTGGCCGGCGCGGACCGGGTCTCGGCCGAGCAGCTCGCCGAGGCCGAGGCGACGGTCACCCCGGACACCGTCTGCGACATCCTCTTCACCTCCGGCACGACCGGGATCCCCAAGGGCGTGATGAGCGCGCACCGGCAGACCATCGGCGTGGCCGACGTCTGGGCCACGGGCGCCTCGCTGTCGGAGGCGGACCGGTACGCCATCGTGAACCCGTTCTTCCACGGCTTCGGCTACAAGGCGGGCGTCATCGCCGCCCTCTGCGCCGGTACGTCGATCCACCCCGTGCTCACCTTCGACCCGGTGGGCCTGATGCAGCTCGTCGAGCGCGAGCGGATCACCGTGCTGCCGGGGGCGCCGACGATCTTCCTGACCCTGATCAACCACCCGCGGCTCAGCGAGTTCGACCTCTCCTCGCTGCGCTTCGCCATCGCCGGGGCGGCCTCGGTGCCCGAGACCCTCTTCGAGCAGATGCTCGACATCCTCGGCTTCGAGACCGTCGCGCAGGCCTACGGGCTCACCGAGTGCGTGGTCGCCACCCAGTCGCGCCCGGGCGAGGACCCCCGCCACGTCGCGGAGACCACCGGGCCGGCCTGCCCCGGCATCGAGATCCGGATCGTCGACCCCGAGGGGAACGACCTGCCCGTCGGCACCGACGGGGAGATCCTGCTGCGCGGCGACAACGTGATGCTCGGCTACTTCGAGGACGAGGCGGCGACCGCGGCGGTCGTGGACGCGGACCGCTGGTTCCACACCGGGGACATCGGCCGACTCGACGAGCACGGCTGCCTGAAGATCACCGACCGGATCAAGGACATGTTCATCGTCGGCGGCTTCAACGTCTACCCGGCCGAGGTGGAGAGCGTGCTGTGCAGCCACCCCGACATCGTGGAGGCGGCCGTGATCGGCGTCGACGACGAGCGGATGGGCGCGCTCGGCCGGGCGTACCTCGCGCTGCGCCCCGGTGCGACGATCGACGAGGCCGCGCTGACGGCGTACTGCCGGGAGCGACTGGCCAACTTCAAGGTGCCGCGGGAGTTCGTGGCGATCGGCGAGTTCCCCCGCAACGCCAGCGGCAAGATCCTCAAGAAGGACCTGCGGGCCGAGGCCTGACCACCACGACGAGAGGCCCCGTCCGGCAGTGCCGGACGGGGCCTCGTCGCTCGAGTCGGAGTGCTCAGCTCAGGCGCTCGAGCACCAGGGCCATGCCCTGGCCGCCGGCCGCGCACATCGTCTCCAGGCCGAACTGGGCGTCGCGCTCCTGCAGGCCGTGGATCAGGGTGGTCGCCATCCGCGCACCGGTCGACCCGAACGGGTGCCCGAGCGCGATCGCCCCGCCGTTGACGTTGACCCGGTCCAGGTCGAGGCCGAGCTGGTCGATCGAGGGCAGCACCTGGGCCGCGAAGGCCTCGTTCATCTCGACCAGGTCGATGTCCGAGATCGAGAGACCCGCGCGGGCGACGGCCTGCCGGCTCGCCTCGACCGGGCCCATGCCCATGATCTCGGGGCTGAGCGCGGACACGCCGGACGCCACGATCCGGGCGAGCGGGGTGATCCCCAGCTCCTTGGCGCGGGTGTCGCTCATGATCACCAGCGCCGCCGCGCCGTCGTTGAGCGGGCAGCAGTTGGCGGCCGTGACGGTTCCGTCGGGACGGAAGACCGGGTCCATCGAGGCGACCTTCTCCAGCTTCACGCCCCGGCGCGGCCCGTCGTCGGTGTCGACCACGGTGCCGTCGGCCAGCACGACCGGCGTGATGTCGGTCTTCCAGAAGCCCCGGTCGGCCGCGGCCTCGGCCAGGTTCTGGCTGCGGACGGCGTACTCGTCCTGGGCGCTGCGCGAGACGTCGAAGAGCTGCGCGACGTTCTCGGCCGTCTCGCCCATCGCGAGGTAGACGTCGGGCACGAGGCCCTGGGTGCGCGGGTCGACCCACGGCTCGCCCCGCTCGACGCGCTCTTTGCCGCGCTCGGCGGCGTCGGCGTAGATCGGGTTGCGGGTGTCGGGCATCCCGTCGGACTTGCCCTGAGCGAAGCGCGAGACGCACTCGACCCCGGCCGAGACGAAGACGTCGCCCTCGCCGGCGCGGATGGCGTGCAGGGCCATCCGGGTCGTCTGCAGCGACGAGGCGCAGTAGCGGTGCACGGTGGTGCCGGGCACGCCGTCCAGGCCGAGCCGGAGGGCGACCATGCGGCCCAGGTTGTAGGCCTGCTCGCCGGCGGGCTGGGCGCAGCCCAGCATCAGGTCCTCGACCGTCGTGCGGTCCAGGGCGGGTACGGCGTCCAGCGCCGCCTCGACGATCTGGGCGCCGAGGTCGTCGGGGCGCAGGTCCTTCAGCGATCCCTTGAAGGCGCGGCCGATCGGGGACCGGGCGGCGGAGACGATGACTGCTTCGGGCACGGGTGCTCCTGTGGTTGGGCTGACGGGTCAGGCGTTGGGGGTGTGCTGGAGGAAGGCGGGCCACTCGCCGCCGCCGTCGACGTCGAGCACCGCGCCGGTGATGTGGCTGGCCAGCGGGGAGGTCAGCAGCAGGCAGGCCTGGCCGATCTCCTCGGGCGTGGCGAGCACCCCGCGCGGGATCGTGGCGGCCACCTTGGCGAACTGCTCCGCGTCGCCGTAGTGGTCGACCGAGCCGGGCGTCGCCACCAGGCCGCAGCTGACGGCGTTGACCCGGACGTCGGGCGCCCACTCGACGGCGAGGCTGCCGGTCAGGCTCTCCAGGGCGGCCTTCGCCGCGCCGTACACGGCGGTGCCGGGGCTGGGCCGACGCGCCGAGATCGAGGTGATGTTGACGACCACGCCGTGCTCGGCCTGCTTCAGGTGCGGATACGCCGCGTGCATGACGTGCACCGCGGACATGAAGTTGAGGTCGTTGATCTTGGCGTGGAAGCGCGGCGAGCCCGCGGCGAAGTCCGAGAACGGCGCCCCGCCGGCGTTGTTGACCACGACGTCGATCCGGCCGCGGCGGGCCGCGACGTCCTCGATCCAGGCGGAGACCTGGTCGGCCTCGCGGACGTCCACCGCGCTGAAGTGCGGGCTGCGTCCGTCGACCTCGGTCAGGCTCTCGGGCGTGCTGCGGCCGCAGATCTCGACGTGCGCGCCGGCCGCCAGGTAGGTCCGCACGATGCCGTCTCCGACGCCGCGCGCGCCGCCGGTGACCAGCACGACCTGGTCGGTCAGGTCGATGGTGAACGCCATGGGTCTGCCTCTTCTCTGCGACGGGGAGTGCCCCGGGGTGGTACCAAACAAGTGCTAGGTTGCTCCACCGTACAGGAAGAGCCGTCCCGGGAGCCGCGCAGTGAGACTCGCCATCAACAGTCCGATCGTCGTCGCGCTACCCGGCACCTTCAGCCCCTGGGAGCGGGACGCGGGGATCGCCGAGCTCGCTGCGATCGTCGAGGACGCCGACCGGCTGGGCTACGACCATGTGACGTGCAGTGAGCACGTCGTCGTACCGGCCCCGGTCGCGGAGGTGCGCGGGGGCACCTACTGGGACCCGCTGGCGACCTTCGGCTACCTCGCCGCCCGCACCACCCGGATCCGCTTCGCCACCCAGGTGCTGGTGCTCGGCTACCACCACCCGCTCGAGATCGCCAAGCGGTACGGGACGCTCGACGTGGTCAGCGGCGGCCGGCTGATCCTCGGCCTCGGCGTGGGCAGCCTGGAGGAGGAGTTCGAGCTGCTCGGCGCGACCTTCCAGGGCCGCGGCGACATCGCCGACGACGCGCTCCGCGCCCTGCGGGCGAGCCTGTCCCGCGCGGAGCCGGCGTACCACGGTCCGCACTTCGACTTCGACGGCGTCGTGGTCGAGCCGCACGCCGTCCAGGACGAGGTGCCACTGTGGATCGGCGGCCGGACCCGCCGCTCGCTGCGACGTGCGGTCGAGCTCGGCAACGGATGGGTGCCTTTCGGTCTCTCACCCGAGGAGCTCGGCCGGCTGCTCGCCTCGGCTCCGATCCCCGAGGGCTTCGACGTCGCCCTGAGCCCCGCCACCCCACTGCAGCCCACCGCCGCCCCCGACGCGACGCTCGCCGCCCTGACCGAGCTCGCCGACGCCGGCGCCACCATCGCCTCCGTCAAGCTCGCCGCCACCGGCGTCGAGGACTACCGCGAGCAGCTGCACGCCCTGATGGAGATCGCCGGCGACCTGTAGCCGACCCTACGCCGACTCTCGACCCACCGGGTTTCGAGGCTCAGGCCCGGGGGGCCTTCGCACCTCAACCAGCGTCACTCACCCGACGCTGGTCGAGGTGCGAGCGCAGCGGCGAGGGTCGCTGGTTGAGGTGCGAGCGGAGCGAGCCTCGAAACCCGGCGAGGTACGAGACCGCAGCAATCGACGCCGACTCTCGACCCACTGGGTTTCGAGGCTCAGGACTCCGTCCTTCGCACCTCAACCAGCGTCACTCGCCGCTGGTTGAGGTGCGAGCGGAGCGAGCCTCGAAACCCCCGCAGCCCGAGAAGCAACGGCGACCAGGGCCGACTCCCGGCCCACTGGGTTTCGAGGCTCAGGACTCCGTCCTTCGCACCTCAACCAGCGTCGCTCACCTGACGCTGGTTGAGGTGCGAGCGGAGCGAGCCTCGAAACCCGGTGAGACGGGAGTCGGGCTCGACCCGTGGCTCGGAAACCAACCAAGTGCTAGGTTGCCAGACATGAGCAGAGTGAGCATTGTCAGTGGCGGGGCGCTCGGGATCGGCGGGGCCACGTCGCGGCGGCTCGCGGCCCGCGGGGACACCGTGGTGCTCAACGACATCGACGGCGACGCGGCAGCCGCCACGCGGGACGCGATCGTGGCCGAGGGCGGCGAGTGCGTCGTCGTCGTGGGCGACATCGTCGAGCACGACGTCGTGGCGCAGGTGGTGGAGACCGCGCTCGGGATCACCGGGCGCATCGACGTCCTGGTCAACAACGTCGGCGACTTCCGACCGGCGTCCAAGGACTTCCTGCGCAGCAGGCCCGAGCAGTGGGAGCGGCTGCACGAGCTCAACCTGCTGCACGTGCTGCGCCTGACCCACGCGGCGCTCCCCCACCTCATCGAGCAGGGCGGCGGCGCGGCCATCGTGAACAACTCGACCGTCGAGGCGTTCCGCGGGATCCCCGGCCACGCCGTCTACTCGGCGTACAACGCCGGCGTCTCGGCCTTCACCAAGAGCCTGGCCGTCGAGGTGGGCCGCCACGGCATCCGCGTCAACGCGATCGCGCCCGACCTGGCCGACAGCCAGCAGACCCCGGCCGCGGCGATGCTCAACGGCAAGGACCCGGCGTTGATCCCCACCTGGGTGCCGATGGGCCGCTTCGGCCACGTCGAGGAGTACGCCGCCGTGATCGAGTTCCTCACCTCCGACGCCGCGTCGTACCTGACCGGTCACACCATCCCCGTCGACGGCGGCACCCTGGCCGCCTCCGGGTGGTACGCCCGGGTCGACGGCAAGGGGTGGACCAACTTCCCGTTGCACGCCTGAGGAGAGCCATGCCCACGACCCCCGACACGCCCGCCCTGCACTCGCAGACCTTCCGGCTCAGCTACGCCGACACCGACCCGGCCGGGATCCTCTACTACGCCGCCTGGTTCCCGTGGATGGAGCGGATGCAGAGCGAGTGGTTCTTCCTCAACGGCCTGCGCCAGGACCAGCTCAGCGAGCGGCACGGCTTCTGGTCGGTCACCTGCCACACCGAGTGCGACTACCTGGTGCCGGTCGGCCTCTTCGACGAGATCCGGATCGAGCTGCGCCTGGGCCGGGTCGGCCGCGGCTCCTTCGACATGCTGCACCACATGGTCCGCACCAGCGACGGCGTACTCGTCGCGAAGGCGCTGATCACCGTTGTGACGGTGACGCCCGACGGGTCGGCGACGGCCATCCCGCCGATCCTGCAGCGCCACCTCGACAGCTGGGCGGACGGCGCCGCGCTCGAGCAGGTGGCCGACCATGCCTGAGCACCTGCGGGTCGCCCTCGGCGACCTCGTGCACCGGTACGCCGCCCTGGCCGACCAGCGCCGCACCGAGGAGCTGGCCGCGCTGTTCACCGAGGACGGCGAGCTCGTCGTACCGACCCCGCCGGAGCGCCTCGAGCCGCACCTGGAGCTGCGCGGGCGCGCGGCCATCACCGAGCACCTGGCCGTCCTCTCCGGGCTCACGCTGACTTCGCACCAGCTCGTCGGCGAGGTGTACGACGCCCTCGACGACACCCGCGCCACCGGCCGGGTCGCCTGCGTGGCGCACCACCTCGACGGCGAGCGGGACGTGGTCTGGCACCTGCACTACGACGACACCTACGTCCTCGAGGCGGGCGCGTGGCGGTTCCGCCGGCGCGAGCTGCACCTGGACTTCATCCACACCCAGCGGATCTCCGCCCACCGCTGAGCCGGACACGACGAGGGGCCTCGCCCGCGGATCGCTCCGCGGTCGAGGCCCCTCGTCGTGGCGGTGTCGCTCAGGCCGGCGGCGCGGCCGTCGTACGCCCGAAGTAGGCGTCCTGCAACACCGTGATGTCGCTGACCTCGGAGGCACGCTGCGAGAGCACGTTGCGCCCCATGTCGAGGACGGTGACGTGGTCGGCGATGGCGAAGGATGCCTCGACGGCCTGCTCGACCAGCAGGATCCCGAGCCCCGTCTCCTTCAGCTGGTGCACCCGGTCCATCACCTCGCCGACGATGACCGGGGCGAGACCGCCGGACGGCTCGTCGAGGAGCAGCAGGCTCGGCTTGGACATCAGCGCCTGGCCGATCGCGAGCATCTGCTGCTGGCCGCCGGACATGGTCGACGCCAGCTGCGCGCGCTTCGAGCCGAGGATGGGGAACAGCTCGTAGATCCGCTCCACCTCCTCGCGCAGGGCGGCCCGCTTGACCTTGCGGGGGTAGCCGCCGAGCAGCAGGTTCTGCTCGATCGTCTGCCCGTGGAAGACGCGCTTGCCCTCCTGCACGTAGGCCATGCCCTTGCGCACCCGCAGGTGCGGCGCGACCTTGTTGATGTTCTCGCCGTGGAGGACCACCTCGCCGCCGGCGACCTTGTTGAGGCCCGTGAGGGCACGCAACGTCGTCGTCTTGCCCGCTCCGTTGCGGCCGAGCAGCACGGTGATCTCGCCGGCGCGGACCTCGAACGAGGCGTCCCAGACGACCCGCAGGTCGCCGTAGCCGGTGGCCAGCGAGTCGACCTTCAGGAGGGGCTGTTCGGCTGCTGCACTCACTTGTCGTCTCCTGCTCCGACGGGGGTGTGCCCGTCGATCACGTCGGCCATGGTGGCCGGACCGCCCTGGTGGGCGTCCGGGTCCACCCCGAGGTACTCGCTCATCACCCGCGGGTTGTTCTCGATCTCCTCGGGCGTGCCCCGGGCCATCAGCTGCCCGTGGGCCAGCGCGACGATCTCGTCGGCGAGCGAGAGGACGAGCTGGAAGTTGTGCTCGACGAGCAGCACCGTGCCGCCCGCGTCGCGGACCCGGCGGATCATGTCCGCGAGCCGCTGCACCTCGTCCTCGTCGAGACCCGAGGCGACCTCGTCGAGCAGCAGGACGCCCGGGTTGCTGATCAGGCAGCGGGCGACCTCGAGCAGTCGTCGCTGGCCGAGCGGCAGGGCCACCGCCTCGACGTCCTCGAGGTGCCGGATGCCGACCATGTCGAGCACCCGGTCGGCCTCGGCGAGGTCCTCCCGGCGTACCCGGCGGTAGCGCGGGAGCCGCAGCACCGCCTCGATGACCGTGGCCCGGTGACCGGAGTAGCGCCCGGCCATCACGGCCTCGCGCACCGTGATGCCCTCGGGGATGTTGGGCGTCTGGAAGGTACGGGCGACCCCGGCCCGGGCCACCTTGTCGGACCCGAAACCCTGGAGCTCCCGGCCGTCGAGGCTGATGCGGCCCTCGTCGGTCTTGTAGAACCCGCAGATCATGTTCAGCAGGGTCGTCTTGCCCGAGCCGTTGGGGCCGATCAGCGCCGTGACGCGGCCCGGCTCGGCCGTGAGGTCGACCTGGGAGAGCGCCTGATTGCCGCCGAAGGCCTTCGAGATGCCCTGGACGACCAGCTTCTGTCCGGGCACCGGAGGCATCTTCGCGGTCAGCGCGTCGTCGCTCGGGGTCCCCGGCTGGCCGCCGTGGGTGATCCGCTTCCACAGCGCCCGGGCGAGTCCGGCGAGCCCGCCGGTCAGCAGGACGCCGCCGATGATGAGGAACGCCCCGGTGACCAGCAGCGAGTAGGTCTGGAAGTCGGTCGACGCGTTGAGCCCGAACTGCAGGATGAACGCACCGACCACGGCGCCGTACACGCTCGCGGAGCCGCCGAGCACGGAGGCGGCCAGGATGGTCGTCGCGACGCCGAAGGCGAACGCCTCCGGGGAGACGTACAGGTCGAGGCTGGCGAAGAGGGCACCGGCGAGGCCGGCCGGCACCGCCCCGAGGGCGTAGGCCAGCAGCTTCATCCGGAACACGTTGATGCCCATCGACCGGGCGAGCACGGGGCTCTGCTTGAGCACCCGCAGCGCGGTGCCGTGGCGCGAGACGACAATGTTGCGCATCACCGCGAACCACAGGACCGTGACGACGGCGATGACCATGAAGTACTCGTCGGGGTCGAGCAGGTGGCCGAAGAGCGTCGGGCTGAGGATGCCGGTCAGCCCGTTCCGGCCGCCGGTGTCCTCGCGGAAGATCGACAGCACGTCCGGCAGGAGCAGGACCAGGAAGAACGACGTCATGGCCAGCGACCAGCTGCCCAGGCGCAGACCGGGTACGCCGGTCACGATCCCGACCACGAGCGCGACGGCGCCCCCGGCCAGGAGCTGAAGCAGGATGTCGGTGTGCCCGGCGCGGGAGAGCATCCCGGCCGTGTAGGCGCCCCCGGCGTACATCGCGACCTGGCCCATGGCCAACTCGCCGGCGAAGCCGAGGCTGAGGTTCAGGCCGCTCACCAGGAGCGCGAGGATCATGGCCAGCTGGAGCTGGCGGACGATCGAGAACTCGAGCCCCAGGTGGGGCACGAGGATGAGCAGGATTCCGAGGGCGAGGGGCACCAGCCACAGCGGCTTGCCCTCGAGGCGGCGTGCGAGCGTCATCTCAGACCACCCTCTCCTTGGCACGGACGAACAGGCCGGCGGGTCTGAGCATGAGCACCGCGATCAGGATCAGGAACACGGTGAGGTTGGCGTACTCGCCACCCCAGTAGCGGGCTGCGAAGGCCTCCGCCAGACCGACCAGCGCACCGCCGACCAGCACCCCCTCCATGGAGCCGAAGCCGCCGATCGCCAGCACCACGAAGCCCTTCAGCGCCAGCGCGGCGCCGAGCGTCGAGACCGCGAAGGTCTTGGGGCCGACGAAGAGCCCGACCGCGCCGGCGATCAGGCCCGCCGCCACGAAGGCGGCGAACGCCAGCTGGCGCACGTTCACCCCGCGCAGCTGGGCCGCCTCCCGGTCCTCGGACATGCCGAGGAGGGCCAGGCCGGTCAGGGAGCGCCGGCTGTACTGGGTGAGCCCGACGACCAGCACGATCGCCAGGGCGATCAGGGCGAGCTCCACCGGGTAGACCCGGCCGCCCAGCAGCGTCATGGCCTCGTCCCCGCCGAAGAAGGGCACCGTGAGCGGCTGGCTGCCCCAGGTCAGCTGGGCGACGCCGTCGAGGAAGATCGAGGCGCCGAGCGTGGTGACCAGGACGTTGTGCATGTCCTTCACGGGCCGGATGGCGATCCGCTCCTCGATGGCGGCGGCGAGCCCGACCGCGCCCGCGGCCATCAGCAGCACGAGCGGCCAGGCCAGGTCCCAGGTGACCAGGCCGGAGTAGGCCACGAACGCGCCGATCATCATGAGCTGGGCCTGGGCGAAGTTGAAGGTCTTCGACGAGATGAAGACGATGTTGTATCCGATGGCGACCAGTGCGTACACGGCGCCGAGGGCGAGACCGCCCCAGATGAGAGTCACGGTGGGTTTCCTCGTGGTCGTCGAGCGTTCGTCCGAGCACTGGCCGTGACCAGTGACCCGTCGGGATGGCCCCGTGCCGGGCCGGCGTGCGCCGGCCCGGCACGGGGATGCGTCCGCTGCGTGCTGGCTACGGGTGGAACTGACCGTCCTTGAGGATCGACGGCGGGATGAAGGCGAACTCCTCCGGCGTGGGCTGCGAGTCGTGCTGCTCGGCGGTGAAGTTGTACGTCGAGAGGATCGCGGTCGGCGCGGCCTCCTGGACGGCCGGGTCCTCGAGCGCCTCGGCCAGCTTCTCCGGGTCGGTCGAGCCGGCCTTCTCGGCGGCGGCCTGCACGAGCAGCGGCGCGTCGTAGTTGTAGGCCAGGATCAGCGTCGCCTTGATGTCGCCGATCGCCTTCATCCGCTCGACCGCGTCGACGACCTCGGCCGCCTCGGGGTCGAACGCCGTGCTGTTGTAGACGTGCATGACCAGGTTCGCGACCTGGCTCGTGCCGAGGACACCGCTGGGCGGCTCGGTGGAGATCAGGCCCGTCGCCGACACCGAGGTGTTGCCGATGATCGGGACGTCCCAGCCGAGCTTGTCGATGCCCTTCAGGACGTAGCCCAGCGGGGCGCCGTACGCGTCGAGCACCAGGGCGTCGGGGTTCTGGCCCTTCAGCGCCTCGAGCTGCGGGGTCATGTCGAGCGCGGCGATGTCATACTCCTCGTTCCCGACGACCTCCGCACCTTCGCTGAAGATCTCCTCGGCCTGCTTGCCGAAGACCTCGCCGTACGAGCTGGAGCCGTGCAGGATCGCGACCTTCTCGTAGCCGTTCTCCTCGAAGTACGGCAGGTACGACCGGATCTGGTCGCCGGCGCTGGCCGAGAGGTCGAAGTTGAGCGGGAACTGCTCGGGGTCGGCCGAGGTCTCGGTCGGGCCGATGTTGAAGGAGAGGATGTTGTTCTGCTTCAGGATCGGCAGCGTCGCATCGGCGACGGTGGAAGGACCGGAGTTGAGGACCAGGTCGGGCTTGTCCTTGGCGATCGCCTCGCGCAGCTTGGTGACGGCGATGGTCGGGTCGGCCTGGTCGTCGATGACGTCGATGACGACCTTGCGACCGTCGATCCCGCCCGCGTCGTTGACCGCGTCCACGCCGGCCTCGGCCGAGAGCACGGACGTCGACGCGTTGTCCGCCAGCACACCCTCGGCACCGATGCCCCCGAGCACGACGACGCGGTAGTCGCCACCGTCACCGCCCGCGCTGTCCGAACCGTCGTCGGCGCAGCCGGCGGCCACCATCGAGAGACCCGCGAGTCCCCCGACCAATCCGATAAGACGTCTGTTCATTCCTGATCCCTCCACAACGAGCAAACCAAGCGCTTGCTAGTTTGATGACGTTAACATGACTCGAATCACACCTGTCAAGACACCTCTGGAGGCGCCCCATGACCGACCCGCGAACGACCACGAACGCCCCCCGGCTGGCGCTGGTGACGGGCGCTGGCGGTGGCCTCGGGCAGGCGATCTGCCGGCGCCTCGCCGCTGACGGAGACCGCCTGGCGCTGCTGATCCGTCGTACCCGGCCGGACGCCCTCCTCGAGGAGCTCGGCGAGCAGGTGGTGCACGTCGGCACGGTCGACCTCGCCGACGGGGAGGCCGTCGCCAGCGCGGTCGGCGCCGTGGTCCGCGAGGCCGGCGAGGTCGACGTGGCGGTGCATGCGGCGGGGCCGCACGTGCCGATGGTGCACCTGTCCCGCGTCGGCCCCGAGCAGTTCTCCCAGCAGCTCGACGCCGACGCCAAGGCGTTCTTCAACCTGATGCATGCTCTGCTGCCCACGCTGCGCTCCACCCGCGGGTCGATGACGGCCGTGACCACCGCGGCCACCTCGCGCTTCCCCACCCGCGACGGCCTGTCCTCGGCGCCGAAGGCGGCGGTCGAGGCCCTGGTGCGCGGGTTCGCAGCCGAGGAGGGTCGCTTCGGGGTCCGCGTCAACAGCGTCGGCCCGGGCATGCTGACCGACGGGATGGCGGAGCGGCTCATCGCCAACGGGGACCTCGACGAGCGGGCGCTCGAGGTGGCCCGCTCGAACATCCCGCTGCGCACCTTCGGCACCGCCGTCGACATCGCCGAGGCGGTCGCCTTCCTGGCCTCCGACAAGGCGGGCTTCATCACCGGGCAGAAGCTCGACGTCGACGGCGGCTACGGCGTCTGATGTCCCGGCCATACCACGACGAAGGAGCAGACATGGACCGCACGACGCAGAGCCGGGCCGACTTCGGCTTCGAGCACGGCGACACCCTGCTGGTGACCGGCGCCGCCTCGGGGATCGGCCGCGCCGTGGCCCTCCACGCGGCCCGGATGGGGCTGCGCGTCTCCGCCTGGGACCTGCAGGCCGAGCCGCTGGCGACCCTCGCCGCGGAGATCGAGGGCGCCGGCGGCGAGGTGATGACCGTGGTGGGCGACGTCTCCGACGAGACGGCGGTGCGCGACGGGTTCGCCGCACTGGCCGAGACCTTCGGCGCCGCCCGCTACCTGGCCAACAACGCCGGGCCGCCGTCCTCGATCCCGCTGGAGTTCGACGAGGCGGTACGGATCAGCGTCGGCAGCGTCCGGCGGATGACCGAGACCTGGGCCGCCTCGGGGCTGCCTGCCGGTGCCGCGATGGTCGCGACGACCTCGGTGGCCGGCAACCTCGTCGGCACGGAGAGCGACTGGTACTCCGCCGCCAAGGCCGCCGTGATGGGCTACGTCCGCCACCTCGCCGCTCACCGGGCCGGGGAGTTCCGCAGCAACGCGGTGGCCCCAGGCATGACTGACACCCCCCGGCTCGCCGGCTTCGCGAGCTCGGAGAACGGCCAGCAGATCCTCGGGCGGATCCCCCTCGGCCGGATGGGCTCCCCCGACGACATGGCGATGGCGATCCTGTTCCTGCTCTCGCCGCTCGGCGCCTACGTCAACGGGGTGTTCCTGCCCGTGGACGGCGGCTGGACGATCACCCAGTGAGCGAGCGCGACCGACGGTGAGCACCGCGTCCGCACGGCCTGCCTCCAGCGCCGTACGGCGTCGCCCGGGGGTGCTGGAGCGGGTCACGCAGGTCCTGGACGCCTTTGCCGACGGGCCGGAACGGCTGCTCCTCGACGACGTCGTGGGCATCACCGGCCTACCGCAGTCCACCGCGTTCCGACTGCTGCGCCAGCTGGTCGGACTGGGCTGGGTCGAGCACGTCCCGCCGGGGTATCGCCTGGGCCCGCGCCTCCCGGTGCGCCAGGCCGACACGGAGCGACTGCGGGCGGCGGCGTCACCGCACCTCACGGAGCTGCACCTGGCCACCGAGGCGGTCGTCCACCTCTCGGTCCTCGAGGGCGACGCGGTCCACTACCTCGACAAGGTGGGCGGGGCCGCATCGGCGACCGTGCCGTCGCGGGTGGGCGCGAGGATCGTCGCCTCCGACACCGTGAGCGGGCGGGTACTCCTGGCCGCCATCGCCCCGGAGCTGGTCGACCAGATGATCTCGCCGACCCGACCGGTGCCGCTCAGCGACGGCGACGACCTGCATCTGGTGCTCCGACGGGTGCGCGAGCGGGGTGGTCTCGCGCACTCGTCGGCCTCCTCGAACTCCAGTCGGATCAGCTCGCTGGCCGGCCCCGTCCTGGGTCCCGGAGGTCCCGTCGCCGCCATCTCGGTGGCCTGTCGGGGCGAGCTACCGGCTGCCAGGTTCGCCCCCTTGGTGACCCGGGCGGCCCGCGCCACCGGCGAGGCGCTCAGCCGAGGGTGAGCACGACCCGGGCGGCACCGCCCGCGCGCATCAGGTCGAAGCCCTCGTTCACCCGCTCCAGGGGAAGTCGCTCGGCGACCAGGGCATCGAGCTCGAGGCGACCCTCGAGGTAGAGCCGCGCCAGCATCGGGATGTCGCGGTGGAAGTGGTTCGACCCCATCAGCAGTGCCTGCACACCCTTGGCCTGCACCAGCAGGTCGAGGCCGGGCAGCTCGAGACTCACGCCGGCCGGCGGCACGCCGACGAGGTAAGCCGTACGCCCCGCCCGCAGCATCCGCAGCGCGTCGGCCAGGGTCGCCGGGACGCCGACGACGTCGAAGACGTGGTCCGCGCCGCCCGCGGTCAGCTCGCGCACGTCGGTCACGGCGTCCGGCGCCGAGCCGTCGACCACGTGGGTCGCACCGAAGCGGCGGGCCAGGTCGAGCTTCGCCGCGCTGAGGTCCACGGCCACGATCTGCCCCGCCCCCGCGAGCCGGGCGCCCTGGACGACGTTGAGACCGACCCCGCCGCAGCCGATCACGGCGACCGTCTCGCCGGGACGGATCCGGGCGCCGTTGATCGCGGAGCCGACGCCCGTCATGACCCCGCAGCCCAACAGGCAGGCGACCTCGGCCGGCACCTCCTCGGGGATCCGCACGACCCCGCTGGCGTGGACCAGCACCTGCTCGGCGAAGCCGCCGATGCCGGCCAGTTGGCTGACCGGCTCCGCGCCGCGCCGCAGGCGCGGTCGGCTCCGGTCCGGGCGGGCGAGTGCCCACCGGCGCTCGCACAGCCACGTCCGACCGACCAGGCACTCCCGACAGGCCCGGCAGAACATCGACTGGCAGGCGACGACGTAGTCGCCTACCTCGACATGGGCGACGTCCACGCCCACAGCCTCGACGTAGCCCGCCACCTCGTGCCCTGGCACCGTCGGCAGCGGCGTCGGCAGGGTGCCCTTCAGCGCGTGCAGGTCGCTCTGGCACAGCCCCGAGGCGACCACCCGGACCCGGACGTCGGAGGGCTCGAGCAGGTCGTCGACACGCAGGTCCTCGATCGCGAGCGCCCCCGGGGTCTCGGTCAGCAGCGCCGCGCGGACGGCGATCCCGGCGCTCACAGCTGGACGGCCTTGATCTCGAGGTACTCGTCCAGGCCGTAGCGACCGCCCTCGCGCCCGATGCCGGAGTGCCGATAGCCGCCGAAGGGGGCCTGGATGTTCCAGGCCCCGCCGTTCACCCCGACCTGACCGGTGCGCATCCGCCGCGCCACCGCCAGTGCCCGCTCCGGCGAGGCCGACCAGACGCTGCCCGAGAGCCCGTAGCGGGTGTCGTTCGCGACCGCGACGGCCTCATCGTCCGAATCCACCGGGATCACACAGGCAACCGGGCCGAAGATCTCGTCCTGGGCGATCGTCATCCGCGAGGTCACGTCGCTGAAGACGGTCGGCCGGACGTAGTGGCCGGACGCGAAGCCCTCCGGCCGGTCCGGGCCGCCGGTGAGCAGCCGTGCACCCTCCTCGATCCCGGTCCGGATGTAGCCAGTGACCCGAGCGCGCTGGACCTCCGAGACCATCGGGCCGATCACGGCGTCCTCCTCACGCGGGTCCCCGAGCCGGAGGTCGGCGAGGCCGGCGAGCAGCGCCGCCTCGACTTCGGCGAGCCGACTGCGGGGCACGATCAGGCGGGACAGAGCGGCGCAGGCCTGTCCGCTGTTGTTGAGCCAGCCGAGCAGGAAGCGCGGAACGGCCACGTCGAGGGCGGCGTCCTCCAGCAGGACGCACGCCGACTTGCCGCCCAGCTCCAGCGCGACGCGCTTGACACCGGGAGCCGCGACCTGGGAGATCCGGACCCCGGTCGCCGTGGACCCGGTGAAGCTGACCACGTCGACCGCCGGGTGGGCCACCAGCGCCTCCCCGACCTCCGGGCCGGTGCCGATCACCAGGTTCGCGACACCGGCGGGCAGGCCGGCCTCGACGAGGGCCTCGACGAAGACGACGGCCGTGAGCGGCGTGAGCTCGGACGGCTTGACCACGACCGTGCAGCCGGCCGCGAGGGCGGGGACCACCTTGGTGCACAGCTGGTAGATCGGGAAGTTCCACGCGGTGATCGCCACCGCGACGCCCGCCGGCTCGCGGAGCACCAGGGAGTTGCCGAGTCGCTCCTCCCAGGCCAGCCTCTCGATCTGGTCGGCGTTGTCGCGCAGCACCGCGATTGCCAGGTCGCCGTGCCGCACCCGGCCCTGCGCGACCGGGGTACCGATCTCCCGGGCCGCGGTCTGCGCGATCTCCTCGACGTGCCCCTCCAGCACGTCGGCGGTCCGCCGAAGCAGGGCCGCGCGCTCGGCCACGGGCGTGGCGGCCCAGGGAGCGAACGCGGCCCGGGCACACTCCACCGCATCGGCGGCGTCCTGGGCGCCTGCGGCGCGATAGCGACCCAGCTCGCTGCCGTCGGTGACGTCGTCGACCACGACCTCGGTCGCACTCGTCCCCTCGCGCCAGCTGCCGTCGATGAAGCTCGCCCTGACCAGGCTCATCGAGCCCCTCCTCGATTCGATTTGAACAAGCGTTTGGTGCGCAACGCTAGACCTGCCAGGAGCGCCGGCAACCGCGCTTCCGTTGGGTGGCAGTGGCGCCGCCCGTACGCCTTTGCCCCGACGGCGGCACCCAGTAGAGTTCCCAACCAAGCACTTGATAGGGAGCCGACGTGGACCTTGCCTTCTTCTCGTTCGTCACGCTGAGCAACGCGAGCGCCGCGGACCACCGCACCTACAACCAGTGGCACCAGCTGGACCACCGACCGGAGAACCTCGCCCTCCCCGGCGTGGCCTGGGGCGACCGGTGGAGCCGGCCCGAGGAGTACAAGTCCGTCAGCACCGGCACCGACGCCACGCACGCCCGGACCGACTACGTCGCCATGTACTGGTTCCGCTCCCCGATCGAGGAGTCGGTCGGCGCCTGGGATCGCCTCGGCGAGGACTCCTTCCAGTGGGGTCGCGGGCCGCTGCTGCCCGGCGTGCACCGCAACCTGCTCGGCTTCTTCCGCCCCGTGAAGGGGTACGCCGCCGCCTCGGCGCTGGTCGGCCCCGACGTCCTGCCCTTCCGGCCCAACCGGGGCCTCCACGTCACGCTCACCCGCCACCAGGACCACCACGGTGCCGCCACCCACGCCCGGCACACCTGGGAGGACCGCCGGCTGATCCCCGCGCTCCTCGACCTCGACGGGGTCGCAGGCGCCTGGACGTTCAGCTTCTCCCACCACCAGCAGCACTCCACGCTGCCGATGACCGACGGCGGCGAGCACGCACCCGGATCACTCCGGCTGCGCCTGGTCTACCTCGACGGCGAGCCGCTCGAGACCACCGAGCGCATCCACGCGGCGGAGCAGGCCCTCGCCGACGCGGGCGACGGCGACCCGTCTGGCACGGGCACCGACGTACTGCTCGCCACGCCGGTGCGGACGATCATCCCGTGGCAGGACTGGTGAACCGGACCTCTGCGCCCGGACCGGACGTTCTGGGCTGAAGTTTCGGCCGAGAACGTCCAGGTACTCCGGTCTACCGGTGAATCTGCGTCCCGACCCCGGTCAGCGCTTCTCCCCCGCCCCGCCGTACCGCTCCCAGTCCTCGGGGTCGTGGGCGATCCAGACCTGCGCCGCACTGGCCCGCTCGTGGTGGGCCAGGCGGCGCAGGGACGCGCGGGCGGCGACCGAGTCGACGTCGCCGTGGTAGTGGATCTCGGCGTCGTAGGCCCCGCGGGTATGTACGACGTCGCCGGTGAGGATGAACGACTGCCCGCGCAGCCGGACCAGCAGCGCCAGGGAGCCCGGGGTGTGACCGGGCAGGTGCAGGGCGGTCACGGCGCCGTCGCCGAACAGGTCGCGGTCGCCGGACAGCTCGGTCCAGGCGATGCCGTGCCTATCGTCGAAGTCCTCGGTGCGGAACCAGGTCGAGGCGAAGCGCTCCGGCGCCCGGGCGTACTCCAGCTCGCCGGCGCCGACGTACGTCGTCGCGTGCGGGAACCGCTTGAGCGCGCCGGCATGGTCGAAGTGCAGGTGCGAGGCCACGACCGTCGTCACGTCGGCCAGCGTGAACCCCAGCCGGTCGAGGTGGTGCTCGACGAGGTGCTCGTGGCGGAAGTCGATCCGGATCCGCTCCGCCATCTCGCCGTACCCGCCGACCGGGTCGCCCGCGTGGTCGGGGTCCAGGCCGGCGTCGTACAGCACCAGCCCGTCGGCGTGCTCCACGAGGTAGATCGGGAACGGGATCCGCGGCGCCCCCTCGCCGAGGAGCGCCACCTGGGCCGGCGACTGGTACGTCGCCGGCTCCAGCGCCCACATGCGGGCAGCGCGGCTCATCGCTCGCCGGCGGCCGCAAGCAGGGCGCGACTGCCCGCCGGGAGAGCGTTCTCGCGTCCGGCGGCGATGAACGTCGCCCGGATGTCCGTCCGCTGCTCGTCGGTGAGCCGCGCGTAGGGGCTGGTCCGGGTCGGGGCGAACCAGACGTCGTTGGCCTCCCACGCGGCGACGCGCAGCGGCGCCTTGTCGATCTTGCCGTTGGCCGTGGTCGGTACGGCGTCGACCACCCGGACGAACGTCGGTCGCCACTTGGCCCCGAGGTCGGGCTGCTCGGCCAGGAAGGCGGAGAACCGCTCGGGGTCGAAGTCGTGGCCGTCCTTGAGCGTGACGACGGCCATCAGCAGGTCGCCCGTCTTCGGATCGGGTACGCCGAACGCGTGCGCTCCGGCGAAGGCCGGGAAGCGCACCAGGATGCGCTCGACCGGGGCGGCGCCGAAGTTCTCCCCGTCGACGCGCAGCCAGTCGGCGGGCCGGCCGCCGAAGTAGAAGTAGCCCGCCTCGTCGCGGTAGCCGAGGTCACCGGTCCAGAAGTGCTCCCCGCCGAGCTTCAGCCGGTCGGCCATCGCCCCGGGGTTCCGGTAGTACCCCTCGAACGATGCGCCCCGGCCGATCGCCACGATCTCGCCCGTCGCCTGCTCGGCGTTGAGCAGCACCCCGGCGTCGTCGAAGACCGCCCGCGGGCACTCCTCGCCCGTCTCCGGGTCGCGGATCTCCGCGACCACCCCGGCTGCGGGCAGACCGAGCGAGTTGTCCGGGGATCCCGGCACCGGCGTGATCCGGATGACGCCCTCGCTGGCGCCGTACCCCTCCCGGACGTCGGGGCACGCGAAGCGCTCGCGGAAGGCACGCACCTCGGCCGGGGACGCCTCGGACCCGAAGACGACCTCGAGGGAGTTGTCCCGGTCCGACTCCTGCTCGGGTTGGCTCAGGATGTAGCTGAGCACCCGACCGACGTAGTTGAAGAAGGTGATCCGGTGCTCGCGGATGTCGGAGATGAAGCGGGAGGCCGAGAACCTGCGGACCATGACGACGGTCGCGCCGACCTCGGCCGCGGTGGCCAGGGTCATCATGATCGCGTGGCCGTGGAAGAGCGGCAGGCACAGGTAGTTGACCGAGCCGCGCCGTACGGCGATCCGCTCGGCCATGCTCTCGGTGAGGCGGCCGAGGCGGCCCTGGCTGCAGATCACCGCCTTGGGCGCACCCGTCGACCCGGAGCTGAAGAGCAGCAGCAGGATGCTCGCGGGGTCGGGCAGCCCAGCCGGCAGCTCGGCGCCGGCGTGCTCCTCGAGCAGGCGCGCGTACGCCGCGGACTCGATGTCGAGCACCCGGTCGGCCGGGATGCCGAGGTCGAGACCGTCGATGCTGTCGGCGTACATCGGCTCGGTGAGCAGCAGGTCGCAGTCGGCGTGCCGGACGTCGTGGGCGAGCTCCGCGCCGCGGCGGGTCGGGTTGATGCCGACGACGGCGTCCCCGTTGAGCGCGGCACCGAGGATCCAGAAGACGAAGTCGGGGACGTTCTGCAGCAGGATCCCGACGTGCCGCTGGGTACGGCCCTCCCCCGGCTCGACCGTCCGCAGCAGCGACGCCCGCACGCACGACTCCCGGACGACCTCGTCCCAGGTCCAGCTGCGGCCCTCGAACCGCAGGCCCTCGTGGTCGTCCCCGACCCGGCGGCGTACGACCTCGGCGAACGTCTCCATGAATCCTCCATTTGAGCAAGCATTTGGTTGCCTCAACCGTAGGGTCGGGGGTGCCCCTCGTCAAGCGGCTCGAGCACGACCGCCGACGCCGCCCGGAGGGGCGGCGTCGGCGGTCGGAGGCTGGATCGCGAACGAGTCAGGAGGAGAAGACGACTCCGGCGTAGTCGGCGTCGCGGACCTCGGAGCAGCGGTCGATGTAGCCCTTGAGGCCGCCGAGGTAGGGCATGAAGCTGGCGGCCTTGCCCTCGATGTTGGCGCCGGAGTACCACGAGGCGGCCTGGGGGAAGAGGGTCCCGTTGGCCACGTCGTCCACGTGCCGGGTCCAGGCCGCGGCGGCGTCCCGACGGGCCTCGACCATCGTGTGCCCGCGGGCCCGCGCGTGCTCGACGAGGTCCAGGACCCAGTCGACCTGGTGCTCGGCTCCCATGACCATGTTCGCGAACACCGAGGGGCTCCCCGGGCCGTGCGGGATGAACAGGTTCGGGAACCCGGGGACCAGCAGCCCCACCAGGGTCTGGGGACCGTCCGCCCAGGATTCGGCGAGCACGTCACCGCGCGGGCCGCGCAGGTCGACCCGGGTCAGCGAGCCCGTGAGGGCGTCGAAGCCCGTGGCCAGCACCAGGACGTCGAGCTCATAGGAGCCGGTGGTGGTCTTGACCCCCCAGGAGGTGATCTCGGTGATCGGCTCGCGGCGCAGGTTGACCAGTTCCACGTTGTCGCGGTTGAAGGTCGCGTAGTAGCCGCTGTCGGTGCAGATCCGCTTGGTCCCGATCGGGTGGTCGGTGGGGACCAGGTCCTCGGCGGTCCGCGGGTCGGTCACGATCGAGCGGATCTTCTCGGCCGCGAACTCCGCCGCCGCGGCGTTGACCACCGGGTCGGTCATCTGGTTCGGGAACACCTTGCTGAACAGCACCCCGCCGGTGGCCCAGCCCGCCTCGAACGCCGCCCGGCGCTCCGCGTCGTCGATCTCCTCGAACGCCCTCGGGTAGGCCTGGTGCATCGACCCGCCGCCGCTGGCCCGCGAGACGGTACGCCGGTGGGCGTAGTTGCGCTTCTCCTCCTCCAGCTGCTCCGGCGGCAGGTCGCGGTTGAGGACCGGCACGCTGAAGTTCGGCGTCCGCTGGAACACGGTCAGCCGCTCGGCCGCCTCCGCGATGATCGGGATCGCCTGGATGCCGGAGGACCCGGTGCCGACGACGCCGACGCGCCGTCCGGAGAAGTCCACCTCCTCCTCGGGCCACTGCGCGGTCAGCAGCATCCGGCCCGCAAAGGTCTCCAGCCCCGGGATCGGCGGCACGTTCGGGGTCGAGAGACTCCCGGTCGCGAACATGACGTAGCGGGCCCGGAACACCTCGCCGCCGTCGGTCTCGAGGGTCCACAGGACGCTCGCCTCGTCGAACGTCGCGCGGACCACGCGGGCGCCGAACCGCAGGTCGCGGTGCAGGTCGAACCGCTCCGCGACGTGCTCGGCGTAGCGCCTGATCTCGGGCTGCGTGGCGTAGCGCTCCGACCACACCCACTCCTGCTGCAGGTCCTCGTCGAAGGAGTAGGAGTAGTCCAGGCTCTCCACGTCGCACCGGGCGCCGGGGTAGCGGTTCCAGAACCACACCCCGCCCACACCCGTGGCCGCCTCCAGGCCGAGCACGCTCCAGCCGCGGCGACGGGCCTGGATCAGCGCGTACATGCCGGCGAACCCGGCGCCGACCACCAGGAAGTCCAGGGGCTCGGCGGGCGTCGCGCTCTCGGGCTGATTCATCGGGACTCCTAGAGGGTGGGGGACGAAGCGGACGGAAGGCTCGCCAGCAGCACGTCGACGTCCGACCACAGCAGCTCGCGGGCACTGGCCCCCGCCGCGAGGGTCGCCATCGTGGCGAAGCCGTGGAACAGGTCGGGGTAGTGCCGGTGCCGCACGGGTACGCCGTCGGCGCGCAGCCGGACGACGTACTCCTCGCCCTCGGTGGTCAACGGGTCACGACCCGGGGTGACGACCACCGCCGGCGGCAGCCCGGCCAGGCTGGCGGCCCGCGGCGGGACGACGTACTCGACGGGCTCGGGGACCGGGCCGTCGGGCAGGTACTGCTGCCAGTACCAACGCATGTTGTCGGTCGTGTTGTAGCAGCCGGTGCCGAAGCGGCGGTGGCCCTCGTTGCCGAAGACCGGCTCCAGCACCGGGTAGAGCAGCACCTGACCCGCGATCGCGGGGCCACCGGCGTCGCGCGCCATCAGGCAGACCGCCGCGGCCAGGTTGCCGCCCGCGCTGTCGCCGGCCACCAGCACCCGGCCGGCGTCCACGCCGAGCCGCTCGGCCTGCTCGACGACCCAGCGGGTCACCAGGAACGCGTCCTGGGCGGCGGCCGGAGCCTTGGCCTCGGGAGCCAGCCGGTACTCCACCGAGACCACGACCGCGTCCAGCCGGCGCGACATCGTCCGGCAGAACCCGTCGTGGGACTCGATGCCGCAGAACACGAAGCCGCCGCCGTGGCAGAACACCACCACGGGTCGGGCGACGTCGGTGGTGCCGTGCGGCTGGTAGACCCGCACCCGCAGCGTGCGTTCCGCGTCCTCGATGAACTCGTCCGTCGCCGACCGCACGTCGTCGAGGTTCGTCGGCGGCTGCGCACGGCTCGCCACCAGCTCCCGCACCTCGTCGGGGCTCAGCGTCGCGACGGCCGGGAACCCGGCGTCCAGCGCCGCGAGCATCTCGTCGACCTCGTTGGGCAACTTATTCACAGGAGGAATGTACCTGTTAGGAATAGTTTGTCCAGGTCGTACCCCCGGGTCCGGGGTCAGGGCTGCGTCGGCAGGCCCCGCTCGAGGAGCTGCTCGCCACGGCGGCGCATCAGCTCCGGTCCCCGGTCGTCGGTGAACACCCAGAAGTCGCCGCGGGCCAGGCCGTCGACGATCCGCTCGGCGGCGTCGTACGGGTCGAGGCCGCGCTCCAGGTTCGAGACCCGCATGGCTTCGAAGTGCTCGCCCGCTCCCGAGTCCCCCTGGGGTGCGAGCCCACCGGCGTCGGCGAAGATCCGGGTGCGCACCCAGCCGGGCAGCACCACCGAGACCCGCACCGCCGACCCGACGTCGGCGAGGTCGTGGAACAGGCACTCCGACAGCCCCACGACCGCGTGCTTGCTGGCGATGTACGCGCCCTGGAACGGCATCGTCGTGACCCCGCCGACCGAGGCCACGTTGGCCACCGTCGCGGGCGAGCCCTGCCCGATCATCCGGGGCACGAACGCCGCGACCCCGTGGAAGACCCCGTCGAGGTTGACCGCCATCAGGCTCCGCCATCGGGCCGGGTCGATCTCCCAGACCCGGCCACCGGTCTCGATCCCGGCGTTGTTGACCAGCAGCTCCAGGCTGCCGTGCCGCTCGAACACCTCCCCCGCCAGCCGACCCATCGCGGCGGGATCGGTCACGTCGACGGAGTGGGCCACGGCCTCGCCGCCGTCCGCCCGCACCCGCTCCGCCACCGCCTCGGCCCTCCCGAGGTCGACGTCGGCCACGAGCACCGTCATCCCGCGCTCGGCCAGCCGACGGACCAACCCCTCCCCGATCCCCGAGCCACCTCCGGTCACGAGCGCGGTGCCACTGGTCAGGGTCATGGAGCCTCCAAGGTCGAGTCGGCAGAAGTTGTCCCTCGAGTCGGCAGAAGTTGCCCGCCGAGTCGTCAGAAGATGTCGGCGGAGCCGGTGGCGGGCTGGATGAAGAGGCCGGTCGCCTCGACGGTGCGCTGCCCGCGCTGGCTGATCCAGGCCGTCGCCCGCACCTTGCGGCCCTCGGGCTCGGCCACCTCGCCCTCGACGACGATCGGTACGTCGAGCAGGGTCGGCGCGCGGAAGGCGAGCTCGAGCCCGGCGGTGTAGCACGGTCGGCCCTGGGCCTGGACGAGCGAGCCGAGGAAGGCGTCGAGGATGTGCGCGGCGAACCCGCCGTGCAGCAGGTCGGGCGGCCCCTCGTGGACGGAGTCCGGGGTGAGCTCCGCGCGTCCTCGCGCCCCGTCCACGACCATCCGCAGCGGCACCATCATCGGGTTGAAGCGGAACATCGTCCACGCCCGGCCGGCGCGGACCTGTCGCACCGCCTCCTCGTCGAAAGGCACCCGGAGCACCCGCGGACCGGCCTCGCCCAGCTCGGCGGTGACCGCGTCCAGCGCGGCGGCCGCGGCCCGCAGCCGGTCCGGGTCCGCCTGCGAGGTGGAGACGTGCCGCATCAGCCGCCGGGTCGCCTCGACCAGCTCGCCGGTCGCCTCCCAGACCTCCGCGCGGTCCGGGCTCAGGTCGACGGCGACCTCGCCGGCGCTCACGGGCGAACCTCGGTGGGTACGGCGAAGCCGGTGAGGCGCTTGAAGTTGCCGGCGGCCAGCGCGGTGCGTTCGTCGTCGGTCAGGGGCAGCGTCTTGAGCACCTCCACCGACTTCCACGCCTGGGTGAAGCGCGGGTCCACGTGCTCCGGCGCCGGCCGGTGATCAGGCCGCTGCGGGAGCAGGTCGCAGAAAACGTAGTTGGTGCCGAACATGACCCGCTCGCTGCCGACCCGGCGCACGAAGGCCACCAGCTCCTCGGGCGAGACGGTGCCGTCCGCGACCTCGTGCAGCCGCAGCGAGGTGTCGCCGTACACGTGGTCGTACCGGGCGGCGAGGTCCAGGAACTCCTGGTCGAGCGGTCCGCCGAACGTCCGGTCGTGCCCGCAGTGGGCGAAGACCAGCTGCAGGGTCGGGAAGCGTCGCAGCGCACCGGCGAACCCCGCCGGGCGGCAGTGGGGGCTGTGCCCGCCGGTCTCGGTCAGCACCGGGATGCGCTCCGCGACGCAGTGCTCGTAGAGCTCGAAGAGCAGCGGGTCCTCCCCGGGGATCCCCAGGTCCGACGGCACCAGCTTCACGCCGAGGGCACCCCGGGCACGCTGCCGGACGACCTCCTCGACCGCGCCCTGGGATCCGAGCACCACGGGGTTCACCCCCGCGAAGAAGCCGAGCCGTGGTTGCTCGACCACCGTGGCGGCCGCCCAGTCGTTGTTGGTCCGGATTCGTACGGCGACCCGCTCACGGAGCTCCGTCTCCTCCCGGGAGCGGCGAGGCTCGTCGTCGGGCAGCAGGTAGGCGCCGTGGCGCAGGTACCGGCCGCTCCACGTGAACATCAGCATGTTCGCGGCGGTGATGCCCGTCTGCGCCAGCATCTCCAGCAGCTCGGGCACGGTGCCGAGGTTGGGAGCGTCCGGCTTCACCAGGTGCGGGGTGAGGAAGTAGTCCCGCATCTCGTGCCCGTGCGCGTCGTCGCGCTGCACGTGGGTGTGCATGTCGATGATCTCGAGCTCGCTCACGGCTGCCCCTCCGGGTCGGTCGGGCCGAGGAGGTCCCGGAGGGCGGCCGGCACCGAGCCGCCGCCGAGCGCGGGGCGCGCCGTCGTGTGCAGCACCCCGCCGTCGGAGACCACGGCGTGCCCGGTCAGGTACGACGAGAGGTCCGAGGCGAGGAAGAGCGCGACCCCGGCGGTCTCCCCCGGCTCCCCGAGCCGGCCCAGCGGCGTCGCGCGGGCGGCCGCGGCGAAGAACTCCCGGTGCTCGGGGGTCGACTCCGGGCCCTGGCCGAGTCGCCGGGTGGCCTGGGTCCAGTGGGTGCCCGGCACCAGGCAGTTCACCCGGATGCCGTACGGCGCCAGCTCCACCGCGGCCGTCTTCGTGAAGTGGACGACCGCCGCCTTCGAGGAGCCGTACGGCGAGAGGTTCGGCGACGCCGTCATCCCGCTGGTGGAGGCCACGTTCACGATCACCCCGGCGACGCCGTGCTCGATCATCGCGATCGCCTCGGCCTGGCAGGAGAGGAAGGTCGAGACCAGGTTCAGCTCCAGGACCCGGTGCAGCTCCTCCGGGGTGACGTCGAGGAACGACTTGTTGACCCCGGCGGTCCCGCCCGGGACGTTGACCGCGACCGCGACCGGACCGAGCGCGTCGACCGCCTCGGCCACCATCCGGCGGGGCGTCTCGTGGTCGGTCAGGTCGCCCTGGATCGCCACGGCCCGGCGGCCGAGGGAGCGGACCTGCGCGGCGCACGCCTCGGCGCCCTCGCCGTCGAGGTCCATCGCGGCCACGTCGCACCCGGCCGCGGCCAGCCGCAGCGCGGTCTCGCGGGCGATGCCCGCCCCGGCGCCGGTGACCAGCGCGACCTTGCCCTCCAGACCCAGGAGGCCCGACAGGCCCAGGTCGTCAGTCACCCCCGTGCTCCCCGCGCAGCTGCCGCAGGGCGTCCCACAGCGGCTCGGCCGAGTCGCGGCCGCGCTGCTGCTGGTCCGCGGTGACGAACTGGCGGCCCGCGAACGTGACCGCCCACTCCCGGATGGCCCAACGCTCCCTGACCCGCCAGCCGACCTCGGTCCGGACGAGGTGGTCGACGTACCGGAACCCGCTGGTCCAGTTGAGCGACGCCGCATCGGCGGGCGACCCCCAGTGCACCGCCGTCCCGTACGTCTCCGCGACCGCCTCGTCCCCGCGGATCTCGGCAAGGTGGTTCCCGATGAGGTGCTGGGTGCCGTCGAGCACCGGCAGCGCCGAAGCCAGGTAGGCGATGAACTCGTCGACGGAGCCGTCGAAGCCGGTGTGGTGGTCGATGCCGTCGGGCGTGTAGACCGAGCGCAGCGCCTCGAGATCCAGCCGGTCGACGGCTCGGCAGTACGTCGCCACCAGGTCGCGGATCTCCTGCCGGTCCTCGAGCAGCGCCAGCCGAGCGGCGGCGTCCTCCGGGCCGCTCATCCGACGCTCCGGGCCCGGAGCAGCTCGTCGGGCAGCGCCGGTGGCGGGTTGAACGAGAGGTAGTCGGGCAGGAAGGAGGCCTCGTCGAGGTCGGCCGGCTGCCACCCCTCGACGAGGGTCGTGCCGTCGAGGGTCCGGACCGGGCGGTCCAGCTCGCGGAGCAGCGGCAGACTGTAGGTCACCCGCCCGGTCAGCGTCGCGGGGTCGCCGGTGCACAGGGCGAGCGCCGCCTCGGCCATCGTCTCCTCGGGCTCCGAGGGCCAGCCGGGTACGACGGCGGAGGCGTTCTCGGTCGCCACCCCGCGGTTGGGCGCGAGCGCGTTGACGGCGATCCGGTCCGGAGCCAGCTCCATCGCCATGCCGGTGGTCATCCGGTCGAGCATCGCCTTGGTCCCGCCGTACAGCACGGCGCCCGCGAGCGGGTGCGGGGCGTACGGCGGCCCGACGCGCGGCGCCGAGGTGCGCGAGGAGATGTTGAGGATCCAGCCCGCACCGCGACGACGCATCCCCGGGACGACGGCCTTGGCCAGGTCCCAGGTGTTCCACAGGTTGGTCTCGACCGAGTCGAGGAACCACTCGCGGCGGATGTCGAGGAAGGTCGCGCCGTGGTGCCGCGTCGCCGCGGCGTTGTTGACCAGGATGTCGACGGTGCCGCCGAGCCGCTCCTCGATGCGCTCGACCAGGGCGACGCGGTCCAGGTCCGCGGCACCCAGGTCCGCGGCGAACGCCTCGGCGGTTCCGCCGTCGGCCCGGATCAGCTCGACGGTCTCCTCCAGGGAGCCGGCGAGGGTGCCGTCACCCGGCCGCAGGGTGCGGGCGACGGCCGCGACCGTGATGCCCTCGGCGGCCAGCCGCCGGGCGATGGACCGGCCGATGCCCCGGCTCGCGCCGGTGACGAGGGCGAGGTGGGCGGCGCTCATGCGGGTGCTCCGATCGCGGGGGCGGTCTCCAGGAGGTCGCCGAGGAGCGCCTGGACGGCGGCGGCGCTGCCGAGGGTGAAGGCGACCTGGCGGCCCCACAGGAAGTAGCGGTGGATGGGGTAGTCGACGTCGGCGCCGAGACCGCCGTGCAGGTGCTGGGTCGCGTGGACGATGCGCAACCCGCCGCGCGACGCCCACAGCTTGGCCACGAGGGCCGCGACCCGGCCCTCGTGCTCGGCGCCGCGGTCCAGGTCCCACGCGGCCCGGCGGGTGGTGAGCCGGATGGCCTCGACGTCGAGGTGGGCGTCGGCGGCGCGCAGCGGCACCGCCTGGTTGGTCGAGAGGGGCCGGCCGAACTGGTGCCGCTGCGAGGTGTACGCCGCGGTCATCCGCAGGGCCTCCTCGCCGACGCCGACCATCAGCGCCGCGAGCGCCACCCGAGCACGGGTCCGGGTCCACCCGGCCGCATGCGGGCCGGCTCCGGCGAGCACGTCGTCGGGTCCGAGCTCGACCCCGTCCAGGTCGATCGCGGCGGCGTTCACCCGGTCGGTCGCGTCGACGGAGGTGATCCGCACGCCCTGGCGGTCCGTCGGGACGACGGCCAGGACGACCTCGTCGCCGCCGAGGTCCACCGGTACGACGACCGCGACGGCGACGCCACCACCGGGGACGGATGCCAGTCGCCCGCCCAGCCGGATCCGGTCGCCGGAGCGCGTACCGCGGACCGGCTCGGAGCCGTCGGCGGCCTGCTCGAAGCCGCCGGTGAGCACGTGGGTGCCGTCGAGGAGACCGGGCAGCCAGCGCTGTCGCTGGTCGACGGAGCCGAACTCGGCGATCGGGAACCCGGCCGTGGCCACGGCGCTCCACAGCGGCACCGGGGCCACGCGGCGGCCCTGCTGCTCCAGGAGGGCGACCAGCCCCAGCATGCCGAGCCCGGACCCTCCGACCGCCTCGGGCAGGGCGACGCCGAGCAGCCCGGTGTCGCCGAGGGTCCGCCACAGCGCGCCGTCGAAGCCGGCCTCGTCCTGCTCCACGGCGCGTACCCGCTCGACCTCGGCGCGGTCGGTGAAGACCTCCGCGGCCAGCGCGGCGACCTGCACCTGGTCGTCGTCGAACCTGAACTCCATCTCAGCCCTCCTGGGCGCCGGCGACGCCGGCTCGGTCGGTGGAAGCGGCGGCCCGTCGCGCACCGACGGTCATGCCGAGGGTCTTGGCCGCGACGATCTCGCGCATCACCTCGTTCGTGCCGCCGCCGAACGTGTTGTTCTGCGAGCGGCGCCCCAGCGACTCCACGCGCCCGTCCAGGGCGGCGCCCCGGCTGCCCGGGCGCAGCAGCCCGGTGGCACCGAGCACCTCCTGCAACATGCCGTACGCCGTCACGACCGCCTCGGTGCCGAAGATCTTGGCGGCGGCGGAGTCGCCGCCGTCGAGGGTGTTGGCGGCCACGTCGGCGACCAGACGCAGGTTGACCAGCTCCGAGGCGCTCAGCAGCGCGTAGGTCTCGGCCAGTTTCGAGCGCACCCACGGCACGTCGTACACGCGGTGCTCGCCGACCCGCTCCGCGAGGACCCAGGCCAGCACCTGGTCGTACATCTCGTTGGCGATGCCGTTGCGGGCGGCCAGCGCCACGCGCTCGTGGTTGAGCTGGTTGGTGATCAGCCCCCAGCCCTGGTTCAGCTCGCCGATCACGTTGCTCACCGGGACCCGGACGTCCTCGTAGTACGTCGCGGACGTGCTGATCCCGCCGACCGTGTGGATCTCGGTGACGGAGAACCCCGGCGACGAGGTCGGGACCAGGACCACCGAGATGCCCCGGTGCCGCGGCGCGTCCGGATCGGTGCGCACGGCGAGCCAGACCCAGTCCGCGAAGACGCCGGCGCTGGTGAAGATCTTGTTGCCGTTGATCACCAGGTCGTCGCCGTCGCGGACCGCGCGGGTCTGCAGGGAGGCGAGGTCGGTGCCGGCGTCGGGCTCGGTGTAGCCGATCGCGAAGATCAGCTCGCCGGCCAGGATCCGGGGCAGGAAGTACTCCTTCTGCTCCGCCGTGCCGTGCTTGATCAGCGCGGGCGCCACCGTGTTCAGGGTGACCAGCGAGAGCGGGGCGTTGGCGCGGATGCACTCGTCGTAGAAGACGAAGAGCGCCTCGGGGTCCTCGCCGCGGCCGCCGTACTCGGTCGGGAAGCCGAGGCCGAGCCAGCCGTCCTTGCCCATCTGGCGCAGGATCCGCTCGAAGGTCGGCCCGCCCTCGGTCTGGGTGACCAGGTCGACGCGGTCCTCCTCGGAGATGGTGGCGGCGAAGTACGCCCGGAGCTCGGCGCGCAGCGCCTTCGACTCGGGTGAGAGATCGGGATGCATGGGACTCCTGTCGGGTCGGTACGGCGGCGGTAGGCAGGGTCAGCGGTCGGCGCTGAGCACCAGGCCGCTGTGGGGAACCGGCGATCCACCCGTCACGAGGACGTTGTCGATCGCCTTCGCCGGCTGGTTGGTCGAGGTGCCCCGGATCAGCCGGACCCCCTCGGCGATGCCGTTGATGCCGTGCAGGTAGCCCTCGCCGAGCTGACCGCCGTGCGTGTTGACGGGCAGGCGTCCGTCGACCTCGAGGTTCCCGTCGAGCAGGAAGTCCTTGGCCTCGCCCCGGCCGCAGAAGCCGTACTCCTCGAGCTGCAGGAGCACCATCGGCGTGAACGCGTCGTACAGGACGGCGGCGTCGATCTCCGCCGGCCCGAGACCCGACTGCTGCCACAGCTGCCGGGCGACCAGCCCGACCTCCGGCATCTCGTCGATGTCGGGTCGGTAGTAGCTGCTCATGGAGATCTGCTGCGGCCCCACCCCCTGGGCGGCGCCGCTGACCAGGGCCGGCGGGTGCGGCAGGTCGCGGGCGCGCTCGGCGCTCACGATGACCAGCGCCTGGCCGCCGTCGCTCTCCTGGCAGCAGTCGAGCAGCCGGAGCGGCTCGGCGATGAACTTCGACGCCTGGTGGTCCTCGAGCGTGATCGGCCGACCGTGGAACCACGCCAGCGGGTTGTTCGCCGCGTGCTTGCGGGAGAGCACCGAGACCCGGCCGAAGTCCTCGCTGGTGGCGCCGTACTTCGCCATGTAGCGCTGGGCCAGGAACGCCTCCTGCTGGGCCGGCGTGAGGAGGCCGTAGGGGTTGATCCAGTTGCGGTACTCCTGGTCGGTGTTCTGCACGTAGGCGAACGGCGGCGGGCCGGCGCCGAAGCGGTGGCCGGAGCGCTCGTTGAAGGCCCGGTAGACCACGACGACGTCGGCGACGCCGCTGGACACCGCGAGGGCGGCCTGCTGGACCGGGGCGCAGGCACCGCCGCCGCCGTGCGGGATCCGGCTGAAGAACTTGAGCTCCGGGATGCCGAGGGCGCGGGCGACCGCGATCTCCGGGTTGGTCTCCATGGTGAACAGGGCGAAGCCGTCGACCTCCTCCACCCCGATCTGGGCGTCGGCGAGGGCGGCGAGGACGCTCTCGCAGGCCAGCCGCCACTCGCTGCGGCCGGAGTCCTTGGAGAACTCGGTGGCGCCGATGCCCGCGATCGCGGCGCGCCGGGAGAAGGTCTGGGTGACGCTCACAGGGTGTTCCCTTCGTGCTCGGAGAGGGTGACGGTGGCGCTCACGTGCACCCCCAGCTCGTTGCGGCCCACGACCTTCAGCGTCGTCAGCCCGTCCACCAGCTCCGTGACCTCGCCACCGAAGGTGAGGGTGTCGCCGGCGAAGTGCGGGACGCCGAGCCGCAGCGAGACCGACCGGATCCGGGTGGCCGGACCGCCCCAGTCGGTGACGAAGCGGTCGATCAGCCCGTTGGTGGAGTTGATGCTGATGAAGATGTCGCGCATCCCCCGCTCCTGCGCCCTGCCCGGGTCGTGGTGCACGTCCTCGAAGTCCTGCGAGGCGATGGCCGCCGCGACGATGGCCGTGCGGTCGAGGAGTACGACGAGCTCCGGGAGCCGGTCGCCGACGGCGTGGGCCGGGAGACGCTCGCGGGTGCTCATCGGTCGCCGCCGAGGGGGCGCAGTCGGGGCAGCGTCTCGTCGTGGGCGTGCGCCCCGAAGACGACCTCCAGGTCCATCCCGAGGCGCAGGTCCTCGGGATCGACCCCCTCGATGTCCGCGACGAGGCGGGTGCCCTCCTCGAGGTCGATCAGTCCGACGGCGAGGGGATAGGTGAAGGCCGGGTCCTGCGGGTGGTGGATCACGGTGAAGCTGTGCAGGGTGCCCCGGCGCGACGACTCCAGGGTGTCCCACTCGAACGACCGGCACGACGGGCAGACCGGGCCCGGCGGATGCCGCAGCGTGCCGCAGTCCGCGCACCGCTGGATCAGCAGCCGGCCCTCGCGGGCGGCGTCGAACCAGAAGACGTTGTCGTGGGTGCGGATGATCGGGGGGACGGACGTCGTGCTCACTGCGTCTCCTTCGGCTTGAAGCGGAGCAGCCGGAACCGCTCCTCCGCCAGGACGACCCGGTCCTGGTCGACGTACGACTTGTGCAGGGTGAGGAAGTGGCCCTCCCCCAGGGCGGTGGTCTTGGGCTCGGAGACCGCCTCGATGACGAAGTGGCAGGTGACCCGCTGACCGGGGTGCACCGTGCGGTGGTAGGTCTGCTCCACGTCGGTCGCGACCACCGAGGTGAAGCCGGCCGCGTCGAGCTCGGCCATCAGCCGGGCGTAGGGGAAGTCCTCGGCGACGCCCTCGGCGCGCAGCCGCTGCACCTCGCGGTAGCGCCGGTAGCCCGACATCACCCAGGTGGAGATCATCGCGGGCGGGCAGGCCACGTCCGGGAGACCCTGCGCGCGAGCGGCCTCGGCGTCGACGTAGACCGGGTTCTCGTCCTCGAGCGCCTCGACCCAGTGCCGGATCATCGCCTCGTTGACCACGTGTCTCGAGACCCGGGGCGGCTCGGCCTCGAGCCCCACGTAGCGCTGCAGGTCGATCATCCGGCCACCACCTCATCGGAGTTGAGCAAGCGTTAGGTTGTTTAACCTAGCAGGGGTCCGCCGCCTCCGGAAGGGGCTCGGGTCCCGGGCGGCTCATCAGGACGGCCGCGACCACCGCCGCCAGGAGGCAGATTCCGGCGCCCACGAGCGTCGCGGTCTCGAAGCCGAGCCGGCTCGGGCTGGTGGCGCTGCCACCGAAGGCGGACAGCACGGCGATGGCGAGCGCGCTGCCCATCGCGAAGCCCACGAAGCGCAGCACGAGGTTCACGCTCATCACGCTGGCGGTCTCCTCGTTCGGGACCGCCCGGACCACCAGCCACGGGATCGCGTTGAAGGTCATGCCGCTCGCCGTACCGCCGACGCACATCGCCGCCACGAGCTGCCACGGATCGCCGTGCCAGCGCCACAGGGACAGCAGCGAGGCGGCGTACAGCAGGCACCCGATCGGGATCAGCACCTCAGGACCGAGGTGGCGACCGGCGCGCAGCGCGATCCGGTTCCCCACCACGCTCAGGGCGGAGTACGGCGTCAGCATCAGGCCGGCGACGACGACCGACCGGCCGAGCCCGTAGCCCTCGCCGGGCGGACTCTGGGCGATGACCAGCACACAGGTCATCAGCACGTACATGCCCACCCCCGCGAGGACCGCGGTCAGGTGCGCCCCCAGCACCACCGGCAGCCGGGCCAGCCGGAAGTCGATGAGGGGCACCGCGACCCGGCCGAACCAGCGGAACGCGACCACCACCAGCACGACCCCGACCCCCAGGACGATCAGCGTCCGGGGCGAGGCGTAGCCCCACAGGCCGCCGCGACTCACTCCCAGCAGCACGGCGAAGGTGCCGCCGCCGAGGAGCAGCGCTCCCGTGACGTCCAGCCCGCCGGGCGCGACCACCGTCGACGACGGCACGACGGCCACCCCGATGGCCAGCCCCAGGAGCATCAGCGCGAAGCCGAACCAGAGGGCGCCGCCGAGCCCCGCGACGCTGGCCACGAACGAGACGACCGGGAAGCCCAGGCCCGCCGCGGCGACGGTGGCCACCGAGAGCGTCGACAGGCCGCCCGTGACCTCCTCCTCGGGCAGCACGTTGCGGGCGACCGCGAAGAGGAGCGGCCCGACGGCGTACGCGAAGCCCTGGAGGGCACGCCCGACGAGGATGCCCCAGATCCCGGTCGGCAGCGCCGCGAGCAGGGCGCCCAGCACGCCCAGCCCCAGCGTGACGATCAGCGTCGGCCGCAGCCGGCGACCGACGCCGAGCCGGCCGAGCAGCGGGGCGACCACGCCGGCCACCAGGAAGCTGCCAGTGAGCGCCCACTGGGCGGTGGCCAGCGAGACGCCCTCCTCCCGGGCGATCATCGGCACCAGCGGCGCGGCCAGGCTGACGGCGACGCCGGTTGCCAGGGCCAGGAGCACCAGGGCGTGGAAGCGCAGCCGGTCACTCATCATGCGCGGCAACCTAGCAAATGCTTGTTTTGAGCACGCGCCTCTAGGGTTCCGGCATGACCGAACCCTCCGGCCGGCGCGAAGAGGTGCTGCGGCACGCGAGCAGGCTCTTCGCCACCCAGAGCATCGCGGGCACCACGGTCCGCGACATCGGGGACGCGGCCGCCATGCTGCCCGGCAGCCTGTACCACCACTTCCGCTCCAAGGACGCGATCGTCGCGGAGCTCCTGGACCGCTACATGGCGGCGATCCGTGCGGACCTGGAGGGCGTGCTCTCGGAGGCGACGGACCCGATCTCGGCCATCCGCGGCCTGGTGCACCAGACGCTCACCCTGATCGCCGAGCACCCCCACGTCACGACGATGTACCAGAGCGACCAGCAGTACCTGCGCAAGCAGGGGATGCTCGAGCCCGTCGAGGAGGTCGCCGGCCAGGTCCGGGCGCTGTGGATGTCGGCGATCGAGGCCGGCGTCGCCGACGGCACGCTGCGCGACGACGTACCGACGGACGTGATCTACCGGACCATGCGCGACACCCTGTGGGCTACGCACCGCTGGCCCACCCGGGAGAACTACTCGATCGACGAGCTCTCCGACCTGCTGGTCCGGGTGCTTCTCGACGGGGCTGCGAGCCGCGGCCCGCGCGTCGTCTGACGTAGCCGGACGTACACAAGTCCGGTCCGAGGCGTCGGCTCAGGCGGCGCGACGCCCCGGGAAGCGGACTTCTGTATGTCCGAGTACGGCGGCCGCCCGGCTCAGCGAGCCCGGGAGAGGACTCCGCGCGCCTGGCGCAGCACGGCCTCGTCGACCATCCGGCCGTCGGCGTCGACGCCCACCCCGGCGTCGCCGGCGGAGAAGCGCTCCAGGAGCGCGGTGGCCTTGGCCACCTCCTCGGCGGTCGGCGTGAAGACGTCGTTGGCGACCGCGACCTGCGCCGGGTGGATGCAGGCGCGACCGACGAAGCCCAGCCGGGCGACCGCCTCGGTCGAGGAGCGGAACGCGTCGAGGTCGCGGAACTCCACCGAGACCGGCGCGATCGGCGGAGCGATCTTGGCGGCCGCGGAGGCGAAGACCACGTGGCTGCGGGCGTAGAGGAGCTCCCGCTCGTCGGCGCCGGGGGTCACCCCGACGTCGGCGCGCAGGTCGGCCTCGCCGACCTGGAGCCGCTCCACCCGCGGGGCGCGGGCGATCTCGCGGGCGTTGAAGATCGCGTCCGCGCTCTCGAGCAGCGGCACGACCCGGGCCGACGAGCCCAGCTCGGTGAGCAGCGCGTCGAGCGCCACCAGCTCCTCGGCGTTCTCGGTCTTGGCCGCGACGAACCCGGCGAGCTCCTCGCACGCCGCCAGCGCGCGGACGTCGGCCTCGCGCTCGGGGCCGTGCTGGTTGATGCGGACCCAGATCTTCACCTCGGTCTCGGGGATCCCGTCGACCCACGCCCACACGATGTCGCGGGCCGTCGCCTTGTTGGCCGGTAGGACGGCGTCCTCGAGGTCGACGATGAGCTCGTCGGCGCCACGGTCCAGCGCCTTGCGGAGCTTGTCCGGCGCGTCGCCGGGGACGTAGAGGGCGGAGCGGGACAGGCGCGGCTGGTCAGCCAACGATGGTCTCCTTCTTGATCAGCGACTTCGCGACCACCGTACGCAGGATGTCGTTGGTGCCCTCGCCGATGCTCATCAGGATCGAGTCGCGGTAGAGCCGCTCGACCTCGAACTCGGTGGAGTAGCCGTAGCCTCCGTGGACCTTCATCGAGTCGATCGCGGCCTGCAGCGCGACCTCGGAGCAGAAGATCTTGGCCATGCCCGTCGCGCCGTCGGCACGACCGGAGCGCACGGCGTCCGCGGCCCAGTAGGCCATCAGCCGGGCGGCCTGGACCTGGGTGCCGAGCTCGCCGAGCTTGAGCTGGATGGCCTGGAAGTCCGCGATCGGCTGGCCGAAGGCCTTGCGCTCCTGGGCGTAGGCCAGCGCCTCGTCGTGCGCGCGCTGGGCGATGCCGACCGAACGGGCGGCGATGTTGACCCGGCCCCACTCCAGCGCGGAGAGGACCTGCTGCATGCCCCGGCCCTCGACGCCGCCGACCAGCTGGCTGACCGGCACCTTGACGTTGTCGAGCAGGATCTCGCAGGACTCGGTGCCCTTGTAGCCGAGCTTCGGGATGTCCTTGGTGACCTCGAAGCCGGGGGTGCCGGCCTCGATGAGCAGCACGCTCATCCCCTTGTGCGCCGGCGACGCGGACGGGTCGGTCTTGACCAGCACGGGCAGCGGGTCGGCGTACCGGGCGTTGGTGATCCACATCTTCGCGCCGTTGACGACGTAGTACTGGTCATCGGGAGGGCCCTCCAGACGCGCGGTGGTGCGGATGCCCTGCAGGTCGGTGCCGGCGTCGGGCTCGGTGAGGCCGATGCCGGTACGCCGCTTGCCGGTCGCGAGGTCGGGCAGGTACTTCTGCTTCTGCTCCTCGGTGCCGTGCATGTGGATCAGCCGGCAGGCCAGCGAGTGGCTGCCGAGGATGCCGGCGATGCCCATCCAGCCGCGGGCCAGCTCCTCGAAGACCAGCGCGAACGCAACGGGGTCGAGGTCGAGGCCGCCGTACTCCTCGGGCACGGTGATGCCGAAGAGGCCCATCTCCTTCATGCCCTCGACGATCTCCGTCGGGTAGCGGCCGGCCTGCTCCCACTCCCGCGCGACCGGCACGATCTCCTTGTCCACGAACTGGCGCAGCAGCGCCTTGAACTCACGCTGGTCCTCGTCGAGCTTGAAGTCCATCAGTGCTCCTTGGTCTGGTCGGGGGAAGGGGTGAAGACCGGCAGGGCGCGCCCGTCCGGGAGGTCGGCCCAGGCCACGCTCACCGGGGCGTCGATGCTCCAGCCCTCGGGGTCGGCCCCGACGAGCTGGGTGAGCAGGACCGGACCCTCGGAGAGACGGACCCGGGCGATCGTGTACGGCACCTCGACGTCGGGTCGCGGACCGCGGTGGATCACGGTGAAGGAGTCGACGACGCCGGTGCCGGCGACGTCGACCTGGGCGAGGTGGTCCATCGACCCGCAGCCGGTGCACAGCGCCCGGGGCGGGTGCTGGACGTGCCCGCAGGAGGTGCAGGACTGCACGGTCAGCCGGTGCTCGGCCGTCGCCGCCCAGAAGGCGGCGCTGTTCTCGTCGGGTCCGGGGACGTGGTCGAGGATCATCGATCGGCTCCCAGGACGACGGTGGCGTGGGTGGACAGGATGCCGCCGGTGCCGTGGGCGACCGCGATCTCCGCACCCGGCACCTGGCGGTCCCCGCACTCGCCGCGCAGCTGGCGGACGGCCTCGACGAGCAGGAGCACGCCGTACTGGCCGGGGTGGCAGTACGACAGCCCGCCGCCGTTGGTGTTGAGCGGGTGCGATCCGCCCGGGCGGATGGTGCCGCCCTGGATGAAGTCGAGCGCCTCGCCCGGCGCGCAGAGCCCGAGCGCCTCGACGCTCAGCGCCGCGGTGATGGTGAAGGAGTCGTAGACCTCGGCGACATCGACGTCGGCGGCGGTGATCCCGGCGCGGGCGTAGGCGTCCTGGACGGCGCCGCGGGCGCCCGGCACGGCCAGATCGGTCACCGCGGTGAACGAGGTGTTGGTCGTGCGCTCGCCGTACCCGAGCACCTCGACGGGGCGCCGCCGCAGGTCCCGCGCGCGCTCCAGCGAGGTGAGCACGACCGCTCCCCCGCCGTCGGTGACCAGGCAGCAGTCTGCGGCGGTCAGGGGCGAGGAGATCATCGTCGAGCCGAGGACGTCCTCGACGCTCAGCGAGCCCTTGCCGTAGCGGAACGCCTGCGGGTTCAGCAGCGCCCACTCGCGCGCGGCGATCGCGATCTCGGCGAGCTGCTCGCGGGTGCCGCCGTAGCGGTGGAGGTACGACTGGGCCGCCATCGCGTAGTACGACAGCGGGTAGAGCATGTCGTAGGGCTCCTCGAACTGCGCCTCGGGGATCCACGCCTCGTGGACCCCGCCGAGCTTGCGCGAGCGGGCCGAGCGCTGGTTCGAGGCGAACGAGATGACGACGGTGGAGCACTGGCCGGCGGCGATCGCCTGGGCGGCGCGGGCGACGAACATCTCGAAGGCGCTGCCGCCGGCGAAGGTCGAGTCGGTCCAGGTCGGCACGATGCCGAAGTAGTCGGCCAGCTGGGTCGCGGAGAACCGCGACACCCCCGTGGTGGCGATCCCGTCGACGTCGGCGAGGGTCAGGCCCGCGTCCGCGAGCGCCCGGGTGACCGCCTGCGACTGCAGCGTGAGGATCGACTTGTCGGTGACGCCGAGGTCGCACTCGGCGGCGCCGACGATCGCGACGCCCGTGCTCATGCGGGCGCCCCCGGCCCGTCCGGGGTGCCGAGCAGCACCACGGCACGGCACGGCGCGGCGGCCGCCCGGCCGTCGGTGCCGTCCTCGGCGACCACGACGACCTTCATCTCGACCGTGACCCGGTCGTCGGCGACCTCCGTCACGGAGCCCGAGCAGCGCAGCGTCTCCCCCGCGAAGACCAGGTTGCGGAAGGTGAACTCCAGCTCGTGCACGAACGACTGCGGGCCGAGCCAGTCCTGCAGCATCTCGACCAGCAGCGCGCCGTACACCTGGCCGTCGACGATCGGGCCGGGCAGCTTCTTCTCCGCGACGTACGCCGCGTCGTAGTGCAGCTTGTGCCAGTCCCAGGTGGCGCCGGCGTAGGCGACCATGTCGGTCAGGCCGATGGTCCGCTCCAGCGGCGGGACCACGTCACCGACGGCCAGGGACGCCTGGTCGGCGAAGGTGGTCGGGAACGCGTCGGTCCAGGTGCTCATGCCTTCTTCTCCAGCCCCACGAAGATGATCGTCTCCGCGTTCTCGGCCAGCAGCTCACCGCTCTGGTTGGTGTACGTCGCCGTCGAGCCGATGACCAGCATCTCGTTGCCCGACCCCGTGACCTTCGCGCTCACCGAGGTGATCCGCCAGGTGGCGGTCACGACGTCGTCGGGCCGGATCCGGCGGTGGAAGGTGTACTTGTTGCCGCCCCGGACCTGCCGGGTGCCGGGGATGTCCAGGCCCCAGGTGTGGCCGGCGTAACCCTCGTGGTCGGCGGGCAGGCCGGCGTACTGGTTCGTCTCGCAGACCAGGGTCAGCGGCGCCGTCACCCCGGCCAGGCCCTGCGCCTGCGCGTACGCCGGGTCGGAGTACAGCGGGTTCTCGTCACCCACGGCCAGCCCGAAGTAGCGGCCGGCGGCGGCGCCGAACGGCTCCGGCGCGGTGTAGACCGCGGTCCGGCCCTCCAGGGCGCGGACCTCGTCGGTGAGCAGCGTCATCGTGGTTCTCCTCAGGCGCCGGCGATGCGGGGGTGGTTCTCGGGGTAGACGGCGGTCGGGAAGACCTCCAGGCCGAACTCCGGCCGCAGCAGGCTGTGGCACAGCGCGCCGGTCGAGGCGGGCCACGGCGCGCTGAGCAGCCGCTCGCGGACGTCGGCGACCGCCTTGTAGTCACCGACGTAGGACTCCACGCAGTACTCCGTGGTCTCCAGCAGGTCGACCGGGCTCAAGCCCTCCGACTCCAGCAGGTGGACGATCGCACCGTAGGTGACCTCCGCCTGCGCGCCGAGGTCGCCGTCGTGCAGCGCCTGCTGGGTCTCCATGTCGAGCGAGGCGAAGCCGGACATGAACAGCATCCGCCCGGCCTTGATGCCCGGCGCGTAGGTCAGGGTGTCGTAGCGCGACCAGCCCGGGTTCACCAGCTCCAGCGGGCGCCGCGAGGCGGTGACGTCCATGGCGACCATGACGCCCGGCGCGTGCAGCTCGCTCATCAGGATCCCGCCGGCGCACGGGAAGACGTTGCCGTCGTTCTGGCCGAGCAGCTCCTTGCGGACCCAGTGTGTCTTCCGGTAGACGTCGCGGGTCTCGGGGGTGGAGTAGTCGAACGTCGTGACCGCGTGGCCGAGGGTCAGGCCGACCGACTCCAACAGCGCCCCGGCCTTCTCGAGCACGTAGCGGTACTGCGCCACGAAGTCGCCCGGGTGCACGACCTCGCCGTGCTCGTCGATCGGGACCACGGTCGGGAGGTAGACGACGCCGTCGGCGCCCTCGGTGATCGACGACGCCTGCCAGTTGCCGGCCTCGCGGGACGCGGAGGCGACCCGCAGCTGCTGCCCGCCGCCCTTGACCGCGTGCAGCTCGACCTCCAGCCACGCCGCGCGGCGGACCAGTCGCTCGACGACGACCGTGCGCACGGTCGGGCGCTCGCCGAAGATGCGGCGGCGCACCTCGGCCTGGTCCTCGTAGGCGTGCAGCCCGGCCTTGGTGACGTTCTCGGTGACCCGGGTGACGTCCTCGGGACCGAAGCCGGCCGCCTCCAGGATCGCCAGGCACTTCGCGTAGGCGATCTCGGCCTGCTCGGTCATCGTGCCGCTGACGGTCATCTTGCCCAGGGTCTCGTCCTGCCGCGCCGAGGTGTGGCCCGAGGTCCAGGCGGCGTCGCCCTCGGTCAGGCCGAGGCAGAACGTGAACCCCTCGTAGGGGAACCACGGGAACGAGGCCGGCTTGATGGCGGCGAGGGTCATGCGGGGACCTCCAGGGGTACGGCGGCCGCGGTCGCGGCCCGGGTCAGGAGCGTGGTCGGGTCGGGAGCGTCGGCCAGCGCGCGCAGCGCCTCGGCGAGCGGGGCCGCCTCCGGACCGGCGTTGCCGGTGAACTTGGCCAGCAGGCCCTCGTCCGAGAGGGGCGCGGAGCCGCCGCCGGGGCTGCGGTCCACGTGACCGGCCACCGTGCGTCCGTCGGCCAGGGTCAGCACGACGTCGCCGGGGGCGTCCGCCGCGACGCCGTCGCCGGGGGTCTCGTCCCAGGTGATCCGGCCGGCGAGCGCGGTGATCTCGGGCCGGTCCAGGTTCGCCGGGGCGTAGGTCCCGACGCCGACGTGACCGTCGACGAGGATCGCGGCGACGCTCCAGGGCAGGCTGAACTTGGCGGCGTACGGGCTGACCGGCCGGGTCAGGTCGCGGTCGGTCGCGCACACGACCGAGGCGGAGTCGGGGTGCACCTGCGCGTGCAGGGCGGTGACCTCCTCGACCCCCACGCCGGCGGCGGCGAGCGCCTCGCCGGCCGCGGCCATCGTGGCGTGCGCCAGCTGGCAGGTCGGCCAGGGCTTGATCCCGATCCGGGTGGTCTCCCAGCCCCGCGGGTCGCTGCTGCCCAGGTCGCGCAGGATCACCCCGACGTCGACCGGGCCGGTGGCGAGCGCGTCGTACACGCCGTGCGGGCCGTCGAAGACGGTCTCCGGACCGGTGGCGCCCGCGGCGGCGAGCCGCGCGGCGAGGATGCCGGACTGGGACGCGAAGCCCGGGTGCAGCTGCTTGGTGCTGGCGCCGGTGGCCAGGAAGGCGAGCAGGCCGCCGGCCTGGCTGCCGGCGATGCCGAGCGCGTTCACCGTGGTCGCGGCGTCCAAGCCCATCAGGCGGGCCGCCACCGCGGCCGAGGAGAACACCCCGGCCACCATCGTGGCGTGCAGGCCGCCGGCGTGGAAGCCGTGCGGCGCGGCCGCGGCGACCCGGCAGGCGACCTCGTAGCCGATCACCGCGGCGTCCAGCACCTGGCGTCCGCTGGCGCCGACCTGCTCGCCGACGGCCAGCGCCGCCGGGAGCACCACGGCGGTGGCGTGCACGAGCCCGCCGGCGTGCGTGTCGTCGAAGTCCAGGGCGTGCACCAGGGTGCCGTTCGCCAGCGCGGCGGCGGGTGCCGAGATCCGGGTGCCGGTGCCGAGCACCGTCGCCTCGGCGGGACCGCCGAGGCCGACGGCCACGCTCACCGCCGGGTCCGCGGCGTGGGCGCGGGCCGCGGCGACCGCGTTGCCGAGACCGTCGAGAAGGTGGCGCAGCGCGGCCGCGTCCACCTCGGCGGGCACCGCCAGGTCGCCGGTGATCCAGCGCGCCAGCGCGGTGGCGGTCGTCGGCGCGGAGTCCGCAGTCATCCTCAGGCCTCCGCAGCCCCGGACGCCTGCGCGACGTCCACGACCTGCTCCGCCTCCTCCTGCACCGCCGGGGTCCCGAAGGCCCCCTGGGCGGCGAGCTCGGCGACCTTCTCGGAGGTGAACCCGAGGACGTCGTCCATCACCCAGTCGAAGTGCTCGTTGCGCTGCGGGGCGCGGACGTACGTCGGCAGCTCGGCGCCGACCCGGACGGGCGAGGCGACCTGGGTGAGCGTGCCGTAGCGCGGGTGCTCGGTGGTGACCAGCATGTTGCGCGCGCTGAGGTGCTCGTCCTTCAGCGCCGCCTCGACGTCGTTGATCGGGCCGCACGGGATCGAGGCCGGGTAGCAGAGCGAGAGCCAGTGCTCGACGGTCTGCGTCTTGAAGATCTCCTCCAGCTCGGCGGTGAGCTCGGCCTGGTGCTCCTGGCGCAGCGAGAACGTGGCGTACTTCGAGTCCGGCGTCGCCCACTCGGGGTGGCCGATGACCTCGGCCAGGCGGACCCAGAACTTCTCCTTCGCGCAGCCCACGACGAACCAGCCGTCGGACGCCTCGAAGGCCTGGAACGGCACCAGGGACGGGTGGGCCGAGTGACTGATCCGCTTCGGCTGGTAGCCGGCGTTGAGGTGCCAGGTCGCGGGGTAGGTCAGCATCGACATCGCGGTGTCGTAGAGGCTGACGTCGCAGTCCATCCCGACGCCGTCGCGGCGCGAGGCGTGCAGGCCGGCCAGCAGCGACAGCGCGGCGACGTACCCGCCGGAGAAGTCGACCAGCGACAGGCCCGACTTGGTCGGCGGGCCGTCGGGCTCGCCGGTCAGCTCCATCCACCCGGCGAGGCCCTGGAGCACGTAGTCGTAGCCGGGCTCCTTCTTGCGCGGGCCGGTCATCCCGAAGCCGGTCAGCGAGCAGCACACGATCCGCGGGTTGAGGTGCTTGAGCTGGTCGTAGGTGATGCCGATCTTCTCCGGCACGTCGCCGCGCAGGTTGGAGTAGACCGCGTCCGCGTTGCGGACGAGCTCCTCGAAGACCTCGCGCCCGGCGGGGGTCTTGATGTCGATCGAGACCGACTTCTTGTTGCGGTTGAAGGTCTCGAAGAAGAGCGAGTCCTCGCCCTCGAAGTACGGCGGCACGTAGCGGCCGACGTCGCCGCCCACGCTCGGGTCCTCGATCTTGATGATCTCGGCGCCGAGGTCGGCGAGGTGCACGCTGCCGAACGGGCCGGCGCCGTACTGCTCGAGGGAGATGATCCGGACGTCCTGCAGGGGCTTCACTGTCGTCCTCCGGTGATGCGCTGGATGAGCTCGATGATCCGGTCCTGGGCGGCGCGCGTCTCGCTGGCCGCGATGCCGTGGGTCGGCGCGCTGAGCTTGACCGCGTCGGCCAGGCCGTCGTACTCGGCGATCTGCTCGGCGACCCGGTCGAAGTCGCCGTTGAGGGTGAGCGCGTCCACCATCTCGTCGGTGACCGCGTCGGCGAGGTAGTCGGCGCCCCGGCCGGAGCGGAAGGCGTCGATGACGGCCTGCTGCTGCTCGCCGAGGCCGTGGAACTCGAAGAAGTCGGCGTAGGTGCGCACGCTGGCGTAGAAGCCGACCAGGCCCGCGACCCGGCGGGTGGCGGCCGCGGTGTCGGTGTCGACCGAGCAGCACGCGGAGACCACCAGCTCGACGTCCTTGCGACTCCGGCCCTCGACCGCGGCGACCCCGGCGTCAATCTCGGGCAGGATCCGCTGCTCGAGGTACGACGGGGAGCACAGCTCGTGGCTGATCCAGCCGTCGGCGATCCGGCCCGCGAGGCGGGTCATCGCCGGACCCATCGCGGCCAGGTAGATCGGGATCTCGGTACGGCGCACCGGGTAGGGGCGCTCGTAGCCGCGGATCCGCATCGGCTCGTACTCGCCGTCGAGGTCGATCTGCTCGCCGGTGGTGCAGGTCGCCCAGAAGTGGCGCAGGTTCCGCACGGTCTCGCGCAGGTGCCCGACCGGCTTGCCCCAGCGGGCGTTGTGCCAGTCCTCGTTGAGCCGCTGCACGCCCGTGCCGAGGCCAAGGATGAACCGGCCGTCCGCGAGCTCGTCGAGGTCGAGCGCCTCCAGCGCGGTCACCATCGGGCTGCGTGTGAAGGCCAGCGCGATCGCCGTGCCGACCTGGGCGGTGCTGGTCGCCTGGGCGATCGCCGCGGCGCTCAGCGTCGCCGAGCGGTGCAGCTCCGGCACCCAGACGACCTCGGCGCCGGCCGCCTCGGCGCGCCGGGAGACGTCGGCCAGCTCGGCCAGCGTCTCGCCCCAGGGGGCGAAGGTGATCCGCATCGTCGGGACCTCAGCCCTCGGACAGCGGGGTGCCGTCGATGAGGGCCTTCTTGCCCTCGGGGAAGATCCCCTCCAGCTGCTCGGCACCGGCCTTGTAGACGTAGAACATCCGGCGGAACGAGCAGACCTCGTCGCCGTCCTGGTTCAGGGTCCGGGTCTTGACCGTGACGATGCCCGCGTGCGGCCGCTTGGCCGACTCGCGCTTCTCCAGCACGACCGACTCGCTGTAGAGCGTGTCGCCGGCGAAGACCGGGTGGGTCATCTTGATGTCGTCCCAGCCCAGATTCGCGAACGCGTTCTGGGTCAGGTCGGTGACGCTCTGACCGACCGCGATGGCCACGGTCAGCGTCGAGACGACCAGCGGCTTGCCGAACTCCGAGCGGGCGGCGTACTCGCTGTTGAAGTGCATCTGGTTGGTGTTCATCGTCAGCAGCGAGAACTGGATGTTGTCCGCCTCGGTCACCGTGCGACCCAGCGGGTGCTGGTAGACGTCCCCGATCTGGAAGTCCTCGAAGAACCGCCCCTGCCAACCCTGCTTCACCGTCACTGCGCGCTCCCTTGTGTGGCCACCGTCGATGGCCCCACCGTAAACGTCAGACGTATTGCCGTCAATGCGGTCCGAGGGGTGGCCGCACCCGGTCAGTGCTGGTAGACGCTGCGCAGGCGCTCGAGGTGCTCGGCCATCAGCCGGGCCGCCTCGTCGCCGTCGCCGGCCTCGATGGCGGCGCCGATCGCCTCGTGGTCGCGGTCCACGCCGACCATGGCCTCCTCCTCGGCCGCGGGCCGCAGGTACTGCGCCTGCAGCACCCGGAAGACGGGCTCGGTCACCATCGAGAGCATCGGGTTCTGCGCGGCCTCCACGACCACCTGGTGGAAGGTGCGGTGCTCGGTGAACCGGCCCTCGGGACCCTGGCGCGCGGCCTCGCGCTCCAGCGCCGCGTGCAGGGCGACGAGGTGCTCCGGGGACCGGCGCAGGGCCGCGAGCCGGGCCGCGGGGACCTCGAGGATCTCCCGCGCCTCGAGCATGTCGCGCACCCCCAGGCCGTCGCGGCCCGACATCAGCCCGAAGCTGGTCTCCAGGTAGCGCGAGACGTGCTCGGCCTCGACCGCGCTCACGAAGGTGCCCCCCGTGACGCCGCGTCGGGTGTGCACCAGGTCGCGCGAGGCCAGCGCCCGCAGCGCCTCGCGGACCGTCGAGCGACTGACCCCGAACTGCTCGACGAGGAACGCCTCGCTCGGCAGCCGGTCCCCCGCACGGAGGTCGCCCGAGAGGATCAGCCCCCGCAGCTGGTCGGCGACCTGCTGATAGGCGGGCTTGACCCGGCTGACCGGCAGACCGGCGGAACCCGGCATGGACGTCTCCCGTTCGACAGGCGATGACCCGGGACGACCCCGGACCTAGATCGTAAACATCAGATGTATGGCGTCAAGATCGCATCCGCCGAGTCGGCAGAACTTGCGCGCCGAGTCGGCAGAACTTGCGCGCCGTCCCGGCATCAGAGGTCGTACGCCGCCCGCGCGTTGTGCTCGAAGAACTGGGCCGCCTCGTCCGGGGTCGCGGCCGCGGTCACCAGCGGGACGATCGCGTCCAGCAGGTCGGTGTGGGTGACGCGGATCGAGTCGATCGGCATGTTCGACCCGAAGAGCAGCCGCTGCCAACCCCATGTCGAGGCGGCTCCCTCCAGCCACGGGCGGAGCGTGTCGGCGGTTACGTCGGCCAGGACCATCCCGAGGCCGGAGAACTTGCAGACCCAGTCGGTCTGCTCCGCCGCCGTACGCATCGACTCGCGCCACGCGGAGAGTCCCTCGGCACTGTCGTGGTGCGGCGTACCCAGGTGCTCCAGGACGACGGAGAGCCCGGTCCACCGCTCCAGTACCTCGATCCACCCGGGCAGCGAGCCCGGTGAGGCGACGAGGTCGAAGACCAGGCCGCGCTCGGCGAGCCAGTCCAGGAGCACCGGCGTGGCCGCCGAGTCGGGCTCGAGGCCGCCGTACACGCGAGCGCCGCGGAAGCGGTCGTAGGTCGCCTGCTGCTCGAGGTGCGCGACGAGCTCGGAGGCAGGAAGGAGCGGGTCGACGGTCCCGATCGTCACGGCCGGCACCGATGCCGCGCCGAGCTCCTCCTCGAGCCAGCGAGCCTCGTCGAGGTAGGCGTGCGGGGCGGTCGTCGCCGAGACGTGGACGAGGCCCGCCAGGGTGACACCCGGCTGGTGAGCGACGTAGTCGCCGACGAGGTGGCGGTCCAGCAACCCGGGACTCGCCGCATGCTCGGCGAAGGCGTGCAGCCCGGGGTACCACGGGTGCCGCGCGGGGTCCCACAGGTGCACGTGGGCGTCGACGATCGTCGGCTGGGTCATGACTCTCCTCGGCTTCGGTGGACGTGGTTCAGTGCATGGTCATGCCGCCGCTGACGCTGACCGTCTGGCCGGTGACGTACGCGGCGTCCGGACTGCTGAGCCAGGCGATCGTCGCGGCGACGTCCTCGGGCTCGGCCAGCCGTCGACTCGGGATGGCGGCCACCAGCTTGTCGAGCATGGCGGGCTTGTCGGCCATGTGCCGGTCGACCATCCGTCCGCGGATCGGCCCGGGGCATACGACGTTGACGGTGATGCCGTCGCGCGCGTGCTCGCGGGCCAGCGACTTGGCCAGGCCGAGCAGTCCGGCCTTGCTCGCGGCGTACGCCGCCTCGTGGGCCGCGCCGGCGCGAGCGCTGTCGGAGGCGACGTAGACGATCCGGGGCGAGGCGGCGCCCACCAGTGCCGGCAGCAGCGCCTGGGTGAGCAGCATCGGGCCGCGCAGGTTCACCCGGTGCAGGAGCTCCCACGTGGGAGGCGCACTGTCGACGAACGGACCGACCGAGGCGATGCCGGCGCAGGAGACCAGCGCCGTCGTACCGTCCGCGGCCGCACGCGCGGCCAGGGCGCGCACGGAGGTGTCGTCGCTGAGGTCGACGTACGCCGCCTCAGCACGCTCCCCCAGGTCGTCCGCGAGGGCCTGCGCGGCCGCGACGTCGACGTCGGCGAGCAGGACCCGCCAGCCGTCGGCGTGCATCCGGGCCGCCGTGGCAGCACCCACGTCGCCGGCCGCGCCGGTCACCAGGGCCAGGGGAAGCGAAGGTCCGAGAGAGGTCGTCACGATTACGACCGTAGCGATCGCTACGCGTGAAGACAATCGCTCCCCCGTGCGCTCTGACACGATGAGCGCCGTGATCGCCAGCGCAACCCACGAGCCGCCACGGCGCGCCATCTCGACCCGGCGCCGCCAGATCCTCGTCGCCGCCGGCCCGCTCTTCGCCGAGCGCGGCGTCGCCGCGACGTCGGTCCGCGACATCGCCACCGCCGCCGGCCTGAAGTCCGGCAGCCTCTACCACCAGTTCCCGTCGAAGGAGGCGATCGCCGGCGAGATCGTCGCGGCGTACGTCGAGGAACTCGTCGCGGCGTACGACGAGGTGGGCACCGCCAAGACCGGCGCCGAGCGCGTCGTCGGCCTGGTCCGCGCGTCCCTGCGCGTGATGCACCGCCACCCGCACGCGTCGCAGATCTACGAGCGCGACGCGGCCCTGCTCCGCGAGGCCGGCACGCCGCCGCGCCTGCGCGAGACCACCACCGGCCTGCAGGAAGCCTGGCTCGCCGGCCTGCGCGACGGGATCGCCGACGGCTCGGTGCGTCCAGACCTCGACGTACGGGTCGCCTTCCGGCTGATCCGCGACGGCCTGTGGCTGACCGTCAAGTGGTACGAGCCGACGCAGAGCTACCCCCTGGAGCGGCTCGAGGAGGAGTGCATCGCGCTCTACCTCGCCGGGATCCGGAGCTGACCCTGGAACGAAGTGCGCCCCCGGTCCTGACGGACCGGGCGCTGCTGTGGCAGATGAAGGATTCGAATCTTCGAAGGCTACGCCGACGGGTTTACAGCCCGGTCGAGCACCGGCCCGACCTCCGACCGACTGACCGACAACGAAGCAGTCCTGACACCTGATCGTGCAGCAGTCCCGTGTTAGGCATTCTGAACCGGTCCTGGACTGTCACCATGGTTGCTTGTGAACCGACGCGTCGACCGCCCGGCTGACCGCCTCGTCGTCATGGAGACTCCCCGCCTGGTTCTGACGACCTGGAAGTCGGACGACGTCGATTCTCTCGTGGAGATGCACTCCGATCCCGAGTCGATGAGACACGTCCGCTATGGGCGTCCGGAGACTCGGACGGAGGTCGAGGACCTGGTGCAGGCCTACATGGAGGCCCAGACGCTCCGAGGATGGACCAAATGGCGTCTCGCCGATCATGACGGCGAACTATTGGGCAGGGCCGGCTTCGGTGGCGACGACGATGTCCGAGGAATCGCCTACGCGATCCGCCGCAGTCACTGGGGCAGGGGCTTGGCGACCGAGATTGCCGAGGCGTTGGTGAGGTGGCACCTGGTCAACGCCCCCGGCCTTCGGCTTCGCGGTGTCGTCGCAGTCGGCAACGATGCCAGTGCCAGGGTTCTGGAGAAGACGGGATTCGAGGAGGTGGGCACGGGGGACTTTCAAGGAACTCTCTGCCGGGAGTTCGTGCACCCTCGCTCGGAATCCAGATCGGACGGTATTGCCGAGAACCTGACGGCAGCGATCCGCCCGACTCCCGGTATGTAGAACCACGAGGACGGTCCCGGTGGCGAACAACTGGACGGACGCCACGGAGGTCGGCAGATCCGTGCATCTGGCACGCGGCGGATCAGTCGTGGGGCCGGTCGTCGACCGTCTTGCTGACCACCTGATCGTCGGCGTCGAGGGCGACGTCCCACTCGGTGCCGTCGTCGGTGCGGACCTCGACTTCGTAGGCTGCGCCCCGGTCGTCGCTGGCCTCCGCCTGGAGCACTGTGCCGCCCCCGGTCGCCTCGAGCGCTGCCTGCTCGGCCGCCGTGCGCTCCTCGTTGCTGAGGACACGGTCGTCGATGTCGTCCCCTGCGTGGTCGTCGTCGGCGTCGTCGGCGTCGCGCTCCTGGGCGACAGGCTGCAGGTCGTCGTTCAGATCGACGTCCACCTCCGTGCCGTCGTTGGTTCGTACCTCGACCTCGTAGGCGACACCCGGGTCGTCGCTGGTCTCGACCTCGACCGCGGTACCGCCCCCGACGGCCTCGACGGCGGCGGCGGTGACGCGGTCGCGCTCCTTGCCACTGACGCTGTCGTCGGCCGTCGCCGTCCAGACCGTGGCGCCGGCACCGACGACCGCGACGGTGGCGATGGTGGGGATGATGATCCGCTTGCGGCGGAGCTTGCTGAGCTTCATGGGAAGGCCTTCCTGGGCGGTACGGAACTGGTGGGGCCACCCTGCAACGCGGTCGCTGAACCCCACCTGAACGCGTCTGAAAGGCCGTTCAGGACACGGGGAGACGCACGGCGAACCGGGCACCTCCGAGAGGCGAGGACGAGACCTCGACAGTGCCGTCGTGGGCCTCGACGATCTCCCTGACGATGGCCAGTCCCAAGCCGCTGCCGCCCGCATCCCGAGCCCTGGCCTCGTCCAGTCGGACGAACCGGTCGAACACTCGTTGCCGGTCCTCCTCTGCGATGCCGGGACCGTCGTCCTCCACGACCAGATCCACGGCATGGCCGTCGTCGCGGACGGCCACGGCGACGATCCGGTCCGCGTGACGTACGGCGTTGGCGACGAGGTTCTGGACGACCTGGGTCAGGCTCGCCTGATCCCCGCGGACGCGGCCGGGTCCGATCGACGTGGTGTCGACGCGCAGCCCGGGTCGCCGCGCGCCCCTGGCCACCGTGAGCGCGAGGTCGTCGAGGTCGACGTCGTTGTCGGCCCGCGCGACAGTCCCTTCATCGGCTCGGGCGAGCAGCAGCAGCTGCTCGACGAGCCGTTGCATCCGCGCGGCCTCCTCCACCACGGTTTCGGCGAGCTCGTCGTCAGGCAGTGCCCCGGGATGCGCGAGGGTCACCTCGGCCGCCTGGCGGATGCTCGCCAGCGGCGAGCGCAGCTCGTGCGAGGCATCGCCCACGAACTGCCGTTGCCGGATGTGCGAATCCTGCAGCCGGCCGAGCATCTGGTTCACGGTGCGCGCCAGGCGGTGGATCTCGTCGCGCGCAGGGGGCTCGGGCACCCGACGGTCGAGCCGGTCGCCGGTGATCTGCTCGGCCTCCCGCCGAATGCGTTCCACGGGGGCCAACGCCCGCGTGGTCGCGACCCAGGTCGTGGCGCCAACGAGCAGCACCAGCACCGGCAGGCCGACAGCGAGCGGCACCACCAACGCGGCCGTCGACTCCTCCACGTCCTCGAGGGACACCGCGACCGACACGACGTACTCCTGGCCGTCGCTCATGGCGTCCTCGGTGACCACGAGGTAGGCGTGGTCCGCCCCAGCGACATCGACCCGGTCTGAGTCATCGGTCGGAAGCGGCCGTTCGAGCGGAGGTGAGGCGCGTACGACCGAGCCCGCCACGTCACTCACCTGCCACACGAGCTCGTCGGGCTCGTCGTCTTCGTCGATGTCTTCGTCGTTGTCGTCGGCGTCGTCGGCTGACGGCGTGGCAGGAAGCCCGCTCCTCTCGATCTGGTCGGCCAGCTCCGTGGCTCGCTGCTCGGCCGTGCTCTGCAGGCCGTCGCGTATCGAGCCGCGGACCAGCAGAACGAGGGCGATACCGCCGAGGAGCAGCGCGAGGGCCACGACCAGCGCGGCCGCGGCCGTCGTCCGTACGCGCACCGACGCCCGGCGCCAGCTCCGCTCAGCCACCGCCGCTCGCCAACCGGTAGCCGGCGCCGCGGAGGGTCTGGATCGCCTCGCGGCCGAAGGGTCGGTCGATCTTGTTGCGCAGGTGGCGGACGTAGACCTCGACGATGTTGGGGTCGCCGTCGAAGTCGACGTCCCAGACAGCGTCGAGAATCTGACGCTTGGACACGACGTCGCCCGGATGGCGGGCGAGGAACGCCAGCAGCGAGAACTCCCGGGCAGTCAGCTCGATCTCGACATCGCCCCGCCACACCCGCCTCGCGGCCGGGTCCACGCGCAGGTCACCCATCTCGAGCCGGGTGGGTCGTTCGCGGGCTCCCCGGCGGGCGATCGCGCGAAGGCGAGCCACGAGCACCGGGAAGGAGAACGGCTTGGTCAGGTAGTCGTCGGCGCCGGTGTCGAGACCCTCGACCTGATCCCACTCGCCGTCCTTGGCGGTGAGCATCAGGATCGGCGTCCAATCCTTCTCCTCGCGCAGCGTCGAACAGACCCGGTAGCCGTTGATCCCCGGCAGCATCAGGTCAAGGACGATGGCGTCGTAACTGTTCTCCCGGGCAAGCCACAGCCCGTCCGTGCCGTCGTGCGCGACGTCGACCGCGAAGCCCTCCGCCTCAAGCCCCACTCGCAGCGAGCGCGCGAGCCGGACCTCGTCGTCGACCACGAGCACCCTCATGGTCGCCAGTTTCACCCATCGACCCTGAAGCCTGGCTGAACGGCGACAGGTGCACCCTGACGACACCTCGGCCGCGCGCCCCTGCGCGCTTCGCGGCTCACGATCTGGTGCACCGCAGCGAGACGTCGACGGTCGCGGATGTCGTCGGTCGTTTCCGAACGCCGACGCGGCGGTTGAACGCAGCGTCGACACATCGCACAGCGAGATCGACGCACTCGTCGACGCGCAGTCAGTCAACCCATGCCGTCATGCGGATCGAGACGAGCAGCCCCGGGACGTCGGCTCCCAGCTTGACCGCGTACCTGGCCGGTGGATCAGACGGGAACCAGCGGGTGTACTCCTCGTTCATGCCCGTGAAGTCGTTCGGGTCGGCCAGCAGCACGCCTACCTCGACGACGTCATCCAGCGTGCCACCGGCCTCTTGCAAGATCGCCTCGCAGTTCGTCAACGACTGGCGGGTCTGAGCCTCGATGCTGCCACCGGCCATGCGACCTGTACCCGGGTCGAGACCGGTGGTTCCCGAGATGAACACCTGGGAACCGGCTCTGACTGCCTGGCTGAAGAGCGGCGAACTCGGTGCGTTTGGTGTCGTGATGATCTGGCGCGGCATCTCGAACCTCCTGGCCGATCGTCCCATCGTTCAAAGCTGCGCGGAAGCGCCCACCAACGGTGGCGTCCATGCGCGCCCTGAAGGTGGCGGACAGACTCGGCTCGAATTGCGCCCGTCGCGGCAGATCCGGGCGAGCGCAATCGCGGACAGAGGCCCTCTCAGCGAACTTCGGCACAACTTCGTCACGGACAGTCGGCCACGCCCGGCCCTCTTGGACGCAACCGGGCTCCGTGCGGTTGCTCGACAACGACGCAGCACTGACACCTGAACGTGCAGCAGCCCCCGTTGGCCGAGTCCAGCTGAGACTTGTTTCGCGCGTGACAAGAACAGAGGTCCCTGCCTCCTTGCGGGGCGACAGAGCACGTCCCGGGATCTAACGTCCCCCGATGACGGTCGCTGAGGTCCACTTCTACAGCCGGGGGTATGCATGACGGCGGAGGAACCGCCGATCGCCGACGAGCAGCCTCCGACCTCTCGCGACCCACTGGAGGTGATGGTCCAGCAGGTCGTCGACGATGTGCTGGAGGGGGTGCCGCAGGAAGCGGCCCCCAGCACGCAACGCCGGGAGTTCTTGGTGAGGACCACCCGCGCCGCGGTGGAGGACTTCCTCAGTGACAACGCGGATCTGAACCTGAGCGCCCGAGTCGACAAGCTCTTTCGCCGCCTCGGGCAGAGCGAAGCGCAGCGCGGCCGGGCGTGGGCGAGTGTCGAGGCGAGCCTGCGGGTGGCGAGTCGGGCCGCGTGGCAGCAGGTGGTGCACTTCGCCACGAGTCACGACCTGTCCAGGTCACAGCTGCAGGACCTCACCGGCTCGGTGTTCGACTACCTCGACAACGTGCACGAGCAGCTCGCCGACGGCTTCGAACGCGGGCAGCCGGCCGGAGCTCGCACCCGCGAAGGGGCACGGAACCGTCTGTTCAAGCTGTTCCTCTCAGACCGGCCACCTGGCCCTGGACCAAGTGCGCCTACCGGGATCGACGACGAGATCCTGCGCGAGCTTGCCGAGATCGCGCAATGGCCGCTGGCCGAGGAGGTGGTCGTCCTGGCGGTCAGCTATCACGGCGAGCCGCCCGTCCTGACGGAGTCGCCGGAGGTCCTGGTCCGCGTCCGCCCCCGGCGCGTCCTGATGATCTGCCCCACACCAGATCAGGAGCGCCTGATCGAGAGTATCGGCCGCTCCCGACCCGACCTGCGCACCACCGTGAGCTGGCCGGTTCCGCCAAGCGAGGCAGGCTCAGCCCTACGGTGGTGCCAGCGCGCCCTGGATCTCGTCCAGCTCGGAGTGATCGCTCCCGAACCAGTGATCGACTGCGCAGCCCAGGCCGCCCAGCTGTGGCTGCACGCGGAGCCCTCGATGCGCCGGCACCTGTGCCAGGAGCTCCTACGGCCCCTCATGGCCGAGGCGCCGCACTCGCGCACGATCCTGTCCGAGACGCTTCTCGCCTGGGTCGAGACCCGCGATAGCGCCCCGGTGATCGCCGCCCGCCTCGCCGTCCACCCGCAGACCGTCCGCTACCGGTGGAAGCGGATCAACGAGCTGTTCGGAGAAGCCCTGCGCGACCCCGAGTTCGTAATTCGGCTCACGCTCGTCCTCAAGTCGAGCGTCCCGTTGTGGAAAGCCGGCGACCAGTCCGACTTCGACCGTTTCAAGGACCGGGAGAGCCGGCGTCCCAAGTCCGGTCAGGACACACCGACCACAGGCGCCGACTCGACGGATCAGTCCGACTCGCGCGAGACGTGAGTCGACCATTCCACTGCAGGTCCACCGCAGAAGGTACGAGTTCCATGACCTGCGCTCCATCGGTATCGCAGCCTGCCTCTTGGCTTCAGGCGCAACGCGCTGGTCGACAAGGTCGACGCGTGGACCGGCTGGCCAGCCCGTGGCTTCGGGCCACTGAGGTGCGCGGCGGCGGGCGAGTGGTTGTCAGTCGGCTGGCCGGAGGGCCTCTAGGGGTTGGACCATCGCAGCACGGATGGCCGGATACAGGCCGGCGAGTACCCCGACCAGCACTCCGGCGGGCGCCGAGGCAAGAGTGAGCACCGGATCGAGGGTGGGTGTCCACTCGCGCTGCACACTGACCGCGACCACCAACAGCTGGCCGAGCGCTCCCCCGGCTGCCCCTCCCAGACCGCCCAGCAGCGCTGCCTCGACGAGGAACTGGCCGACGATGTGTGTACGTCTGGCCCCCAACGCGCGACGCAGTCCGATCTCTCGGCGGCGCTCCCTGACGGACATGAGGGTCACATTCGCGATCCCCAGCGAGGCGACCAGTACCGAGACGGCCGCCAGCAGCAGGAACAGGAGTCGCAGATCGGCGGATACGGCGTCATCGACGACTCTCGGCCGCTCCGGGTACGCGGCGATCACCTCCCCCGGGTGGAACGGATCGACTGCGGTCGGGAGCTGGCGCGCGACTACCTCTCCCGCTCCCACACGGGTAGTGACCAGCATCCGCTCGAGGTAGTTGTTGGTCGTCAGCCAGCTCCGGACGAACGATTGCGAGACCAGGATGTCGCCAGCGGAGACCTGGTCTCGCCTGGGCGGACCCAAGATCCCGATGACGAGGAACTGTCGATCCCCGAGTTCGATCAGCGTCTGATCCTCGACGTCGGTGATGCCGAGTCGCGCAGCTGCCCGTTCACCCACGACAGCGACCGGCTGGTTGGCGAGAGCGTCGTCGATGAGCCGTCCCTGGACCAGCGGAGCATCCACGACCTCGAAATAGCCAGGGCTGACTCCGCTGACTCGGGGCGGGTCGACGCCGTCCTCCGGTCCCCCTGGATGGACCGACGCTTCGTCATCGAGGGCGAGATTCGCCACGATGCCGGCGGCCTGTACGCCGTCGACCTTCGCCGCCCTTTTCTCCGCATCGTCGGGGAAGCGGGCGGGACCACTCACGGGCTCGAGCTCGGCAGTCACCAGCGTCGATGACTGGGCGGAGAAGGTCTCGCTGATCTGAGCGTTGGCTGTCGCGGTCAGCCCTAGCACCACGACCACGGCGCTAACTCCCACGAGCGTGCCCATCGCCATGAACAGCGACCGGGTGGGTTGGCTGCGGATGCCCTCGAGCGCCTCAATGACCAGACGAGAGGAGCTGAGCCGGCGGGGCGCTGACTGCCTCATGTCAGCACTCCGTCGATGATCCGGAATCGCCGATTTCCGATCGCAGCTACCTCGGCATCGTGAGTGATCAGCAGTACGGTCGAGCCCTGGCTGTTGAGCTCTTCGACGAGGCGAATGGTCGCCGCACCGGTGCCAGAGTCGAGGTTGCCAGTCGGTTCGTCACACAGCAGCACCGACGGCTCTCCCACCAACGCGCGCGCGATGGCTACGCGCTGCCGCTCCCCGCCGGACAAGTTCTTCGTCGGCTGGTGGAGCTTGTCGTCGAGGCCGACTCGCGCGAGCGCCTGGGCGGCCAGCTCAGCGGTCTCGCGCCGGCGCGTCCCGCGATAGGTCAGCCCGAGGGCGACGTTGTCCATCGCCGATCGGGAGTCGAGAAGGTGGAAGGACTGGAAGACGAAGCCGATCGACGTGGCGCGATACCAGCAACGCTCTCGCTCGGACAGTCGGGCGGTGTCTTGTCCGTCGAGTAGATAGCTACCGGCGGTCGGCCGGTCGAGCAGCCCGAGCAGCTGCAGCAAGGTCGACTTGCCGGAGCCTGAGGGACCGACGATCGTGACAAGGTCGCCGGCGTGTACGTCGAAGCTCGCCTCGCGCAAGGCTTGGACCGGTACGGCGGCCGGATAGCTACGAGCGAGACCGCGCACCTGGAGGATGGGCGCCGGCTCGCCGGCTTCCTCAGTCGTCGGAGCGGTCGACACCGACGACCACCTCGTCCCCGACCTTGACGTCGTCAACCACGTCCGGCTCGATGATCGCGACGCCGTTGCCCGTCGCGACGACCCGCACTGCCACGCGCAGTGTCGCGCCCTCTCTGACGACGCGTACGAACTCGCCGAGGTCCGCGGCGGTGTAGAGGGCTGACAGCGGCACCCTTAATCCCGCGGGGGCCCCTCGCTCCCGGAGGACGACCTCCACCTGGGTGCCGTGCAGTCGGACGCCGGGCGATCGGATGGTGACGGGCAGCAGCTCACCGCGTTCCTCCAGGACACGCGGTGCGCCGACGTCGCTCACGACTCCGTCGGCCTTCTCGTTCTCGATCCGTAGCTGGATCCGGGCCACACCCTTCCTCAGCCTGCCTTGCCAGCTGGTCGGGACGTCGACCTGGACCACGAGCTCGCCGACCCCGAGCTCAGCGACCGAATCTCCGACCAACGCACCTACCGGTGCTGGGTAGCTGAGCAGGGTGGCCGGCAGTTGCGGGACGAAGACGATTTCATGTGCCGCTGCGACTGCACGTCGCTCCACGACGCGCCCCCGCTGGTCCTCCTGCTGGTTGCCCGGCTCTTCATCAAGCATCCCCTCTGGAGCGACGACACGCTCGGGCGGGGGGTGGCCGCTTGCCTCGTAGAGCCGCTCCAAAGCGGCCGACGTCGCGGGCCCGAACTCGCCGTCCGACGTAGCGCTGTAGTAGCCAGCGCTCCGCAACCCGTCCTGGAACCGGGCCACGTCCGGCCCGCGGTCGCCAGGGGCGAGGTCGCGAAGCATCGGGACCGGACCCTCGAGTACGAATACAGGCCGATCGGCGATCGTCGCCAGGATCGAACCCGGCTCGACCCGATCGCCGGGATCCAATGGGGTCTCGGTCACGTAGGCATTCACGTTGGCGTCCGAGCGTGGCACCTTCACCGACCGGGTCGATTGCCAACGGACCGTGCCTACGTACGACTCCGCCGTGCTGATCCGCCCCCGGTCGACCGTCGCAGTCAGCAGAGAGTCTGCGGGCGGAGCCAAGTTCGCCAGGGCATCCTGGGGTGAGCGCACCTGGGAACCGGCGGCGTACCCGGCGATGGACGCGGCCACTACGCCGACCACGATCCAACCCAGCCACCGGGTACGCCGAGGGCGGTCCTTGAACCTCACTTCCCGAGCTCGCGCTCGACGGCGGCGAGCCGGTCCTTCTCGGCCTCCAACGCGGCCTCCATCAGGCTCGGGTCGTGCTCGAGCGTCTGCCGCTGGTAGTCGGCCACCGCTGCGTAGTAATAGTTGGCCCAGCCACTCTCGGTCGTGCACTCCACGTCGTCGACTGCCACCTTGATCTGACGCTGCGTCACGGCTTGCAAACTGAACTCGGCACTCGCACCCCACACGTCGGAGTAGTCGTAGCCGCGATCACGCATGCACGCGACCCACGCACGGATAGCCGCTTCGACCCTCGGATGCTGCCGGGCCAACTTGTTCAGGTCCGCCTGGAGATCCCTGGTGTCGACCAAAGTCCCGAGTGGGTCTTGAACCTTGGCCAAGCAGGCATCGTCTGATGTCACGTCGCCCTCGGCGGACTCGCCGTAGAACGCCGCCTCCGCCGCCGGGTCTGGATCTCTGCCTCCGGTGTCGAGGAACCGGTTGATGGGGCTGCTCAGATAGGAGCCTGGGCCCTTGACGAACGGGCCGCCCGGTTCTGGCTTGTAGCCGAAGCGGCGCGCGTGCTCCAACGGCAAGGTGCCGAAGGGCCCACCCCACATCGTGACGTCGGAGAACGAGAGCTTCGGGATCGGCTTCTCGGGTCGCGTGTAGTCCCCGCCGATCCGCACCGTGAAGCCACGCTCCGCCATGCACTGCACCAGAAGGCGGGTCTCGCCGTCTTGCATGCGGATGCGATCGGCGGTCGACAGTTCGTAGTCGTCGAACGGCAGCCGAATAGCGGTGTCGATGACCGGGACCTCGTCGAGCGTCGGGGTTCGATAGCTGAAGCCGCCTCCTCCGTCATCCTCCGAGCCGCAGCTCGCGCCCAGGAGACCGAGGCCGACCAGGGCTACCACCAGCCCCGCAAGGGATCCCCGCCTCCCCGCCATACTCACGCTTCGATGATGACCGGGTTACCGGAGTCGACGAAGGACCAGTCGTTGAGCGACCGCACCATCATCAGACCGCCGAGGTATTCGGGGAAGTTGTAGGGGCAAGGCAGCACGGTGCCGTTGCCGCCCTGGTTGTAGCAGCTGCGGCTCGCCCCGTTCTCCATTTGGAGCAGGACCTCCGGCCCCCAGCCGTCCTTGCAGTGGTCCGCCGAGCGTACGTCGTCCGTGGCGTGGTCGAACGCGCCTCGGCCGCGAAGGTTGTTCTGGTCGCAGACCACGTGGTTCACCAGGCGGTGGACAGCAACGTTGCTGATACCTGCCTGCGCGGGCGCGGCGCCGAGCACCGTCACGGCGGTGGCTGCGGTGGCCGCAACGACGAGGGTCGAGAAGATCTTTGACATGGTCTTTCCTCTTCTTTCGGGGGGAAGCCCGCGATTCGATTCGCAAGATCGATCGCAATTCTGAAGCCCGATCGCCTCGCGTCAAGCGAAACCTGACGCACGACGCCCGATCTTGTCACCTCCGCGACAAGTTCGGGGTGGATCGCGCCGAGACCGATCAGGAACCTCCGGCTGCGTTGCGGTGCCTGCGCGCAGGGTGGGCGGCAGCCACGTCCAGCGCGGTCGGCGCTTCGCCCGCCGCAACTCTCCGGTAAACGAATCGGGCCGGTGGCGGACGCCGACGCATAGGCATTCCGAATCGAGTGACGTGGCACAGGTCTGACCGAGAGCCGGCTCTCCGACCTCCAGTCGGCTGCACGCCGACGGTCTCGTCGACCGTCGACATTCGATGCCCCCACCGAGAGTCCCCGCAGGTCAGGCTCGGACGACCGCGGCGCGACACGTCGAGCGTCCCGGAACTTGGCACGTACTTGTCACGCGCCGAGCAGCCGAACCGATGCTGTCGGCGTTTCCGCAGGTCAGCGGCCTGCGACCCGGTGCCGACCGCGCTGTCCGAAAACCGCCAGTTCGCATACCCCGCCTGGGTAAGGACGAAGGGCCTCCGGCCTGCGTTTCCGCAGGTCAGAGGCCCTTCGGTTCCCTGGTGGCAGATGAAGGATTCGAACCTTCGAAGGCTACGCCGACGGATTTACAGTCCGCTCCCATTGGCCGCTCGGGCAATCTGCCAGGGGTGTCGCCGCCCCGGCTTGGCCGGTGGACAACGAGACGAAAGAATAGCGCAGCACCGTCAGCAGTACGAAACCGTCACCCGAGGAGCAGGTATGGCCGACTCGTCCTTCGACATCGTCAGCAAGATCGACCGCCAGGAGGTCGACAACGCACTGGGGCAGACCGCCCGCGAGATCGCGACCCGCTTCGACTTCAAGGGCACCGGCGCCACCATCGAGTGGCAGGGCGAGCAGGCGATCGAGATCACCGCGTCCGCCGACGACCGGGCGACCGCCGTACTCGACGTCTTCAAGGACAAGCTGATCAAGCGCCAGCAGAGCCTGAAGATCCTCGACGCGTCCGAGCCGCGGGCCTCGGGCCAGCAGTCGAAGATCGGGATCGCCCTGAAGGAGGGCATCTCCTCGGAGGACGCCAAGAAGATCAGCAAGCTGATCCGCGACGAGGGCCCCAAGGGCGTGAAGGCGCAGATCCAGGGCGACGAGCTGCGCGTCTCCTCCAAGAAGCGCGACGACCTCCAGGCCGTCCAGGCCCTGGTCAAGCAGCAGGACTACGACTTCGCGGTGCAGTTCACGAACTACCGCTGACCCCCCGCCGAGTCGGCAGTACTTGCGCGTCGAGTCGGCAGTAACTACTGCCGACTCGAC
>NZ_DATJTA010000041.1:0-51795 GCF_035503875.1 Nocardioides sp.
CGGTGTCCACCGACCGGGTGCGGTGTTGCAACACCGCACCAGGTCGGTGGACACCGCGTTACAGCCCGGCGCGGACCGCCCCCGCCGCCACGACCTCCAGCACCGCGTCGAGCGAGTACGACCCGGCGTCGGTGCCGAGACCGCCGGCGACCTGACCGGCGGTGGCACAGCCGAGCTCGGCGGCGCCGCGCAGGTCGCGGCCGAGGGCGAGGCCGCGGAGGAAGCCGGCGGAGAAGGCGTCGCCGCACCCGGTGGTGTCGACGACGGGTACGTCGTACGCCGGGACCTCGACGACCGAGTCCGCGGTGACCACGACGGCCCCGCGGGCGCCGGCCGTGGCGGCCACGCAACCTGCGCCGGCGTCCACCAGTGCACGCGCACCGTCGACCAGCGACGAGGCACCGGTGAAACCGAGCACCTGCTCGTCGTTGGGCAGCAGGTAGTCGGTGTGCGGGAGGGCGTCCGCGATCCAGGCGAGCATGTCGGGGTCGCCGGGCGCCAGGACGTCGAGCGACGTCACGATGCCGAGCGAGCGCGCCCGGGCCAGCAGCTCGCCGGCGGCCGGCCCGCCGAGGAACTCCGGGCCCCCGAGGTGCAGGTGGGTGACGCCGTCGAGCGCCGTGGACGGCAGGTCGTCGAGGGTGAAGGCGCCGTTGGCGCCGATGCAGTGCCACGCCGGCCGGTCGCCGTTCGAGCGCACCGGGATCACCGACGACGAGGTCTGGTGCTCGTCCTTGCGGACCAGCCCGGCCACGGAGACGCCCTCCGCCGCGAGCAGCTCGAGCAGCACCGACGCGATCGGGTCGGTCCCGACGGCGCCGTACGACGCCACCTCGGCGCCGAGCCGCGCGAGCACCACGGCCGTGCCGCCGGCGGTGCCGGCCGGCGAGAACCGGATCCGCTCGACCAGCTGGCCGTCCGAGCCGGCGGGGATGGACTCGATCCCGATGACGTGGGTGTCGAGGACGTGCACGCCGACGGCGGCGACCTTCATGGGTTCTCCTGCGGGGTTCCGTAGCCGCGCGCGAGCGCTGCCGTGATGACGGCGACCTGGTCCTCCTCGGACAGGACCCGGACGGTGCCGAGCGCGCTGGCCCGGTGGTAGAGCGCCGCCAGCCACTCGAGCAGCAGCGCGTGGTCGACCGCCTGCTCGAGCGTCGTCCCGACGGTGACCGAGCCGTGGTTGGCCATCAGCGCGGCCTGGCGGCCGCCCAGCGCGTCGCGCACGTGGGCGGCCAGCTCCGGCGTCCCGAAGGTCGCGTACGGCGCGACGCGGACCGATCCGCCCAGCAGCAGCTGCTGGTAGTGGATGACCGGCAGCTCTTCGAGGACGCAGGCCAGCGCGGTCGAGTACGGCGCGTGCGTGTGCACGACCGCGCTCGCGTCGGTGTCGGCGTACACGCCGAGGTGCAGGCCCAGCTCGGAGGTCGGCTGGAGCCGGCCGGTGAGGACCCGGCCGGCGAGCGAGACGACCGCGACGTCCTCGAGCCGGCACGCGGCGAGGTCCAGACCGGAGGGGGTGACCGCGACCCGGTCGCCCGAGCGCATCGAGACGTTGCCGGCGGTGCCGATCAGCAGGCCCTCGAGGGCCAGGCGGCGGGCCGCTGACGCGACGGCGGTGCGGAGCTGGTCGCTCATGCGGCGTACCGCTCGAGGTAGGCGGTCACCATCGCCAGACCCTCGGCGACCAGCGCCCGGTCACCGCCGCGGCGCTTCTCGTAGGCGAGCTGGAAGACGCGGTCGCCCACCTCGACGGCCAGCTCGGCCATCGCGTCGGTGAGGTCGGGCCGCAGGACGCCGAGGTCGACGGCGTACGCGCGCAGGGTCCGGGCCACCCGGGCGTTGTGCTCGCGCCCGAACTGCGCGATCGCGGCGTTGGTGCGTCCGCGCAGGTAGACCTCGACGAAGGCCGGGCGCCGGTCGTAGACCTTCACGAAGGCCGCCATCGTGGTGCCGACGACGCCCGCGACGGTGTGGTCGCGCTCGGCGAGGTCGGCGAGGTCGGCGAGCACCTGCTCGTCCATCTCCGCCATGTCGCGCCCGACGAGCGCGAGCAGCACGTCCTCCTTGTCGGCGAAGTACTGGTAGAGCGAGGCGACGGGTACGCCGGCGACCCGCGCGATGTCGCGCGTGGACAGCGCCTCGACCCCGTCCTCCAGGACGACCGCTGCCGCGGCGTCGAGGATCGCCTCGACCCGGCGACGGCTGCGCGCCTGGGTGGGGACCCGGCGCCGGGGACCGACCCCGGCTTCAGCGTGGAGCGACGACATGGACGGAGCGTAATCGACGAACCCGAACCTGACACACGTTCACGTCTCGCGCTGTCGCTGTAACGCGGTGTCCACCGGCCTGGTGCGGTGCTGCAGCACCGCCGTTCCCGTGCGGACACCGCGTTACAGCGGGCGCGGCGGGTACCGGGCGACATGACAACCACACCCACCGAGCCCGCACCCGACCCCGAGGTCGTCCCGAGCGGCGATCCGCCGCCGATCCCCACGCCCGCCCCGGGCGAGGACCCCGGAGTTCCGCCGACCGAGCCCGCGCCGATCTGAGGCAGCCAGCCTCGGCCTGCCGGCGGACGACGCCGGCCCCGGGGAGAGGTTCCCCGGGGCCGGCGTCGTCGGTACTCAGGCGCCGCGCTGCAGCCGGATCAGCCCGGTCGGGTAGCGGTCCCGCGCGGAGACGTAGACCCGCCCGTGCCGGGTGTCGACCGAGACGCCGTACACCTTGCTGCCGAAGGCGAGGGCTGAGAGACGGGCCACCTCCGAGAGGTCCTCGGTCCGGAGCACGGTCACACCCGAGGTGCCGGCGGGGACCGTCGCGTGGCCGAGGTAGACCCGGCTGGCGACCGGGTCGACCGCCACCGAGCGCCAGCTCGGCGCCGCCGTCTCGACGTCGTCGAGCAGGTCGTACGACGCCCCGTCGAGCACCCGGAGCCCGACCGTGCCCGCACTGTTCTCGTTGGAGAGGTAGACCCGGTCGTGCACCGCGTCGTAGGCGATGCCGTGCGAGGACCAGTTGTCCCCGGGGAGCTCGACCTTCTGCACCAGCGCACCCGTCGTCGCGTCGGCCACGTAGAACCCGGTGCCGCGGGTCGCCCCGAGCACCCGGCCCCGCTCGAGGTCGACGTCGATGCCGCGCACGTTCGCGTCGAAGTCGAACGGACCGCGCTTCACCGCGCCGCTCGCCTGGTCCAGCACGACCCACTTGTTGGAGTAGGCGACATACAGCTCGTCCTTCGCCTCGTCCAGCGCGACGTCGCGCACCCCCTCGTCGGTCGCGTTCGGCACGGTGATGGTGCGCAGCGTCGTGTCGGCCACCGGGTCGATGACCCGGATCCGCGCCGGACGCATCTCGTTCGCGACGTACAGGTGACCCGTCGACTGCTCGACCACCGAGCCGACCGGCCGGTCGTCGGTCTCCGTGTCGGAGGCGTCGGGGATCGCCGCCATCGGGGTCGGCGTGTACGCCGTCCCGCTCGGCACCTCGGGCTCCGGCTCCGGCTCGGGCTCCGGCTCGGGGTCGGGGTTGCCGCCCTCGAGGATCCGCTCGCTGATCGTCACCGCGACCGGGACGGTCTCCTCTCCGGGCGGGCTGAGGCGGTGGTCACGGTTCGACACGTAGACCCGCTGCCGCTCCTCGTCGACCGCGATGCCGTACCCGTCCTTGCCGAACTCCGGCCCCACCTTGTCCACCAACAGCTCACCCGAGCCCGCGCCGTACACCGCGAAACCACCCGAGGACGCCGTCACACCCGTGAACCCGACGTACAGCAGACCGTTCGTCGAGTCGAAGTCCACCTGACGCGCATTCGCCCGCGTCGGCGAGTCCCACACATGCCTGAACCCGTTGCCGGCATCGAAGACCTCGACGTTCTTCACGTCCGTCAGCTCCTCGAAGTACGCCACCGCCACCTGGCCACCGACCTCGTCGGCCGCCACGTAGTACGCACCCGTCGTGCCGTTGATCGTGCCCTGCGAGGCACCCGTGACCGCGTCGAACACCTCCACCCCACGCGCCGGGATCGCCGCGTAGACATAGCCCAGCTCCGGGTCCACGTCCAACGACCGGTTCGACTCACTGATCGGGAACGGACCCCGCACCACCTCACCGAACGAACCCGCCGCGATCGAGACCACCAGCCAGTTCTTGTTCTGCTGACCCACATAGAGCAGCTCGTTCTCGTCGTCGATGCCCAGGTCCCGGATGTTCTCCGGCAACGTCATCGACCGCAGCACCTCATCGGTCACCGGATCGATCTCCCAGATCGACCGACCGTTCTGATCACCCAGGAACAACGTGTCCCGCTCCTGCGAGAACACCACCCCCGCCGGCAGCTGCGCCGTCACGTCGTCCACCGAGACGAGGGACTTCTCGAAGGCGTAGTCGAGGTCGCCGACCGGCTCCTCGGGCTCCTCGGGCTCCTCCGGCTCCTCGGGGTTCTCGCAGCCCAGGCAGGGACCGGGGTCGGTCGGGTCGATCTCGTCGGGCGCCTCGTCGTCCGTGACGGCCTTGCCGTGCTCGTTCTTCACGATGGTGAAGCCGTCGTAGTACTGGCCGTCCGCCGTGCGCGCCTCGTAGCGCAGCCGGCCGTCGGCGACGTCGATCGCCTGGTAGAGCTGGATCCCGCCGCCGAGCCGGCGCAGGTGGGCGTCGTTCTCATCCCACAGGCGCGGCCCGCCGCGGTACTGCTTCTCACCCACGACGGAGACGGCGTAGACCGGGCCGGAGTAGCTCCGCTCCTTGTCCCAGCTCGCGGGGTTGCCCTCCTCGGCGGCGTCAGTGTTGCCCCGGCCGTAGCCGTGGTCGTGGCCCTGCAGGACCAGGTCCACGTCGTACTTCTCCAGCAGCGGCAGCCAGGACTGGCGCAGTGCCCGGTTGTTGCGACCCTCGTCGAGGGAGAACAGCGGGTGGTGGAAGTAGACGACCGTCCACTCGTTCGGGTTCTCCTTCAGCACCCCGTCGAGCCACTCGGTCTGGATCGCCAGCTGCTCGGCGGTGGTCAGGTTGCTGTTGAGCGAGATGAACCGGACGCCCTGGTAGTCGGTGTAGTGCACCGTCCCCTTCAGGTCGTCGTACGCCCCGCCCTGGCCCTGGGGGCCGTTGGCCGGGTAGGTGAACTGGGCCTGGAACTGGTCCGAGATCTCCGGCCCGTCGTACTCGTGGTTGCCCGGCGCCATCAGGAAGTTGGTGGTGCCCAGCACGTAGTCGGTGGCCTCGTAGACCTCGCCCCACTGCTCGTCGCTCATGGCGTCGTCGACCAGGTCGCCGACCTGCACGATGAGATCGGCGTCCGGGCGGTCACGGAAGGCGTTGCGCAGCACCCGCGAGCCCTGCGACTTGATGCCGTTCTGGACGTCGCCGAGGTAGAGGAACGAGAACGGGTCCGCGGTCGCGGACTCGGTCGTGAAGTGCTGCCACTCGCTGAAGTTGGTGCGGTCGCCGACCCGGTACTGGTACGTCGTCCCGGCCTTCAGCCCGGTGAGCCGGGCGCCGTGGAAGGTCTGCTGGTAGCCCAGGTCGGTCGTCATGTCGGTCGACCGCTCGGCGGCGACGACGGTGTTGTCGTTGCGGTAGGTGAGGCTCGAGGCCTCCCGCAGCTCGACCACCGGCTCGGCGACGCCGGTCGAGGTACGCCAGGTGACGTACTGGCTCGTCGACGGGTCCGCCGTCGGCGTGAGCGTGATCCGGTCCGGCACCCGGGTCGGGGCGTAGACCGCGGCGGCGTCGATCGGCGCCGCCGCGGCCGGGGCCGGTACGACGGCACCCGCGGCGGCGGCCAGCGTGCCGGCCGCGAGCAGGCCGGCGACACCGGCACGGAGCCGGGGCCGGCGGCGGAACGGGGAGCGGGACTGCATGGCGGTGCCTCTCGATTCGCGTGTCTCGGCGGGCTGGGGAGCGGTCGTCATCGGACCCTCACCACCCGGACGGCGGACGTGGAGCCGGCGACGTTGGCCGTGCCGGCGTAGCTGACGGTGATGCGGTGGCGGCCCTTCGCGAGCCGGGGCAGGCGCACCGTGGCGCGGCCGGCCTTCAGCGCGACCCGGGCCACGACCCGCTTGCCGTCGCGGACGACCAGGCGGGCGTTCGGTGCGGCGACGCCGGGTACGGCGACCCGCACGGCGAGCCGGGCCCTCTTGCCTGCTCGCACCCGCTTCGGCGCGGTGACCCGGGTGGTGGACCTGGCCTTGGTGACGTCGACGACGACCGGCGCCGACGTACCGCCGCGCACGGCGGAGCCGCGCGGGACGAAGGTCGCCGTCAGGGAGTGCCGACCGGCGGCGAGCGTGCGCGGCAGCGCGACGGACGCGGTGCCCGAGGCCGCCACGGGAACGCCCGTCGCGACGACGCTCCGGCCGGCGCGGACGACGAGCGTCCCGGCCGGGACGGCACCGTCGAGCGGGGCGAGCCGAGCCGTCACGCGGACGGGCGTCGCGGTGCCGTAGACCTGGCGGGCCGCCCGGTCGACCGTGACCGTGGGGGTCACCAGCGCCGGCTCACCGGGCTGACCCGGCTCCTCCGGCTCCTCGGTCTGCTCCGCACCCGGGACCACGGGGTCCGGCAGGTCCGGCCGGCCGATGTCGCCGCGCGTCGAGCCGGGGCCCGAGGGACGCGCCGTCGTCTCGGTCGTGACCAGCTTCTGCCCGCCCGACTTGGCGATGGTGAACGCGTCGACCAGGTTGCCCGCGACGTCCCACGTCTCCACGTGCATCTCGCCGGCCTTGACGTCGACGACCTGGTAGAGCTGGGTGTCGCGGCCGACCACGCGCAGGTTCGCCCCGTTGGTGATCCAGTTGTTGGTCTCCGGCGGGTCCGGCACGTAGTACTTCGGTCCCGCCACCGAGACCATGTACACCGGTCCGGTGTGGCTCTTGTCCTTGGACGCGCCCGCCGGGAGTCCCTCCTCGTTGGCGAGCAGGTTGCCGCGCCCGTAGGCGTGGTCGTGGCCCTGCATGACGATGTCGACGTCGTACTTCTCGAACAGCGGCAGCCAGGCCTGGCGCAGCGCGGCGTTGTCGCGCCCGGAGCTCACCGAGAACACCGGGTGGTGGAAGGTGGCGACGGTCCACTGGTTCGGGTTGTTCTTCAGCACGTCCTCGAGCCAGGCGGTCTGCGCGGCCATCGCGGCGGTGTCGCCGGGGAAGTTGCTGTTCAGGGCGATGAACCGGACGCCCTGGTAGTCGGTGTAGTAGACGTTCTCGTCGTAGAGCTGGGTGACGCGCTCGTCGCTCGACGGGCCGTTGCCGGGGTACTCGAACTGCGCGCCCCAGTGCCGCGACAGCGTCGGGCCCGGGTAGTACTCGTGGTTGCCGGCCGCGGCGATCACGTTCATCCCGCCGTTGGCGTAGCCGGCGGCCTCGAACCACTGGCCCCACTCGGCGTCGGAGATGTCGGTGTCGATGAGGTCGCCCGCGTGCAGCACCGCGCGCGCGTACGGGCGCGTCTCGGTCGCCGCGCGGAAGGTGCGCGAGACGTACGACTTGATGTCGTTCTGCGCGTCGCCCTGCATGATGAACGAGAAGGGCTGCGCGGTCGTGGCCGCCGTCGTGAACTCGGCCCAGCCGCTCCAGGTGTCGCCGTCGCCGACCCGGTAGGCGTACGTGGTCGACGCGTCCAGGTCCGTGACGGTCGCCGAGTGGTGGGCGACGTCGTACCCGAGGTCGGTCCGGAAGGTCGTGGTGGTCGCCTCGACGGTGCGCTCGGCGGTGACGACGCCCGGGCCGGAGACCGCGAGCTGCAGCCGCGGCGCCCCGGCCGCCGTCGAGGTGCGCCACGAGACGCTCTGGGACTCCGCCGGGGTGGCCGTGGGTGTGAGGATCACGCGGTCCGGGACGACCTGCGGGCCGTAGACGGTCGCCGGGTTGACGGCCGGCGGGGCCAGGCCGCCCGCGGCGAGGGACACCACGCCGGTCGTGGTCACCAGGCCGATGGCCAGGGCGCCGACGGCCAGGCCGGCTCGGGTCGGACGCCGGCGGGCGCGCGCAAGGGCGCGACCGAGGGCGTGGGGAGGGGTACTGCTGCTTCCGGGGGTGCCGGTGGACATGCCGGGATGGACCTCTCGCTCGACGACGTCGGCTGCCCGCGCTCCGGGCAGCACGAAGCCCCACCACCCGAACGGGTGGGGGCTCCGGTCGGCGACGTTAGGGGTTTGCCCGAGGCCGTCCAACCGGCCGCGGACGAGCCCGACAGGCGCGTAGCGATCGCTAAGAGCCCGTCTGAGCGGGGCGTTCAAACCCCACTCCGGCGCCGGTCGCCTGCCGGTCACCGAGCGTTGGCCGTCGCGTCGACAGACGGTCTAGACCGAGTGTCGCGGCGTCGTCGCTCGTCCGACGCCCGGCGTTCACCCGGCCGGCAGCACCCCGGGACCCGGGCGCGGAGCGACGTCGCGCGGGTCGGCGACGCGGTGGCCGTGCTCGCAGACGAGCTCGGCGTGCACGACCCCGCCGCAGTCGAGGTGGGCCACCTCGACGGGCGCCCCGCCGGGGTCGGCGAGGTAGCGGTCGCCCCAGTCCGCGATCGCGACCAGCACGGGGTACAGGTCGAAGCCCTTCGGCGTCAGCCGGTACTCGTGCCGCTCGCGCGCCCCCGCGTCGCGGTACGGCGCCCGCCGCAGGATCTCCTGGTCGACCAGGAGACCGAGCCGGTTGCTGAGCACCTGCCGCGGGATGCCGCTGTGGCGGCGGATGTCGTCGAAGCGGCGCACGCCGTTGAAGACCTCGCGCAGCACCACGAACGTCCACCGCTCCCCCAGGACGGCCATCGACCGGCCGACGGTGCAGTTCTCGGTCGACCAGGCCAGCGCGGACGGGACGGGGGTGGACATGACCTCAGGGTACCCAGCCTGAGTCTCGTTGACAGACGCAGCGCGGATGAGCGAGCCTGGATCCATGACCCAGACCCAGATCCCCGACCTCGCGACCATGACCGGCCTCGAGCTGCTGAGCGCGATGCGCGACGGACTCATCCCGCCCGCACCGATCGCCGAGACGCTCGGGATCGTGAACTTCGTCGTCGAGCCCGGGTCGGTCTCGGTCGAGCTGGACCCGGAGCACCGGCACTACAACCCGCTCGGCACGGTGCACGGCGGGGTGCTGTCGACGATGCTCGACACCGCCGCCGCGTGCTCGGTGCACACCACGCTGGCCGCCGGGGAGGGCTACACCTCGCTCGACCTGAGCGTGAAGTTCCTGCGGCCCGCGACGGTGGACTCCGGGCGGCTCCGGGCCGTGGGCCGGGTGATCCAGCGCGGGCGTCGTACGGCCCTCGCCGAGGCGCAGCTCTTCGACGCCCGCGACAAGCTGGTCGCCCACGCCACGTCGAGCTGCATGATCTTCGCCTGAGCCCGGATCCACCGGCTCGCCACTACCGTGTCCGCGTGAGCGCACTCGCCGGACTCGTCGACAAGGGCCTGATGGCCCCGGACTGGGCGGCGGCCCTCGCCCCGGTGGACGACCAGGTCGCCGCCATGGGCCGCTTCCTGCGCGAGGAGCTGGCCGCGCGCCGGCCGTACCTGCCCTCCGGCGAGAACGTCTTCCGCGCCTTCCGCCGACCGCTCGCCGACGTACGGGTGCTCGTGGTCGGCCAGGACCCCTACCCCACGCCCGGTCACCCGATCGGGCTCAGCTTCGCCGTCGAGGCGCACGTACGGCCGGTCCCGCGCAGCCTGGCCAACATCTACACCGAGCTGCGCGACGACCTCGGGGTCGAGCCGCCCGCCCACGGCGACCTGACCGGCTGGGCCGACGGGGGCGTGATGCTGCTCAACCGGGTGCTCACCGTCCAGCCGGGAGCGTCCGCGTCGCACCGCGGCAAGGGCTGGGAGCAGATCACCCAGCGCGCGATCGAGGCGCTGGTCGAGCGTGGCGGCCCGCTCGTCGCGATCCTGTGGGGCCGCGACGCCCAGAGCCTCAAGCCGATGCTCGGCAGCACGCCATACGTCGAATCCGTGCACCCCTCGCCCCTCTCGGCCAGCCGGGGCTTCTTCGGCTCGCGACCGTTCAGCCGGGTCAACGCGCTCCTCGTCGAGCAGGGCGGCACACCGGTGGACTGGCGGCTGCCCGCATGAGGCGGCGCCTGCTCCTGCTCATCGGCGCCCTGTTCGCGATCGGCGCCCTCCTGGTCGGGACCGCGAACGCCGTCGTACTCGGGCGCACGCACGACCGGGTGACCAGCGACCCCGGCGAGCTCCCGCAGGCCCAGGCCGCGATCGTGCCCGGGTCGATGGTGCGCCCCGACGGCACGCTCGGCGCCGTCGTCCAGCAGCGGGTCGACGCCGCGGTGGCACTGTACGAGGCCGGCACGGTCGAGAAGATCCTGCTCTCGGGCGACAACGGCACGCACGAGTACAACGAGCCGGACACCATGCGCGCGGCGGTGCTCGCGGCCGGCGTACCTCCCGAGGACGTGTTCACCGACTACGCCGGGTTCAACACGTGGCACACCATGCGCCGCGCCCGGACGGTGTTCGAGGTCGAGACGGCGGTCGTGGTGACCCAGGACTTCCACACCGCCCGCGCCGTCGACCTCGGCCGGGCCGCGGGCCTCGACGTACACGGGCTGGCGGTCGGCGGGTCCGGCAGCCTCCGGGTCTCCGCCCGCGAGCTGCTGGCCCGCGTGCGCGGCCTCGGCGAGGCCACCCTCCAACCGGACGTCACGGGCGGACCGACCCTGCCGATCGCCGGCGACGGCCGGACCTCGTGGGCCGAGCCGCCGGCCTGACCCGACGTCGTACCCCGTGACACCGCGCCTCCGATGGAATAAAGTTGAAAATGAAACCATTGGAGGAGACATGACCACCGTCGACTCGCGCATGCCGGGCCTCTACCTCGGGCACGGCGCTCCCCCGCTGCTGGACGACCCGGTGTGGTCCGGCGAGCTCGCCTCCCTCGCCGGTGACCTGCCGCGCCCGAGCGCGATCCTGATCGTGAGCGCGCACTGGGAGTCCGCCCCGATCAGCCTGAGCGCGAGCGGCGCGCCGCTGGTGTACGACTTCGGCGGCTTCGCCCCGAAGTACTACGAGATGACCTACCGGACGCCGGACTCCAGCGCGCTCGCGGCCCGGGTCGCCGCACTGATGCCGGCGACCGAGCCGGTGCACCAGCACGCCACCCGCGGGCTCGACCACGGCGCCTGGGTGCCGCTGAAGATCATGTACCCGGACGCCGACATCCCGGTGCTGCAGATGTCGCTGCCGACCCACGACCCCGCACGCCTGCTCGCGATCGGCGCGCGACTGCGCCCCCTGCGCGACGAGGGCGTGCTGATCGTCGGCTCGGGCTTCCTCACCCACGGCCTGCGCTACCTCACCGACTGGTCCATCGACGCCCAGGCCCCGGGCTGGTCCCGCGACTTCGACGCCTGGGCCGCCGAGGCGCTGGCCCGCGGCGACGTCGACGAGCTGGCGGACTACCGCGCCAAGGCCCCCGGCATGCCCTACGCCCACCCCACGGTCGAGCACTACACGCCGCTGTTCGTCACCCTCGGCGCCGCCGCCGACGCCGGTACGCCGGGCGAGCAGATCATCGACGGCTTCTGGATGGGCCTCTCGAAGCGCTCCTTGCAGGTCGCCTGACGCCGACCGAGCCTCGAACGAGGCCGACTCCACCCTGCGGGGGTTTCGAGGCTCAGGACTCCGTCCGTTCGCACCTCAACCAGCGGCACCCCACGACGCTGATCGACGCGCGATCTCGAACGAGGCCGACTCCACCCTGCGGGGGTTTCGAGGCTCAGGACTTCGTCTGTTCGCACCTCAACCAGCGACACCCGACGACGCTGGTTGAGGTGCGAGACGCGAGGCCCGGCGACGCTGGTTGAGGTGCGAGGCGCGCCAGCGCCGAGCCTCGAAACCCGTCTTGCCGACCGACGGCCTCGATCCTCAGGTCGCGCCGGGAACGGCCGATCCCCCGAGCACGACGGGACGTCGCCGTCATGGGGCGGCGACGAGCCGCCCCCGTGCGTCAGCGGACCCCGGTCTTCCGCATCAGCTTCAGCCCCGACAGCATCGACTTCACGTACGCGTCGTAATCCTGCCCGGGCCGGGCCCCCATCACCTGCTTCTTCAGCACCGCCAGGTTCTGCACGTCGGTGTACTTCAGCAGGCCGTAGTCACCGTGACGCGCCCCGACCCCCGACTGCTTCACCCCGCCCGACGGCGTCCCCTTGGAGGCGAACGCCGTCGCGAGGATGTCGTTGACGTTGACGTTGCCCGACTCGATGCGCCGGGCGACGGCGCTGGCGGCTTCCACGTCTCCACCCCATACGGAGGCGTTGAGGCCGTAGTCGGTGTCGTTGGCCAGCGCGACCGCCTCGTCGACGGTGCGGTAGCGGTGCAGTGCGACGACCGGACCGAAGGTCTCGGTGACGCCGCAGAGCATGTCCTTGGTGACTCCCTCGAGGATCGTGGGCTCGAAGAACGCCGGCCCCAGGTCGGGGCGGGCCTTCCCGCCGGTGACCACGGTGGCGCCCTTGGCGACGGCGTCGTCGACGTGCGCCTGCACCCGGTCCTTGTGGTCGGGCGAGACGAGCGAGCCCATCTCCGGTCCGAAGTCGTACGACGCCCCCACGCGCAACGACTCCGCGGCGGCCACGAACCGGGTCTTGAACTCGTCGTAGCGCGACTCCGGCAGGTAGATCCGCTCGATGTGCATGCAGATCTGGCCGGTGTTGCCGAACACCCCGAAGACCGCGCCCTGGACGGTCTCCTCGAGGTCGGCGTCCTCCAGGACGATCATCGGGTTCTTGCCGCCGAGCTCGAGACAGCAGCCGATCAGGTTCCGCCCCGCCCGCTCGCCGATCACCCGGCCGGTGGCCGTGGAGCCGGTGAACATGACGTAGTTGGCGTTGTCGATCAGGGTCGGCCCGACGTCGGGACCCTCGCCGCAGACGACCTGGAAGAGCCCCTTCGGAAGGCCCGCCTCCTCCAGCATCGAGATGCCGTACAGAGGCGACAGCGCCGTCTTGTTGTCGGGCTTGAGCACGATCGCGTTGCCGGCCATCAGCGCGGAGATGGCGTCGGAGATGCCGGTCGCGAACGGGAAGTTCCAGGGCGCGATGATGCCGACGACGCCCTTGGCCTGGCGGATCTCGGTCGACGTCGTCAGGAACGGCACCGGACCGCCCCGCTTCACCGGCGCGAGCAGCTTCGGCGCCCGCTTGAGGTAGTGGCTCATGACCATCGGCGGGTCACAGGTCTCCTCGATCGCCATCCGCCGGTTCTTGCCGCTCTCGACCTGGATCAGGTCGGCGGTGGTCTGGGCGTTGTCGATGAACAGCGAGTGCGCACGCTTGAAGACCTTCAGGCGCTTGGCCAGCGGCCACGAGGCCCACTCGCGCTGTGCGTTCCGCGCGACGGCGAAGGCGTGCTCGATGTCGGCCGGGGTCGACTGCGGCAGCTCGACGAGCACCTCGCCGGTGTAGACCTCGGTGAGCTTCCAGGTGCCGCCGCCGGTCGACGGGACCCGGGCGACCAGGCGCCGGAGGAAGGCGTCGGTGACCGACGAGGGGCGGGCGATCCGCTGCGGTGCGAGGGTCATGCTCAGCCCCGTCCCAGCACCAGGTCGGCGCCGCGCTCGCCGATCATGATGGCCGGCGCGTTGGTGTTGCCGCCGGTGATCGACGGCATGATCGAGGCGTCGCAGACGCGCAGGCCCTCGACCCCGCGGACCTTCAGGTCGGGCGAGACCACGGCCAGCTCGTCGACGCCCATCCGGCAGGTGCCGACCCCGTGGTAGACCGAGGTCGCGCGGTTGAGGATCGCGTCGCGCAGCTCCTGGCCGCGCAGGTGCCGGCCGGGGTGGATCTCGTCCTTCACCGCGCCGCCGAAGGCCGCGCCGCCCATGATCTCCCGGACCATCTCCGAGCCCTCGCCGAGGAGCTCGACGTCGGCCGGGTCGGCAAGGTACTGCGGGTCGATCAGCGGTGCCGCCGTGGGATCGGCCGACGCGAGCCGCAGGGTGCCGCGGCTGCGCGGGTAGATCAGCGTCGTGAGCACCGTCAGCGCGGGCAGCGGCGAGACGTCGTGGCGGATCGGCGCGTCCTGGTTGGGCGAGACGTAGGACCAGGGCAGCAGGTGCAGCTGCAGGTCGGGTACGTCGGTGGCCTGCGACGTACGCACGAAGCCGACGGCCTCGAAGACGGAGTTCGCGAGGAACGTCGTCCCGGGCCGCAGCACCTCCCGGGCGATGCCCTTGGCGAAGAAGAAGGCGTTGCCGCGCATCTTCGACGTCGTGGTGTGGTAGGTCATCGCGTGGAACATGTGGTCGTGCAGGTTGTCGCCGACCGGCAGGTCCGCGACGACCGCGATGCCGTGGTCCTTGAGGTGCTGGGCGTGGCCGATGCCCGAGAGCATCAGGATCTGCGCCGAGCCGATGAAGCCGGCCGAGAGGATGACCTCCTTGCCGGCCCGCACCGTCCGCTTCGAGCCGTCCTTGTCGGTCACCTCGACGCCGGTGGCCCGGCCGTTCTCGATCACGACCTTGCGGACCAGAACCTGCGTCTGCAGCTGCAGCGTCGAGGGGGCGAGGTGGTGGATGTAGCCGCGCGAGGCGCTGTAACGCAGCCCCTGCGCGGCGTTCTGCTGCATCCGGCTGATGCCCTCCTGCGACTCCCCGTTGTAGTCGTCGAGGACCTTCACGCCGAGGGTGTCGGCGGTCGCCTGGATGAACTGCAGCGACCCCTCCTGCGGGAACTTGTTGCGCGAGACCCGGATCGGGCCGCCGGCGCCGCGGAAGGCGTTCTCGCCGTCCTCGAAGTCCTCCATGCGCTTGTACGCCGCGTTGACGGTGTCGGCGTCCCAGCCGACGTTGCCCTCGGCGGCCCAGGAGTCGAAGTTGGCGCGGTTGCCGCGCACGTAGACCATGCCGTTGACCGAGCTGGAGCCACCGACGACCTTGCCGCGCGGCACCGGCATCTTGCGGTCGAGGATGTGCTTCTGCGGGGTGGAGTAGTAGCCCCAGTCGACCCGCTTCTTGATCTCGGGGACCGCGTGCATCGGCCCGATCATCCCGGGCTTCTTCACCAGGAACTGCTCGTCGCTCTTGCCCGCTTCGAGCACGATCACGCTCGCGCCCGACTCGGCCAGGCGGCCGGCGATCGCGGCGCCGGAGCTCCCGGAACCCACGACGACGTAGTCGGCCTCGTTGCGGTAAGGGGTCTTGGCCATCGGTGCACCTCGGCGTTCACATACTGACGGAATGTGGCTGGGCACACACTACGCCATGAACTGCAACCTGTTCTAGTTCTCGGGAGACCGTGGCTACGGCACGATGGTCCGGTGCAGATCCTGTCCATCCAGTCCTCGGTCGCCTACGGCCACGTCGGCAACTCCGCCGCCACCTTCCCGCTCCAGCGCCTGGGCCACGAGGTCTGGCCGGTGCTGACGGTGCACTTCTCCAACCACACCGGGTACGGCGCGTGGCGCGGGCCGCTGCTCGCGCCGACCGACGTGGCGGACGTGATCGCCGGCATCGAGGACCGCGGCGTCCTCGGCCAGGCCGACGCCGTGCTGTCCGGCTACCAGGGAGACCCGGCCGTCGGCGCGGTGATCCTGGACGCGGTCGCCCGGGTCAAGGCGCTCAACCCGGACGCGGTCTACTGCTGCGACCCGGTGATGGGCGACGTGGGTCGCGGCATGTTCGTGCGTCCGGGCATCCCGGAGTTCATGCGAGACACGGTCGTGCCCCAGGCCGACGTGGTGACCCCGAACCACTTCGAGCTCGACTTCCTCTCCGGGCGCACCACCACGACGCTCGCCGAGGTGCTGGACGCGGTGGACGCCGTCCGCGACCGCGGCCCGCGCGACGTGCTCGTCACCAGCGTGCTCACCGACGACGCGACACCCGACCACCTCGACGTGGTCGCCGTGTCCGACGAGGGTGCCTGGGTGGTCACCACCCCGCTGCTGCCGATCAGCCCGAACGGGTGCGGCGACGTCACCGCGGCGCTCTACCTCGCCCACCTGCGCTCGACCGGCTCCCCCGCCAGCGCACTGGAGCGGACCACGTCGTCGGTCTTCGCGATCCTGGAGGCGACGATCGCCGCCGGGACCCGCGAGATCCAGCTGGTCGCGGCCCAGGACGCGATCGCCGACCCGCCCGCGACGTTCACCGCGCGCCGGTTGCGCTGACCCACCGTCGTACGACACCGGGGGCGTTCGCGCATCCCGCATTTCCCACCGGTCTGGACGGCGCCGAAATGACGCGGCGGGCCGGCGGGTCCGCCTGGTTCAGTCCTCGACCATGCGGTCCCGCCTTCCCGTCCTCGTCGCCTCCGTCGCGCTCGCCGTGACCCTGCTTCCGGCCGCCGGCCCGGCGGAGGCGGCGCGCCGGAAGACCCCGGACCTCGTGGTCGCGAGCGCGTCGCTGTCGGTGCGGACCGTCGCACCGGGCGCGGCCGTGCGGGTCCCGCACACGGTGCGCAACGGCGGCACCGCGAAGGCCCGGCGGTCGACGGCCCGTCTCCACCTGGTCGCGGGACGCAGCGCCGTCCTCGTGGGCACGCGCGCCGTCGGGGCGCTGAAGCCCCGCAAGCGGACCCGCCCCGCCACGGCCACCTTCCGGGTCCCCTCGACCCTGGCCGGCGGGACGTACGCCGTCCGCGTCTGCGCCGACGACCTGCGCAAGGTCCGCGAGCGCAACGAGCGCAACAACTGCCGGGTCGCCGGCACGCTGCTGGTGAAGCGGCCCGCGACGCCCCCGCCCGTGCCGCGGCCCCCGGCGATCCCGGCGATGGATCCCGGCGACACCGAGCTCGACACCTTCGCGACGACGCTGTCCTGGCCGGCCGACGAGAGCTCGGCACTGCGCTACATGAAGGTCTTCTGCCAGGCGACCTACCCGCCGCGGGCGTTCTCCCTGTCCGGGGCGGTGGCCAGCCTTCGTGCCCGGCTGACCCAGGACGCCCCCGACGGGATGAGCGCGCTCGCCGCGTCGGCGTCGCACGGCGACCCGAAGGCGCTGCAGGAGCTGGCCGCCGCCGGCGTGGCCCAGGGGTCCCCCGGGCTCGCCCTGGCCGCGTTGCTGCGCGCCTCCGACCTCGAGCCGACCATCGGCACCCACCTGGTCAACGCGGCGTCGCTGGCCGTCTCGCTGAGCATGCCCAACGAGGCGGTCGCCCTCCTCGACGCCGCCGCCACGAAGACCTTCCGGGACCCGGCCATGGGCATCCCGCAGCAGGCCATCGCCGCGACCGTGCGCGGCCAGGCACTGGTGATGACCGGCCGCGGCGACCTGGCACGCCCCTGGTTCCTCGCGGCCCGCGCGTCCGCGCCGGTGCTGACCGAGGCGGAGGCGGGCCTGGCCACGATCGAGGCCTGCGCCGGCGACGACGCGAAGGCCGCCCGGCTGATCCGCAAGAGCCGTCAGCGCACCCACGAGCGCACCCCGCCGGACCAGGAGGTCGAGCGTCCCGACCCGCTCTCGCAGATCGACCTCGGCGCCGGCCGCACCACGCAGCTGCGCCAGGTCCCGCTGCCCGTCTCCCCGGACCGGGCGGTGGCGATGATGCCGACGTACGACGCGATCCTGAGCCGCTACGACGCGGAGATCGACGACCACAACGCCCGCCGGATCGAGATCGACCACCTCCTCGACGCCGCCGACGAGGTCAGCACCGAGGCGGAGCGCGAGCGACGGCAGTCGCTGATCCTCCTCGGCTTCACCGCCACCACGCCGGAGATCGAGGCCCTCGAGGACGAGATCGACCAGATCTTCCAGGACCTGGTGACGCAGAAGGAGGCGTTCTGGGGCGGCGGCACGGGCGAGGCGCCGTACATCTACGGCGGGATCCTGGACGACGCCTCCGCCGCCTGCGACAACACCCCCTGCTTCACGCAGTACATGAACGACCACTGCCGTCCCGCCCTGCGCTCGGAGCACCAGCGCTGGCTGGGCCTGATGGCCGACCTCCAGGACGCCCAGGACGAGCGGATCGCCCTGCTCTCCCAGCTGATGAGCTCGATCGCGGCGCACGTCGCCGAGCCCGCCGGGCACGACGAGATAGCACTGGCCATCGAGGTGCAGGAGTCCATCGCCCACGGCAACATCGCCACGCGCGGCTACGTGTGGGCCCGCGACGCGCAGATCCGCGAGCACCACTGCGTCGCACCCCTCCCCGAGGACACCCCCGGCGAGGGCGAGGACGCCGAGGTCGACACCGCCGGCCCGTGCTCGGACGAGGTCAAGAAGATCAGCTACAAGTTCGGCCTCGGCCCGAGCGAGGTGAAGGTCAACTGCGAGAAGATCCAGCAGGAGTTCTCCGCCGAGGTGCTGCCGCTGCTGCACGCCTTCGCCGAGGTCTCCTACGACTTCCGCAGCGGCACCCTGACCGTCGTCGCCGGCAGCAAGGCCAAGGGCGGAGGTGGCGGTGTCGAGGGCTCGTTCAAGTCCGGCATCTACGTCAGCGTCGACACCCGCGCCGGCGGTTCGATCAAGGACGTCGGCTGGCAGGTCGGCCCCGAGGTCACCGCCGGCGCCGGCGGGATCGAGGCCGAGGTGTTCAAGGACGAGATGGACATCTCGTTCATCGCGGGGCTGCGGGGGGACTGAGGGCCGCGGGGCCGGGGCGCGCAGATTCCCCGGTCCACCGGGGAATCTGGACGTTCTCAGGCGAAATGTCGGCCGAGAACGTACGGCGTGCCCCGAGAAGTCCGGACAGGGAGCCGATGACAGGAATTGAACCCGCGACATCCTTATTACAAGTAAGGCGCTCTACCAACTGAGCTACATCGGCGCGACCCGCTCGGGTCGGTCGCTCATGCTAGTGGGCGCGCGGGTCAGCTGAAGAAGCTGCCGCCCCCGTCGACGCTCAGCGTCACGCCGGTGACGTACGACGCGTCGGGTCCCGCGAGGTAGACCGCGGCGCGACCGACGTCGTGCTCGGCGTCGCCGAGCCGCGGGACCGACATCGTCTTCAGGATGATCTTCTCGAGCTCCTCGGGACGCTCGTCGAAGTAGCTCCGCGCGCCCTCGCTGAGCACGAACGGCGCCAGGTTGTTGACCGTGATGCCGTGCCGGCCCCACTCGCGCGCGGCCACCCGGGTAAGGCCGGCGACCGCGGCCTTCGAGGCGACGTACGCCCCGAAGCCGGCCAGACCCTGCGGCTCGGACCCCGATCGCAGGTTGATCACCCGGCCGCCGTACCCGCTGTCGCGCAGGTGCGCGAAGCACGCGCGCATGAAGTAGAGGGTCGCCTTCGGGCCGGTGTCGAGGACCCGGTCCAGCTCGTCGTCGGTCGTCTCCTCGAAGCGCGCCGAGACGGCGTCGATGGCGTTGTTGACGAGGACGTCGACGGACCCGAACCGCGCCACCACGCTCGCCACGCACGCGTCCACCTGGGCGGAGTCGCGGATGTCGCAGCGCAGTGCCAGCGCCTCGGCGTACGGCGTCAGCTCGGCGACGACCCCCGCGGCACCCTCCTCGTCGAGGTCGACCACGACCACGCGCGCACCCTCCTTCGCGAACGCGCGCGCGATCCCGGCGCCCACCCCGCGCGCCGCGCCGGTGACGATCGCGACCCGACCCTCGAGGACGCCCATCGTCAGCTCATGAGGCCGTCGATGGCGAGCACGGTGCCGGTGACGAACGCCGCCGCCGGCGAGGCGAGGTAGCCGATCGCCGCCGCGACGTCGCCCGGCGGGATCGCCCCGGGCATCTGCATGAAGAGCCGCTCGGAGATCCGCGGCTCCAGGTCGGTCGGGTAGGTCTCGGCCACCTTCGCGACCATCGGGGTGTCGATGGTGCCGGGGCACACGGCGTTGACCCGGATGCCGGTCGGGACGAGCTCGAGGGCGAGGTTCTTGGTGAGCTGGGTCAGCCCGCCCTTGGAGGCGCCGTACGCCGCGGCGTACGGCTGCGGGACCCGGCCGGCCACCGACGAGACGTTGACGACGCACCCCGGACCGGCCTTCAGGTACGGCAGCGCCGCCTGGGTCAGCAGGAACGGGCCCTTCAGGTTGACCGCGAGCACGCGGTCGAGCTCGGACTCGTCGATCTGCTCGAAACGGCCGAACTGGACGACGCCCGCGACGTTCGCCAGGACGTCGATCCGCCCGTGCTGGGCGCAGGTCGCGATCGCGGCGTCGACCGACGCCTTGTCGGCGACGTTGGTCTCGAGGTAGGTCACGCCGTCCGGGACGCTGGGGTTCACGTCGAGGCCGAAGACGACCTCGCCCGCGTCGCGGAACATGGTGGCGGTCGCGTGGCCGACGCCCGAGGCCGCGCCGGTGACGACGACGACGCGCTGGTCGTCGCTCAGGGTGCTGGTCATGGCCGGACGCTAGCAGCCGACTAGAACTTGTTCTAGGTCTCGATACACCTCGCGTATCGAGACCCGACCCAACTTGAAGCACCCTTGAGCATCAGCAAGGCTGGCGGCGTGACCCAGCTGACCATCGGACACCTGGCCGAGCGCGCGGGGGTGGCGACGTCGGCGATCCGGTTCTACGAGTCGCGGGGCCTGATCCACTCGGTGCGTACGTCGGGCAACCAGCGTCGCTACGAGCAGCACACGCTGCGCCGGATCGGTTTCATCCGGACCGCGCAGCGGATCGGGCTGAGCCTGGAGGAGATCGCCGAGGCGCTCGCGACGCTGCCCGACAACCGCACCCCCACGAAGTCCGACTGGCACCGGCTGAGCAGGTCGTGGCGGCCCCGGCTCGACGAGCAGATCCGGCGCATCGAGCTGCTGCGCGACCGGCTCGACGGCTGCATCGGCTGCGGCTGCCTGAGCATGAAGAGCTGCGCCCTGATGAACCCCGGAGACGAGGCGGCGAGCTACGGCACCGGTGCCGTCTGGCTCGAGCCGCGCCAGTGACCAGCCAGTGACCAGCCAGTGACCAGCCAGTGACCCGACGAGGAGGCACCCGATGAGCGCCACCCCGCACCACCTGCTGCACGAGCCGCACCACGACGGCTCGCCCCTCTACCTCGAGCACGAGGCGCCCGCGCTCGGCTGGCCGGTGAAGGTCCGGCTGCGCACCTGGGCCGGCGACCCGGTGGAGTCCGTCTGGATCCGGACGACGTACGACGCCGAGCCCACCTTCCACGCCTGCGCGGTCGTCGAGCACGACGAGCACAGCGTGTGGTGGGAGGGCGAGCTGCCGGTCCACAACCCGGTGACCCACTACCGCTTCCTGCTCGCGGACGCCGACGGCGACCAGCGGTGGCTGACCGCCGCCGGCGTGGTCGAGCACGACGGTCCCGACACCTTCGACTTCCGCGTCACCGTCCACGAGCCGGCTCCCGACTGGGGCCGGGACGGGGTCGTCTACCAGGTCTTCCCGGATCGCTTCGCCCGCTCGGCGGCGGCCGATCAGCGGCCCGTCCCCGGCTGGGCGGTGCCGGCCGCGTGGGACGACGAGGTGGTCTTCGAGGGCAGCGACCCGCGCACGCCGCTGCAGTACTTCGGCGGCGACCTCGACGGGATCGTCGAGCACCTGGACCACGTCGCCGAGACGGGCGCCTCGATCCTGTACACGACGCCCGTCTTCCCGGGTGAGAGCAACCACCGCTACAACGCGTCCACCTTCGACGGCGTGGACCCGTTGCTGGGCGGGGACGAGGCGTACGCCCGGCTCGGCACCGCCGTCCACGAACGCGGCTGGCGGCTGCTCGGCGACCTGACGACCAACCACACCGGCGACACGCACGAGTGGTTCGCCGCCGCCTCCTCCGACCCGGGCTCGCCGACCCGCGGCTGGTACTACTTCAACCACGACGGCAGCTACGAGTGCTGGATGGGCCACGGCACCCTGCCCAAGCTCAACCTCGCCGACGCGTCCCTGCGCTCGGCGATGGTCGAGGGGCCGGACTCGGTCGTGGCCCGCTGGCTGCGGCCGCCGTACGACGTCGACGGCTGGCGCATCGACGTCGCCAACATGACCGGCCGGCTCGGCACGCTCGACGTCAACCACGACACGGCGCGTGCGGTACGCCGGACCGCCGCCGCGGAGCGACCCGACCCGCTGGTGATCGGCGAGCACAACCACGACGCGTCCGGCGACCTCGACGGCGACGGCTGGCACGGGACGATGAACTACTCCGGCTTCTCGTGGCCGGTGTGGTCCTGGCTGCGCGACCCCGCCTCACCGGCCCGGGCGTTCGGTCGGCCGCTGCCCGTGCCGCGCCGACCCGGGCCGCTGGTGCAGCGGACCTTCCGCGAGTGGACCGCGCGCTACGGCTGGCGGGCCGCCGCGACGTCGTGGAACATCCTCGGCTCGCACGACAGCGCCCGGATCCGCACCGTGACCGGCTCCGGCTCGCTGCACCGGGTCGCCGCCGGGCTGCAGTTCACGCTGCCCGGGGTGCCGATGATCTTCGCCGGCGACGAGATCGGCCTGGAGGGCGTGCTCGGCGAGGACTCCCGCCGGCCGATGCCGTGGGACCGGCCGGAGACCTGGGACCGCGCCACGTTCTCGGCGTACGGCGCGCTCGCGGCCGCCCGGCGCGACCACGAGGCGCTGCGCCGCGGCGGGCTGCGGTGGGCGTACGTCGACGACGACGCCCTGGCCTTCCTGCGCGAGCACCCGTCCGGCACGGCGCTGGTCCTCGCCCGCCGCGCCGCCGGCCCCGCGATCGACCTGCCCGCCGGGCCGCTCGGCCTCACCGACGGGTCGCTGGTGCTCAGCACCGAGGGCGGCCGGACGCCCGACCTGCGGGAGCGGCGGGGCGTCGTACGCCTGCCGGCCTCGGACGGGCCGGGGGTGTGGATCTGGCACGTCTGACCCCACCCGGACGCCGGTCGAGGTGCGAAGGACGAAGTCCTGAGCCTCGAGACCCCTCGTGCCGAGAGACCACCTCGATCGGGGCTACCTCTCGTCTCACCGGGTTTCGAGGCTCGGGCCTGGCGGCCCTCACACCTCAACCAGCGTTCGGAGCGGCGGCGTCGCACGACTTCGGTGACGATCTGGCGGGCCTGAGCGTCGGCCTCGATCGGGGCTGCCTCTCGTCCCACCGGGTTTCGAGGCTCGGGCCTGGCGGCCCTCACTCCTCAACCAGCGTTTGGAGCGGCGCGCGTCGACCCCTCCCCGACGCCGGTTGAGGTGCGAGCGAAGCGAGCCTCGAAACCCCTCGTGCCGACCTTCGGCCTCGATCGAGACCGCCTGGCGGCCCTCACACCTCAACCAGCGTCGTTCAGCGCCAGCCGAGGGCCGGCGCCACGTGGGTGAGCAGCGACTCGATCACGTGGGCGTTGTAGTCGACGCCGAGCTGGTTGGGGACGGTCAGCAGCAGGGTGTCCGCGGCGGCGATGGCCTCGTCCTCGGCGAGCGCCTGCACGAGTACGTCGGGCTCGCCGGCGTACGTCTTGCCGAAGCGGGCGACGCCGCCGTCGATCATGCCGACCTGGTCCTGGCTGCCGCCCTCGCCGCCGAAGTACATCCGGTCCAGGTCGTTCACGACCGGGACGATGCTACGGCTGACCGAGACCCGCGGGGTGCGCTCGTGGCCGGCGGCCTCCCAGGCCTTGCGGAACACGGCGATCTGCTCGGCCTGGAGCTGGTGGAACGGCACCCCGGTGTCCTCAGTGAGCAGCGTCGACGACATCAGGTTCATGCCCTGCTCGGCGGTCCACTCGGCGGTCGCGCGCGAGCCGGCGCCCCACCAGATCCGGTCGCGCAGGCCCTCCGAGTGCGGCTCCAGGCGCAGCAGTCCGGGCGGGTTGGGGAACATCGGCCGCGGGTTGGGCTCCGCGAAGCCCTCACCCTCGAGGACGCCGAGCAGCACCCGGGTGTGCTCGCGCGCCATGTCGGCGTGGTCGGTGCCCTCGGCGGGCTGGTAGCCGAAGTAGCGGAACCCGTCGATCACCTGCTCCGGTGACCCCCGGCTGATGCCGAGCTGCAGCCGCCCGCCGGAGATCAGGTCGGCGGAGCCGGCGTCCTCGGCCATGTAGAGCGGGTTCTCGTAGCGCATGTCGATCACGCCGGTGCCGAGCTCGATCCGGCTGGTCCGCGCCGCGGCGGCCGCCAGCAGCGGGAAGGGCGACGCGAGCTGCCGGGCGAAGTGGTGCACGCGGAAGTACGCCCCGTCGGCGCCGAGCTCCTCGGCGGCGACCGCCAGGTCGATCGACTGCAGCAGCGCGTCGGCCGCCGTGCGCGTCGCCGACTGCGGCGACGGCGTCCAGTGCCCGAAGGACAGGAACCCGATGTTCTTCATACCGGCTGAACAGAAGTTGAACCATCAATCTTCCCGGTGCGTCCGGACTGGCGGCGAGGGCTAGGGTGGCCGGATGGCGCTGCGCATCGTCGCCAGCCGGCCGGATCCCGCGATCATCGCGCTTCCGTGGTCCCAGCCGCTGGAGGAGTGGGACGAGCAGTACGTCGTACCCCTCCCCCGCGGCCTGTCGCGGCACGTCGTCCGGATCATCCGGCTCCGCGACCGCACCTACGCCGTCAAGGAGACGGTCGAGGAGATCGCCTTCCGGGAGTACCGCCTGCTGCGCGACCTGCAACGCCTCGGCCTCCCGGCGGTCGTGCCGCAGGGCGTGGTCACGGGCCGCGTCGACGCGGACGGCGAGGAGCTGCCGGCCGCGCTGCTGACCCAGCACCTGCAGTTCTCGCTGCCGTACCGGAGCCTCTTCGCGCACGGCATGAGCGCCGACAATCTGCCCGCGCTGGTCGACGCGCTGGTGGTGCTGCTGGTGCGGCTGCACCTCGCCGACTTCTTCTGGGGCGACGTCTCGCTGTCCAACGTGCTGTTCCGGCGCAACGCCGGCGGGTTCGCGGCGTACCTCGTCGACGCCGAGACCGGCGAGCTCCGGCCGACGCTGTCGCGCCAGATGCGCGAGTACGACCTGACCATCGCCACCGAGAACGTCTTCGCCGAGCTGCTCGACCTGCAGGCCAGCAACTCCCTCGACAGCGACGTCGCGGCGCACGAGATCGTGGCGATGCTCCAGGAGCGGTACGCCGCCCTCTGGGCCGAGCTCACCGACATCGAGGAGTTCTCCGCGGACGAGATGTGGCGCATCGAGCAGCGCATCGAGCGCCTCAACGACCTCGGCTTCGACGTCGACGAGCTCGACATCGTGACTGACTTCGACGGCGACCAGGTGCGGATCCAGCCCAAGGTCGTCGAGCTCGGCCACCACTGCCGGGAGCTGCAGGCGCTCACCGGGCTCAACGTCGAGGACGGCCAGGCGCGCCGGCTGCTCAACGACCTGGCGTCGTTCACCGCTCACTACGGCCTCGGCCGCGAGGACCGCAGCCTGGTCGCCTACCGCTGGCTGACCCAGATCTACGAGCCGCTCATCGAGATGATCCCGGCCGACCAGCGCGGCAAGCTGGAGCCGGCGGAGTTCTTCCACGAGGTGCTGGTGCACCGCTGGTACCTCTCCGAGCGCGCCGGCCACGAGATCGGCATCTTCGACACCGCCCGCGACTACATCGAGCACGTGCTCAAGGCCAAGCCGGACGAGGCCGTGACCGCGACCGAGGCCTGAGAGCCGGCCCCTGCACCTGCACCAGCGGCGCAATTGCGGCCGTATGACAGCCCGCACCCGCTCCGACCTGTCCCACGGCTGCAATTGCGGCCGTTGGGCGGACCCGCGGACCCAGGCACTCGCCTATCCGAACCCGTCCACGCCCGTCTGCTCGACCGACCACGCCCAGAGCCGCGCGGCGTCGTCGGGGTCCAGGGCGTAGTCCTTGACGCCATACGTCGTCTGCGGCCCCGGAGGTACGACGGGGGCGAGCCCGCAGTCCTCCAGGTAGGCACCCGCGTGCTCGACGAGGTCCGGGGCGGTCGCGGCCCAGACCGCGGTGGCGGCGCCCTGCTCCGGCGATCGGAAGTCGGGGAGCACCGGCCGACCGTCGGCGTCGAGGGTCATCACCGCGTCGAGGTCGGACTCCTGCAGGTGCCGGCCGAGCGGGGTGAGGATCGCGCCGGGGTGCAGCGAGTAGGCGCGCACGCCCAGCGTCGCGAGGTGGACGGCGAACAGCACGTTGGCGGTCTTCGACTGCCCGTACGCGAGCCACTTGTCGTAGCTGCCCGGCTCCGAGAAGAGCGGGTCGTCCCACCGGATCCCGGACAGATGGTGGCCGGTCGACGACACGCTCACCACGCGCGACTCCGACCCGAGCAGCGGTGCGAGCCGGTTGACCAGGGCGAAGTGGCCCAGGTGGTTGGTCGCCAGCTGGAGCTCCCAGCCCGGGCCGACCCGGGTCTCGGGGCACGCCATCACGCCGGCGTTGCCGATCACGACGTCGATCGGGCGGCCGGCGGCGACCAGCGCGCCGGCGTACGACGCCACCGAGGCCTGGTCGGCGAGGTCCAGCGCGCCGACCTCCACGCCCTCGATCTCCGCGACGGCCGCCGACGCCACCGACGGCCGCCGCGCCGGGACCAGGACGGTGGCGCCCGCGCCGGCGAGCGCGCGGACCACCTCGACGCCGATGCCGGAGTAGCCGCCGGTGACCAGCGCGGTCCGGCCGGCCAGGTCGACGCCGTCGAGCACCTCGGCGGCGGTGGGCAGGCCGCTCATGCCGGCGGGAGGTTCACGTCGAGGGTGGTGGCCTCCCACTCGTCGATCGAGGCGCTCATGGCGGCGAGCTTCTCGCGTACGGCGGCCAGCACGTCGTGCCCGAGCAGGAGCCGCAGCGGCGGGTCTTCGAGCCCGACAAGCATCAACACCGCGTCGGCGACCTTGCGCGGGTCGCCGGGCAGGTGGTCGGCGAACTGCTTGATCAGCTCCTTGCGCGCACCGACGTCGTCGGCGTACGCCTCGATCGGCGCGCTCGCCTCCTTCATCGATCGCCGCGCCCAGTCGGTGCGGAACGCTCCGGGCTCCACGGCGGTCACCTTGATGCCGAGCGGCCCGACCTCCTTGGCGAGCGCCTCGGTCAGCGCCTCGAGGGCGAACTTGGTCGAGCTGTAGTAGGCGTTGGGCGGGTTGGCGACGAGGCCGGTCATCGAGGAGATGTTCACGATGTGGCCCGAACCCTGGGCGCGCATCCCCGGCAGCACGGCCTTCAGGGTCTCGACCACGCCGAAGTAGTTGGTGTCGAAGAGCGCGCGCACCTCCGCGTCGTCACCCTCCTCGACGGCCGACATGTAGCCGTAGCCCGCGTTGTTGACGAGGACGTCCAGGCCGCCGAACGCCTCCTGCGCGGCCGCCACCGCCGCGGCGATCTGCTCGCGGTCCGTCACGTCGAGGGGTACGGCGAGCGCCGTGTCGTACGACGCCGCGAGGTCGTCGACGTCCGCGACGCGCCGCGACGTGACGACGACCTGGTGGCCGGCCTCGAGCGCCGCCCGCGCGATCTCCCGGCCGATGCCGGTCGAGCATCCGGTGACCAGCCAGCGGCTCATGCCGTCACCTCCGGCAGCCGGCGCAGGTAGCCGGCCCGCCGCTCGGCCAGCTGCGCCGCGCGTTCGCTCCGGGTGACCATCGGCAGACCGAGCTCGCAGATCCGGTCGAGCGGGACCACCCGGCCGGTGGCGGCGAGGTCCGGGCGGGCGCCGCCCTCGGGAAACTCCGCCATCCGCAGGGTCAGGATCCCCTCGGGCAGCCCGCCGGTGTCGATCCAGTTGTGCACGCCGGGATCCTGCCCGGCGATCACGAACGTGTAGGTGCCGTCGTCGTTCGGCCGCGACTGCGCCTTGTTGAGGCTCCCCGTGCGGTCGAGGACGTCGAGCGTCGTACCCCAGATGTTGGAGAGGGGGACGGTGAAGTACTCCGCGCCGCCGTCGCTCACGTCGACCACGAAGGCCTCGTCCGGGGCGAGCTCGTATCGCCCCGCGACGTACACCTGGCTGCGCATCGCGCCCGTGTGGTCGGCCGTCCAGGCGAGCGAGAAGTGGTTGGGCGGCGTCTTGTACATGCCGTGGCTGAGCTTGCCGGTGAAGTCGGCGAAGTGGGCCATCATCGCGGCGGTGGCCTCGGCCTGCTCGTCGAGCGTGAGCGCGGCGGTCGCGGGCGGGCCGCCGAGCCGCTCCACCTCGATCGTGTTCGGGTCGTCGCATCCCCAGTCGAGCAGCACGTCGCGGATGTAGAGCTCGTGCGCCTCGGGCGTCGAGCGGAGGTGGTTGGGGCGACCGCCGGCCTCGTCCGCGTCGACGGTGATCTCGTACGACCCGTCCGCCTCGACGTGCATGCGGCGTCCGTCGCAGACGTCGACCGTGCCCATCGCGTCGTTCCACAGCGTGAAGTAGTTCTCGGTCATCCGGTGCGCGCCGACCCGGCCGCGCAGGACGTACCGCTCCTCGCCCGAGATCGGGACGACCCGGTAGACCGTGTCCGGGTTGTCGATCCCCCAGCGGCTGCCGGGCACCCGGCGGCCGTCGACCTCGTGGGCGAGCCGCGTGATCGTCGTGACCTTCGGCCGCAGCGGGTCCTGGTTGGAGCTCCACACCGCCGCCGAGAACATCACCTCCTCGTACGCGGCCGCGAAGCGCCGGTGCATCGCCTCGGAGGCCCGCGCACGGCCGAGCCAGGTCTCGGCGACCGAGCGGTACGCCGCCCGCACGGTCGGGTGCTCGATCAGGTCGAGGGCCGCGAGCTCGTGCGCATGCTGCTCGGGGGTGGCCACGGGGTGGTTCATGAGCCGGGACCGTACGCCTCTCCGCCCCGAATGTCAGCCCTGACATTTCCTTCCGCGCTCGCTACGGTGTCCCGGTGAGCGAGACCCCTCGGAAGGCGGAGCGCACCCGCGCCGCCCTCCGCGACGCGGCGCTGCGACACTTCGTGGCCGACGGGTTCGAGGCTGCCAGCGTGCCGGCCATCGCGGCCGAGGTCGGGGTGACCGAGCGGACCTTCTACCGGCACTTCGCGACCAAGGACGAGGTCCTCTTCGGCGACCTCGTCACCCGCCTGGAGTGGTTCCGGCAGGCACTCCGCGAGCGACCCGCGGGCGAGGACCTGATCCGCTCCGTACTCGCGTCCCTCGGCTCGGCCCCGACGGATCTCCGGCTGATGGTCGAGATCGCCCGGCTGCGCAGCGAGCTGCTCAGCCCCGAGCGGATCGAGCGGACCTTCCGGGACCGGCAGGGCGCGATGGCCACCGAGCTCCGAGCGGTGCTCGTCGAGCGCGGCGTCCCCGAGCTCGCCGCCGCCGTCCGCGCGGAGGTCGTCGCCGGGGCCGTCTTCGCGGCACTCGCGGTCTGGACCGAGTCCCCCGCACCGCACGACCTGGCCCGGCTCGGAAGCCTCACCGCCGAGGCGCTCGAGCAGGTCCGTCCGGCACTGGAGTGAGGCCCGCGAACCGCTCGTCGACCTGCTCGCCGGTGAGCCCGTAGGTCTCCAGGCGGTAGTCGGGACGCCGGCTTGCGTCGTGCGGCCGGTCCGCGAGCCACCGGCGCATCGCGGCCTCGGCGTCCGCGGCCAGCGGCAGGCCGAGGTCGTCGTACACGGGCGCGATCGCGGCGACCGGGTCGGCCACCACGGCGTCGTACTCGAGATCCGTGACCGGGCCGCCCACTCCCCACCGCGCCCGAACGGCGCGGGCGCGGTCGTGCGCCCAGCCCATCCGCTCCAGCCACTCGGCCCCGACGCGGTGCAGGTCGACCGCCGGGTGGTGCATCGCACGCATGGTGGCGTTGAGGCTCGCGCCGGAGCCGATCGTCGCGCGCGGGTCGCGGTGCAGGTGCACGACGTGCGCGCCGGGGAAGCGCGCGAGCAGGACGTCGAGGTAGCCCAGGTGCGCCGGGGTCTTCAGCACCCAGCGCCGTACCTGCTCGCCGCGCCTCCGCTTCTGCCACTGCAGCAGCTGGAGCATCCGGTGCAGGTGGTCGTACGCCGGGGTGAAGTCCTGCGTGTCGATCCAGGAGCGGTACGCCGGCACCTCCGCGGACGACTCCGGAACGTGCGAGAGGAACGCGTCGGCGAGGAAGACGATCTCCTCCTCGGCCTCCCGCGGGTGCATCGGGTGGATCGCGAAGAGGTCGGGTGCCAGCTCGCGCGAGACCGCGGCCTGCTCCTCGGCCCGGGCGATCCGCGGGTCCTCCCCGGCCCAGACCTGGTCCAGCCGCGGGACCGGCGAGACGACCTCCCAGCCGTACGCGCACTGCAGCCGCGGGTCGGCCGCGAGCAGCCGCTGCACCAACGTGGTGCCGCTGCGCATCATCCCGACGACGACCACGGGGTCGGCGATCTCCTCCTCGAGGATCTCGGGGTGGCGCCGGACCCACTCCTGCGCCCGCAGTCGCATCCGCAGGCTGCGGACCGCTCCACCGCGGAGCAGGTGAGCGCCCACGTCGGTGAGCCCGGCGGCGGCGTACGAACCCAGGAGCACGGCGAGCGGCTCCTCGAACGGGCCGGGTCCCCAGTCCTCGAGACCCTCCTTGCGGCGCGCCTCGTCGAGCACGCCGGACAGCGTCCAGTCCGTCATGGTTCCTCCTGTGACGGCGGTCACCCTATGCTCCGCGCGTGGCCGACAGCGCGCGCGAGATCGAGAACCTGCTCTACGCCTATGCCGAGGCGATCGACGCCGGCGACCTGGACGCGGTGGCGGCGCTCTTCGCGCACGGCCGGATCCACGGCGCCGAGGGCGGGCCGCCCGGCACCGTCTTCGAGGGGCGCGACGCGGTGCGCGGTCTCTACGAGATGGCGACCCGGCTGTACGACGACGGCACCCCGAAGACGCACCACGTGACCACGAACGCCCGGATCGAGGTCCAGGAGGACGCCGGGACCGCCACCTGCTCGTCGTACTACCTGGTCACCCAGGCAACCCCCGACCTCCCGCTGCAGGTCATCGTCACCGGCCGCTACCGCGACACCTTCCACCGCGTCGACGGCACCTGGTGCTTCGACACCCGGACCATGTACGTCGACCAGACCGGCGACCTGTCGCATCACCTGAAGTTCTGAGCGCTCCATCGCTGGTTGAGGTGCGAGCGAAGCGAGCCTCGAAACCCGTCTTGCCGAGAGTCGGCCTCGACCGACGCCGCCGTCCCGCCCACCGGGTTTCGAGGCTCAGGACTCCGTCCTTCACACCTCAACCACCGTCACCCACCGCTGGTTGAGGTGCGAGCGAAGCGAGCCTCGAACCCCCGGAAGACGAGAGACGCCCTCGACCCACGCCGCCGTCCCACTCACCGGGTTTCGAGGCTCAGGACTCCGTCCTTCGCACCTCAACCACCGTCACCCAACGCTGGTTGAGGTGCGAAGGCCCCCCGGGCCTGAGCCTCGAAACCCCGCGTGCCGAGAGTCGGCCTCGACCAGCGGGGGTCAGGGGCGGCAGACGCGGCAGGGGGTGAGGTCCGGGTTGTCGCCGGCGGCGCGCAGGTCGTCGCGGTGCGCGACGAGGGCGCAGTCGCGGCGGTGCAGGGTGGTGCCCTCACCGGCGGTGACGGGGACGGCGGCGAGGTCGACGCCCTGGTCGTTGATCGCGGCCGAGCGCGAGGTGACGTCGGCGAGGACCAGGAGGGTGTCGGCGAGCCGCTTGGAGGACTGCCGGCCGTCGTCGGCGATCCGGGCCAGCCAGGCTCCGAAGTAGAGGAAGCCGCCGACGAAGGTCAGGCCGAGCCCGAGCAGGCCGCCGGAGACGAGGTACGAGAGCTGGTCGTACTGGTACGGCGTGTTCGCGGCGCCGTACCAGCCGAGCACGATCACCACGAGCCCGAGCGGCAGCAGGATCGCCCCGGCCCAGAACAGCACGATCTGGAGCAGCTGGTAGTGGTTGTTCTTCAGCGGCGCCGCGCCGCCCGAGGACGGCCGGGCACCGGCCCTCGGGAGCGCCGCTCGGGTGCCGGGCAGGCTGGTGGGCTGGCTGGTGGTCGGCAGGGTCGTCATGGTCACGCCTTCCTGAGGTCGGGCAGGCCGCTGTCGAGGCCGTGGGAGCAGGACGCGCCGCCGCCCAGGGCGGCCGCGCCGAGCCGGCGCAGGTAGCTGCCTGCGACGGCGGCCAGCGCGATGCCCCCGAGGAGCAGCAGGCCGGGGATCGAGAAGAGCGGCGGCAGCCCGGCGGCGACCGGGGCCGCGGCCGGCAGGTCACCGACCCCGCCGGAGTCCGCCCCGGGGGCCGCCGCGCCCGCGGGCGCGCCCCCCGGTGCCGAGCCGGCGCCGGCGCCTCCGGCCCCTGGCGGACCGGAGTCGGACCCGGCTCCGCCGCCGGCCCCGGGGTCGGCCGGCTGGTCGCCGCCAGGGGCGGCCGGTGCGGCAGGGGCGTCCGTCGGGAGGTCCGGCAGCGCGATTCCCTGCACGGTGTCGACCTCGCTCGCGGCCGACCCGAGGGTGAGCACCACGCGCGGGGCCAGGTTGGGCAGGGCGCCGAGCAGGCTCTTGAGGATGGCCGCCTCGGGCGGGAACGGGACGTTCTCGAGGATCTGGGCCAGCGGGAGCTGCCGGAGCAGCGGCGAGAGCACGACGGTGTCGATCTCGACCTGCAGGGCCGACACCGCGGTGGACGCCTTGTCGCCGTCGGCGACCCGTTCGGGCGTCGGGAGGGTCAGGGTGATGCCGAGCGTCTTCAAGGCCTTCGCGGGGTCGTCCGGCAGCCCCGGGATCGTGCCGGACCGGCCGAGCGCGCGGTAGCCCTCGGGGCCGAAGGCGAACTCCTGACCGGCGATCGTGACCGTGCCGAAGCGGGCCTCGCCCTCTGGCGTGCCCTTCTTCCCGTCGCTGGACGATGTCGCGGTGGCGTGGATGCCCGAGACCGTCACGATGCCGCCGAGCAGCCGTACGTCGCCGAGCGACGACCGCGACGTCGTCACCACGCGGCCGTCGACGACCCGGGAGCGGGAGGTCGAGATGTAGCCGCCCAGGTCGACCAGCGCGTTCAACGCGGGCGGGATCTGGCACGCGGCGGCCACCTCGGGCGCCGGCTCCGCGGCCGGCGCGGCGGCGGCCTGCGGTGCGGTCTCGGGCGCGACCCCGCCGGACAGACCGGAGAGGGCGCCGGTGAGGCTCCCCAGGACCGGCAGCTCGGCCAGGCCGGGCAGGCCCGGCAGGGAGGGCAGTGACGGCAGCCCAGGAATCTCCGGCGCCCCGCCTCCGGTGCTGGCCGGCGGGGAGACGTCGCAGTCGGTGGAGAAGCCCGTCGACGCGCTGACCGCGCCGTCCTCGGCGGAGGTCCGCATCACCAGGCCCGGGAACGGCTCGTCGGCGGTGGCCTCCGGACCGGCGGGGAACTCGGAGTTCACCTGCAGCGGGTAGCCCTGGGCGGCGATCGGTCCGGAGAGCTCCGGCGGCAGCCCGAGCTGCTCGACGATCGTCTTCAGCCCCTCGCCGATCGGGTCGCCGGGCCACAGGAAGCTGGAGCGGCCCTGGCCGCTGCTGGAGTCCGCCTCGACGGTGCTGTAGCCGAACGACAGCTCCAGCTGCGGGGTCGCCGGGACCGGGATGGTCGGCTCATAGATCTCCAGCTTGACCGGCGTGGCGTGCGCGGCGGTGCTGTAGCCGCTGAACGGCTTCTTCTCCTCCGCGTACGCCGGCGCCGCGCCCCAGGGGAGGACGGCGGCGACCAGACCGGTTGCCAGCAGGGGGATGACGGGTGACCTCATGCTGCTCCTCCGAGGATGACGTCGGACATGGTCTCGAGGACCTCGGCGGGCTCGCCGCCGGCCACGATCCGGCCGCCGCTCATGACGGCGGCGTAGTCGGAGACCCGCAGCGCGGTGCGGGCGAACTGCTCGATGCACAGGATCGAGACGCCGGACTCCGCGATCTGGGCGACGGTGTCGTAGAGCTCGTCGACGATCAGCGGCGCGAGGCCCATGGACAGCTCGTCGAGGAGCAGCAGCGCCGGGTCGGAGGCCAGCGCCCGCGACATGGCGAGCATCTGCTGCTCGCCGCCGGACATGGTGCCGGCGAGCTGGCCTCGTCGCTCGAGCAGCCGGGGGAAGTAGGCGAACGCGGTCTCCAGGACCGCCTCGGCCGGGACCCCGGCGTACGACATGAGGGTGAGGTTCTCCTGGACCGTGAGGTTCGGGAACACCGACCGGCCCTCCGGGACCGTGCAGAGCCCGAGCCGCGCCAGCTCCTCCGAGGCGGCGCCGCGCACGTTGACGCCGCCGAGGTGGAGGTCGCCGCTGGTCGGCTTCTTCTGCCCCGAGATGACCTTGACCAGGGTGGACTTGCCCGCCCCGTTGGGCCCCAGCAGCGCCATCACGGCGCCCTTCGGGACGCTCAGGTCGACGCCGCGCAGCACCTCGATCCGGCCGTACGCCGCGTGCAGGTCGACGATCTCGAGGATCGGTACGCCGCTCATCGGACCTCCTCGGGGACGGCGGGGAGCACTCGCGTGCTGGTGAGGTCGTCGGTCCCGGCGTCCTCGTCGAGGTCGGAGTAGCCGAGGTAGGCCTTCTGCACGGCCGGGTCGGAGCGGATCAGCGACGGCGGCCCGGAGGCGATCACCGAGCCGAAGTCGAGAACGTGGATGTCGTCGCAGACGCCCATCACGAGGTCCATGTCGTGCTCGACCATCAGGATCGCCCGGCCCTCCGCGGCCAGCTCGCGCAGCAGCTCGCCGAAGGCGTCCGTCTCGGTCTCGTCGAGCCCGGAGGACGGCTCGTCGAGGAGCAGCAGCTTCGGCCGGCCGGCCAGGCACCGGGCCAGCTCGAGCAGGCGGGCGGTGCCGGTGGGGATCGAATCGGCCCGCTCGGCGGCGTACGACGCGATGCCGACCCGCTCGAGCAGTGCGTCGACGTCGGCCGCCGCGGGCCGGACCCACCCGACGGGACCGCGGTGGATGTCGAAGGCGACCCGGACGTTCTCGCGCACCGACAGGGAACCGAAGGCCTCCAACCGCTGGAAGGTGCGGCCCATGCCGCGCCGCGAGCGGCGGTGCACCGGCAACCGGGTCACGGCCCGGCCCTCGAAGCGGACCTTGCCCCGGGTCGGGCGCTGCAGGCCGCTGATCACGTTGAAGCAGGTGGTCTTGCCGGCCCCGTTGGGTCCGATCAGGCCGGTGATCCGGCCCGCGTGGGCGGTGAAGCTCGCGTGGTTCACCGCGGTGACCCCGCCGAACTGGACGACAACGTCGTCGACCTCAAGAAGCGACATGGGCGGGCTCCTTCCTCTGCTGGGGGCTGACGGGGGCGCTCTCGGCCAGCCCCGGCACGACCTCGGCGGCCGGCGCGTCCACCTCGCCGCGTTGCGGCAGCACGGGCAGCGACGCCCGCAGTCGTGGGACCGCCCGGGCACGGGCGAGGCGGCCCGCCCGGAAGAGCTGGTTGGCCAGGCCGTTGGGGTCGCGGCCGGCGGCGACCGCGCCGAAGCCGATCACGGCGAAGATCAGCCCGGCGATGCTCGGGTGGTCGCTCTGCATCACCGGCAGCAGCATCAGCCCGATGCCGCCCAGGGTCGCACCGGTCACGGACGTCACGCCGAAGACCACCGCAAGGAGCAGCAGCGGCAGGCTGTTGAAGAACTGGAAGTCGGCCGCGCCGATGGTCTGCCGGAGCCCGGCGTACAGCGCGCCCGCGAGGCCCGCCATCCCGGCCGAGATCCCGAACAGCGCCACCCGGAACCAGCGCAGGTCGAGGCCGAGGGTGCCGCACGCGGCCGGGCTGTCGCGCATCGCGATCAGCAGCCGGCCGACCGGCCCCCGCCGCAGCAGAAGCAGGGCCAGGGCGGTCAGCACGAAGAAGACCGCCATCAGCATGACGTAGCCGCCGGTGCTCGTGATCGAGGTGCCGAGCACCGACATCCGCTCGGCCGGCAGGGTGCCGTTGAAGCCGAAGGCGAAGTCGGCCTGGAAGAGCATCTTGTCCATCAGGTAGGCGAAGGCCATCGTCGAGAGCGCGAGGTAGAGGCCGGTCAGCCGCAGCACGGGCAGGGCGACCAGCGCCCCCACCCCCGCGGCGATCAGCGCCGCGACGGCCAGGCCGTAGAGGTTCGGCTCGTCGAGCTTCGCGTACGCCAGCGCGCCCACCCCCGCGAACGTCAGCTGCGCGAGCGACACGTGGCCGCCGTACCCGGTCAGCAGCACCAGCGAGAGCATCACCGTCGCGTACGTCGCCGCCGTGCCGACCAGCAGCAGGTCGGAGTCGGCGAGCGAGCCGGCGAGCAGCGCGACCACCAGCAGCAGCGCCGCGCTCCAGCCGAGCGACTTCGTCATCGACGGCAGCGGGGCGGAGACGATGCCCTTGACCTGGCCGATCCGCAGCTGGGTCTGCGGCATCAGCACGATGACCAGGAACAGGAACAGTGCGGGGATCACGTTGCGCACGCTGTTGAGCAGGCCCTCGGTGGGCAGGTAGCCCGAGGCGTACGACGTCGCGAGGCCGAGCGCCATCGCCCCCGCGAAGGTCAGCGGCAGGCTCTGCAGCCGGCCGAGCATCGCGGCGGCGTACGCGTTGATGACCAGCAGGGTCAGGGCGTAGTAGTCGAGCCCGACCTGGGAGACCAGCAGCACCCCGGCGAGCGCGGCGAGCGCGACCCCGATCGCCCAGGACAGCGCGGCGGCGGTGTCCGGCTTGCCGCCGAACAGCTTGAGCAGCTCGGGGTTGTCGACCGAGGCGCGCATGGCCGTGCCGATCCGGGTGCGGTTGAGCAGCAGGTAGAGACCGAGAGCGGTCGCGGCGGAGAGCACGATCGTGAGCAGCTGGTGGCCGGTGACGATCACGCCACCCAGCTCGAAGGACGTGGTCGGGAAGAACGGCAGCACCGAGCGCGCCTCGGGCGGCCAGATCTGCGTGGCGAACCCGATGCAGCCGACCAGCAGGCCGACCGTGACCACCAGCGCGACGCTGACCGGCCCCTCGCCCAGCCCACGGGTGACGAAGCGCTGCAGCAGCCAGCCGACCGCCGGCGCCACCACGAGCAGCACCAGCACGAGCGAGAGCCAGACCGGCAGGCCCTGACGGACGCTGAAGTCCCAGAACACGAACGACATCACCATGCCGAGCGCCCCGTGGGCGATGTTGAAGACCCGGGTCGTCGTGTAGGTGAGCACCAGCCCGCTCGCCGCGATGGCGTACGCCGCCCCGCTGAACAGGCCGAACACGGTGAAGGCCAGGAACGTGGTCATCTCAGCCTCCCAGGCCGGTGTCGGTGAGCGGTCCGCAGAGGTACTTGCCGGGCGAGACCTTCTTCCAGGCGCTGCCCTGGCGCTGGATGATCGCGACGCAGTCGGCGGAGGTCTCGGCGCCGACCTGCTGCGGCGCGTGGATGCCGTTGCCCGTCCAGTCCTTCACCTTGGCCAGCGACTGGATGAGGGTCTGCCGGTTCAGCCGGCCGCCGAGCGCGACCGCCTGCTGGACGAACAGGCGGGCGGCCGACCAGGCGTAGACGCCGTACGTGTTGGGCTCGGCGCTCGGGTCGACCTGGGCCAGCCAGGCCCGATAGAGCTCCATCTCCTTGTTGCTGAAGTCGTCGAAGAGCCCGGTCTGCGAGTAGACGTAGACGCCCTCGGCGAGCTTGCCCGCCTCCTCGACGTAGCGCTGGTCCTGGATCGTGGCGTCCTGCAGGAAGATCTCCGGCGTGAAGCCCTGCTGCTGCATCGCCTGCTGCAGGCGGACGGTGAACTGGTACGGGCCGGTGTAGTTGACCAGCTTCACGCCCTTGTCCTTCAGCTGCTGGACGTAGGGGGCGTAGTTGAACTCCGAGACGTCGATGGCCTGGAAGACCGAGACCCGCCAGCCGTTCTTCTCCCAGGCCGCCTTGAAGTTCTTGGCGTTGTCGGGGGCGGCGCCCGCGCCGACGTAGAGCATCCCGACGCTCTTGACCGCCTCGGGTGCCTTCTTCGCCCAGTACGCCGGCATCGCCGACGACACCTGGTTCGGCTGCACGGAGTACGCCGCGAAGCAGGTCCGGCACGCGGTGCGCTCGGCCGACACGGAGTACGACCGGAGGTCGGGAAGGCCGCACTTCTCGGCCGCCGCGGCGCCGCCGTAGTCGAAGGCGGACTGCGAGCCGACGGCGGCGAACGCCTTCTCGCAGGCGGTGGCGTAGGCCTGGTTGTCGGCGCCGGCATCGGCGCGGCTGTCGAGGGCCGCGACCTCCAGCTTGCGCCCGCAGATGTCGCCGGTGCTGTTGAAGTAGGCGACGTACGCCCGGGTCGCCTGCTGGGCGGACTCGAAGATGCCGGGCACCGGCCCGGAGATGTCCGAGGCGTTGGCGAGCGTGATCGTCTTGTCGGTGATCCCGGTCTGGTTCTTGAACCCCTCGCACCCGCCGGCCTTGGCACCGCCGTCCGCGGCGTTCGCGCCCTTGCCCTCGGGCGTTCCGCCGCCGGAGCCGCCCGGTGCGCTGCCACCGCCACCGCCACCGGCCGGCGCCTCGGGGGCTGCCGCGTCACCGGATCCGCTCCCCGGCGCGGTGACCGCGCCCGGGTCCCCCGTGCCGTCGAGTCCCGGCTCTCCCGGGTCGGTGCCGTCGGCGACCACGCCACCGGAACCCGTGTCGGCCGAGGTCCGGGCCACGGTGTCCGGGTCGAGCTGGGACCCGCAGGCGGCCAGGGCGAGCGCGAGCAGCGCCGCGGCGGTCGCGAGCGAGCCACGGGCGGGTGCCGTCCTGGAGTAGAACACGTACCAGTAACGAGGCGCGGCGCCGGAGGTGACGCGGACCACACGACTTTTCCGGACGGGAATCGTCCGAACCGGCCGGATGGGCTCAGCCGATCCTGGTGAGGCCGGAGCACTGGTACTTCGTGCCACCGACCGGCTTCCAGGTGGATCCCGCGAGCTGGATGAACCGCCAGCACTCCCCGGTCTGCTTGGCACCGACCTGCTGCGGCGAGTGCAGGTCGTTGGCGGTCCAGTTCTTCACCCCACTCAGTCCCGCCACCAGGGACGCCCGGTCGAGCTTGCCGCCGAGCGCGATCGCCCGCTCCACGAACAGCCGTGCGGCCGACCACGAGAAGAGCCCGAAGAACCCGGGCGTCGCGCCCGGCTTCACCTGGTCCAGCCAGCCGAGGTAGAGCGCCAGCTCCTTGTTGGAGCGGACCTCCTCGAAGGGGGTGAAGTTCGCGAACACCACCGTGCCGTCGACGGCGCCGGCACCCTCCTTGACGAAGGCCGGGCTGTAGTCGGTGGGGTCGCGCAGGTAGAGCTTCGGCTCGTAGCCCTGCTGGTCCATGGCCTGCCGAAGCCGCACGGACTGCTGGTAGGCCCCGATCCAGAAGACCGTCTGCACGCCCTTGGTCTTCAGCTGCTGCACATAGGGGGCGTAGTTGAACTCGGTGATGTCGATGCCCTGCACCACGTCGAACTTCATCCCCCGCTTGGTCATCGCATCGACCTGACCCTTGGCGTTCTGCGCGGCCGCACCCGCGTTGATGTAGAGGAATCCCGCGTGCTTGCCCGCGTCGCCGTAGTTCTTCAGCACGAAGTCGGCGACCGCGTTCTGGAACTGGCTGGCATTGGTCGACTGTGCACCGAAGCAGGTCTTGCACGCGCTGCGCTCCACGGTGGTCGCGGCCGAGCGGAGGTCGGGCAGGCCGCAGCCCTGGGCGGTCGCGGCACCTCCGGAGTCGAAGGCCGACATCGAGCCGACCATCGCGAAGGTCTCCTCGCAGGCCTTGGCGTACGCCTGCTGGTCGGCGGCCGCGTCGGCACGGGTGTCGTACGTCTTGACCGCCAGCTTGCGGCCGCAGATGTCCCCGGTGCTGTTGAAGTAGGCCACGTACGCGCGGACGGCGTCCTGGCTGGCCTCGAAGATGCCGGGCACCGGCCCGGAGATGTCCGAGGCGTTGCCGATGGTGATCGTCTTGTCGGTGATTCCGGGGCCGTTCTTGAACCCGGCGCAGCTCGCGCCCTTCACCCCGCCGCTGGCGCTGTTCGCTCCGTCGCCGCCGTCGGTGCTGCCGCCGTTCTTGCCGCTGCTGTCACCGCCGCCGCCCGCCGCACCCGGCGCCGCCCCGCCGGCCGCGGGGGCTCCGCCCGCGTCCGCGCCGCCCGCCGCGGCGTCGGGGACCGAGCCGTCCGGGACCGCGCCGCCCGCCGGCACGCTGCCGTCGGCCAGCACCTCACCCCCGGCCGCCGCGCCCGAGCCGCCGGCGCCGCCGACCTGCGAGACGGTCTGGGGGTCGAGCTGCGAACCGCACGCGGCGAGCAGCAGCGCGAGCAGGCTGACGAGAAGGGCCGAACAGCGTCGTGGCACGACGTACTCCCTCGAAGTAGAACAGGTATCAGTTCCACAACGAGGCACCGGCACCGAGGTGACGCCACCACACGCAGGTCGAGCCGGCACCGGTCGAGGCCGACCCTCGGCAAGACGGGTTTCGAGGCTCGCTCCGCTCGCACCTCAACCAGCGTCCCGGCTCGCTCCGCTCGCTCCTCCACCAGCGCCACCACCCCCACGCTGGTTGAGGAGCGAAGGACGAAGTCCTGAGCCTCGAAACCCGGTGAGCCGACAGTCGGCATCAACCCAGGCCGACGGTCGGCAAGACGGGTTTCGAGGCTCGCTCCGCTCGCACCTCAACCAGCGTCCCGGCTCGCTCCGCTCGCACCTCAACCAGCGTCCCGGCCCGCTCCGCTCGAACCTCAACCGGCGTATCAGCGGTGGGCGCGGGCCTCGGCGATCGCGTAGAGGGTGACGCTGGCGGCGACGCCGGCGTTCAGCGACTCCAGCTGGTTGGCCATCGGGATCGAGACGAGCTGGTCGCAGGTCTCGGCGACCAGCCGGGACAGGCCGCCGCCCTCGGCGCCGACCACGACGACCAGCGGGCCGTCGCCGAGGCCCTCGGGGGCGACCAGCTCGGGCAGGGTCACGTCGCCGTCGGCCGCCAGGCCGACGACCATCAGGCCCGCCTCCTGGTAGGCCTTCAGCTGCCGGACCAGGTTGACCGTCTGGGCGACGGGGATCCGGGCGGCGGCCCCCGCGCTGGTCTTCCAGGCCGACGCGGTCATGCTCGCGGCGCGACGCTCGGGGATCACCACGCCGTGCGCGCCGAAGCCGGCGGCGCTGCGCACGATCGCGCCGAGGTTGCGCGGGTCGGTCACCTGGTCGAGGGCGACGACCAGCGGCGGCTCGCCGTTGGCGTCGGCGGCGTCGAGCAGGTCGTCGGGGTGGGCGTACTCGTACGGCGGGATCTTGGCGGCCAGACCCTGGTGGACCGCGCCCTGGGTCAGCCGGTCGAGCTCGTTCTTGCTGACCTCGAGCAGGCTGACACCCCGCTCGGCGGCCAGCGAGAACGCCTCGCGCAGCCGGCCGTCGCGCTCGGCACCGTCGGCGACGTACACCCCGACCACCGGCACGCCCTCGCGCAGCGCCTCGACCACGGAGTTGCGGCCGGCGATCCACTCGGCGTCGCTGCTCGAGCGCTTGCGCGGCGCCCGCGCGGCCGACTTCTCGGCGCGCTTGGCCGCCTTGTAGGCCTGGTGGTACGGGCGGTCCTTGGCCTTCGGCGTCGGCCCCTTGCCCTCCAGTCCGCGCTTGACCCGGCCGCCGGACCCGGCGGTGGGCTTCTTGGTGGTCTTGCGGATCGCGCCCTTGCGGCTCGAGTTACCGGCCATGTCTTAGATCAGTGTCCACTTCGGTCCGTTGGGGGTGTCCTCGACCTCGATGCCCGCCGCCTTGATCCGGTCGCGGATCGCGTCGGCGGTGGCGAAGTCCTTGGCGGCGCGCGCCTCGGTGCGCGCCTCGAGGAGGCCGGCGACGAGAACGTCGACGGCACTGGTCAGCCGGGCGTCGTCGCCCGACCCGGCGCCCCAGGCGGGGTCGGCCGGGTGCAGCCCGAGCACGTCGAGCATCGCGAGCACCTGCCCGGCGTACGGCGCGGGGTCGCTCGCCTTGTTGCCCTCGCGCACGGTGTCGAAGAGCACCGCCACCGCGGCGGGGGTGCCGATGTCGTCGTTCATCGCCGCCACGAACGCCTCGGGCAGCTCGCCGCCCTCGACCGCTCCGGCCCGCTCCAGGAAGCCCTCGATGCGCCGGAAGCCCTGGGCCGCCTCGTCGAGCGCCTCGAAGCTGAACTCGACGTGACTGCGGTAGTGGGCGGCCACCAGGTAGTAGCGCAGCTCGATGCCGCGGTAGCTCTCCAGCACGCTCGGGATGAGCAGCGAGTTGCCGAGCGACTTGCTCATCTTCTCGCCGGCCGTGGTGATCCAGGCGTTGTGGAACCAGTACGACGCGAACGGGTGCCCGGCCGCCCGCGACTGGGCCTGCTCGTTCTCGTGGTGGGGGAAGCGCAGGTCGACGCCGCCGCCGTGGATGTCGAAGGCCGCGCCGAGGTACTTGCCGGCCATCGCCGAGCACTCGATGTGCCAGCCGGGCCGGCCGGGACCCCACGGGCTCGGCCAGGACGCGGTCTCCGGCTCGGACTCCTTGCGGCCCTTCCAGAGCGCGAAGTCGCGCGGGTCGCGCTTGCCGCGCGGGTCGGCGTCCTCGGCGGCCTCCATGTCGTCGAGGCGCTGGCGCGTCAGCTCGCCGTACGACGGCCACGAGCGGACGTCGAAGTAGACGTCCCCGGAGCCGTCCTCGGCGGCGTAGGCGTGCCCGCGCGAGATCAGTCGCTCGATCAGCGCGAGCATCTCCGGGACGTGCCCGGTGGCGAGCGGCTCGTACGTCGGCGGCGCGACGTTCAGCGAGGCGTACGCCGTGTCCAGCTCGCGCTTCATCGCCGACGCGAGGTTGTACCAGGGCCGACCCTGCGCGGCGGCCTTGGTGATGATCTTGTCGTCGATGTCGGTCACGTTGCGGATGAAGGTGACCTCGTGGCCGAGGTGGCGCAGCCACCGCTGCAGCACGTCGAAGTTGACCGCCGAGCGGACGTGCCCGACGTGCGGCTCGGACTGCACGGTGAGCCCGCAGAGGTACAGCCCGACCTTGCCCTCCTGGAGGGGGACGAAGTCGCGCACGTCGCGGATCGCGGTGTCGTACAGGCGCAGGCTCACGCCGCAAGTCTAGGGATCGCGCCGCTTCCGGGCGGCATCCGCGGATTCTGTGACTGCTGGGACTGGAGTGACACAACGGCGTATCGTGTGGGAGTGCGTCTTCCCCTCGCCACCGTGCTGACCTCCGCCACCCTGATCGCCGCGCCGCTCGCCGCCGTACCGGCCGCGCCCGCGAACGCCGCGCCCACCGTCGTACCCGCTGCCGCGCCGGCCGCCCAGTCGGCGGCTCGCAGCACCGCCCGCCGCGTCGCCTACACCGCCTGGGACACCAGCGCCCAGCTTCGCAAGGGCCGGGTCTCGGGCGTGAAGGTGCGCGCCGGCCGGCTCGAGCTGGCCAAGCCGTCCGGCACCCGCCGGTACGCCGGCCGCAGCTACGACCTCGGCCGTTGGACCTCCCCCTGGGCGCGTCCCGGCTTCGGGCTGACCCAGCTGATCCCGTCCTGGTCGGCCACCACCCCCGGCGACTCGTGGATCGAGGTTCGGGTGCGGGGCAGGAACGCCGCCGGCGCCCGCTCCAGCTGGGACGTGCTCGGGCGCTGGACCTCCGGTGACAAGTTCACCAAGCGCACCTCCGTCTCCGGCCAGGACGACGACCTCGCCGCGGTCAACGTCGACACCTGGGTGGCCTCCGCCCCCGCCGGGCTGACCTCGTGGCAGGTGCAGGTGGTCCTGCACCGCAAGTCGGGCGCGACCACGAAGCCCCCGACGGTCGACGCGGTCGGCGCGGTCGCCTCCCGGCTCCCCACCGCCGCGCCGGCGACCTCCGCTCCCGGGGTCGCCCGCGGCGTCGTGCTCGACGTGCCGCGCTACTCGCAGATGACCCACCAGGGCCACTACCCGCAGTGGGGCAACGGCGGCGAGGCCTGGTGCTCGCCCACCTCCACCTCGATGGTGCTCGGCTACTACCGCTCGCTGCCGAAGGCGAAGGAGTACAGCTGGGTCCCGCAGCGGCACACCGACCCGTTCGTCGACCACGCCGCGCGCTCGACGTACGACCGGGCCTACCGGGGCACCGGCAACTGGCCGTTCAACACCGCGTACGCCGCCCCGCGGGTCGGCCACGCCTTCGTCACCCGGCTGACCTCGCTGCGCCAGGCGGAGCGGCTGATCAAGGCCGGCATCCCCGTGGTCGCGTCGATCTCGTTCAGCCGCGGCGGCCTGACCGGCGCCCCGATCTCCTCGACCAACGGCCACCTGCTGGTCATCGTCGGCTTCACCGCCACCGGCGACGTCGTCGTCAACGACCCGGCCGCGTCGACCCGGGCGGGCGTGCGCCGCACCTACGACCGCGGTCAGTTCGAGCGCGCCTGGCTGCCGACGTCCGGCGGCCTCGCCTACGTCATCCACGACGACGAGCACCCGCTGCCGAAGGGCGGCCAGGGCGCCTGGTGACCGCGGCGGCCGGGCGGGCCGCCGTCACTCCTCGCTGACCGAGACCTGGATCTCGTGCCAGCCGGTGGCGCCGTCGGGCACGGGGGCGGCGACCACGCCGGTCTGCACGTGCCCCTCGAGGTCGACGGCGCGGACCCGCAGGACGTGGTCGCCGGGCTCCAGGTCGACCGTGGCGACCCACTGCACCCAGGTGTCGATGCTCGGCGTCCGAGCCAGCCGCGCCGGCATCCAGGGACTGCCGTCGACCGCGACCTCGACCGCCCCGATGCCGGTGTGCTGCGCCCAGGCGACGCCGGCGACCTTGGTCTCGCCCGCCGGCAGCTCGTCTCCGGAGCCCGGCACGTCGATGCGCGAGGACATCTTGATCGGCCCCTCCTCGGCCCAGCCCTTCTCGGTCCAGAAGGCCTCGAAGTCCTCGAACCGGGTCACCTCGAGGTCGACGACCCACTTCGTCGCCGAGACGTAGCCGTAGAGGCCCGGGACGATGCTGCGCACCGGGAAGCCGTGGTCGAGCGGCAGCGGCCGGCCGTTCATCGCGACCGCGAGCATCGCGTTGCGGTCGTCGGTGAGCGCGGCCAACGGGGTGCCGCAGGTCCAGCCGTCGTGGGCGGTCTGCTTGACCGCGTCGGCCCCGGGGCGCACCCCGGCCTCGGCCAGGAGGTCGGCGATCCGCACGCCGCTCCACCAGGCGTTGCCGACCAGCCCGCCGCCGACCTCGTTGGAGACGCAGGTCAGGGTCACCCAGGCCTCGGTGAACTGCCGGGAGACGAGCTCGTCGTACGACAGCACGATCTCGCGGTCGACCATCCCGTGGATCCGCAGCGACCAGTCGTGGGGGGCGATCGCGGGGATGCTGATGCCGGCGTGGATCAGGTAGAAGTCGTCGCTGTGGGTCTGCCAGGGCGTGACGCCCTCGACCCCGACCCGGACCGACGCCGGCACCTGGGGTGCGGTCACGCCGGTCAGCTTCAGCAGCCGTCGGGTCTGCTCGACCTCGCGCCGCCCCCGGCCCACGACCCGGCCGAGCAGCCCGACCACGGCCGCCGCGCCGGTGATCAGGCCGGCCCGGATCAGGAAGGTACGGCGGTGGTGGCCGCCGCTCGGCGCGACCTCCTCGGGATGGCCGACGAAGCTGCGCAGCGGGTCGGCCACGAGCGAGAGGCACACGAGCCAGGTGACCAGGCCGACCGCGACCGGCACGAAGTCGACCGGCTGCTGGTTGCGCTGGGCCGCGATCGCACCGGCCCCCGCCGCGGCGAGCGCGGCGAACAGGACGGCCGGCGCCCACCAGCTGCGCCGGGCGAGCCGGCCCGCCCAGGCGAAGAGCAGGACGAGCACGAGGACGATGCCGAGGATCAGCAGGGGCTTGTCGGCCCGACCGAGCCGCTCGATCGCCACCTCGGCGACGAAACCGGGGGTGAAGCGGATGGCGAGCTCGCCCACGGCGACGAGCGGCGACTCGCGGACGTTGAGCGCCATCGCGGCCGCGTAGCTCGTGGCGAGACCGGCCAGGCCCGCCGCGACGCCGGCCAGCGACCAGGTGCGCGCGGTGTTCACGGCCCGATTGTCTCGCACGGCATGATCGGCGCGTGGCCACCGTCTCTCCTGTCGTCAGCCCCGTCCCGTTCCGCACCGGCATCGGCACCGACGTGCACCGGCTCGTCGCGGGTGTCCCGATGCACCTGGCCGGCCTCTCCTGGCCCGACGAGCCCGCCGGGCTCGAGGGCCACTCCGACGCCGACGTCGCCGCCCACGCGGCCTGCGACGCGCTGCTGTCGGCCGCCGGGCTGGGCGACCTCGGTTCGAACTTCGGTACGGCGGAGCCGCAGTGGGCCGGCGCGTCCGGCGCGACCCTGCTGACCGAGACCGCACGGCGGGTGCGGGCCGCCGGCTTCGAGATCGGCAACGTGGCGGTCCAGGTGCTGGGCAACCGGCCGAAGGTGGGACCGCGGCGGGCCGAGGCGGAGGAGGCGCTGTCGGCCGCCGTCGGGGCACCGGTCTCGGTCTCCGCGACCACCACCGACGGGCTCGGCCTGACCGGCCGGGGCGACGGGGTCGCCGCGATCGCCACCGCCCTCGTCGTCACGGCGGCCGCGGGGTGAGGACCTTCGACGGGCTGCGGCTCCACGTCGCGGCGTACGGTCCGCCCGACGCGCCGGTGACCGTCGTCCTGGCGCACTGCTGGACCTCCGACTCCGAGGACTGGCACTACCAGGTACGCGACCTGCTCGCCCGCTTCGGCCACGGCATCAGGATCCTCACCTGGGACCTGCGCGGGCACGGGCGCTCGGACGCCGCGCCGGAGAGCGCGTGCACCATCGAGAACCTCGCTCGCGACCTGGGCGACCTCGTCGACACCCACGCGCCCACGGGCCGCCTGGTGATCGCCGGGCACTCGATCGGCGGGATGACCATGACCGCGCTGCCGCAGGTGCGCCCCGACCTGGTCGAGCGGGTCGCCGGGCTGCTGTTCGTGGCGACCTCGTCGGGCCGCCTGGACACCGTCACCCTCGGCCTCCCCGAGGTCGGTCCCGCGGTGCGCGGCAGCCTCCCGTTCGTGCTCGCCGCCCGAGCGCGGCTGCTGACCCGCCGGACCCGGCGCCGCTCCCCCAGCATCGAGCGGGCCGTCGTCGACCGGCTCCTGTTCGGCGACCGGCTCCGGCTGCGCGACGCGGGCCTGGTCGTCGACCAGCTGGTCGGCTGCCCGCCCGCGACGATGGCCGGGTTCTACCGCGAGTTCATGCACCACGAGCGGACCGCGGGCCTGGCGGCGTACGACGCGATCCCGACCCGGGTCCTCGTCGGCGACGCCGACCGGCTGACCCCGCCCGAGCACGCCCGCCGGATCGCCGGCGCCATCCGCGGCGCGCGGCTCCTGGTCGCCCCCGGCGCGGGCCACATGCTCCCGCTGGAGCGCGACGCGCTGGTCTCCGGGCAGCTGATGGAGCTGGTCGAGGGCGCGCTCGCCCGGACTCAGGCCGCGTCGTCCTGCTTGCGGTGACCGACCAGCACGACCCCCTCGACGACCTTCACGTCGTACGCCGGGACCGAGACCTGCGCGTCGTCCAGGCACTTGCCGGTGCGCAGGTCGAACGCGTGCTTGTGCGCCGGTGAGGCCACGAACGGCACCCCACCGCGCCGGCCCACGATCCCTCGGGCGATCACCGACCCCTTGGCGAACGGGTCGTGGTTGCCGAGCGCGTAGACCTGGTCGCCGGGCGTGCGGAAGATCGCGATCGCCTGGCCGTGGACCAGGGCGGTGGCGCCGCGCTCGATCGTGAGCTCGGCGACGCGGCACACCGGCTGCCAGTCCTCGGCGCCGGCCGCACGCGCCGTCATCGGCACCACCGGTCGAGCGATCTCACGTGGGACCCCGTCATCCCGCGCCTCCTCTCGGCAGGCCCGACGCTAGGGGCCGCGTGTTCGGGGGCTGTTTCGGGATGTAACAGGCAGGAAAACGATCGCTCTCGGCGGTCGGTAGCGTGCGCACGGTGACCGAACCCGCGACCGCCGTCGTCCTCCTCGCCGCCGGCTCCGGCTCCCGGGTCGGCGCCGACCGCAACAAGGTGCTGTTGCCGCTGGGCGACCGGCCGGTGCTGGCCCGGTCGTTGAGCACCGTGCTCGCGCTGCCCGCCGTACGGCGCGTGGTGCTGGTGGTCCGGCCGGGCGAGGCCGACCGGGTGGCGGAGGCGGTCGCGCCGTACCTCGGCGACCGGGAGGTGCAGGTCGTCGACGGCGGCGCGACCCGGCACGCCTCGGAGTGGCAGGCGATCCGGCTGCTCGCGCCCGCGGTCGACGCCGGCGAGATCGACCTGGTCGCGGTCCACGACGGTGCCCGGCCGCTGGCGGGCGTGCCGCTGTGGGAGTCCGTGCTCGCCGCGGCGCGTGAGCACGGCGGCGCGATCCCCGTCGCGCGCCTGTCCGGACTGGTGACCGCGGACCTGCGCGCCGTACCGGGCGAGCTCGCCGGCGTGCAGACCCCGCAGGCGTTCACGGCGCGCGAGCTGCTGGCGGCCTACCGTGCGGCCGACGCCGAGGGGTTCGAGGCGACCGACACGGCCGGGTGCCTGGAGCGGTACGCCGACGTCCGGATCGCCGCGGTCGCCAGCGGGCCGGGCAACCTGAAGATCACCTTCCCCGAGGACCTCGGGCTAGCGGAGGCCCTGCAGCGGGTCGACTGAGTCGGGCGCGGTCAGCGCCTCCAGCGCCCGGACGTCGTCCTCGCTCCCGACCCGGCGGCCCTGCGGAGGGGCCTCCGGGGTGCGCACGGCGAAGCGCTCCGCGAGTGCGGCGACCAGCGCGGGGAAGTCGGTGCTGGGCAGGGCGTCGAGCTGCGCGACCACGGCCGCCGGCAGGACGACCGGGGAGGCGACGGCGAGCAGGCCGTCGCGGTCGACCGTGGCGCCGACGAGGCCGTCCTCGACGTGCTTGACGGTGTCGGTGACCGGCCGGACGCCGACGACGACCGCGTCGTGCTCGACCGCCTCGGCCACACAGGCGGCGATGAACTCCGGCGGGGTCAGCGGGCACAGGGCGTCGTGCAGGACGACGGGCTCGCCCGCGTCGACGAGACCGGCCCAGGCGGTCCCGATGTCGACCGGGGTGACCCCGGACTCCGCCAGCGCCCAGGCGGCGCAGGCGACCAGCGCCTCGCCGTGGATCAACGCGAACGGCAGCGAGCCGCGGTCCTGCTCGACGACGGTCCCGAGGGCGGCGGGGCGGACGTCGTACTCATCGGTCGTCATGGCGGCCCCACCGTATGACGTCGCGGCCCGAGAAATGCGTCGAGGCCCCCCGGACGTCGTCCGGAGGGCCTCGGCGGCCGGATCAGGAGGCGAGCACCTCGTCGAGGAGGGCCTCGGCCTTGTCCTCGTTGGTGCGCTCGGCCAGGGCGAGCTCGGAGACCAGGATCTGCCGCGCCTTGGCGAGCATCCGCTTCTCGCCGGCCGACAGGCCGCGGTCCCGCTCACGCCGCCACAGGTCGCGCACGACCTCGGCGACCTTCATGACGTCGCCGCTGTGCAGCTTCTCCAGGTTGGCCTTGTAGCGTCGCGACCAGTTGGTGGGCTCCTCCACGTGCGCGGCACGCAGCACGTCGAAGACGCGGTCGAGGCCTTCCTTGTCGACGACGTCGCGCACCCCGACGAGGTCGAGGTTCATGGCCGGGACGCGAACGACCAGGTCCTGCTGGGCGACGATCCGCAGGACGAGGTACTGCCGGTCCTCGCCCTTGATGGTCCGCATCTCGATGTCCTCGATGACAGCGGCCCCGTGGTTCGGGTAAACAACCGTTTCGCCGACGGTGAAAGTCATATGTCAGGTTCCCCTTCCTAGGAAGCCAGTCTAACACGTGTCAGAACCGGCCAGGCTCGCGTTTCCGCAGGTCAGCGCCACAATCAGGGCTTGACATATGTCGCGCGGCCGTGCTGGAAGCGGGTCCGGCCGACCCCCTCCGGAACCGAAAAGCGCTGGTGAGCGGGGGTGTTCACCCCGTTCGCCGAGGTCGGGTGGTCGATACTGCAGCCCATGCCGACCGAGCCCGTGAGCGACGCCGCCGACGAGCCCACCACCCGCAAGGATGAGGCTGCGCGGCCCGATGCCGAGCCGACGGCGGCCATGACGCCGGCGTACCTCACCCCCGTGCTGCTCGTGCGCGCCGCCCACCCCCGTCAGGCCGTGCTGACCGCGGTCGGCGTGGCCGCCGCGGCGGCTCTCGCCGACCGGCCCACCCGCGAGGTGCTGGTGGTGCTCGCGACGGTCCTCGTCGGCCAGACCATCCTGGGCTGGCACAACGACCTCGTCGACCGGGAGCGCGACCGGCGCCACGACCTGCCCGGGAAGCCGATCGCGCAGGGACGCCTCGACCCCGGGACCGTGTGGTTCGCGCTGGCCTGCGCCGTCCTGCTGCTCGTGCCGCTCGCGATCTCCACCGGGATCACGGCCGGCTGCCTCTACCTCGCCTCCGTGGGCATCGGCCTGCTCGGCAACGTCGTCCTGCGCCAGGGCCTGCTCTCCTGGCTGCCGTGGGCGGCGTCGTACGCCCTGCTGCCGGGCTACCTCTCGTACGGCGGATGGGGCGGCGAGGCGCTGGGCGAGCCGCCGGAGCCGGTGATCGTCGTCCTCGCGGCCCTGCTGGGCATCGGGGTGCACGTCCTGCGGGCGCTGTGGGGCCTGGTGCCGGACAACGCCGACGGCTGGACGTACCTGCCGCTGCGGCTGGGGCTGCGGCTCGGGGCGACCCGGCTGCTGGTCGTGGCGTCGGTCTACGTGGCGCTGGTCGTCGTCGCCCTGGCCGTCGCAGGTACCTACGTGGGGTTGTCGAAGTAGTCCACCGCTAGGCTGTGGCCCGTTCGTGCCGCTCTCCCGTGAGGCCTTCCAGATGCTGCTCCGTCGCAAGTTTGCGTTCGCCGTGTGCGCCACGGCGCTCACCGCCCCCGTCCTGAGCTCCTGCGGCTTCAACTACGCGACCGACCAGCCGTACACGCCGAGCGCCGGCACGAACGACACCTCGACCCCGGTCGACGTCCTGAACGCCGTGATCGTCGCGGGTCAGCCCGACAGCGGGACCTTCGTCGCGGGCCTGGCCAACTCCACCGACGAGGTCGTCACCCTCACCGACCTGGTCGGCGGCGGCCTGACGGTCGACCTCGAGCCGGTCGAGATCCCGGCGAAGGGCTTCGTCAACCTCGCCGACTCCGAGATCCACGTGACCGGCACCTTCGAGGCGGGCGAGGTCGTCGACCTCGACGTCGTCCTCGACAACGGCGACCAGATCGCGCTCGAGGTCCCGGTCGTCACGAACTGCGACGAGTTCGAGGGCTACGACACCTCGGGCGAGTCCGACGCCCCCAGCGAGGACCCGGCGTACAGCTGCGAGTACGCCGAGTCCGAGAGCGGTCACCACTGATGGCGTCGACCCTGGTCCTGCTCCGCCACGGCGAGAGCGAGTGGAACGCCAAGAACCTGTTCACCGGCTGGGTGGACGTCGCGCTGACCGAGAAGGGTCGCGCCGAGGCCGCCCGCGGCGGTGAGCTGATGAAGGACGCCGGGCTGCTGCCCGACGTCGTGCACACCTCCCTGCAGCGCCGCGCGATCAACACCGCCGCGCTCGCGCTCGACGCCGCCGACCGGCACTGGATCCCCGTCAAGCGCTCGTGGCGCCTCAACGAGCGCCACTACGGCGCCCTGCAGGGCAAGGACAAGAAGCAGACCCTCGAGGAGTACGGCGAGGAGCAGTTCATGCTCTGGCGCCGTTCCTTCGACGTACCGCCGCCGCCGCTCGCCGACGACGACGAGTTCTCCCAGGTGGGTCTGCCGCAGTACGCCGGCCTCGGCGACGAGATGCCGCGCACCGAGTGCCTGAAGGACGTCATCGCGCGCTTCCTGCCGTACTGGCAGTCCGACATCGTCCCCGACCTGCAGGCCGGCAAGGTGGTGCTCGTCGCCGCCCACGGCAACAGCCTCCGCGCGCTGGTCAAGCACCTCGACGGGATCAGCGACGAGGACATCGCCGGGCTGAACATCCCCACCGGCATGCCGCTGCGCTACGAGCTCGACGACGACCTGCAGCCGGTCGTCAAGGGCGGGACCTACCTCGACCCCGAGGCCGCGGCGGCCGCCGCGGCGGCCGTGGCCAACCAGGGCCGCTAGACCAGTCGTCGCGTGACATGAATCGGCCCCCAGGACCACGGTCCTG
>NZ_DATJTA010000042.1:0-36990 GCF_035503875.1 Nocardioides sp.
TCGTATGGCCACTCGGGAACTCCACGACTGCGACAACGCATCCGCGTTGCTCGCCTACGTGGGCGCCCGCCGCACCGTCGCAGCACGAGCCGAGGCCGACCAACTCGCCGCCGCCGTCGCGTGGGCCGGCATGCACTCGACCGATTCGTTGGACGACGCCGCGACCCTCGTCCACAGCGACGAAGACGCGCTGACGATCGCCGGACCCGGCGCCCCGCTGGTGGCCGAGTTCTCCGTTCTGGAGTTCGCCGCAGCCCTCGGCCTCTCCTCCGACGCGGGTCGGATGTATCTGGGTGAGGCGGTCGAGCTGGCCCACCGGCTCCCACGCCTCTACGCCCGAGTCCAGTCCCTCGACCTCCCGGTGTGGAAAGCCCGCCGGATCGCCAAGTCCACCCTCGACCTCCCCATGGCGGGCGCGGCGTACGTCGACGCGCACCTGCACGCGGTCGCTCATAAGGTGTCGATCGCCCAGCTCGACCGCACCGTGGAGGAGGCCCGGGTCCGCTTCGACCCCGACGAAGCCCTCGCCCGTCAGATCGCGGCCCAGGAGGGACGGCACTTCGACATCGAGACCCGCCAGGTCTCCTTCGACGGCTGCGTCGACGTGCACGGCACGTTGGACCTGGCCGACGCGCTGGATCTGGAGGACGCCGTCGCCCGCCGGGCGCGTGACCTCGGCACTCTCGGCCTGGACGCACCACTGGACGTCCGCCGCTCCATCGCGGTCGGGGACCTGGCTCGGCGCCAGCTCTCGCTCGACCTCGCGGCGGCGGAGCCGGAGGATCGGCCCAAGCCCCGCCAGGTCCTGCTGCACGTCCACCTCTCCGAAGCAGCGCTCGGCGGGTCAGGACGCGAGCTGGACCTCGCCCGGGTGGAGGAGACCCACTCCTTCGTGTCGACCGATCAGGTCAAGACCTGGTGCGCGAACCCCGACACCCAGGTGATCGTGAAGCCGGTCATCGACCTGAGCGACCACGTCCATGTCGACGCCTACGAGACCCCGGACCGACTTCGCGAACGCCAGATCCTGCTCCAACACACGTGCGTGTTCCCCTGGTGCCAACGCCGGGCTCGCCGTGCGGACTGCGACCACATCGACCCCGCCGCCCGCGGCGGACCGACCTGCGACTGCAACATCGCACCGCTCTGCCGGCGACATCACCGGGCGAAGACGCACACGCGATGGCGTTACGACAAGGTCGACGACACCTCGTTCGTCTGGCGAAGTCCGAACGGACTCATCTTCGGACGCGACCACCACGGCACCATCCCGCTCGAGACCCTGCAGCCCTGACCGGCACCGGCCCGTCAGGGCTACAGGCGCGCCACTCCCCGGACGCTGGTTGAGGTGCGAGCGGAGCGAGCCTCGAAACCCGGGTGAGCCGAACGACCGCGACGACCACAGGCTGCCTCTCGGGTCACCGGGTTTCGAGGCTCAGGACTTCGTCCTTCGCACCTCAACCAGCGGGGCGGCCCGGGCTTCGTCCTTCGCACCTCGACCCGCGTCAGCAGCGTTGTTGAAGCAGCGGTCGAACAACAGCCCCCACGCGCCTGAACCATCCGCGCGACCGGGTGCGGCGCTGAGTTACCGGTTCGCGCTCCGCATCTCGCTGAGCTTGTCGATCAGCTCGCCCACGACCGTGGCCAGTTCCCACCGCGAGCCGGCGGGCTGGGCCTGATAGATCTGCTCGAAGGTGATGGCCTGGAAGACCGCGTTCACCACGCGGGTGAGCTCCCACAAGGCGTCCAGGTCCACCTCCGGGTAGGCGGCGCGCCAGGGCTCGGCGTACGCCTCCCAGACCTGCTGCCGCACGGCATCGGCCGAGGACTCCTCGGCCGCGCTGTCCGCGAGGTGCCGTACGTCGAGGAACGGGTGGGTCAGGCACAGGTCGGTCCAGTCGAAGAACACGGCCCGGTCGTCGACCCAGGCCACGTTGCCGAGATGGAGGTCGCCGTGCGCGAGGGTGTCGGGCAGCGAGTCGTCCCAGAGCGCGCGCACCGACGCGACCAGCCACGGCTCCAGCGCGGCGGCGCGAGCCCGCTGGTCGTCGTCGAGTACGTCGACGCTCTCGTGCAGCACCGTCCCGAGCGTCGCCAGGGTCGCGTCGAGCCCGCGATCCGGAGCTCCGGCGGCGAGCAGCTCCGCGCGGGCCGGGAGGGTGTCGAGCTGCAGCCGGGCCAGCCGCCGGGCCACGTCGACCGCCCGCTCAGCCGGAGCACCAGCGGCCGCCCCGGGGAGCGGCTCCATGAGCATCCACGCCCGCTCGGCGTCCACGGCCACGACGTCCGGTGCGGCGTCCGGCGCGAGCCGTCGTACGACGTCCGTCAGCGCCGGCTCGCGACGGAACCCGTCACACGTCGCCTTGAACCACAGCTCCCCCGGCTCGCCGACCCGCGTCACCGGGATCCGCAGCACCGCGGACAGGCTCCACAGCTTCTCCGGAACCGGCTCCCCCGCGCGCTCCCAGCCGTGCCCAGGCAGAGCAGCGTCGACCCAGGCGACGACCTCGTCGATCCAGCCGCGGACGAACCACGCCGCCCGCCCGTCCTCGCGGTAGCCCGCGCACCACCGGGACCACGCCTCCTCCAGCCCCGGTACGCCGATCTCCGCGAGGGGGACCCACTGCGCTCCAGGGAGTGACGAGGTCCCGTCGCCCACCAGCAGGTTGGTCACCGTCCCGTCGGGCGTGCGCCACGGCGGGCCGGCCGCTCCGGCATGCGGGGCTCCCACCGCCGCCGCGAGCTCCGCGAACGACGGCCACCGGTCCGGCCGGCGCGGCAGCGCGCCGTCGACGACGAGCACCCGCCCGGAGCCGGCATCGAACAGCGCGATCTGGTGGTGGCGGCTCAGCACCCGGTCGTTCTACCAGCGACCCGGGTCGGAGAACGCGTCATTTTCGGGCGGCTGCGCGTTGTAGAGCCGCAGCGAGCTCTTCCCGTCGGGGTAGAACGCGACCACCGTCACGGACGCGGGCGAGAGCTCCATCCGGAACACCGCCTCCAGCGGCGCACCCATCACGTGCGCGACCAGCGTCTTGATCGGCGTCACGTGGCTGACCACGACGACGGTCCGCCCCGCGTGCGCGTCGAGCACTCGCTGCAGCCCGTCCAGCACCCGCTTCTCGACCGTCCGGAACGACTCCCCGCCCGTCGGCGCGACGTCCAGCGACCCCAGCCAGCCGTCCATCTCGGCCCGGTGCCGCTCGGCGACCTCGGCGAAGGTGAGCCCGTCCCAGTGCCCGAACTCCATCTCCGCGAAGCCGGGCTCCTCGACGACGGGTCGGTTCAGCGTCTCGCCGACGATGGCCGCGGACTCCGCCGTACGACGCACCGGCGAGGCCACCACGACGTCGACGCGTTCCGCGATCGGGGCGAGCCAGGCCGCGGTCGAGCGCACCTGGGCGCGCCCCTCGTCGCTGAGCCCGGGGTTGGAGCTGGCGAGCCCGCCCGAGAACCGCTTGTCGACGGTGTGCGAGGTGACCCCGTGGCGCACGAGCACCAGGGTCGTCGGCGCTCCGACCGAGGCCGACCAGCCGCGCGCGGGGCTCTCCGCCTCCTCGACCGCCGAGTCGTCGGCCTCCCCGGGCACCCGCACCCCGGACCGCCGTCCGTCCAGCGCGTCGTTGACCAGCCCGTCGGCGTGCGAGTTCCGCTCCCGCGGGATCCAGGTGTACGACGTCCCGCGCGGCGCCAGCCGTGCCGCCTCCGCGGCCAGCGGCTTCATGTCGGGATGCTTGATCTTCCAGTTGCCCGACATCTGCTCGACGACGAGCTTGGAGTCCATCCGGACCTCGATCTCGGCGTCCGGCGCGAACTCCTGCGCGAGCCGCAGCCCGGCGATCAGGCCCTGGTACTCGGCGACGTTGTTCGTCGCGACGCCCAGGGTGCTGCCATCCTCGGCGATGACCTCGCCCGTCGCGGCGTCGCGCAGCACGGCGCCGTACGCCGCCGGGCCGGGGTTGCCCCGCGACCCGCCGTCGGCCTCGATGACGACCGCGGCCGTGACCGAGCGGGTCACAGTCCCGACTCGGCCGTCCGCACCAGGATCCGCGAGCACTCCTCGCACCGCACGACCGTGTCGGCGGGCGTCGACCGGATGACCGCGAGCTCGGCGTTGTCGATGCCGAGCTGGCAGCCCGTGCACCGGCGCTGGCGCAGCTCGGCCGCACCGACGCCGTTCTTGCTGGCCCGGAGCTTGTCGTAGAGCGCCAGCAGGTCCGCCGGCAGGCCCTCGACGGACGGTCCCCGCTGCGCCTCGACGTCGACGAGCTGCGCGTCGAGCGCGGCCGCCTTCTCGTCGCGCGACGCGGTCAGCCCGCCCAGCTTCTCGTCGACCTCGGCCAGCTCGGCACGCACCGTGTCGAGGTCGCGCTGGGCGTCCTCGAGGCGGGCCATGACCTCCAGCTCCTCGTCCTCCAGCGTCGAGATCCGGCGCTCGAGCGACGCGAGCTCGTGGGTCATCCGCTCCAGGTCCTTGGGGTTGGTGATCAGCCCCTGGTCCATCCGGTCGCGGTCCCGGGTGCGGCGGGCCTTGACCTGCTCGACGTCGGCGTCGACCTTCTCCTGCTCGGCGGTCAGGTCGTCGACCACGATCCGGGCGTCGCGGGCGCGGTTGTCGAGCTCCGTGCGCGAGGCCTGCAGCGCGCTGATCTCGGCGTTCTCGGGCAGGGTCGCCCGCTGGTGGCGCAGCTGGTCGGCGCGGGCGTCCAAGGCCTGGACGTCGAGCAGCTTGAGCTGGGCGATCGGGTCGGCTTTCAGCGGAGTCTCCTGGCGTGCGTGGGCGGGATCAGGGGCGGAAGGTCCACGGGTCGGTGACGGCGACGCTGACCCGGGTCTCCACCGTATCGCCCAGCGCGGCCCGCAGCCTCGCCTCCACCACCGGCAACCACGTCCACTCGGCCGCCCAGTGCGCGACGTCGACGAGCGCCGGGCCGTCCTGCTCCCGGAACTCCGAGGCCGGGTGGTGCCGCAGGTCGCTCGTCACGTAGACGTCGGCGTCGGTCCGGCGCACCGTGTCGAGCAGGAAGTCGCCGGCTCCGCCGCACAGCGCGACCCGTCGTACGACGCGCTCCGGGTCGCCCGCCACCCGCACGCCGTGGGCGGTCTCCGGCAGGGTCCGCGCCACCGACTCGGCGAAGGAGCGCAGGGTCTGCTCGGGCACCGTCCCGATCCGTCCCGTCCCCGTCGTCGCGAGGCCGGCGTCGGCGAGCTCGGTGAGGTCCCAGGCCGGTTCCTCGTAGGGATGCGCGGCGAGCAGCGCCCGGACGACGGCGGTACGGCGCGACCGCGACAGCACCACCTCGATCCGCTCCTCCTCGACCACCTCGGGCTCGCCGACCGCGCCGATGGCCGGGTTCGCCCCCGCCAGCGGCCGGAACCGGCCCTGCCCGGAGCTGCTGAACGACGCCTGGTCGTAGTCGCCGATCCGGCCGGCGCCCGCCGACGCCAGCGCCGAGCGCACCGCGTCGGCGTCGGTCACCGGCACGTACGTCGTCAGCTTGTCGCGCTGCTCCGCGGGTGCGGGCACGATCGGCGCCTGGTCGGTGAGACCGAGCGCGGTCGCCATCGCCTCGGACACCCCGCCCACCGCCTGGTCGGCGTTGGTGTGCGCGGTCAGCAGCGCGCAGCCGGCCCGGGCCAGCGTCGCGACGGTGCGCCCCTTCGGGGTCGTCGCGGCGACCCCGTGGACCGGCTTCAGGAAGAGCGGGTGGTGCACGACCAACAGGTCCGCACCCCAGTCGGCGGCCTCGCGCGCGACGTCGTACGTCGGGTCGACCGCGAACATCACCTTCCCGACCGGGTCCGCCGGGTCCCCCGCGACCAACCCGACGGCGTCCCACGAGTCCGCGGTCGCGGGCGGGTACCAGCCGTGCAGCAGGTCGACGACGTCGTGGAGCGATGGCACGGGCGTAGGCATGCCCCGGAGGCTATCGAGGCAGCCGCTACCGTGAAGCCCGTGCCCGTCGTGAAGATCAACGCCATCTCCGTCCCGCCGCAAGCCCACGAGGAGCTGGAGAAGCGGTTCGCCGCCCGCGCCGGCACCGTCGACGGCTCCCCCGGCTTCCTCGGCTTCCAGCTGCTCCGCCCGGTCGCCGGCGAGGACCGCTACTTCGTCGTGACCCAGTGGGAGGACGAGGAGTCGTTCGCCGCCTGGCGCGACGGCAGCGCCCGCGCCGCCCACAGCGGCGAGCACGGCAAGCCCGTCGCCTCCGGCGCCGACCTGCTGGAGTTCGAGGTCGTGCTCGACGTCCGCCCGTCGGTGGTCGAGTAGCTCGCGAGGGACGAGCGGGCGTATCGAGACCTAGTTGACCTGCCGGTCGCGGCCCTCCCAGTACGGCGCCCGCAGCTTGAACTTCTGCAGTTTGCCGGTCGCCGTCCGGGCCAGCTCGTCGCGGAACTCGATCGACGTCGGGGCCTTGTAGCCGGCCGCCTTCTCCTTGCACCAGGCGATGAGGTCCGCCTCGGTGGCGGTCTCGCCGGCCGCCAGCACCACGAGGGCCTTGATCGTCTCGCCCCACCGCTCGCTGGGGACGCCGATGACCGCGACCTCGGCGACGGCCGGGTGGCTGAACAGCACGTCCTCGACCTCGATCGAGGAGACGTTCTCGCCGCCGGTGATGATCACGTCCTTCTTGCGGTCGCTGATCGTCAGGTAGCCGTCGTCGCCGATCGTGCCGCCGTCGCCGGTGTGGAACCAGCCGTCGGCGAGCGCCGCCGCGGTCTCCTCGGGCTTCTCCCAGTAGCCCTCGAGGACGACGTTCGAGCGGGCGAGCACCTCGTCCTCGGGCCCGAGCGACAGGGTGACGCCGAGGGCGGGGGCACCGGCCCGGACCAGCTTGGCCGCCCGCTCGTCGGCGCTGAGGTCGTCCCACTCCTGGCGGGAGCGGTTGACGGTGAGCAGCGGCGAGGTCTCGGTGAGGCCGTAGATCTGGATGAACTCCCAGCCCAGCTCCTCCTCGACCCGGGCGACGGTGCGGGTCGGCGGCGGGGCGCCCGCCACGATGATCCGCACCCGGTCGCGGCCCGGGATCGGGCCGTCCCAGGTCTGGGCCGCCTCCAGCACCGCCGCGACCACGGCGGGGGCCGCGCACATGTACGTCACGCCGTGCTCCTCGACGCGCCGCAGGATCTCGGCGCCGTCGATCTTGCGGATCACCACGTGCTTCACCCCGAGGCCGGTCGCGGCGAACGGGTGGCCCCAGCCGTTGGCGTGGAACATCGGCAGGGTGTGCAGGTAGACGTCACGGTCGCTGACCCCGACGTGCATCGCGAAGGTCGTCGCGTTGACCCAGATGTTGCGGTGCGTGATCTGCACGCCCTTGGGCCGCGCGGTCGTCCCGGAGGTGTAGTTGATGGTCGCCGTGGCGTTCTCGTCGGGCTCCCAAGGCATGGGCTCCGTGCCGGGCGCGGCGTACAGACTCTCGTCGTCGCCGAGGACGAAGCGGTGCTCGCAGGTCACCGAGGCCAGCGCCTCGTCGACCTCGGGGTCGACGTACAGCACCCGGGCGCCGGACTGCTCGACGATGTACTGCACCTCGTCGGGGCGCAGCCGGAAGTTCACCGGCACCAGGACCCGGCCGAACCCGGCGACGCCGAAGAACGACGTCAGCAGCCGCGAGCTGTTGTGGCTGACGATCGCGACCCGCTCCCCGACCCCGATGCCGAGCTCGTCGAGGCGGGCCGCCTGGCGCCGGGCCAGGTCACCGATCTCGGCGTACGTCAGCTCACCGTGCTCGTTGCCCAGGGCCGCCGCCGGCTGGTCCGGCTCGTCCACGACACCGACCCGCTCGCCGTAGACCTGGACGGCGCGGTCGAGGAAGTCGGAGATGCTGAAGGGGACGATCATGGCTGCCTCCTGTGCCCGGAACGTGACAGCGGCCACTCTAGGCAGGGGTGGTTGGTCGCCGGTCGTCCGGGCGGGCGGCCCGCTCGGATGAGAGTCCTCTCATGGGACTCTCACCGCCGCCCCACGATGGGGCAGGATCGTCGGTGTCATGAGTCGCGTCTGGAAGCTCCTCCTCGCCCTCGGCCTCGTGCTGCCGGTGGGCGCGTTCGTCGTGGGCTCGCTGGCGGCCTCCTCGGCCGACGAGCCGGTACGACGCGAGCCGATCGTCGTGACGCCGTCTCCCAGCGAGACCCCCACGACCGGCCCGACCTCCACGCCCACCCCGTCCACCGCACCGTCGCCCACCGGCAAGCCCGATGACGACGACGATGACGACGACATCGAAGGCGTCTCGCCCGGGCTGGGCGAGGTCGACGACGACTCCGGGCGCGGCCGGGGCCGCGGCGGTGATGACGGGGATGACGACGGGGACGACGATGGTGACGATGACGACGACGGGGACGACGACCACAGCGGTCCCGGTGACGACGACGACTGAGCCTTCCCAACCCGCACCCGACGCCCGACCGCACCGGTCGGGCGTCTCCGTGCGTGTGCGCATCACCGCCACCGTCGCCGCCCTCGTGCTGGTCGCGCTGGGGGTGGCCGGGGCGATCGTCTACCTGATCGAGGCCGAGCGGCTGGAGCAGCAGACCGTCGACGCGGTCGACCAGGAGCTCGACGAGTTCGCCCAGTTCACGGCCACCCGCGGGACGTCGTACGCCGACGTCGGGGCGATGCTCGAGGGCTTCATGACCAGCAGCGTCCCCGACGACGACGAGCTGCTGGTCGGCTGGGTCGGCGACAGCCCGCGCAAGAAGTCCCCCGCCGACGACGAGCTGCCCGAGGACCCGGCGTTCCAGGCGGCCGCCGCGCCGCTGGTGCGCGACGGGGGCAGCACCCGCCTCGACACCCCCGACGGCGAGGTCCTCATCACCGCCCAGCCGGTGGCCGTCGCCGGCGAGACGGGGGCGCTGGTGGTCGCGGTCCGGCTCGCCGAGGGACTCGCCGGGCTGCACGACACCATGCGCACCTACGCCATCGTCGCCGCGCTCTCGCTCCTGCTCGTCACGGCCGCCGCGTTCTGGCAGGCCGGGCGGCTGCTCGCCCCGCTGCGCACCCTGCGCGAGACGGCCGAGGAGATCGGCGAGACCGACCTGTCCCGGAGGCTCCCGATCTCCGGCAACGACGACATCACCGCACTGACCCGCACCGTGAACGGGATGCTCGAACGGCTGGAGGAGGCCTTCACCGGGCAGCGGCGGTTCCTCGACGACGCCGGGCATGAGCTGAAGACGCCGCTGACCGTGCTGCGCGGCCACCTGGAGCTGCTCGACACCGGCAGCCTCGAGGACGTCGCCGAGACCCGGGCGCTGCTGCTCGACGAGGTCGACCGGATGTCCCGGCTGGTCGGCGACCTGATCCTGCTCGCGAAGAGCGACCGGCCGGACTTCGTCACGCTCGCCGACGTCGACCTCGCCTCCCTCACCGAGGACACCTACGCCAAGGCGCGTGGGCTCGGCGACCGGGACTGGGTCCTGGACGCCAGCGCGGCGGGCGTCGTACCGGCCGACGCGCAGCGGCTCACCCAGGCGCTGCTCCAGCTCGCCGACAACGCCGTCAAGCACACCTCGCCCGGCGACACGGTCGCGCTGGGGTCGTCGTACGACGACGGCGTCGTGCGGCTGTGGGTCCGCGACACCGGACCGGGCGTCCCGGCGCCCGACCGCGAGAAGATCTTCGAGCGGTTCGGCCGCTCGTCGGTGTCCGAGGACGACGAGGGCTTCGGCCTGGGCCTGTCGATCGTGGGCGCCATCGTCGCCGCCCACGGCGGTACCGTCGCCGTGACCGACGCCGACCCGCCCGGCGCCCTGTTCGTCGTCGAGCTCCCCGCCCGTCCGTCCTCCGAGGAGTCGCCGTGGCCCGCATCCTGATCGTCGAGGACGAGGCGCGGATCGCCTCGTTCGTGGCCAAGGGCCTGCGCTCGGAGGGCCACGTGGCCACCGTCGCCGGCGACGGCCCGGCCGGGCTCGACCACGCGCTGAGCGGCGACTTCGACCTGATGGTCCTCGACATCGGCCTGCCCGGCATGGACGGCTTCGAGGTGCTCGACCAGCTGCGCTCGCAGGGCTCGCGGATGCCGGTCATCGTGCTGACCGCCCGCGACTCGGTGACCGACACGGTCTCGGCGCTGGAGGGCGGGGCGGACGACTACATGCCCAAGCCGTTCCGGTTCGCCGAGCTGATCGCGCGGATCCGGCTGCGGCTGCGCCAGGCCCAGGCGGCCGACACCGGCGCCGGACCCCGCGAGGAGGTGCTCGAGGCGGGCGGCGTACACCTCGACGTCCGCACCCGGCGCGCCACGGTCGGCGGCCGCCAGGTCGACCTGTCGGCCCGCGAGTTCACGCTGGCGGAGATCTTCATCCGCAACGCCGGCCAGGTGCTCTCCCGCGAGCAGCTCCTCGACCACGTCTGGGGCTTCGACTTCGACCCCGGCTCCAACGTCGTCGACGTGTACGTCGGCTACCTCCGCCGCAAGTTCGGCGCCCACACCGTCACCACCGTCCGCGGCATGGGCTACCGCTTCAACACCTGACCCCGAAATCGCCGAGTCGGCAGAAGTTGCGCGTCGAGTCGGCAGATCTTGCTGACGGTACGTCTGCAAGTTCTGCCGACTCGAGGGTCAACTTCTGCCGACTCGGCGTGGGGGTGGTGGGTGGGGGTCAGCGGACCTTGAAGCCGGCGAGGCGGGCGCGGGGCTGGCGGGCGAGGACGGGCTCGAGGGCCTCGGCGAACTCGTGCGGGAGCGGCCGGTCGGCGGGGCGCTTCTCGAGGCCGGCGTACAGGATCTTGGCGACCTCGTGCGGGACCCGGTCGGGCAGCTCGTAGGGGTCGTCGACCAGCTGGGGGTAGCGGACCCGGACGTCCGGGGAGTCCAGGTCGCCGTCGTCGAAGGCGCGGTAGCCCGCGACCGCCTCGAAGAGCGTCGCGGACAGGCCCCACACGTCGCTCGCGTGCCCCGGCTCCCCCGTCGTCGGCGGGTCGCACTGCTCGGGCGAGAGGTAGAGGTCCGTGCCGATCGGCACGGTGAGGGCGGCCGCGTCCTCGACCCGGCGCGCCACCGACAGGTCGATCAGCCGCGCGGGCGCGCCCATGATCACGTTGCTCGGCTTGATGTCCAGGTGCGCCCAGCCGAGGTGGCGCAGGTAGTGCAGCGCGCTGGCGATCTCGATCCCGAGCGGCAGGTACTGCTGCTCCTGCAGCGGCCCGTAGCGCCGGACCAGCGACGACAGCCGCGGCCCGTCGATCTGCTCGAGTACGACGTGGGGCCGGTCGCCGTCGAGCCGGTGCCGCAGCCCGCGGACCACGACCGGGTGGTTGACCGCGGCCAGCGCCTCCACCTCGCGGCGCAGGCCGCGCAGGCTGGACTCGTCGGCGACGAGCCCCGGCCGGACCACCTTCACCACGACGGGTGCGTAGGTGATCTCGTCGAAGGCCAGGTACGCCTCGTACGACGACCCGCCGCCCAGCAGCCGGACGGCCGTCAGGTCGGGGGTGATGGCGTCGCCCTCGGCGAACGTCCATGTGTCGGTGCTGCCCATCGGTCGAACCTCCCGGTCCAGGTCGTCGCTCAGCGGCCGCGGGTGTCGTTGCGCGAGCGGTCGTTGGTCGTGTCGGCGCTCAGGTCGCGGTTGTTCTTGCCCGGCCCGTCGTTGGTCCAGTCGCGGGTGAGGTCGCTGCGGCTGAGGTCGCGGTCGCGGCTGACCTTGGTGAACCGGCTGTTCGTGTGGTCGCGGGTCGACCGGCTGTTCCCGGTGTTGGTGCCCCGGGTGCGGGTCCGCGTCTGGGCGTTGGTCCGGGTGTTGGTGTTGTCGTTGCGACCGAAGGTGTCGTCATCGTCGTCGTCGTCGATCGCGATCACGACGTCCGGGTTGTCGTCCTTGCGCTGGTAGGCCTGGTCGTCGTTGGCCGAGACGGGCGAGGTGAACGCGATCAGCCCCGTGGTCACGGCTCCCGCGAGTCCGATCGTGCCGATCGTCAGGGTCTTCCTCATGGTCTGTCCTCTCGTCGGGGCGGATGCCCGTGGTGTTGACGAGGACGACTCTGCTCAGTGGCGGTGAGGTGACTGTGAGGCGTTCATGAGAGGGCTCTCACCCACGCACGAAGGCGTCGATCTCCGCGAGCTCCCAGGGCGGCTCGGCGGTGTGGTCGCGCCACGCGAGCATCGTCGAGGACGGCGCCGCGAACCGGGCCAGGTAGTTGCCCGACCCGGCCAGCACCTCCCCGGTCACGCCGGTCGCGAGATCGCTCACGAGGTAGGCGTACAGCCGGGCGACGTACGACGCCGGCGCGGGCTCCAGCGAGCCGGCCCGGGTCAGGTCGTCGAGCAGCCCGCGCCGGTGCAGGTCGTCGATGTGCTGCTCGTAGTCGTCGCCGGTCGAGAGCCGGGTCCGCGCACCCGGCGCGACCGCGTTGACCCGGATCCCGTGCTCGCGCAGCTCGGCCGCCAGCGCCAGGGTCAGGCTGTTGACCGCGCCCTTGCCGGCCGGGTAGCCGGTGCCGCCGTACATGCCCTGGAAGGCGAAGGAGGTCGTGTTCACGATGCTGCCCGCGACCCCGGCGTCGACGAAGTGGCGCGCCGCGACCCGGCAGGTCTCGAAGGTCGCGTGCAGGTGCACGTCGATCAGCTCGCGGAACTCCGCTGAGGTGATCGTGAGGATCGAGGACCCCGGCGGCTCGGCGATGCCGGCGACGTTGACCACCCCGTCCAGCCGCGAGTACGACGCGAGCGCGGCATCGACCAGCCGCTCGGCCACCCCCGGCTCGGCCGGCGACCCGGCCACTCCGACGGCGCCCAGCTCGGTGGCGACATCGGAGACGAGCGAGGTGTCGCGGCCGTTGACGACGACCGAGGCACCCTCGGCGACCAGCAGCTCCGCCACGGCGCGCCCGATCCCGCGGGTCGAGCCGGTGACCACGACGGCCTTGCCGGCCAGCTCCGCGCGCGTCACGGGCCGCTCAGCGGCGCCAGGCGGCCAGCCGGCGGCCGGACGGCTCGGCGGTGACCTGCGGCGACTCGCTCTGCGCCCAGACCCGCCGCCACTGGGCGACCTCCGGACCGGACGGGTCGGGGGTGGCGCCGGACGCGGCCCGCCGCTTCGACTCCCACCAGGTGGTGGAGTCCTCGTCGAGCAGCTGCGCGACGGCGTCCTTGATCCGCGGCGCGAACTCCCGCACCGACTCGCCCTCGGCGGGCCGCAGCGGCTCGCCGAACCGGATCGTCAGCTGCCGGCGGCCGGGGCTCGGCCAGCCGGCGCCGCGCGGCATCGCCGCGAAGGTCCCGCGGTGCGCGACCGGGACCACCGGCACGCCGTACTCGTGGGCGAGGAACGCGGCGCCCATCCGGAACTTGCCCATCCAGCCGTCCTGCGAGCGGGTGCCCTCGGGGAAGATCACCAGGCTCCAGCCGTCGGCGAGCACCTCGCCGGGCGTGGTCGCCATCGCGCCGCCGCGGCGGTCGATCGGGAAGGTGTTGAACAGCAGCGACGAGCCGACCGCGCGCCACCAGGTGTCGAAGAAGTAGTCGGCGGCCGCCGCGACCGCCGTCCGCCGCCGCCACTCGTCGGGCAGCGACAGCAGGATCAGCGGGGTGTCGAGGTGCGAGGCGTGGTTGGCCGCGAAGATCACCGGACCGTCGATGCGGTCGAGCACGTCGAGCCCCTCGACCCGGGTGCGGACCTGGGAGCGGAAGAGCGGCTCGAGCCCACCCTTCTGCGCCACCTCGCGGGCCGCGATCGCCGGACGCCGGCGCGACCAGTCCGACGGGAACACCGTCGACTTCGCGGGCAGGACGTACTGCTCGGCCGACCGCGGCACCATCGAGCGCCGCCCCCAGCGCCAGCCGCGGGCCATCGTGCGGACGTCGTCCGCGGTCTCCTTGAGGAAGCTCATCGGACGTCCGCGAGCAGGTGCGGCGGGTTGTGCAGGTAGGTGATCGACGGCGACGACCCGACGGTGCCCGACGCCATCTCCAGCGCGTCCTGCAGGGTGGTGGCGGCCCGGAAGCCGAGCCGCGACGCGACCTTGCGGTCGGCACCGACCCAGATCACCTCGTCGACGTGGTCCATGGCGTGCGCCGCCCAGTACCACATGTAGAACGGGTGGACGCCGTGGTAGGCGTGCGAGGTGCGGTAGAGGTGGCGGTACCACTCGTCCTCCGCGAACTGCTTCTCGTACTTCGCGCTGATGACCGCCGGGTCGGTCGTCTCGGCGAGCACCTCCTCGTAGAAGTCGACGTACGACGGGTGGTGCAGCTGGTTGAAGCCCTCGTTGAGCGGGTGGTACAGGATCACCGCGCCGCCCTTCCGCACGACCGGCTGGTGGCGGTAGGAGTTGAAGTAGTAGCCCAGCCCCATGCAGGTCGCGAGGATCGGGTTCATCGAGCTGTTGACGTTGTAGGGGCCGAGGTAGGGCACCCCCATCACCAGCACGTCGGACTGGCCCTGCACCTCGACGACCTGCTGGCGGTGCACCCGCTCCAGGGTCTGCTCGTGCACGGCCTCGACCTCGCCGGCGCTGATGCCGGTCAGGCCGTACGGCGCCCGCAGGTCGTGGAAGATCTTGTGCCGCAGCTTCTGCGGGGCCACCGACAGTCCGCGCTTGGCGGCGAGCATCGAGGCCTGGTCGCGGACCGACCACTCCCACTCGCGCTTCATCAGGAAGTCGTAGGGCTTCGGGAAGACGTTGTTGTCGAGCGTCGTCTCGATCTGGAACACCTTGACGGTGTCCTTGATGACCCGCCCGATCCGCCAGGCGGAGTGGTGCATGGCCGACTTCTTGTGGTCCATGAAGGACCGCGAGTGCACCATCGTCTGCGGGTTGTGGTGGTGGCGCAGCGACTTGTACGACGCGAGCCCGATGCCGACCGACTTGTGCCCGCCGTCCATCGCCACGAGGTTGACGTTGACGTAGACGAGCAGGTCGGACTCGGCGCCCCGCTTGCTGATCTCGATGTCCTCGCCGTGCTCGGTGGTGCCGAGGTGGCTGAGGTTGTCGCGGTCCTCGGCGTCGAAGTTGTAGAGCTTCCCCTGCGGGAAGAACGAGCGGAAGACCCGCTCCCCCACGATGTGTTTCAGCTCCGCGGCGGTCATCCGCCGGTGCAGCGCGTTGGCGGCGATGATCTCGACGTCATCGACCCCGGCCTCGGCGGCCAGGGTGAGCACGTGCTCGATGATCCGGCCGCGGATGTCGGGCGACTTCATCGAGGGCAGCGGCAGCGACAGGTCGTCGAAGGCGATGGTCAGCCGCATCCCCGCGAAGAGCAGCGACGGCAGCGGGTCGGCGTCGACCGGGTGCAGCAGCGCCTCGCGGATCGCCTCGTCGACGTCGGGGACGCTCGGGAGCGACTCGGGCGGGTAGACCACGCGGGTCCCGAGCGGGAAGCTCTCCAGCCGGAAGCCCAACCCCTCGTGCACGACCAGCGGCGGTGTCCGGTCGTCGACCTCGAGAACGAAACCGGGCCTGCTCATTGTGTGCTCCTCGGGTCGAAGGCCACCTTGACCGTGCCGAGCCGGCCGGTGGAGTGGGCGTGGTCGAGCGCTTCACGCCAGCGGTGCAACGGGTAGCTGGCGACGGACTTGGACAGCCGGGCGACGGCGTCGCGGGCGACCAGCTCGGTCGCCTTCCCGAACGCGTCGTCGGCGCGGGCGGAGGCGTAGGTGCCGACCACCTCGAGCTCACGGAACCAGGCCGCGGACAGGTCTGCCGGAGCGGGCATCCCGGAGAGGACCACTCGGCCGCCGGCACGGGTCGCCTGCAGCGCCGTCTCCAGCGACTGCTTGCTGCCGACCGCGTCGACGGCGACGTCGACGCCGCCCAGGAGGTACGGCGAGGAGTACTCCGGCTGGAGCTGGAAGGCGCCGGTGGAGCGGCGCACCCGGCGCAGCACCTCGCCCGGGGCCACCACCTCGGTGGCGCCCAGCTCCAGGGCCAGCTCGCGCTGGTGGCCGTGCTTGGCGACGACGATGATCTCGCCGGCGGCGGTGAGCTCGCGCAGCGCGAACGTCGCGAACAGGCCCACCGACCCGGCCCCGCTGACCAGCACCCGGTCACCGGAACGTACGCCGGCGCGCAGCGCGGTGTGCACCGCGCACGCCATCGGCTCGATCAGGATGGCCTGCTCGTCGGTGTGGCCCTCCGGCACCGGGTGCAGCTGGCTGCGGTGGGCGGTGAGCTGCTGGCCCCAGCCGCCCCCGGTGTCGTGGCAGAACCCGGTCTGCAACCCCGGCGACACGTCGCCGACGGTGATCCGCGAGCAGCGGTTGGTGCTGCCGGCGGCGCAGCCCTCGCAGGGCTCGACGCCGCGGGCCGCGCAGGTCAGGACCGGGTCGACGACCACGCGGGTGCCGGCGGGCAGGTCCTCGCAGTCCTCCAGCAGCTCGGCGACCACCTCGTGGCCGGGCACGAACGGCAGCGAGACCAGGGCCGAGAAGTACAGCGACGTCTGCCCGGACAGCATCCCGAGGTCGGAGCCGCAGATGCCCGAGAGCCGGGTGCGCAGCCGGGCCCACCCGGGGCGGTCGACCTTCGGCGCGTCGATCGTGACCAGCCGCAGCGGGGCGGCGTACCCGGACAGGATGCCGGGCAGCCGGCTCCCGACCGCCTTGCCCGCCACCGTGCGTGGCAGCGAGCGGAACATCTCCAGCGCGAGCATCATCACAGGCCCCCTGCGGGGTTGAGGGTGCGCGTCGACGAGCCGGAGCTGGCCCAGTCGACGACCGTCCAGTGGTGGCGCCGCGCATGCCGGTAGAGGGGTACGTCGGGCCGCACCGCGACCGGGTGGCCGACGGCCTCGAGCAGCGGCAGGTCGGAGTGGGAGTCGGCGTACGCGAAGGACTTCGTCATGTCGATGCCGTGCTCGGCGGCGTAGGAGCGCATCCAGGCGGCCCGCGACTCCCCCACCAGCGGCGACGAGGCCAGGTGGCCGGTGCAGATTCCGCGCTCGTCGACGGCCAGCTCGGCCGCCTCGATGTGGTCGAACAGGGTCGCGAGCGGGCGGGTCAGCGGCCGGATCGCACCGGTGATCAGCACGGTCCGCTGACCGGCGCGGCGGTGCTCGCGGATGCGGCGAACCGCCTCGGGCGAGAGCCGCGACAGCACGTGGCTGGTGAGGTGCTCGTCGGCGATCGCGTCGAGGTCGGCGACCCGGGCGCCGGCGTACTCGCGGTAGACGGTGCGCAGGAAGTCGCTGCGCTGACGCCGCTCGGCCTGCACCAGCGTCGGCACCTTGGCGGCCACCCGGCCGAGCTCGGCGAACCGCTCGGTGCCGGACAGCTCGGGCAGCCGCATCCACAGGTAGGTCTCGATGACGTTCGAGGACAGCAGCGTGCCGTCCATGTCGAAGAACGCCGCCGCGTCGGTGCCCTCGCCGACCGGTCGCGGGCCGCTGCGCGCGGCCCGGCGCCGGGCCGACCGGACCTCGTCGAGCCGGCGCACGGGCTTCGTGACGGCCGGGCAGTGGATCTCCTGGATGTAGACCGGCCAGTCGACGACCGAGGTGTCGAACGCGAACCGCTCCTGGTCCTCGGCGGACAGCGACCGCTGCAGCGCCATCGTCGAGCGGTCGGAGAACCGCAGCTCGGCCTGGGCGTACTCGTGGTAGAGGTCGAGATAGCGGCGCAGGAACTCCAGGCGCCGGCCCTGCTGGTCGAGCTTGCGGGCCAGGTCGCGCGTGCGGTCGCTGCGCGGCACGTGGCCGAGCACGTAGTCGGCGACCTGGTGGGCGCGCTCGCTGGTCGTCAGCAGCCGGTTCACCGACTGGGCACCCGGGAAGCGCCAGTCCGGGAGCCGGGCCGCGCCGCGGTCGCCGGCCTGGAACGGGTGCACGTCGAAGTAGGCGCGGACGTTCTCGTAGAGCTGGCCGAAGGTCAGCGGGTTGCGGTCGCCCGACGAGACGTGGAAGTACGCCGGGTCCCCGACCACCGGCGGGTGCGCGAGCACCGCGACGATCGCGGAGACCACGTGGTCGACCGGGACGATGTCGACCGTGGTGTCGGCCGAGGCCGGGAACTCCGGGAGCTCGCCGCGGCCGTAGGCCAGGATCAGCGGCTCGGCCATCTTGAAGCCCTCGATCCAGCCCGGGTGCGGGCGCTCGAGGGCGGACTCGATGATGCTGGGCCGGACGATGGAGACCCGGTGCTCGCGGGCGTGCTCCTCGACGACCCGCTCGCCGAGCGCCTTGGTGAAGGTGTAGCAGTCGGTCCAGCCGAGGCTGCGGGCGCGCTCGGTGCCGATCCGGACCAGCTCGTCCTTGACCCACTGCTTGCGGGCGGCCTCGGTGGCGTTCGCGGCGGTGAGCAGGCCGGCCCGGCTGTGCTCCTTCTCGGCCTTCTTGCGGTGCCGGGTGAGCGCGTCGGCGCTGCGGGACTCGTGCTCGACCCGCTCGCGCTGGCCCAGGCCCCACGCGGTCTCGGCGTCGAGGTCGACGTCGTGCTCGACCGGACCCTCGGGGATGCTGCCGCGGCGACGGCCGGCGACGTACGCCGTCGAGATGTGCACGTAGTGGACGTCGGGGCCGGACTCCCGGACCCGGGCGAGGAGCTCGCGGGTGCCGACGACGTTGGTGCGGAAGCCCTGGTCGACCGGCGGGTCGAAGGAGACGTCGCCGGCGCAGTGCACGACCGCGTCGAGGCCCTTAGGCAGCTCCGGGGTGTCGGCCAGGTCGCCCTCGACGACCCCGACCCGCGCGGCCATCAGCGGCTCGATGCCGCCCGCCGCCTCGACGACCTCGGCGAAGATCGGCTTCTTCAGCAGGCTGGCGATCCGGGCGGCGCCGCTCGTGGAGCCTTTCGGGCGGACCAGCAGGGAGACCCGGACGCCGGGGACCTCGGTCAGCAGCAGGTGGAGCAACGCCTCGCCGACGAAGCCGGTCACGCCCGTCACCAGGACGTGCTGGCCGTCGAGCCGCTCCGCCACCGATCTGATCGCCACTGGTCCCTCAGCCACCCGCGAGATTCTGCCCTAAGCCTCCGACAGGTGCTTCAGGGCCTCACGCCGCGAGAGCCCGGACAGTCGGTCCCCCAGCCGGGCCACCTCCGCGCGCACCCAGTCGGGGTCCGTGCGGGCGTGGTCGCGCAGCGCCCAGCCGATCGCCTTGCGCAGCCAGAAGGTCCGGTCGTCGAGGTTCGCCTCGATCGCGAACCGGAGCAGGTCCCGGTCGACCTCGGCCTGCGCGCCGACCTGGCACATCACCGCCGTCCGGCGCAGCCAGAGGCTCTCGGGGTCGGTGGCCCAGGCCCGCAGGACCGGCGTCAGCGCGGCCCGGTCCGCCCGCAACGCGGCGCCGACCAGGTGCACGGCCAGCTCGTCGACGTGGTCCCACCAGGCGCCGGTGACGATCAGGTGCCGGGCCAGGGGCACGGCGTCCCGGTCGCGCCACGGCTCGGCCGCCCGGTGCCGGACCAGCGCGGTGGCGGCGTACCGCTCCTCGCGGAACGCGGCCTCGTCCCACAGCTCGAGGATCGTCGCCTCCCACGACTCCCGGTCGGCGGGCGGGTGCTCGGCCAGGAGCGGTAGGAGCAGCCGGCGCAGCGCGGGCAGCGTGACGCCGCGGTAGGGCATCGTCGACTTCATGTAGGCCTGCTGGCCGACCGCGCGCTCGGGGTCGGCGGCCGCTGCCAGGGCCGACCGGATCGCCTCCACGAGGCGGTCGTCGGGGCGGGTCACCCACGACAGCGTAGGAGGCCCGAGCGATCCGGGTGGTGGGCGCAGAGGGGATCGAACCCCCGACCGCCTCGTTGTAAGCGAGGAGCTCTACCGCTGAGCTATACGCCCGGAGCCCCGGCAGGCACGACGATCCGAGGCGCGGCACACCCTAGACGAGGGCGCCGACGTGCGCGAAACGCGTCCCCCGGATCGGCGTCTCAGCCCGCCGCGGCGCGCAGCTGGCGCAGGTGCTCGGCGAGGTCGCGCCCCTCGGGCATCGCGTTGTGCACCGACCAGCTCAGGTTGCCCTCGCGGTCCACGACGTACGACGAGCGCCGCGCGGATCCGGTGCGCTCGTCAAGGACGTCGTACGCCCGGGCGACCTCGCCGTGCGGCCAGAAGTCCGAGAGCAGCGGGAAGTTGAGCCCGTCGGAGTCCGCGAACGCGCGGAGCGCGAACATCGGGTCGCAGGAGATCGCCAGCACCTCGGTGTCGAAGGTCAGGAAGTCGGCCAGCCGGTCGCGGACCCCCGCCATCTCGCCGGTGCAGACGCCCGAGAAGGCGTAGGGGTAGAAGAGGATCAGCACCGCCTTCGTCCCCCGGTACGACGACAGGGTGACGTCCTGGCCGAACTGGTCCCGCAGAGTGAAGTCGGGGGCCGGGCCGCCGAGCTCGAGGCCGGTCACGCCTCACCATCCTTCTCGTTGTCGCTGCTGGGTCTGTGGTGGGCGAGCTCCCGCTTGAGCACCTTGCCCGTCGCGTTGCGGGGCAGCTCGTCGAGCATCACGATCTCGCGCGGGACCTTGTAGCGGGCGAGGTTCTGCCGCACCCAGTCCTTCAGGTCGTCCTGCGTGGTCGAGGCACCGTCCCGCAGGACGACGTACGCGAGCAGCCGCCTGCCGTACTCCTCGTCGTCGACGCCGACGGCGGCCACCTCGACGACCGCCTCGTGGCGGGCCAGGCAGTCCTCGACCTCCCGCGGGAAGACGTTCTCGCCGCCGGAGACGATCATCTCGTCGTCCCGGCCCTCGACGTACAGCCGCCCGTCGGCGCCGAAGCGGCCGAGGTCGCCGGTGGACATCAGCCCGTCGACGACCTCCTTGTGGCCGCCGCCGGTGTAGCCCTCGAAGAGCAGGTTGTTGCCGACGAAGATCCGGCCGGGCTCGCCGGGCGCGACCTCCCGGTCGTCCTGGTCCAGGATCCTGACGACGGTCGCCCACGGCGGCCGGCCCGCCGAGGAGGGTGCTTCGCGCAGGTCCTCGGGCGTCGCGATGGAGGCGTACGCCACCTCGGTGGAGCCGTAGATGTTGTAGAGGTTGTCGCCGAAGTGGTCCATCCAGTCCAGCGCCAGGTCGCCGGGCAGCGCGGAGCCGGAGGCCGCCACGACCTTCAGCCGCGGCAGGTCGTACGACGCCAGCACGTCCTCGGGCAGCCCCAGGATCCGCTGCAGCATCACCGGGATGACCACGAGCGAGTCGCACTCCTCGGCCGCGGTGAGGCGGAGCGCCTCCTCGGGATCGAACCTGCGCCGCAGCACGACCGTCGAGCCGAGCAGCATCGCCAGCGCCAGGTGGGCGAACCCCCAGGTGTGGAACAGCGGCGCCGCGATGTGGGTCCGCCAGCCGTAGCGCAGCGGCATCCGCGACAGCAGCGAGATCGCCGCGTCGATGCCGGCCTCGTGGCGCGGTGCGCCCTTCGGTGTGCCGGTGGTGCCCGAGGTCAGGATGATGATCCGGCCGTGCCGGGTGGGCGGCTCCAGGTCCCCGGGTGCGTCGTCGCTCACGGAGTCGATCAGCCCGTCCACGCTCAGCACGTCGTCGGGCAGGTCGGCCGAGTCGGTCCAGGCCAGCACGCGGGTGCCGGCCTCGGCGCCCGCGAGCAGCTCGGTGAACTCCTCGTCGTGGATGACGACGGTCGGCCGCTCCCGCTCCAGCACGTCGACGAGCTGGGGACCGGCGAAGGCGGTGTTGAGGTAGAGCACGTCGGCCCCGAGCTTCGCGACCGCGATGGTGGCCTCGACGAAACCACGGTGGTTGCGGCACATCAGCGCGACCGCGTCGCCCTCGCCGACACCACGGCGTCGGAGCGAGCGGGCCAGCGCGTCGGAACGCTCGTGCAGCTCGCCGAAGGTGAGCGAGCCGCGCTCGTCGACGATCCCGACCCGGTCGGGCTCGCGCAGGGCGAGCGAGGCGAAGCCACCGGCCGGCCCGGTCCCCCAGGCCCGCACCGTGCCGAGCAGCCGGGCGAGCACGGCCGGCGAGTACGGCCGGATGATCCCCGACCCCACCAGCACCCGGGCGCCGGTCCCGGCCGTCGTCGCGCGGTCGATCAGCTTCTGCAGCACGAGGACATTCCTATCCGACCCCCGGAGGGGTACGACGGCCCGCTGGACCCGCGGGCGAGTCGGCGCGGGCTCAGGACAGGGTCTTCGGAGCCACCAGCCGGGTCGCTGCCCAGTCCTTGCTGATCGCCGCGGTCGTGGTCTGCGAGAGGCCGGCGATGGGCGCGGCCTCGGCGATGTCGGAGGCGTCGACGGCGTTCGGGCGGCCGACCTTCGGCGTCAGCAGCCAGATCGCTCCCCCGCCGACCAGGTCGGTGAGCGAGTCGACGAGGCCGTCGACCAGGTCGCCGTCCTCCTTGCGCCACCACAGGAGCACGGCGTCGACGACGTTGCCGTAGTCACCGTCGACCATGTCGCCGTCGATGGCGTCCTCGATGGCGACGCGCAGGGCGTCGTCGGTGTCCTCGTCCCAGCCGAGCTCCTGGATCACCATGCCGGGCTTGAAGCCGAGACGTTCGGGAGCTCCAGCAGCTCCTGTCTGGGTGGACCCGCCACCCGCGGTCGCGCTCAACTGACATCCTCCAGACGAATCGGGTCGACCACCGGGTGCCCGGCGGCCGGATTGAGGAGTAGTCCAGCGGAGTCCGGGGCGGGGCGCAACCTCTGTCCACACCGGTGCGGACCTCGGACGGGCCGCCGTGGACGTACCGACGGGTAGATTTTGCCGATCCGGGGGGCGTGACACGATGGGCTGGTGACCGAAGACTCACCCACACCTTCCGGCACGCGAGGCGGCACCAACCCTGCTGTGATCCACGAGGGACTGCCGACCCAGCTGCCCGACATCGACCCCGACGAGACCCACGACTGGCTCGACTCCTTCGACGCCCTGGTCGACGAGCGTGGCCGCGAACGCGCGCGCTACGTCATGCTGCGGCTCCTGGAGCGCGCGCGTGAGATGCAGGTCGGGGTACCCGCGCTGCGGAGCACCGACTACATCAATACGATCCCGCCCGAGCGGGAGCCGTGGTTCCCCGGCGACGAGGAGATCGAGCGGCGGATCCGCGCGTTCATCCGCTGGAACGCCGCCGTGATGGTCTCCAGTGCCAACCGCAAGGGGCTGGAGGTCGGCGGCCACATCGCGACGTACCAGTCCTCGGCCAGCCTGTACGAAGTCGGCTTCAACCACTTCTTCCAGGGCAAGGACGCCCCCGGCGGCGGCGACCAGATCTACATCCAGGGCCACGCCTCGCCCGGCGTCTACTCCCGCGCGTTCCTCGAGGGACGCCTGAGCGAGGAGCAGCTCTACCGGTTCCGCCAGGAGGTCCAGCACGGGCCGGGCGCCGGGCTGCCGTCGTACCCCCACCCGCGCCTGATGTCGGACTTCTGGGAGTTCCCCACGGTCTCGATGGGCCTGACCGGCATCAACTCGATCTACCAGGCGCGGTTCAACCGCTACCTGCACAACCGCGGCATCAAGGACACCAGCCAGCAGCACGTCTGGGCCTTCCTCGGCGACGGCGAGATGGCCGAGCCCGAGTCGCTGGGCGCGATCCGCATCGCCGCCCGCGAGGAGCTCGACAACCTCACCTGGGTCATCAACTGCAACCTGCAGCAGCTCGACGGACCGGTCACCGGCAACGGGAAGATCATCCAGGAGCTCGAGGCGAACTTCCGCGGCGCCGGCTGGAACGTCATCAAGGTCGTCTGGGGCCGCGAGTGGGACCAGCTGCTCGCCCAGGACGTCGACGGCGTGCTGGTCAACAAGATGAACAGCACCCCCGACGGCGCCTTCCAGACCTACTCGGTCGAGGACGGCGCCTATGTCCGCGACAGCTTCTTCGGCGGCGACCCGCGGCTGCGCAAGATGGTCGAGCACATGAGCGACCAGCAGATCCAGAAGCTCCCCCGCGGCGGCCACGACTACCGCAAGGTGTACGCCGCGTTCGACTCCGCGAAGAAGCACGTCGGCCAGCCGACCGTGATCCTCGCGAAGACGATCAAGGGCTGGACGATCGACGCGCTGGAGGGCAAGAACGCCACCCACCAGATGAAGAAGCTGACCCCGGACGACCTGAAGAAGTTCCGGGACCGGCTCTACCTGCCGATCTCCGACCGCGACCTCGAGCGCTCCTACGAGGAGACCGGCTCCGCGCCGTTCTTCCACCCGGGCGCGAACGCCCCCGAGATCGAGTACATGATGGAGCGCCGCCAGCAGCTCGGCGGCTCGGTGCCGAAGCGCGTGCTGCGCGCCAAGCCCCTCCAGCTCCCGGGCGACGCGACGTACGCCGAGCTGAAGAAGGGCGGCGGCAAGAACTCCATCGCCACCACCATGGCCGTGGTCCGGCTGCTCAAGGACTGGATGCGCGACCCGGAGATCGGCAAGCGCATCGTGCCGATCGCCCCGGACGAGTACCGCACGTTCGGTATGGACGCGATGTTCCCGAGCGCGAAGGTCTACAACCCGGCCGGACAGCAGTACGAGTCCGTCGACCGCAATATGTTGCTCTCCTACAAGGAGTCGACCGCGGGCCAGATGCTCCACGAGGGCATCTCGGAGGCCGGCGCGATGGCCTCGGCGACCGCCGCGGGCTCGGCGTACTCCACGCACGGCGAGCCGATGATCCCGTTCTACATCTTCTACTCGATGTTCGGGTTCCAGCGCACCGGCGACTCGATCTGGGCGATGGCCGACCAGCTGGCGCGCGGCTTCCTGATCGGCGCCACCGCCGGCCGGACCACGCTCACCGGCGAGGGCCTCCAGCACGCCGACGGTCACTCGCCGCTCCTCGCGGCGACCAACCCGGCGGTCGTGCACTACGATCCGGCTCACGCGTTCGAGATCAGCCACATCATGAGGAGCGGCCTCGAGCGGATGTACGGCGAGAACGCCGAGGACGTCATCTTCTACCTCACGGTCTACAACGAGCCGACGCAGCAGCCGGCCGAACCCGAGGGCGTCGACGTCGACGGCATCCTGCGCGGCATGCACCAGATGTCGAAGGCCGAGGGCGACGGGCCGCGGGTCACCCTGCTCGGCTCCGGCGTCGGGTTCCCGTGGGTCCGCGAGGCCGCCCGGATCCTCAGCGAGGAGTGGGGCGTCCAGGCCGACACCTGGTCGGTCACGTCGTGGAACGAGCTCGCTCGCGACGCCGTGGCCGCGGAGGAGTGGAACCTGCTGAACCCGGGCGAGGCCCCGCGGTCGGCGTACGTCAGCGAGAAGCTGGCGGGCGTCTCCGGCCCGGTCGTCGCGGTGTCGGACTACATGCGGGCCGTCCCGCTGCAGATCGCCCGCTGGGTGCCGGCCGACTACCGCGTCCTCGGCGCGGACGGCTTCGGCTTCGCCGACACCCGCCCGGCCGCTCGTCGGTACTTCCACATCGACGCGCAGTCGGTCGTCGTCCAGACGCTGCAGGCGCTGGCCGACCAGGGCGAGATCGACCGCTCCCAGGTCGAGAAGGCCTTCGCGCAGTACCGCATCGACGACCCGACCGCGGTCGCCGGCGTGAAGCAGGAGGGCGGCGACGCCTGAGTGACGCTGGTTGAGGTGCGAGGCGCGCCAGCGCCGAGCCTCGAAACCCCGTGAGTCGAGGAGGGGCGGTGACCACCTGGTCACCGCCCCTTCCGCATGTCTCAGGCCGTGTCGACGTCCGAGGCCGCAGCGAGTGGGCTGAGCGAGCCGACCTGACCCTCCTTCAGCAGGCGCCGCCACCGCGCCCGGGAGTACGACGCCGGCTGGGTCGAGCGGACGAAGTCGTTCAGGATCTTCACGAACCGCTGCGGGTGGTCCTTGTGCGGGAAGTGCCCGGCGTTCGGGATCACCTCGACCCGCGCGTTCGGCGCGAGCGCGGCAGCCGTGTTGGCGTGCCGGACCGGGATGACGGCGTCATCGCGGCCCCAGACCACGGCCATCGGCATCGCCTCGGTGAGGTAGGCCCGGTCGGCCATGGTGACCACCTGGCCCCGCCAGTCGACGACGGCGCGCACGACGTGCCGGATGGCGTGCCGGGCGCTCGGGTCCTTGAAGGACTCGTAGATCTCGGCGACCTCGTCGAGGTCGCGGACCGGCTTGAGCCCGGTGGAGGCGAGCGCCCGCAGCCCCAGTACGCCGGCGTGCCGGATGCCCGGCAGCGTGAGGACGCCCATCGCCTGGTGGAAGCCGGGCGTGGTGATCGCGCGGATGCCGGGTGAGACCTCCGGGCCGAGGCCCCCGGAGGCGACGAGCAGCAGCCGCTCGGTCCGCTCGGGGAACTGGTAGGCGAACTGCATCGCGATGCCGCCGCCGAAGCTGTGTCCCACCACGGTGACCCGGTCGATGCCGAGGATGGTGAGGAGGTCGCGCATCCCGTTGGCGTAGCCGCCGAGCGAGTAGTCGGCGCGCGGCTTGGCGGAGCGGCCGTGGCCCAGCAGGTCGGGCGCGATGACGGTGTAACGGCGCGCGAGCGCGTCGATGACCGGCTCCCAGGTCGTGTGGTCGCAGCCGAGCCCGTGGAGCAGCAGGAGCGCGGGGCCCTTCCCCACCTTCACGAAGGCGCGCCGGTGCCCGTGGATGCTGAGGTACTGCACCTCGTGCGGCTGCTGGGACACCGGATCCTCCTCACCGGGGAGTAGATGACGGATTCAACCAGAGCGCGCGTCCCCCGGCCGGGAAAGTGGCCGACAATCCCCGATCTCGGGCGGCCGACTAGCCTCGGTCCGTGGCTCGTCGTGGCACCGCCGTACCCCGTTCCCGCAACGCGGATGCATTGCAGCGGTCCGCGGGTGCGCTCAGCACGGCCGCGATGGCCCGGATGGAGAGCGACCACGCCTGGTTCCGGGACCTCAGCGCGCAGGACCGGTCCTGGGTGGGCAGCATCGTCCAGGCCGGCATCCGGGGGTTCGTCGACTGGTACCGCGAGGACGCCGACCAGGTGCCCGGCACCCACGGGACCGCCCTGGCGGCGTCGATCTTCGGCGCCGCTCCCCGGACCCTCGCCGGCGTCATCAACCTGCAGCAGACCGTCGCCCTGGTCCGGCTCTCGATCGAGGTGGTCGAGAGCAACATCGACACCCTCCTCGAGCCCGACGACGCCCCCGACGCGCACGCGGCCGTGCTCCGCTACGCCCGTGAGGTCGCCTTCGCCGCGGCGGAGGTGTACGCCCGCGCGGCGGAGGTCCGCGGCGCCTGGGACGCCCGCCTGGAGGCGCTCGTCGTCGACGCCGTGCTCCGTGCGGAGACCGACGAGTCGCTCCTCTCCCGGGCCAGCGCCCTCGGCTGGTCGGCCAGCGGCGACGTCGCGGTCGTGCTCGGCACGGCCCCGGCCCGGCGGACCGAGACCGACCTCTTCGACGAGGTACGCCGCCGCGCGCGCATCGCCGGCATGGAGGCACTGTGCGCGGTCCAGGGCGACCGCCTCGTCGTGCTCCTCGGCGGCGTGACCGACACGAGGGCGGCCGCCGACGCGGTGACGCCGCTCTTCGCCGATGGTCCGGTGGTGGTCGGGCCGGTGGCGGCCGACCTCGGTTCCGCCCACGTCTCGGCGCGGGCCGCCGCGTCCGCCCAGCGCTCCGCGGCCGGATGGCCCGAGGCGCCCCGGCCGGTGCTGAGCGACGAGCTGCTGCCCGAGCGGGTCCTCGCCGGTGACGGCCACGCCCGCCGGCACCTCGTCGACGAGGTCTACCTGCCGCTCGTGCGCGCCCGGGGGACGCTGATCGAGACGCTGGCGGCGTACTTCCAGACGGGCTCGTCGATCGAGGGCACGGCGCGAGCGCTGTTCGTGCACCCCAACACGGTGCGCTACCGGCTCCGGCAGGTCGCCGAGCTCACCGGGTACAGCCCGACCCAGTCGCGCGACGCCTTCACGCTCGAGATCGCGCTGGTCCTCGGCCGTCAATCCGGACGCGCCGACGATTTGTAGGGTTCCTACAACGAGTGGGGGCCGACTTTCGTGCGCGCCGGAGGCGAACCACGACCCCGGGCACGGCAGAGTGGGCCTCGTGCTCGTCATCGTCGCTCCCGGGCAGGGCGCCCAGACGCCCGGCTTCCTGACTCCCTGGCTTGAGGACTCGACCTTCGCGTCGCGATTCGCCTGGCTCTCCACCGTGGCCGGTCTCGACCTGGCCCACTACGGCACCGAGGCCGACGCGGAGACGATCCGCGAGACCCAGATCGCGCAGCCGCTCCTGGTCGCGACAGGTCTGGTCGCGGCGCTGGAGCTCTTCCCGCACCCCTCCGACGCGTTCAGCCAGATCGGCGCCGTCGCGGGGCACAGTGTCGGCGAGCTGGCCGCGGCCGCCGGCGCCCGCACCATCACCGCCGAGCAGGCGATGGTCCTGGTGCGTGAGCGCGGCAAGGCCATGGCCGACGCCGCGGCCGTCACCCCGACCGGGATGACCGCGGTCCTGGGCGGCGACCGCGAGGAGATCCTGGCGTCGCTCGCCAAGCACGGCCTGACCCCCGCCAACGACAACGGCCCCGGCCAGATCGTCGCCGCGGGCACCCGTGAGCAGCTCGACGCGCTCGCCGCCGACCCGCCGGCGAAGGCGCGCCTGATCCCCCTGAGCGTGGCCGGCGCCTTCCACACCGAGCACATGGCCCCCGCCGTCGGCCACCTCGCCACCCTGGCGAAGTCGGTCTCGGTCCACGACCCGCGCACGCCGCTCATCTCGAACAAGGACGGCCAGGTCGTCCACGACGGGCGCGAGGTCCTCAAGCGGATCGTCGGCCAGATCGCGAACCCGGTGCGCTGGGACCTCTGCCTGGAGACCATGTCCGACCTCGGCGTGACCGGCATCCTGGAGATGCCCCCGGCCGGCACCCTGACCGGCATCGCGAAGCGTGCGCTGAAGGGCGTCGAGACGTTCGCGCTGAAGACGCCCGACCAGCTCGACGACGCGCGGGCGTTCTGCGCCAAGCACGGCGAGGCCTCCTCGATCGACACCACTCCCACCTGGCGGATGGTGGTCTCCCCCGCCAAGGGCACCTTCCACGTGGCCGGCGAGGCCGCCGAGCTCGACCTGCTGCCGGCCGGCGCGGCCATCGGCGACGTCGCGAGCCTGCGGGACCGGATCAGCGTGACCGCCCCGCACGGCGGCCAGGTCGTGGAGTGGCTCGTCGAGGACGGCGACCTGGTCTCCCCCGGCCAGCCGCTGCTCCGCCTGCACCCGGAGGCGAGCGCCTGATGACCGCCCTCACCCCCAGCCAGGGCGCCGCCCACGCCGCGATCCTCGGCGTCGGCGCCTACCGCCCCGAGCGGCTGGTGCCCAACGCGGAGATCGTGGACGCCATCGAGTCCAGCGACGAGTGGATCCAGCAGCGCTCCGGCATCAAGACCCGGCGCTTCGCCGGCCCCGACGAGACCGTGCAGATGATGTCGGTCGCGGCCGCCCGCGAGGCGCTCGAGAAGGCCGGCGTCGACGCCCGCCGGATCGACTGCGTCGTGGTGGCGACCGTGAGCCACCTGCTGCAGACCCCCGCGATCGCCACGGCCATCGCCCACGAGCTGGGCACCGACCAGGCCGCGGCGTTCGACATCTCCGCCGCGTGCGCCGGCTTCTGCCACGGCGTCGCGATGGCCAGCGACATGGTCCGGGCCGGCTCCGCCGGGCACGTGCTGGTGATCGGCGTCGAGCGGCTCTCCGACCTCACCGACGTCGGCGACCGCGGTACGGCGTTCATCTTCGCCGACGGGGCGGGCGCCGTGGTGATCGGCCCCAGCGAGACGGCCGCCATCGGCCCGGTCGTCTGGGGTTCGGACGGCGAGCAGTTCGACCTGATCCGGCAGCGCGAGGACTGGCGCGACGTCCTCGCCTCCGAGGACCCGGTCATGCCCCACCTGACCATGCAGGGCAACCCGGTGTTCCGCTGGGCGTCCTTCGCGATGGCCAAGGTCGGCCAGCAGGCCCTGGACCGCGCCGGCATCACCGCCGACCAGCTGGACTGCTTCGTGCCGCACCAGGCCAACATGCGCATCGTCGACGCCCTGGCCCGCTCCATGAAGCTCCCCGCGACCGTGAAGATCGCCCGCGACATCGCCGACATGGGCAACACCTCGGCGGCCTCGATCCCGCTCGCCCTCGAGCGGATGATCCGCGAGGGCGAGGCGAAGTCCGGCGAGACCGCCCTGCTCATCGCCTTCGGCGCCGGCCTGGCGTACGCCGCGCAGGTCGTCGTCATCCCCTGACGTTCCACCCAGCAGCACCCATCCGCATCACCACCACCGAGAGGAACCACGCCTGATGGCCACCACCGAAGAGATCCGCGCCGACCTCGCCGAGATCGTCAACGAGGTCGCCGGCATCGACGCCGACGACGTCCAGCTCGACAAGTCCTTCGTCGACGACCTCGACGTCGACTCGCTCTCCATGGTCGAGGTCGTCGTGGCCGCCGAGGAGAAGTTCGGCGTCTCGATCCCCGACGACGAGGTCAAGAACCTCAAGACCGTCGGCGACGCCGTGGCCTTCATCGAGCGCGCCCAGGCCTGACGCTCAACCAGTCGAAGGAGTCGATCAGCAGATGAGTCGTACCCGTGTCGTGATCACCGGTCTGGGCACCACGAGCCCCCTCGGCGGCGATGTGGCCAGCACCTGGGACGGTCTGGTCAACGGCCGCTCCGGCGTCCGTCGCCTCACCGAGGACTGGGCCGCGGAGATGCCGGTCAAGATCGCGGCCCGGGTCGCGGTCGAGCCCACCGAGGTCCTGGAGCGGGTCAAGGCCCGCCGCCTGGACCGGTCCTCGCAGTTCGCCATGGTCGCCGCGATGGAGGCCTGGCGTGACGCCGGCCTCGAGAACGCCGTCCAGGACGGTGGCCTCGACGGCGACCGGGTCGGCGTCGCGATGGCCTCCGGCATCGGCGGGGTCAACACGCTGCTCGACAACTACGACGTCCTGAAGGAGAAGGGTCCGCGACGGGTCTCCCCCCTCGCGGTGCCCATGCTGATGCCCAACGCGCCCGCCGCGAACATCAGCCTGTACGTCGGAGCGCGGGCCGCGGTCAACACCCCGGTCTCGGCCTGCGCCTCCGGCAACGAGGGCATCGCCCTCGCGATCGACCAGATCCGTCTCGGCCGCGCCGACGTCGTCGTGGCCGGCGGCACCGAGGCGGCGATCCACCCGCTGCCCATGGCCGCCTTCGCGAACATGATGGCGCTGTCGAAGACGGGGAGCGCCGACGACGGCGACCCGACGGCCGTGTCGCGGCCCTGGGACACCGCCCGCGACGGGTTCGTGCTCGGCGAGGGCGCCGGCGTCCTCGTCCTGGAGTCCTTGGAGCACGCCCAGGCCCGCGGTGCCCGGATCTACGCCGAGGTCCTCGGCGCCGGCATCACCGCCGACTCCCACGACATCGCCCAGCCCGACCCGGCCGGCCGCGGCGGCTCCCGCGCCATCCTGCGGGCACTCGCCGAGTCCGAGGTCGGCCCCGAGTCGATCGTCCACGTCAACGCCCACGCGACCTCGACCCCGCAGGGCGACATCGCCGAGGGCCTGATGCTGCACGCCACCCTGGGCAAGCACGTCTCGCAGGTCGTGGTCACCAGCACCAAGTCGATGACCGGGCACCTCCTCGGCGGCGCCGGCGCGCTGGAGTCGATCGCCACGGTCCTGGCCCTGCACCACCGCCAGGTCCCGCCGACGATCAACCTCGACAACCTCGACCCCGAGGTCGAGCTCGACATCGCCACCAAGGTCCGCGACCTGCCCGCCGGCGACATCGCGGCCCTCAACAACTCCTTCGGCTTCGGCGGCGCCAACGTCGCCGTGGCGTTCGGGACGCTGGCATGACCGTGGCCCCCGAGAAGCCCGCCGACCGCAAGCCGGCCAAGCTCCCCCGCGAGCAGGACCCGCGCAACCCCGTCCACCGGCTGACCGCCCTCCTCGACGCCGACACCCTCGAGCTGATCTCGGACGACGACGACTCGGGGATGCTCGCCGCGGTCGGCGAGGTGCACGGCACCCGCGTGGTCGCGTTCTGCTCCGACGCGACCGTCATGGGCGGCGCCATGGGCGACCAGGGCTGCCGGGTCGTCGTCGACGCCTACCACCGTGCGATGACCGACGGCGCGCCGATCATCGGTCTGTGGCACTCCGGCGGCGCTCGGCTCGCCGAGGGCGTGCTCTCGCTGCACGCCGTGGGCCGGATCTTCCAGGTGATGACCCAGGCGTCCGGACAGATCCCGCAGATCTCCGTCGTGCTCGGTCCGGCGGCCGGCGGGGCGGCGTACGGTCCCGCCCTCACCGACGTGGTCATCCTCGGCCCCGAGGGCCGGATCTTCGTCACCGGACCCGACGTGGTCCGCTCGGTGACCGGCGAGGACGTCGACATGCTGCGCCTGGGCGGTCCCGAGCCGCACGGCCGCCGCTCCGGCGTCGTCCACATCCTCACCGAGTCCGAGCAGGAGGCGCTGGACCGTGCCCGGGGCGTGGGCGCGCTGCTCGGCTCGCAGGGCAGCCTGCGGGTCGACGACGTCGAGGACCGCGATCTCGAGTCGCTGCTGCCCGAGTCCAAGAAGCGCGCGTACGACGTGCACCCGCTCGTGGAGTCGGTCCTCGACGAGGGCACCGTCCAGGAGCTGCACGCCCGCTGGGCACCGAACATCGTCACCGCGCTCGGTCGCTTCGGCGGCCGCACGGTCGGCGTCGTGGCCAACAACCCGCTGCGCCTGGGCGGTTGCCTCGACTCGCTCTCCGCCGAGAAGGCCTCCCGCTTCGTGCGGATGTGTGACGCCTTCGGCGTCCCGCTGATCGTCCTGGTCGACGTCCCCGGCTACCTGCCCGGCGTCGGTCAGGAGTGGGACGGCGTCGTACGACGGGGCGCCAAGCTGCTGCACGCCTTCGGCGAGTGCGTCGTACCCCGAGTCACCCTCATCACCCGCAAGACGTACGGCGGCGCCTACATCGCGATGAACTCGCGCTCGCTCGGCGCCACCAAGGTGTTCGCCTGGCCCGGCGCCGAGGTCGCCGTGATGGGTGCCGTCGCCGCCGTGCGGATCCTGCACCGCCGCAAGCTGGCGGACGTCGCTCCCGACATCCGACCGCAGGTCGAGGCCGAGCTCGCCGCCGAGCACGAGCGGATCGCCGGCGGGGTCGACAAGGCCGTCGAGATCGGGGTCGTCGACGAGGTCGTCTCCCCCACCGCCACCCGGTCCGCGATCGCGCGAGCCATCGACGACGCGGTCCAGGCCGTCGGCGTCCGGCACGGAGCACACGGCAACATCCCCCTCTGAGGCTCCGCCCGTCACCCGACGCGCCCCCGCGACCCCTCCGGTCGCGGGGGCGCGTTCGCGTAACCCGGGGAACCCCTCCCGCGTTGGGCATGACGTCCGTCACACCCGACCGAACGAGGCGACGATGCTCCGCCAGACGATGCTCGGATCGATCGCCGCGGTGCTGCTGGCGCCGGCCTGCCTGGTCGCCGGTGCCGCCTCGGCCGCCGAGACCCACCACGAGTGGGGCCGGCTGGGCGCGCGCGACGGCGTGCTCCGCACGGGCTGCGCCAGCTACGCCTACCGCTACGCCGTACGCCCCCCGGAGGGCGACTGGAGCCTGGAGACCTTCCTCGTGGACCGGCGGGGCCGGAAGGTGGCCTCGGGCGTGCACCTGGGTGGGATGAACGCCCCACGCGCACGCTCGACGTTCACCGTCTGCCGGGCCACCACCGTGCCCGGGCGCTTCGTCATCCGCGGCCTGCTCAGCGTGCAGAACGGCCCCGACGAGTACGTCGAGGGGTGGATCAAGCCGGTCGCCTTCAAGCTCCGGAGGCGCTGACCGGCCCTGGGGTCAGACGACCTGGTGCAGCCACCGCACGGGCGCGCCCTCGCCGGCGTGCCGGAAGGTCTCGAGCTCGTCGTCCCAGGGCTTGCCGAGCAGCTTGTCGATCTCCACCAGGAGGGTCGTGTCGCCCAGCGCGGCCTTGACCACCGCCGCCTTGAGCCGGTCCTCGGGGATCATGATGTCGCCGTGCAGGCCGGTCACCGCGTGGTAGACGCCGAGCTCGGGCGTGAAGGAGTAGCGGGCGCCCTCGGTCGCGGAGGTGGGCTCCTCGGTGACCTCGAAGCGCAGCTGGTTCCAGCCGCGCAGCGCCGAGGCGATCGCGGCGGCCGAGCCGGCGTCGCCGGACCAGGAGAGCTCGGCCCGGTAACTGCCCGACTGCGCCGGCTGCGGCGTCCAGTCCAGACTCACGGGCACGCCGAGGACACCACCGACGGCCCACTCGATGTGCGGGCACAGCGCGGACGGCGCCGAGTGGACGTAGAAGACGCCCCTCGTCGCAGTGCGGGTGGCAGAACGTGCGGTCACCGTGACCTCCTTCATCCTCCGGCGCGAGCTACGCCTTCCCCAGCGGTCTCGACAGTGGAGCGAAGTCAGTCCTGTGACCCATGTGTGGTTGTGGCTCCATTGTGACGCATGGGGCGGCTGTTCACCAGCAGCGCCACGGGTGTCGCGCGGGCGTGTCCCCGGCCGGCGGGTTCGCTCAGTGGTGTCGTACCGCGGCCGCGTCGACGATGTTCGCCGCGTCGCGGACCGCTCCGAGCAGCTGGCCGTCGCCGACCACCAGCGGGCCCTCGACGACGTCGAGGACGATGCAGGTGATGTTGTCGCCGCCGCCGGCCACCAGCGCCGACTGGGTCAGCACGGCCGCGGCGGACATCGGGTCGGCGAGCCGGAGCACCTCGGCGATCCGGCCGTCGTCCACGAGGTCGGTGAGGCCGTCGCTGCACAGCAGCAGCCGATCGCCGGCGCGCGTGCGCACGGGCGTGAGCTCGAGCCCGGGATCGTCCGGGTCGCCGTCGACGGAGCGCAGCACGACGTTGCGCCAGGGGTGACGTCGGGCCGCCTCCGCGGTGATCTGGCCGGCGTCGACCAGGTGCTGGACGTAGGTGTGGTCCCGCGACAGCTGCTGCAGCTCGCCGTCGCGCCACAGGTAGGCACGGCTGTCCCCCACGTGCCCCAGGACGACGCGGCTGCCGTCGCACACCAGCACGGTGAGCGTCGTGGCCATCCCGAGTCGGCTCAGGTCCCGCTGGACGCCGAGCCGGACCGAGGCCTGGGCCGCGTCAGCGGCCTGGATGAGCAGCAGCTCCGGCGGGTCGAGGAAGTGGCTCAGCGCGGTCGCTGAGAACGCGTACGCCGCCGTGGCCGATGCGACCTCGCCGGCCGCTGCGCCACCGACGCCGTCGGCGACCAACGCGACGTACGGGCCGACGAAACCCGAGTCCTCGTTGTGAGGCCGCACGCGCCCGACATCGCTGACTCCGGCACCGGAGAACCTGAGCATGCACACCTCCTCGCTCCAGCGAGTAGACCGCGCACGGACGAACAGGGTCAAGGAGTCCGCGGGGTGGCTAGTCTCACGGCATGACAGCGGCCGACGCACCCCTCGAGGTACGACGGCGACCGCGGACGGCTCTGGCCGCCTGGACGGTCGCCGCGGCCGCCGTCATCGGAGTGGTCGTGTGGTTCGTCACCAGCCCGCGCGCGCTCGCGACCAGTGACGAGCCGGTCGTCGCCTCGACGCCGGTGGGCCAGGACGTCTACCTCGCCGTGGCCTCCGGCGAGCCGGACCGCACCCTGGAGCTCACCGGGGTCCGCGTCCACGTCTCGTCGACCGCGCCCGTCGAGGTGGAGCCCCTCGTCTGCGTGGAGGGGTCACCTCGCGTCACCTCTGATCCCGAGGCGTTCTGCCAGGACCTCGTCGCCCCGGAGGGTCACTCCTTCCGGGGCACCGACAGCCTCGTGCTCCGGGTCCGGGGCGAGTACGCCGGCGTCGTCAACGTCGACCGCGTGCGTCTCGGCTTCCGGGAGGGCGTCCGGTGGGGCACCCGACCCGCAGGCGCTCCGGCGACCGTCGCCCTCCTCGGACGCTGAGCTCAGCCCTCGTTCTGGCGCTTCTCCAGGGCCTCGGCGCGCTCGGCCGCATCGGTCAGCTGGTCGCTGTCGATCGCGTAGGTCCGGTGGAACCACGCCAGGGCGTCGGTCTCCCGACCGGCCGCCTCCAGCGTGTCGGCGTACGCGTAGCGCAGGCGGACGACCCACGACGCCCGGCTCTTCGACTGCAGGGGGGCGAGCTCCAGCGTCCGCAGCGCCGCGTCGAACTGGCCCATGTCGCGGCGGGCGCCCGCCTCGACGATCGTCATCTCGGCCTTCGCCTCGGGCTCGAAGTTCGGCACCGACGGGCTCTTCGCCAGCTTCAGGGCCTGGTCGGGGTTCCCCAGCGCCCGGTGGCAGTCGGCCATGATCGGCAGGTACGCCGGCGAGCCGTTCATCCGCTTCGCCGCACGGAGGTCCGCGAGCGCCTCGGCGTAGTGGCCGGCGGCGTACGCCGACTCCCCGACGGCCTCCCGGACCACCGCGAGCCGCGGCGCCCGAGCCCGAGCCGCCAGCGTGTGCTGGTACGCCGTCTCCGGGTCGTCGTCGATCAGCGCGCCGGCCGCCGCGAGGTGGCGCGCGACCCGCAGCGCGAGCTTCTCGGGCAGGCCCTTCAGCTGAGCCGAGACCGAGCGGTCGAGCTCCTGGCCCGTGATCTCGGCAGGCAGGTCGGGGCCGTCGTACTTGGCCTGCTCCTCGGAGCGCTCCCCCTGCTTGTCGGCAGGACGCTTCCAGTCGTTCTTGCGCCCGGGACGGTCGCCGCCGCCCCGCGCCGGACGCTTGCCGCGCTCGCCGTCCGGGCTCCACTTCTGGGAGCGCTCGGAGGAGCGCTCCGACGACCGGCCCTGGCCGGCGCCGCGCACCGGTGGCTTCCCGCTCGCACCCTTGCCGCCGGAGCTCTTGCCACCCGCGCCGCGGCCGCCTCCGGCCGCGCCCGGCTTGCCCCCGCTCGGTCGTCCTCCGGCACGGTTGCCGTCTCTCGAAGGTCGCTGGTTGCGGCGCTGCTCGGCCACGACGTCCTGCTCCTGATCTGCCCGTCCGGGCGTCTCGCTGCTGGTGAGGAAATGCACGTAGGGGCCACCGGTGTCGGTGGCCCCTACGGAGTGTATGTCCGGCGGCGTCCTACTCTCCCACAGCCTCTCGGTTGCAGTACCATCGGCGCTGAAAGGCTTAACTTCCGGGTTCGGGATGGGACCGGGTGTTTCCCTTTCGCTATGGCCGCCGTAACTCTAGCGGATCAGCATCATCCGGAATCTTCACGGATGTGCTGTCCAAGCC
>NZ_DATJTA010000043.1:0-84796 GCF_035503875.1 Nocardioides sp.
CGACCCGGCGCGAGTTCGCGCCGGGTCGGCACCACACTCACGCCGGGTCGGCAGTGCGGGGTCAGGCGCGGGGGGCGCGGGTGGCGACGGTGAGGAGGACGACGGCGTCGGTCTGGGCGTGCAGGTCGTGGCGGCTGGGCGGGATGACCAGGTGGTCGCCGGCGTCGGCGGTCCAGCTCTCCGAGTCGGCGCTCAGCCGGACCGACCCGTCGAGGACCTGCAGGGTGGCCTCGCCCGGGGACTCGTGCTCGCCGAGCGAGCGGCCCTCGGCGATCGCGATCAGCGTCTGGCGCAGGTCGTGCGCCTGGCCGCCGTACAGGGTCCGGGCGGCGCGGCCGCTGGAGGCCGAGCGAGCGGTCTCCAGCAGCTCGGAGGAGATCCGGGTGATGGACTGGGGCTGGTCGTCGCTCTGCATCGGTGGCTCCTGCTCAGCGGGTGGTGGACGGGATCGCGGACTCGGGAGGAAACGTCGGGACCATCAGCCCACCCGGTCCCATCCCCGGCGGGGCCGGTGGCTGCCCAGCTGCGCGTCGCGGCTGCGGTAGACGATGTAGGGCCGGGTGAGGTAGCCGAGCGGCGCGCTGAAGACGTGCACGAGCCGGGTGAAGGGCCAGAGCGCGAAGAGCGCGAACGCGACCAGGGCGTGCAGCTGGAAGCCGATCGGGGCGTCGGCCATCAGGGAGGCGTCGGGCTGGAAGGCGAGGAACGAGCGGTACCAGACCGAGACGCCCTCGCGGTAGTTGTACTCACCGCCGAGGGTGAAGATCGACCCGGCGATGGTGTTCCACATCCCGAGCAGGATGGCGAGGCCGAGGAACAGGTACATCACCTTGTCCATCACGGTGGTCGCCGAGAAGACCGGCCCCGTCGTACGCCGGCGGTAGATCAGGATGACCATGCCGACCGTCGCCGCGATCCCGGCGAGCAGCCCGCCGAGGACGGCGACGTAGTGGTAGACGTGGTCGTCGATGCCGACCGCCTCCGTCCAGGAGCGCGGGATCAGCAGGCCGATGACGTGACCACCGACCACACCGAGCATGCCGAAGTGGAACAGCGGGCTGCCCCAGCGCAGCAGTCGGTCCTCGTAGAGCTGCGAGGAGCGGGTGGTCCAGCCGAACTTGTCGTAGCGGTAGCGCCACACGTGGCCGACCAGGAACGTGGTCAGGCAGACGTAGGGCACGACGACCCACAGGAAGGTGTCCATCAGCGAGCTCCCGGGAACGACGGCATGGGCAGCGGGGTCGGGCCGGACGCCACGGGCGCCGCGGGTCCGGGGTCGAACCCCGGGGTGGCGTACGGCGTCAGCCCCACCTCCTCGGCGGGTGGTCCCTCGGCGGCGAGCCGGCGGATCGCCTCGACCTCGTCACCTCCGAGCGGAGGCAGCGTCGCGGTCACCGCCTCGACCGCGCCGGCCCAGCGCGAGCCGCGCTCGGCCAGAGACAGCCGGAGCACCTCCAGCCCGGCCCGGTGGTCGAGCAGCAGCGTGCGGCCCCGCTCGCGGTCGACGGTGGCGGCGTACTCGAGGACGACGCAGAGGTGGTCGGGCAGCTCCCCGCCCGCGAGCTCGCCGTCGTCGCCGAGCTCGACGCCGGACTCGCGGTAGGCCTGCTTGAACCGCAGCAGCGCCATCCCCCGCTTCCGGGTATCGCCGTGGGCGAAGTAGGTGAGGAACAGGTTGTGACGCCGGCGCGAGTCGAAGGTGTCGACGTAGTCGGCCTGCAGGTCGACCAGCGGCGTCGCCGCGAGCCGCGCCCGCGTCTCCTCCAGGGGTACGGCGAGCCGCGGCGGCAGCTCCGCGACCGCGCGGGCGACCAGCCCGAGGCGGTCGGCGAGCTCCTCGCCCGGGTAGTCGAGCAGCAGCGAGGCGCTCTGCCAGGCCCAGCTCAGCTGCTCGCCGGTGGCCTCCTCGGCGCGCCGGCGCCGCAGCCCGGCGATCATCGGTCCTCCGGGGCCGGGGGGAACAGTCCGGGCGGTGAGCCCTTGCCGTCCCAGTTGAGCAGGTTCACCCGGCTCGCCTTGTCGTCGGGCGCGGCCATCGTGTCGGCGCTCTGCCGGTCCTGGAGCATCTGGAAGTTCTCCACCGCGATCGGCAGCTGCCGACCCGAGCCCTCCCCGAACGGTCCCTGCTGGCCGCCGCCGTACTCCGAGACCGAGCACTCGGTGCCGATCTCCTCCAGCGAGTGCGCCTGCTCGGTGTGCGCGGCCGGGATGACGTAGCGCTCGTCGTACTTGGCCAGGGCGAGCAGGCGGTACATGTCGTACATGTCCTCCTCGCCCATGCCGACCGCCGCCGGGATCGAGCCGTCCGGCTCGCGCCCGAGGTTGATGTCGCGCATGTAGGAGCGCATCGCGGCGAGCTTGCGGAGCACGCCGTCCACCGGCGCGACGTCGCCGGCCGTGAACAGCTCGGCGAGGTACTCGATCGGGATCCGGAGGGCGTCGATCGCGGCGAACAGGTTGTCCTTGTCCTCGGCGTCGACCCCCGTGTCCCGGACGACGTCGACGACCGGCGACAGCGGCGGGATGTACCAGACCATCGGCATGGTGCGGTACTCCGGGTGCAGCGGGAGCGCGACCTTGTACGTGTTGATCAGGGCGTGGATCGGCGAGCGCTGGGCCGCCTGCACCCAGTCGTGCGGGATGCCGTCGCGCTCGGCCGCGCGGATCACCTCGGGGTCGTTCGGGTCCAGCAGCACCGAGCGCTGCGCCTCGTAGAGGTCGTGGTCGTCGGGCGTGGACGCCGCCTCCAGGACCTTGTCGGCGTCGTACAGCACCAGGCCGATGTAGCGCAGCCGGCCGACGCAGGTCTCGGCGCAGACGGTGGGCAGGCCGACCTCGATGCGCGGGAAGCAGAAGGTGCACTTCTCGGCCTTGCCGGTGCGGTGGTTGAAGTAGACCTTCTTGTACGGGCAGCCGGAGACGCACATCCGCCAGCCGCGGCACCGGTCCTGGTCGACCAGCACGATGCCGTCCTCGGACCGCTTGTAGATCGCCCCGCTGGGGCACGACGCCGCGCACGACGGGTTGAGGCAGTGCTCGCAGATCCGGGGCAGGTAGAACATGAAGGTCTGCTCGAACTCGAACTTCACCTTGTCCCCGATCTTCTTCAGCATCGGGTCGTGCTCGAGCGTGGCGGCCGAGCCGCCGAGGTCGTCGTCCCAGTTGGACGACCACTCGATCTTCATGTCCCGGCCGGTGAGCAGGGACTTGGGCCGCGCCACCGGCGTGTGCTCCTGCGCGGGCGCGTCGGTGAGGGTGGAGTAGTCGTAGGTCCAGGGCTCGTAGTAGTCCTGGATCGAGGGCATCTTCGGGTTGGAGAAGATCGTCGCGAGCTTCTTCCACCGCCCGCCCGCGCGCAGCTTCAGGCGGCCGCGCTTGTTCAGCTCCCAGCCGCCCTGCCACTCCTCCTGGTCCTCGTAGCGGCGGGGGTAGCCCTGGCCGGGCCGGGTCTCCACGTTGTTGAACCAGACGTACTCCGTGCCGGTGCGGTTGGTCCACGCCTGCTTGCAGGTGACCGAGCAGGTGTGGCACCCGATGCACTTGTCGAGGTTCATCACCATCGCCATCTGGGCCATGACCTTCATGTCAGTACGTCACCTCCTGCGAGCGCTTGCGGATGACCGTGACCTCGTCGCGCTGGTTGCCCGTCGGGCCGAGGTAGTTGAAGGCGAAGGCGAGCTGCGCGTAGCCGCCGATGACGTGGCTCGGCTTGACCAGGATCCGGGTCAGCGAGTTGTGGATGCCGCCCCGCTTCCCCGACGTCTCCGCGATCGGTACGTCGATCAGCCGGTCCTGGGCGTGGTGCATGTAGACCGTCCCCTCGGGCATCCGGTGCGACACGATCGCCCGGGCGACGACCACCCCGTTGCGGTTGACCGCCTCGATCCAGTCGTTGTCCTCGACGCCCACCTTGGCCGCGTCCTTGTCGCTCATCCAGATCGTCTGGCCGCCGCGGGAGAGCGAGAGCATGAACAGGTTGTCCTGGTACTCGGAGTGGATCGACCACTTGTTGTGCGGCGTCAGGTAGCGCACCGTCACCCCCAGCTCGCCCAGCGACCCGATGTCCGGCTCGCTGAACAGCGCCCCCATGTTGAGAGGTGGTCGGTAGACCGGCAGCCCCTCGCCGAGCTCGGTCATCCAGTCGTGGTCGAGGTAGAAGTGCTGGCGCCCGGTCAGCGTGTGCCAGGGCTTGAGCCGCTCGACGTTGATGGTGAACGGCGAGTACCGGCGCCCGCCGCTCTCGGAGCCCGACCACTCCGGCGAGGTGATCACCGGGACCGGCGCGGCGACGGTGTCGGCGAAGGTGATCTGCTTGCCCTCGTGCTCGGCCGCCAGGTCGTGCAGCAGGGTGCCGGTGCGCTTCTCCAGGGTCTTGAACCCCTGGGTGGCGAGATGGCCGTTGGTGGTGCCGGACAGCGCGAGGATCGCCTCGCAGGCGTGCACGTCCCGCGCCAGGGACGGCCGGCCGTCGGCCGCTCCGCCGCGGATCGCGCCGTTCTTGTGCTGCAGGTAGTCGACGGCGGCCGTCACGTCGTACGTGACGCCCTTGGTGGTCGTGCCGAGCTTCTCCATCAGCGGGCCGAGGGCCTGCATCCGGGCGCCGACCGCGGTGTAGTCGCGCTCCACCTGGACGAGCTTCGGCATGGTCACGCCCGGTACCGGCTCGCACTCGCCGTGCTTCCAGTCGCGGACGACGCCGTGCGGGTTGGCCATCGCGTCGGGCGTGTCGTGCAGCAGCGGTACGGCGACCACGTCGGTGCGGGTGTCGAGCCGGCCGGCCGCGAGCTCGCTGAACTTGGTCGCGATCGTCTGCCAGGCGTCCCAGTCGGTGCGGGTCTGCCACGGTGGCGCGATGGCGGGGTTGAACGAGTGCACGAACGGGTGCATGTCGGTGGTGTTGAGGTCGTGCTTCTCGTACCAGGTGGCCGCCGGCAGCACGACGTCGCTGAAGACGGTGGTGCTGGTCTGCCGGAAGTCGAGGGTGAGCAGCAGGTCGAGCTTCCCCTCGGGGGCGCCGTCGTGCCACTCCACCTCCTGCGGCCGCTGGCCCTCGGCGGCCTCCGCGGCCCGTAGCGAGCTGTCGGTGCCGAGCAGGTGCTTGAGGAAGTACTCGTTCCCCTTGCCCGAGGAGCCCAGCAGGTTGGCCCGCCAGATCGAGAGGATCCGCGGGAAGTTCTCCGGGGCGTCCGGGTCCTCGGCCGCGAACCGGAGGTCGCCGGACTTCAGCTGGTCGACGACGTGCTCGGCCACCGGCCGCCCGGCCGCGGCCGCCTCGTCGGCGACCTCCAGCGGGTTGCGGTTGAAGGTGGGGTACGACGGCATCCAGCCCATCCGTGCGCTCTTGGCGATCACGTCGGCCGTGCTCATGCCGTCGAGCAGCCCGCGGCCGGTCTTCGCGGAGACGGTGTCGGCGCCGAAGGTGTCGTAGCGGAACTGATCGGTGTGGAGGTACCAGTACGCCGTGTGGATCATCTGCCGCGGTGGCCGGACCCAGTCGAGCCCGAAGGCCAGCTGCGCCCACCCGGTCACCGGACGGCACTTCTCCTGCCCGACGTAGTGCGCCCAGCCGCCGCCGTTCACGCCCTGGCAGCCGGTGAGCGTGGTCAGCCCGAGGAAGCCGCGGTAGATGGTGTCGGAGTGGAACCAGTGGTTGGTCCCCGCGCCCATCAGGATCATCGAGCGGCCCTGCGAGTCCTCGGCGTTCTGCGCGAACTCGCGGGCGATCCGGGCCGCCGCGGCGGCGGGGACGTTGGTGATCGCCTCCTGCCAGGCCGGGGTGTACGGCGCGGACGCGTCGTCGTACGACGTGGCGTAGTCGCCGCCGAGCCCGTCGCGACCCACGCCGTACTGCGCCAGCATCAGGTCGAAGACCGTGGTGACCAGCCGGCCGCCGACCCGCCGGACGGGGACGTCGCGCGGCAGCGAGCCCGGAGTGCCGTCGACGTCGTCGAAGCGCGGCAGCTCGACGGAGACCGTCTCGGCCCCCGGCTCGAGCAGGGTGAGCAGCGGGTCGACGTCGCCGAGGTCGAGGTTCCAACGGCCCGCTCCCGCTTCGCCGAAGCGGTGGCCGAGCGCGCCGTTCGGCACCACCGGCTCCCCGGTCCGGGCGTCGACGAGCACGGTCTTGAAGTGCGCGTTCTCCTCCGCGGCGTGCTCGGGGAGGTCGGCGGCGGTGAGGAACTTGCCGGCCCGGTACGTGCCCTTCTCGGTGGTCGAGCCTGTCGAGACCTCGTCGAGCGCGACGAGGTAGGGCAGGTCGGTGAAGCGCTTGGTGTAGTCGGTGAAGTACGACGTCTGCCGGTCGACGAAGAACTCCTTCAGGATGACGTGCCCCATCGCCATGGCCAGCGCCCCGTCGGTGCCGGGCGCGATGGCCAGCCACTCGTCGGCGAACTTCACGTTGTCGGCGTAGTCCGGCGAGACCACGACGACCTTCTGGCCCCGGTAGCGCGCCTCGGCCATCCAGTGCGCGTCGGGCGTGCGGGTGACCGGCACGTTCGAGCCCCACATGACGAGGTAGCCGGCGTCCCACCAGTCCCCTGACTCGGGCACGTCGGTCTGGTCGCCGAAGACCTGCGGGGAGGCGACGGGCAGGTCGGCGTACCAGTCGTAGAAGGAGAGCATCGAGCCGCCGACGAGCGAGGTGAACCGGGCGCCCGAGGCGTGGGAGACCATCGACATCGCGGGGATGGGCGAGAAGCCGGCGACCCGGTCAGGTCCCCACCTCCGGATCGTGTGCACGTAGGCGGCGGCCACCATCTCGGTCGCCTCGTCCCAGCTCGCCCGGACCAGACCGCCCTTGCCGCGGGCGGACTTGTAGGCCTTAGCGCGCTGCGGGTTGTCGACGATGTGCGCCCACGCCTTCACCGGGTCGCCGCCGTGCTGGGACTTGGCCTCGCGGTACATCTGCAGCAGCACCCCGCGCACGTAGGGGTAGCGCACCCGGGTCGGCGAGTAGGTGTACCAGGAGAACGCCGCCCCGCGCGGGCACCCGCGCGGCTCGTACTCCGGCTTGTCCGGCCCGACCGAGGGGTAGTCGGTCTGCTGGGTCTCCCAGGTGATGATCCCGTCCTTGACGTAGACCTTCCACGAGCACGACCCCGTGCAGTTCACCCCGTGGGTGGAGCGGACGATCTTGTCGTGGCTCCAGCGGTCGCGGTAGAAGTCGTCGGCCGCGCGCCCGCCCTGCTTGGTCAGGGTGCGCTGGTCTGCCGACACCTCGCCGCGGGTGAAGAACCGCCGGCTCCCCACGAGCGCCTCGGACAGCGGGCCGTCCAGGCCGGGGCGGCGGGTGCCGTCGGGGTGCGTGGTCACGCGGGCGTCCTCTCGTCGATGGACTGCTGGGCGGTACGGCGGACGACGGTGAGGGTCAGCACCAGGGTGCCCGCGGCGGCGATCGCCAGCAGCCACAGGCCGATGGCGTACGAGTCGGTGCGGCCGTAGACGTAGCCCATGATCAGCGGCGGGACGAACCCACCGAGGCCGCCGGCCGCGCCGACCAACCCGGTGATGCCGCCGACCCGCGACGGCTCGCTGACCTGCGCGATCAGCGCGAAGGTCGCGCCGCTGCCCGAGCCGAGGGCGGCCGCCATGGCCAGGAACGCGACGGTGCCGATCCCGTCGAGCGGCGGCGTGCCGGCCGAGATCGCGGCCCCCACGACCACGACGGCGAACCCACCGGCGAGCACGGGGATCGCGCCCAGGCGGTCGGCGAGCCAGCCGCCCACCGGCCGCATCAGCACGGCGACGACCACGAAGCCCGCCATCCGGTTCGACGCGTCGGCGGCGGTCAGGCCGTGGGCGGTCTTCAGGTACGCCGGGAGGTAGACCGAGAACGCGACGTACCCGCCGAAGGCGACGGCGTACAGGATGCAGGCCTGCCAGGTGATGCTCAGTTGGGCGGTGGCCGCCAGCCGGCTCGCGAGCGGCGTGGTCGGCACGACCCGCCCGGGGGCGTCCCGCAGGACCAGCCAGGACACGACCGTGTAGATCGCGAGCGCGCCGGCGGTGATCAGGAACGGCGCGGTCTCGCCGACGTCCTCGAAGAGGCGCACGGTGGTGAGCGCGCTGATCGCCGTACCGCCCATGCCGGCGCCGAAGATCCCGACCGCGAGGCCGCGCTTGGCCGGCGGGAACCAGGCGTTGACGAACGGGACGCCGACCGCGAACGCCGTACCGCCGATGCCGAGGAAGAAGCCCCCGACCAGGATCAGCGCGTACGAGTCGAGGGCGAAGAAGCCGAGGAAGAGCACGGGGACGACCGTCGCCGCGGAGACGAGGGGGAACATCACCCGCCCGCCGTACCGGTCGGTGAGGGCGCCGACCACGATCCGGCCGAGCGAGCCCACGATCACCGGGACGGCGACCATCAGCGAGACGTCGGACTCGCTCAGGTCTCCGAGACGGCCGTTGTCGCGGAAGAGCGGGCCGAGGGGGCTGATCAGCGCCCAGGCCCAGAAGTTGAGGGCGAAACCGATGGTGGCGATCGCCAGCATCAGCCAGGCCGTGCCGAGTCGCTCCGGCACCTCGTGTTGGGCTTGCGCTTCGTGGCTCAAGTGGCCTCCCTGGTGTGCCCGATCACACTCTGGGCTCCCACACTGGCACAACATCTGAGCCCTTGCACGGACCGGCGGTCGAGTGCTTCGTACCCACTTTCCGGCCCCGGGCCGACGACCGTCAGGGCCATAAGTCCCGATCTGGACCGGCCGGATCCGGCCGGGCCACCCGCCCCGGGGTGGTGCGCGTCCACCTGCGCCGAGGGGAGGCTCGGATGGCCCCGCGACCGCGACGGGCGTGGGGGTGAGCATCCGTGAGCCAGGACCAGGCCGACGACCAGGCCGACGACCAGGTCGACTCCGTGTCGACGCCGGTCGCGCCCGTCGTACCCCGCTGGGAGTGGCGCTGCTTCGGGGACCTCGCGAACGCAGACCGGGTACTCACGCAGCTGCGGGCCACCCCGGCGGCGGCGAGTGACGAGACGTACCTGCTGTCGAGGTCGCGCGATGCCTCGGTCAAGATCCGCGCCGGCCTGCTCGACCTGAAGACCCTGCGCCGGATCGACGGCACCGGCCTGCAGCTGTGGGCACCCGTCCTGAAGGCGCCCTTCCCGGTCGGCGAGGCCACGGCGGCCACGGTGTTCGAGGCCCTCGGCCTGCCCACACCGCGCCGGCCGCGCTACACCTACGACGAGCTCGTCCGCGAGGCGCTCGGGGCGCGCGACGACGTCCGCGTCCTGGACGTGCACAAGGCCCGGCACCGATCGGTGCTGGACGGCTGCATGATCGAGTACACCGAGCTGACCGCGGACGGGCGCACCGTCGGGACGGTCGCGGTGGAGTCGCCGGACAGCGAGCTGGTCGTCGACACCGTCCGCCGACTCGGCCTGGACGACCGGACGAACACCTGCGTCGCGGAGGGGCTCCGCTCGCTCCTCGGCTGGGAGCCGCCCCGGCTCGCGGTCGTCGACGTCGGCACCAACTCGGTGAAGCTCACCGTCGGCGACGGGCGGGACGGCGTACCGCTCCCCGACCGCGACGCCGCCGTCGTGACCCGGCTGGGCGAGGGACAGTCGGAGGCCGGGCTGCTGCAGGCCGAGCCGATGCGTCGCACCGCCGGCGCCATCGCCCGCCTGGTCGACGGCCTGCGCGCGGAGGGTCCGACGCGGATCCTCGCCGTGGGGACCGCGGGCCTGCGCCAGGCGCCGAACAGGGACGTCCTCCTCGACCTGGTCCGCGCCCGCAGCGACGTGGTGGTCCAGGTGATCTCGGGTCCCGAGGAGGCCCGTCTCGCCTACCGCGCCGCGGTGTCCAGCCTGCCGCGGACCGACGGACGGCTGCTGGTATTCGACTCCGGGGGCGGCAGCAGCCAGTTCACGTCCGGCAGCCTGGAGGCGATCGAGGAGCAGTTCAGCCTCGACGTGGGGGCGGTGGGCATCACGGAGCGCTTCGCGCTGGCCGAGGCCGTGCCGCGCGAGAGCGTCGATGCCGCCCTGGCCGCGATCGAGGCCGAGTTCGACCGGGTGAGAAGCCGCTCGCGTCCGGACGCCGTCATCGGGATCGGCGGCACCTCGACCAACCTCGCCGCGGTCAGCCGCGGGCTGACGGCGTACGACCCCGACATCGTCCACGGCACCGTCCTCGGCGTGGCCGAGGTGGACCGGCAGATCGAGCTCTACCGGCGCCGTACGACGCAGGAGCGACGCGGGATCGCCGGCCTGCAGCCGGCCCGGGCCGCGGTGATCCTCGCCGGCGCCTGCATCGTCCGCACCATCCTGGCCATCGCTGGCCTCGACGAGCTCACGGTGAGCGACCGCGGCCTGCGGCACGGCGTCCTGGCCGAGCGAAGCGGGACCTGACGCCGGCACGCTGACTCGACCGGGCCGGCTCAGCCGGCCGCCGCGGTCTCCTTCGTCGGCGTGGCCGTGGTCGGGAGCGTGTGCGCGGACGACGCGGCAGCCGCGGCGGCGTCGCCCAGGGTGCCGCGGGCCTGCGGGTGCCGGCCCATGACGACCGCCATCAGGACGCCGGCGAAGCTGATCACCGCCATCACCCACGCGGTCGTGCTGAGACCCGCGGTGAGGGCCACGGCGTCGCTGCTGCCGTCGGCGAGCCGGTCGGCTGTGACGCTGCTGTAGAGGGTCGCGGCGAGGGCGGTGGCGACGGCGGCGCCGACGTACCGGGCCATGTTGGAGACGCCGGACGCCTCGCCGACCTGGCTGGCGGGCACCGTGGCGGTCGCGGCGGCCGACGAGGGGCCGTTCGACAGCCCCATCCCGACGGCGGCGGCGATGAGCGGGAGGAAGAAGGCGCCGTACTTCCAGGACTCGTCGGCGAGGCCGATCCAGGCGAAGCCGGCGGTGGTGACGAGGAAGCCGACGCCCACGATCTGGCGGCCGCCGAACCTCGCGGCCAGCCGGGGCACGAGCGGGGCCGAGATCACCAGGCCGACCGTGGCGGGCAGGGTGGCGATGCCCGCCTCCAGCGGGCTGAACCCGAGTGTGCTCGGGTCCTGGAAGTACAGGCTGAGCACGTACATGAGCGCGTTGATGGTGCCCGCGCCGATCAGGATCGCGATCGTGGCGCCGACCAGCACCCGGTTGCGCAGCAGCCCGAGGTCGAGCAGCGGGAGGGCGGTCCGTCGTTCCACCGCGACGAACCCGACACCGGCGAGGATCGCCACCACGACGCACCCGATGGTCGCGGCCGAGACCCAGCCCCAGTCGCTGCCCTTGCTGAGCGCGAGGATGAACGGCCCGAGCGTGAGGGCCACCAGGACGGTGCCGAGGTAGTCCACCGAGCGCGGCCGGTCGACGTCCCGCGACTCGCCGACCGTGGCGAAGGTGAGCGCCATGCAGCCGACCGCGATCGCGGCGTCGATCCAGAACAGGCCCTGCCATCCGGTCGTGTCGACCAGGACCCCGCCGACGAGCGGGCCGGCCGCGGCGCCGACCGCGGCCGCGGCGCCCCACAGGGTCACCGCGCGCACCTGTTCCTGTCCGGTGTACGCGACGGTGAGCAGACTCATCCCGCACGCGAGGATCGTGGCGCCCGAGGCGCCCTGGATCATCCGGCCCGCGATCACCATCTCCCCCGAGCCGGCCAGCGCGATCATCACGCACGACGCGACGAAGAGCAGCAGGCCGAGCTGGAAGACCCGCTTGCGGCCGAAGACGTCGCCGAGCGAGCCCGACGTGATGATCACGGCCGCGCCGACCAAGGAGTAGCCCGTGACCGCCCACTGCAGCGTGTTCACCGACGTACCGGTGTCCTCGCTGATCGCGGGCAGCAGGATCGCGACGGCCGAGGTGTTCGCGTTGACGACCAGCGTCGAGATGCAGGTGGCCAGGAGCACGCCGGTGCCGCGCCGCTGGGCACGGTCGGACGGGGCGGGGCGAGATCCGCCGTCGGTGGGGAGTTCAGGCACGTCAGCCGCCGAGCAGCTTGGCCTTCTGCGCCGCGAACTCGGCGTCGGTCAGGATCCCCTGGTCGCGCAGCTCGCCCAGCTTCTGCAGCTGCTCGATCAGGTCGCCCGAGCTCGCCGCGGCGGGCGCGGCCGGCGCGGGGGCGGCGTACGCCGGCTCCTGGTACTGCTGCTGCTGGTAGTACTGGTGCTCCATCTGCTGCTGGTCCTGCGCGGCCCAGCGTCCCGCCTGGCGCCGCGACACGCGGTTGGACACCGCCGTGGCGGTGCCGGCGACGACGGCGGTACGGGCCATTCCTCCGATGAGTCCCATCTCGGTCCTTCCTCTCAGGCCTCGGTCGTCTCGAGCGCTTCGAGCGCCGCGACCACGTCGTCGGCCGGGATCCGGCCACTGGCGATGAGCTCGGCGCCCGACTCCCGCATCGCGGTGACGAACGGACCGGCCCAGGTGTTCTCGTAGACGAGCAGGGCGACGGCGCTGCCCGGCTCCAGCAGCTCGGCGCTCTGGGCGATGTCGTCGTCGCTGAGCAGGCCCGACCGGGCACCCTCGAACACCGCCACGTCCAGCTCGCCGTCACCGTCGAGGTCGGTGAGCTCGACGACCGCGACGGTCCCGTCCTCGTCGACCGTGGCGACGACCAGGTCCAGGATCCGGATGATCCCCCGCTCGGTCAGGTCGAGCAGGGCGGTGAGGCCCTTCCCCTGGAGCTTCGCCCCGGGGAGCTCCACGGCGAGGTAGTCGATCGGTCCTACGTCGAACTGGGTCATCGGGTCCTCCTCGACCGATGTCGGGTGCTGACGCGCTCACGCTCACACGCACCCGGGTGGTTCGACCCCACCCCGGCACGGGTGAGGCGGGGCCACCCGAACGGTCCGCACCATCTGAGGCATGGCCACCTTGCCGACGTACGACGCGGAGCAGCTCGGCGCCGTCCTGGACCTGCTGCCCGACGTGGACTCCGTCGAGCTGAAGCTGACGGTGCCCGGAGCCGATCACCGCCGCGTGCTCGACAGTCTGGGCATCGACTCCCTGGACGCGCAGATCCGGCAGGTCGCGTTCTTCGACACCCCCGACCTCAGGCTGTCGGCAGCCGGCCTGGTGGTGCGGGCGCGTCGTACCCAGCACAAGCCGGGCGACGCGACCGTGAAGCTGCGCCCGATGTTCCCCGCCGACGTCCCCGACGGGCTGCGCGCGCTCCCCGGCTTCAAGGTGGAGGTGGACGCCTCCCCCGCCGGCTTCACGTGCTCGTGCTCGCTCACCGCCGAGGTGCCCGACCGCAAGGTCAAGCGCCTGTACGCCGGCACCCGCACGCTCGACGACGTCCTCGACCACGAGCAGCGCGCGCTCTTCGCCGACCGGTTGCCTCCCGGTGTCGATCCCGCCGACCTGCGGGTGCTGGGTCCCGTGCACCTGCTGAAGGGCAAGTTCGCCCCGAAGGACTACCCGCGCCGGATGGTCGCCGAGCTCTGGCTGCTCCCCGACGGCGGCCGGATCCTGGAGCTCTCCACCAAGGCGGACCCCGCCCAGGCGCTCCAGGCCGCCGCCGAGACCAAGGTCTTCCTCGCCTCCCGTGGCATCGACCTGGAGGCGCCCCAGGAGGCGAAGACGCAGACCGTGCTCAGCGCCTTTGCGGGTGCGCTGGAGCAGGCCTGAGGGTCGCTGGGCGGTGGGTCTGTGGGATCAGGGCAGCAGATCCCAGTACTGCTTGCGAGCAGGCATCGCGTGGATGACCATCTCCTCGCCGCTCTCGAAGACCAGGACGACGGTTTCGAGGAGACGTGCCCGAGTGTCGAAGCCCAGTCGCAGCTCTCGATGGGGCCAGTCATCCTCGTCAAGCGGTTCGATCCACTGTGACCAGTCGGCTGCGTGGAGCGCGTCCTCGGGCGAGATCCCGTGCTTGAGCGCGCTGGCGTGGATCCTCACGCAGCGAAGTTCGCCAACGCTCGGCGGATCGCCTCCGAGCGAGTCAGGTGCTCCCGCTCGGCCACCGCGTCCAGCGCCGCGATCTCCTCGACGGTGAGCCGCACTGCCACGACCTGCATCGGCTCACTGCCGCGACCCGGTCGACCGCGCCCGCGACGCTTCAGCTCCTCGACGTCGTAGCCGTCCTCCGCCTCGTCAACCCACTGCCGGATCTGTTCCTCGTCGACCATGAACAAATCGTATAACGAAAACTGGTGGTCCGTGGGGTCTGGGCTCGCAGAGTTGCACCCCGGGCCACCCGCGCCAGCCCGGGCCAACGACCGCAATTGCAGCCTGCCGACATGCTGAGCGCTGCGCGACCTGTCCAACGGCCGCAATTGCGGCCGTTGTGCGCCTGCGCCCCACCCGCCCGATCACCTGCGCGACGCGGTACGCGTACCTAGACTCGGCGCGTGCAGCTCGACGAGTACCTGACCGCCGACGCCACCGCGTTGGCCGCCCTGGTCGCCGACAAGCAGGTCACGGCGGTCGAGCTGCTGGCCCTGGCGCGCCGGCGCGCCGAGCAGGTCAACCCGCAGATCAACGCGGTCGTGGCGTCGCTTGACGACGTGGCGGACGCCCGGGCGGCCGAGGCGTTGGAGGGGCCGTTCGCCGGGGTGCCGTTCCTGGTCAAGGACCTCGCCCAGGAGTACGCCGGCTTCCCCACCACCGGCGGCTCGCACGCCCTGGCGCACGACGTGGCCGACGAGCACGCGCTGGTCACGCAGCGGTTCCTCGACGCCGGACTGGTCGTCTTCGGCAAGACCAACACCCCCGAGTTCGGCGCGAAGGGCATCACCGAGGACGACCTCCTGGGACGCGCGCGGAATCCGTGGAACCTGGCCCACACCCCGGGCGGGTCCTCCGGGGGATCCGGCGCCGCGGTCGCCGCCGGCATCGTGCCTGCCGCGGGCGCGAGCGACGGCGGCGGGTCGATCCGCATCCCGGCAGCCTGCAACGGCCTGGTCGGGTTGAAGCTCAGCCGCGGGCTCACGCCGTACGGCCCGCAGGGCAGCGAGGCCATGTTCGGCATGGTCACGCAGGGCGTGCTCTCCCGCACCGTGCGTGACAGCGCCGCGCTGCTCGACGCGATCGCCGGGGCTCCCACCCGCTACGCGGCGTACGTCGCGAGGACCCCGGAACCCTTCCTCCCCGACCTCGACCGGACTCCGGGGCGCCTGCGGATCGGCTTCTCGGTCTCCTCGGCCATCAACCCCAGCCCCGATCCGGAAGCGGTCGCCGCGGTGGAGAACGCCGCCCGTCTGCTCGCCGAGCTCGGCCACGAGGTCGAGCCCGTGGATCAGCCCCACGACGACGCGGCCCTGGCCCGTGACTTCCTGAGCATCTGGTTCGCCCAGCTCCACGGCCAGATCGAGGCGATCAAGGCGCGGCTCGGCTCCCCCGACAGCGCCTTCGCCGCCGACACGCTCGCGGTGGCCGAGATCGGGCGGGCCGCGGGTGTCGGCGCGCTCTTCGCCGCGCTGGACAACATCAACGCGCATATCCGCGCCCTCGACGACTTCCACCAGCGGTACGACCTGCTGCTCACCCCGACCCTGGCCAAGCCCCCGTTGGAGGTGGGCTCCGTCGACACCCCGCCGCTCCTTCAGCGGGCCTCGCGGATCATCGCCAAGGTGCACGCCGGGAAGCTCCTCAACGCCACCGGCATCCTCGACCAGCTCATCGCCGAGAACCTCGGCTGGGTGCCCTACACCCAGCTGGCCAACATCACCGGCCGGCCCGCGATGTCCCTGCCTCTCCACTGGACCGCCGCCGGCCTGCCGCTGGGCGTCCAGCTCGTCGGCCCGCTCGGCTCCGACGGCCTCCTGCTGCGGCTGGCCGCGCAGGTGGAGCAGGCTCAGCCGTGGTCCCACCGCTACGCCGAGCTCGACCCGAAGCTGACTGCCGGGCCGTAACGCCGGCCGGCCGCGCCCCGCGCGGGTCGCCCAACGGACGCCTCGCGCAGCGAGGGCCGCCCCGGATCCGGGGCGGCCCTCGCTGGTGATCAAGAGGTGATCGCGGTGGAGCTGCGGGGAATCGAACCCCGGTCCTCGAGCGTCGATCCAGGTCTTCTCCGGGTGCAGTCGGTGCTGTCGCTTTTCTCGGCCCCGGCGCTCGCACAGACACGTCGCCGACAGGCCCAGTCAGGAAAGAGTCCCGGTCACCCCTCCTGACAGGGAGTGACCAGCAAGTCTCCTAGATGACGCCAGGATCCGGGACGGAGACGGGTGCCCGGACTGACGCTTCGATCACTGCTCAGGCAGCGAGAGCGAAGGAACTGCGATTGGTGTTGGCAGTTATAGGTTTCCAGCGATCGTTTACGAGATGGCGCTGGCTTCTCGACCCGCTTCCCCTGGAACTAACGTCCCAAGTCGAAACCGATCAGCCCCTCTTGAGTTGTCCTGCACAAGGCAGTCTACGTGTCCCAACAGCCCCGCACGAACCACTATTCCGCCACCCGGTCGTCCAGGATCGGGGCGATCGCCTCGTACGCCGCCACCGGGACCAGCGCGGCGAGCCGCTCGCTGAACCGCGTGAGGCGTGCGTAGTCGCGGGTGAAGTCCCGGTTGGCCTTCGTGATCGCCTTCAGCGACTGCCGCGGGGTGGAGGCGCCGTCGCGGAGCCGGACGACCGCCTTCCGGCGCTGCGCGACCAGCCGCGCGTAGCGGTCCGACAGCCTGGCCAGGTCCTCGTTCTCGGACTCCGCGAGGCCGGCGCTCAACTTCAGGCAGGGGGCGGCGGCCTCCCGGTGCCGCTCGAGCCAGGTGCCGGCATACGCCGTGAACGCCGCGGGCGCGGTCACCTCGACGCCGAAGATCCGCTGGCACGCCGTCCCGACGGCGAGGAAGAGCGGGAAGGAGCGGTCGAAGCCGTCCTGGTACGCCGCCGCGGCGGCGTACTGCGTCTGGAAGGCCTGGTACGCCGCGCTCAGCTCCTCGTCGACCATCGCCGGATGCGCGGCGAGGGTGGCGAGGGCGGCGTCGCGCTTCGCGGCGACGTCGCGCTGCTGGCGGACCGCCTTCACGATCCGGGGCGCCTTGCGGAAGCCCTCCGGGTCGTCCTCCCAGGCGTTGCGGACCACGTCCTGGTACGCCGCCGACCGCTTGTTCGTCTGGTTCAGGACGTCCGCGAGCCCGCGGTAGAGCGTCTGGGCCTCGGCGTACTCGGCCGCGGTCGCCCGGGTCTCCACGCTCGCGGTCACCGAGGGCGTGCCCCCGGGGCCGGAGTCGGCGTCGTCCCCGCCGCCCCCGCTGCACGCCGTCAGCGCCGTCCCGACGAGCCCGAGCGTCAGCGCGGTCGCCGCGATCCGCGCCCTCATGCCGGCGCCCCGAGGAGTCGTACGCCGTTGCCCCAGCAGACCGCGCGCAGCCAGTCGTCACCGAGGTCGAGCCGGGCCAGGCCGTCGAGCTGGTGGGCGTAGGGGTACGGGATCGTCGGGAAGTCGCTGCCGAGCAGCACCTTGTCCTGCAGGTCGGCCAGGCGCGGCACCAGGTCAGCGGGGTACGGCGGGAAGAAGTCGGTGAACACCATCGTGGTGTCCAGGTGCACCCGCTCGTACGACGCGGCCAGCTCGAGGAACTCCGCGCACTCGGGCGCGCCCATGTGCGCGACGACCAGGGTCAGCCGCGGGAAGCGGCGCAGCAGCCGGGCAGTCGACTCCGGACCCGTGAACCCGTTCGGGACCGGGCCCGAGCCCGCGTGCACGACGACCGGCGTACCGCTGTCCTCCAGCACGCCCCACGCCTCGTCGAGCAGCGGGTCGTCGAGGTGGAACTCCCCCACCTGCAGGTGCACCTTGAAGATGTCGACGCCGGCGGCGACCAGCTCGGCGACGTACGCCCCGACCCCGGGCTCGGGGAAGAAGGTCGCCGACCACAGCGACTCCGGCACGTCGGCGGAGAAGCCGCGCGCCCAGTCGTTGAGGTACGCCGCGACGCCGGGCTTGTGGGCGTACGGCAGCGTCGGGAAGCGGCGTACGCCGAACTCGCGCAGGATCTCGACCCGCTCCTCGTGCGACTGCCGGTAGCGGATCGGCCACTCCCGGCCGATCTTCGGGCCGGCGTTGTCGAAGACGGCGTACACGGCCCGCTGGATGTTCGGCGGGAGGAAGTGCACGTGCACGTCGAACAGCCCCGGCAGGCCGAGACGCTCCCAGAACGCGCGGACCGGCGCGGCCTCGTCAGTCACGCATGCCCTTGAGGTGCCGCCCCAGGGCCTGCTCCTTCTCGCGGTTGGCGGTGCGCTCGGCGATCGACTGGCGCTTGTCCCACGACTTCTTGCCCTTGGCGAGCGCGATCTCGATCTTGGCCCGGCCGTCCTTGAAGTACAGCGCCAGCGGGACGACCGTGAGGCCCTTCTCGTTGACCCTCCGCTCGATCTTGTCGATCTCGACCCGGTTGAGCAGCAGCTTGCGCTTGCGGCGGGCGGAGTGGTTGGTCCAGGTGCCCTGGGAGTACTCCGGGATGTGCACGTTGTGCAGCCAGGCCTCGCCGCGGTCGATGTCGACGAACCCGTCGACCAGCGACGCGCGGCCCTGGCGCAAGGACTTCACCTCGGTGCCCTGGAGCACCAGGCCGGCCTCGAAGGTGTCCTCGATGGCGTACTCGTGTCGCGCCTTCTTGTTCTGCGCGATCATCTTCTGCCCCTGCTCCTTCGCCATGGCTCCAGTGTCCCAGAGACGCGCAACGGCATTGCCGACGACGCTGGTCGAGGTGCTCCGAAGCGACGCAGGATCCCGGCTCACCGAGTTTCGAGGCTCAGGACTTCGTCCTTCGCACCTCAACCAGCGTCGGCAGCGCTCAGCCAGCGTCAGCAGGCGGCGGCGAGGTCCTCGGCCTGGTTGGCGGCGTACCCCTGCTTCAGCGAGCCGAGCGAGCCGCCGGTGACCGGGGTCGACGCGCCGGTGTCCGGCTTCTCCGACTTCTTCCCGCCCGCCTGGGCCGTGTCCTTCGGCTTCTTCTTGGGGGCGTCGCCCTCGGAGCGGTCGATGGCCTTGCGGACCTCGGCGCGGATCTTCTTGATGTCGGGGTTCGCCGTGTTCACCAGCGGCGGGACCAGCGACAGCGTCGCCATCTTGTGGTCGCGGGCCTTCATGGCGAGCGAGGCGAAGGTGTCGATCTCGGAGGCGGGGAGGTCGGTCGAGATCATCGCCGAGGATGCCTTGGCGATCTTCTCGAAGTTGCGTACGGCGACCTGCGGGCTGATCTCGCCCAGCATCGCGCTCATCACGCACTTCTGCCGCGCCATCCGCGAGTAGTCGTCGGAGCCCTCACGGGCGCGGGAGTACCAGAGCGTCTCGAAGCCGGTGAGCTTGCGGTTGCCGGGCTCGATGTAGCCGGTGACGTCGCTGCCGAGACCACCGACCGGGATCCGGGAGCGGACGTTGAGGGTGACCCCGCCGACCGCGTCGACGAGGTTCTTGAACCCCTTCATGTTGACCATCGCCCAGTAGCTGATCTCCAGGCCGGTGATGCCCTCGATCGCCTCGATCGTGGCGTCCACGCCCGGGTTCTTCGAGTCCGGGAACAGCTTGGTGTTGTCGCCGGCCCAGGTCGAGACGCCGTTGAGGTAGCAGCCGTCGCAGTCGAAGCCGTCGGGGAACTGCTCGTGCATGACCGAGCCCTTGCGGAACGGGAAGTTCGCCATGTTGCGCGGCAGGCCGATGAGCACGGTCTTGCCGGTGTCGGCGTCGATCGAGGCGACGGTCATCGAGTCGGGACGCAGCCCCCACCGGTCGGCGCCGGAGTCGCCGCCGAGCAGCAGCACGTTGTAGCGGCCGTTCGCGGCGTCGCTCGCGGAGCCGTCGCCGAACGTGGTGAGGATGAAGTCGCGCTGGACGGCGACCAGGTGGGCGCCGAAGAGCATCACACCCGCGACCGTGAAGCAGAGCAGGCCGTTCACGCCGACGATCGCGCGCCGGTGGCCGAGGCCGAGGGTCAGCGGCTGGCCGATCCGCCAGGCGTCGACGAACAGGTACGCCCACGCGACCGCGCCGACCATCAGGCCGAGCCGCAGGACGAGCAGCAGTCCGGGCTGCGTCGCCAGGGACACCGCGCTGGACGGGTGCACGAGCAGCACGAGCGCGGTGACCAGACCGACGACGAGCAGCACCAGCCAGGTCGTGACCGCGATCCGCCCGACCCGGCGGTTGCCCGCGCTCAACTGGGCCGAGCCCGGCACGAGCAGCGTCATCGCCATCAGGGACAGCGCCCGGCGGAACCGCACGCGCGCGGCACGCTCGGCGACCGAGGTGCGCACGTGGTCGCGTGCGGGTCCGGGGTGCGACCCGGGGGAAGAAGCGGGTGGCGTAGGCATCGAGATGCCTCTCTGTGCTGCGTACTGCGGGTGAGTACTGAAGGGGAAGGTCAGTGCTGCCCGGCCAGTATCACCAGCCACACGTGTCACAGCGGGTCACGACGCGCCGGGCGGCTCGCAATGACGTGAGATCTCGGCCATCAGCTCGGGGCCGGGCTCGCGGTCGACGTACACGAGCCGGATCGCGGCCGGGTCGGGGTTGCCCACGTCGCGGCCTCGCCAGACCTGCCGCAGCCCGACCCGCTCCGCCGTACGGCGCGACGGCTCGTTGTGCTCCAGCAGCACGGCCAGCACCGGCCGGTCGGGGCTCACGTCGTGGGCCGCCTCGATCGCCGTACGCGCCATCTCGGCGGCGTACCCGCGCCCCTGCACGGCAGTGTCGAAGCGGTAGTAGAGGTTCCACCAGGTCCGGTCCAGCGGGACCGCGCAGCCACCGCGGCCGACGACGGACCCGCCCTCGCGGTCGCGCACCGACCAGTAGCCGAGCCCGTACGACGCCCACTGCCGATCGCCGATCACCACCATCTGCTCCGACATCAGGCGGTCGGCGTGGCGACCCGGCGGGAACTGCACCCAGGACTCCGGGTCGGCGTGCATCCCGTGCAGGTCCGCGACGTCGGCGACCGTGGGCGCGTCGAGCCAGAGACGCTCGGTGCGCACGTGCCGCCAGTTCGTCACGCGGCTCAGGTACCCGCTCGACCCGACTCGATCTCCTCGCGCCGGGCCAGCCGGTGGGCGCGCCGGATCTCGGCCTCGCGCCAGCGGCGTACCTCGTCGGGTGTCTCGGGCAGCAGCGGAGGTACGGCGCGGGCCCGGCCGTCGGCGTCGATGGCCACGAAGACGAAGTACGCCGACGCGACGTGCAGCGCGCTCACCGACGGGTCGTTCCACGGCTGCGCCTCGACCCGGACGCCGATCTCCATCGAGGAGCGGCCGGCCCAGTTGACCTGGGCCTGCGTGCGGACGATGTCGCCGACGTGCACCGGCGCCAGGAAGGCCATCTCGTCGAGGGCGGCGGTGACCGCCGGCCCGCCGCTGTGGCGCTGGGCGACCGCGCCCGCGGTGGAGTCGGCGAGCTTCACGATCTCGCCGCCGTGGATGTTGCCGAGCAGGTTGGCCTCGCGCCCCGACGTCATCAGCGCCAACGACACGCGCGCGTACGAGGGCGGCCTGCCGGACAGCTCCTGGCTCATGACCGCACGGTAGCGTCAGCGCCATGGCAGACCGTCCCCGGAACGACGGCTCCGGGGACGGGGACCCGGAGTTCGGCTGGCTCTACGGCAAGAACCAGCCCGGCAACGACCCCACCCGACCCGTCCCGCGGCAGCAGCGCGAGCCGCGCCCCGACGAGACCCGGGTGATGCGCGTCCAGCCGCCGGGGTCCTCGACGACGCCGCCTCCCCCGCCGCCGCGCGCTCCCCGGCCCGCGCCCACGCCGGCGCCCTCCACTCCGCCGAGCAGCGGCGGCGGCTCCGGGCCGCGACTGCGCCGGCCCCGGTTCCGGTTCCGCTACGTCCTGCTGCTGGTCGCCGCGTGGATCGTGTTCCTCGTCGCTGTGCCGATCTACGCGTGGACCAGCGTCGACAAGGTCGAGTGGGAGCCGCGCGGCAGCCGGCCCGACGACCAGCCGGGCACGACGTACCTCCTGGTCGGCAGCGACTCACGTGGCGACCTCAGCGAGGAGGAGCGCAAGAAGCTCGGCACCGGTGGCGCCGCCGGCCAGCGCACCGACACGATCATGCTGCTGCACACCGGCGCGGGGCCGAACCTGCTGATGTCGATCCCTCGCGACTCGATCGTCCCGATCCCCGGGCACGGCACGACCAAGATCAACGCGGCGTACGCCTTCGGCGGCCCGCGGCTGCTGACCCGCACCATCGAGGAGAACACCGGCATCCGCGTCGACCACTACGTCGAGATCGGGATGGGCGGGCTGGCCGGCGTCGTCGACGCGGTGGGCGGCATCGAGATCTGTCCCGAGAAGGACATGAAGGACAAGCAGGCCAACCTGGACATCAAGAAGGGCTGCCAGGAGGCCGATGGCGTCACCGCGCTCGGCTACGCGCGCTCGCGCAAGACCGACGCCGCCCTCGGCGACATCACCCGGGTCAAGCACCAGCGTGAGGTCGTCTCGGCGGTCGGCAAGAAGGTCCTCTCCCCCTGGACGGTCCTGAACCCGGTCCGCTACTGGCAGCTCAACAACGCCATCCCCGGCTTCTTCGGCTTCGGCGAGGGCACCGGCCCCGTCCGCGCCGGCATGTGGGCGATGGCCATGACCCGCGTCAACGGCGAGAACGGCCTGACCTGCACCGTCCCCATCGCCGACCTCGCTGTGAACTGGGACGACGAGCGCTCGGAGCAGATGTTCCAGGCGATGCGCGAGGACAAGGTCGACGAGATGGACGACAAGCTCTGCACGCCGACGGGCCTCCCCCCGCGCTGACCCGCAGGTCCGCCGACCCGTCGATCGTGCGGCGACACACCGCGAAAAAGGCCGAGAAAGTGACGGGTCGGCATCGCTTGAAGGTCCCGGGGTAACGGGTCGGCATGTCCCACGACCTCGACACCGCGATCGTCGACATCGACGGCACGCTGCTGGACTCGAACTACCACCACACACTGGCCTGGGTGCGGGCGTTCGCGCACGTGGGGATCACGGTCCCGGGATGGCGGATCCACCGGCACCTCGGGATGGGCGGCGACCGGCTCGTGGGCGCGGTGGCCGGCGACGGGGTGGAGGAGCGGCACGGGGACGAGGTGCGCGAGCGCTGGGAGCGGGAGTACGACGAGATCATCGACGAGACCCGGCTCCTCGACGGGGCCCGGGACCTGCTCGACGCGCTGGGCGACGCCGGACTCACCGTCGTGCTGGCCAGCTCCAGCATCCCCCGCCACGCCGAGCACGCGTTGGAGCTGCTGGACGCCGGGGACCGCGCCGCGGCGTGGACGACGGCCGAGGACGCGTCGGCCACGAAGCCGGACCCCGAGCTCCTCGACGCGGCGCTCGACCGGGTCGGCGGCGGGCGCGCGGTGATGCTGGGCGACTCGGTGTGGGACGTGGCCGCGGCGAACGAGCGCGGTATCCCCACGATCGGGCTGCGCAGCGGCGGCGTCGGTGCGGCGGAGCTGCGCGAGGCCGGAGCCGTCGCGGTGTACGACGACCCGCGCGGCCTGACCGAGCACCTGCGGGAGGCACTCGACCAGGCCGCGCGGGCCGGTCGGTCGGGGTAGGGCTCAGCCCTTCTTGCGGCTCGTCCTCTTGGAGGCGGCCTTCTTGGCGGCGCCCCTCTCGGTGTCGGCACCCGCGGTCGAGAGGCTGCCGCTCTTGTCCTCCAGGTGCGCCCGGATGAACCAGTGGAACAGCTCCAGCTGCTCGGTCTGGGCGATGAACATGTCCTGGGTGACCGGGTCGAGCTCCTCGAGCTCCGTGATGCCGTCGCGGTACTCGGAGATCACGCCGTGGTAGACGAGGTCGAGCGCGCCCAGGTGCTCCTGGGTGGTGGCCCGGCCGATGCTGTACTCGTCCCAGGTGCGGGCCTCGACGAGTCGGCCGGGGGTGCCGACCGGGGACCCGCCGAGGGTCGCGATCCGCTCGGCGAGGTCGTCGGCGAACCCGCGTACGGCGTCGACCTGCGGGTCGAGCATCTCGTGGACGGCGATGAAGTGCGGGCCGACGACGTTCCAGTGCACGTGCTTGAGGGTCAGGTGCAGGTCGTTGGCCGCGTTCAGGCGGCTCTGCAGCAGGTCCACGACGCGCTCGGCGTCGGCCTCGGACATGCCGGGAACGGTGTACTTCAGCTTCGAGGTCGTCATGGCCAGCCAGTAACCCGGCCACCGAGCGGGGAAACGAGCCGGGACCGCCTGAGTGGGGGTGGAGACGGTCCCGGCTCCCGGTCGTCCGTACCCGCCCCGCGACGGGCTAAGCGCCGGTCTGGACCGCCGCGCCGATCGTCCGGTCGAGCAGCTCGCGCAGCTCGAGGAAGTGGCGCTCGGCCCCGGCCTCGTCGTACGACGAGGAGTCGGCCATCGAGTAGCCGTGCCGAGCCCCCGGGTAGACGGACTCGCGGTGCACGACGCCGGCCTCGTCGAGGGCGGCCGCCAGCGTCCCGATGTCCTCGGGCGGCATGGAGGCGTCCTGGTCCGCGTGCCCGAAGAGGAACTCCGCGCGGGCGCCGTCCACCACCCGGTGCGGACTGTCGGGAGCGTCGGTGACCAGCCCGCCGCCGTGGAAGCCGCCGACCGCGGCGACCAGGTCGGGCCGCAGCGCCGCGGTGCGTACGGCGAGCCGCGCGCCCATGCAGTAGCCGGTCACGCCGACCGGTCCGGTGGCGTGCCGGAGCAGCTCGTCGAGCCAGGCCTCGGCGTCGGGGAGCGAGCGGTCGGGGGTCAGCGCGTTCACCCGGTCCATCACGCCGTCGGCGAAGAACGCCGCGCGCGCCTCCGGCTGCCGCAGGTCGGCCTTCGGCGCGAGGTCGGCGGCGGAGCCGTCGCGGTAGAAGACGTGCGGCACGAGGACGACGTACCCCCACGAGGCGATCCGGTCGGCCATCGCCTCGGTCCGCGGGCGCAGACCGATCGCGTCGACGTAGAACAGCACCCCCGGGCGCGGCCGGTCGTCGGGCCGGGTCAGGTAGGCCTCGGCGGTGCCGTCGGCGGTGGTGATCTCGATGCGCTTCCCCATGGCCAGGAGGCTAGTCAGGTCGGCACCGTCCAGACGACGGCGGTGCCGCTCCCCGGCGCGGACTCGATCCGGCACGTCCCGCCCAGCCGCTCCGCGCGGTCGCGCATGTTGCGCAGGCCGCTCTCGGCGACCTCCCCCGCCATGCCGACCCCGTCGTCGCGCACCACCAGCTCGATCTCGTCGCCGACGGTGAGCGACACGGTGATCGCGGCGGGGCCGGCGTGCCGGACGGCGTTCGACAGCGCCTCCCCCAGGACGGCGAGCAGGTGCGGGGCGACCCGTGGGGCGATCCGGGTGCGGACCGGTCCGCGGAAGGTCAGCGCCGGGCGCCGTTCCAGGTTGGCCGCCGCCCGGTCGACGATCCGGGTCATCTCCGACTGCAGGTCGGTCGACTCGTCGGCCGAGCTGAGCGCGAAGATCGAGCGGCGGATGTCGCGGATCGTCGCGTCCAGGTCGTCGACGGCCGTCTCGAGCCGCTCGGTGACCTGCGGCTGGTCGGCGAGCCGGCCGGCGCCCTGCAGCCCCAGCCCGATCGCGAACAGCCGCTGGATGACGAGGTCGTGCAGGTCCCGGCCGATCCGGTCGCGGTCCTCGAGGACGGCGAGCTTCTGCTGGTCCTCGCGGTGCCGGGCCACCTGCAGCGCCAGCGCCGCCTGCTCCGCGAACGCGGCCGGCAGGGCGGCGTCGACCGCGTGGAAGGCCTCGACGTTCGCGGGGTGCCAGGCCAGCGCGAGCACGCCCTCGATGCCCGCCCCGTTCCGCAGGGGTACGACGACCGCCGGCCCGAGCCCCTCGGCGTCGAGGTCCGGGACGGAGGTCGGCACCCCGGTGCGGACGACCTCCTCGGCGAGCGCGTCCTGGCGGGCCAGGGCCTCCAACAGGCCCGCGTCGACCCGCTGGCCGGAGACCGCCTCCACGGCCAGTTCGGCGTCGGAGTCGCCGGCGAGGATCCAGGCGACGTCGGCGGCCGCGACCGCGCGGGCGCTGTCGGCGACCGCCTGGAGCGCGTCCGCGCCGACGGTCGTGCCGGAGAGCAGCCGGGTGATCTCGGCCGTCGCCGAGAGCCACCGCTCCCGCTGCGAGGCCTCCTCGTAGAGCCGGGCGTTCTCGACCGCCACGCCGGCCGCGGCCGCGAGCGCGACCACGATGTCCTCGTCGGCCTGGGTGAAGTCCTCGCCGCCGGCCTTCTCGGTCAGGTAGAGGTTGCCGAAGACCTGGTCGCGGATCCGCACCGGGACGCCGAGGAAGGAGCGCATCGGCGGGTGGTGCGGCGGGAAGCCGTACGACGCCGGGTGCTCGGCGATGTCGTGCAGCCGCAGCGGGTGCGGCTGGTCGATGATCAGCCCGAGCAGCCCGTGGCCGGTCGGCAGGTCGCCGATCTCCAGGACCTCCTCCTCGCCGATCCCGTGGTGCACGAAGGTCCGCAGCCGCTTGCCGGGACCGGCGCCGAGCACGCCCAGGGCGGCGTACCGCGCACCGACGAGCTCGCTGCTCACGCGGACGATCCGGGCCAGCACGCCGTCGAGGCTGAGGTCGGCGCCGATGCCGACGACGGCGTCGAGCAGCAGCCGCCAGCGCGCCTGGTCGTCGAGGACCACGTCGACGCGGGTGAGCACCTCGCGCAGCAACGCGTCGAAGGCGACCTCGCGCAGCGGGTCCTCGTGCGGGTCGTCGCTCACTGGTCGAGGTGCTTGGTGGCGAAGATCGCCGCCTGGGTGCGGCTCTCCAGCCCGAGCTTGGCGAGCAGCGAGGAGACGTAGTTCTTGATCGTCTTCTCGGCGAGGAACATCGCCTCGGCGATCTGCCGGTTGGTCCGGCCCTGCCCGATCTGCTCGAGGATCTTCAGCTCCTGCGCGGTCAGCTGGTCCAGCGCGGGATCGGTCTTCGGACCCTCGCGGAGCCGGTCGAGGACCTGCTGCGTCACGGCCGGGTCGAGCATCGACTGGCCGGCGGCGACCCGGCGGACGGTGTCGACGAAGTCGGTGCCGCGGACCTGCTTGAGGACGTAGCCCGCGGCCCCGGCCATGATCGCGGAGAACAGCGCGTCGTCGTCGTCGTACGACGTGAGGATCAACGCCTTGATCTCGGGGTCGCGCGAGCGGATCTCGCGGCACACGTCGATGCCGGAGCCGTCCGGCAGCCGGCCGTCGAGGATCGCGACGTGGGGACGCAGGGCCGGGATCCGGCGGGCGGCCTCCTCGGCGAGACCGGACTCGCCGATGACGACGATGTCGCCCTCGCTCTCGAGCAGCTCGCGGATGCCCCGGCGGACCAGCTCGTGGTCGTCGAGGAGGAAGACCTTGATCGGCTCGCTCGTCGTCATGCCCCGGAATCTACCGATCCCGCCCCGGGCGGTCGACGGCCCCGGACCCGGCGGGCGTGGGACCTTCGTCCCTGTCGGCGACGGGGGTCGAGGGCGCATCGTTGCTCCTATGCCCTCGTCCCGTCCGTCACCGGCGCGCGTGGTGGAGCTCGCCTGCCGGGCGCCCAGCGTGCACAACACGCAGCCCTGGCGCTGGCGGGTCGACGGCGACCGGATCGAGCTGCGCGCGGACCGGTCCCGCCAGCTGCCCGTGGCCGATCCCGCGGGACGCAGCCTGCTGATCAGCTGCGGCGCCGCGCTGCACCACGCGATCGTCGCCGCCGCCGGGCTGGGGTACGACGCCCGCGTGGTCCGGCACCCCGACCCGGAGCAGCCCGACCTGTTGGCGCGCTTCGAGCTCGTCCCGGCCCGGCGCACGGCGGCCGCGACCGACCGGCTGCAGACCCTGCTGGCGCGCCGTACCGACCGGCGGCGGTTCACCGCGTGGCCGGTGACCGAGGAGCAGCTGGGCGAGCTCGCCGCCGGGATCCGCGACCCCGGCGTCCGGGTCGTCCCGGTCACGGGCATCGCCGACCGGCTGCGCGTCGAGCTGCTGGCCGCCCGCGCCCGCGCCGCCGAGGCGGCCGACGGGAGGTACGCCGAGGAGCAGCGCCGCTGGGCCGAGGAGGCCCGCTCGGACGCCGTCGAGCGCCCGGACGGCGTCCTGCTGCTGTGCACCACGACCGACGACCCCGACGCCTGGCTCGCCGCCGGCGAGGCGCTCAGCGAGCTGTGGCTGCGCGCCGCCCAGGAGGGGCTCTCCGTGGTGCCGCTGAGCCAGCTGCTCGAGGTCGAGGAGACCCGCTCGGCCCTGCACCACGAGGTGCTCGGCGGGCTCGTGGAGCCTCAGCTGCTGCTCCGCCTGGGCTGGCAGGAGATCGGTCTCAGCGACCTCCCCGCCACGCCCCGGCGCCCGCTCGCGGAGGTGCTGGACGGTCCCGGGACGCAGGGGACCAAGGTCCCCGCGCGCGGGGCCGTCGGGCCACTCCGCTGAGCCTGCTCTTTACCTAGCGTGGTCGTGTCCCACCCCGACCCCGCTCAGGAGAGCCCTCGTGGATCCGCTCGACATCGCCCGGTGGCAGTTCGGCATCACCACCGTGTACCACTTCATGTTCGTCCCGATCAGCATCGGTCTCTCCGCGATGGTGGCCTACTACGAGATCCGCTGGCTGCGCTCCCGCAACACGGCGTACCTCCGGTTGACGAAGTTCTTCGGCAAGCTCTTCCTGATCAACTTCGCCATCGGCGTCGTGACCGGCATCGTCCAGGAGTTCCAGTTCGGGATGAACTGGAGCGACTACTCGCGCTTCGTCGGTGACGTCTTCGGTGCCCCGCTGGCCATCGAGGGTCTGCTCGCCTTCTTCCTGGAGTCGACGTTCCTCGGGCTGTGGATCTTCGGCTGGGACCGGCTGCCCGGGAAGGTGCACGCGGCCTGCATGGTGGTCGTGCACGTCGGGACGCTGTTCTCGGCCTGGTTCATCCTCGCCGCGAACTCCTGGATGCAGCACCCGGTCGGCTTCGCCTTCAACCCCGACACCGGCCGGGCGGAGATGACGGACTTCGCCGCGGTGATGTTCAACAAGGTCCAGCTGGTGACCTTCCCGCACGTCATCCTGGCGGCGTACATGACCGCGGCGGCGTTCGTCGTCGGCATCGCCTTCTGGCACCTGCGCCGGCAGAGCGACCCCGCGTCGGAGGACGCCGGGATGTGGCGCAAGGCCGTCCGCGGCGGCGCTGCGCTGGTGCTGGTCTCGGGCCTCGGCGTCGTCCTGGTCGGCGACGTGCAGGGCAAGATCATGACCGAGGTCCAGCCGATGAAGATGGCGGCCGCCGAGGCGCTCTACGAGACCGAGCAGCCCGCGCCGTTCTCGGTCTTCACCGTCGGCACGCCGGACGGCACCGAGGAGAAGTTCTCCATCGTCATCCCCAACCTGCTCTCGTTCCTCGCCACCGGCACCTGGGACGGCGAGGTCAAAGGCATCAACGAGCTGCGCGAGCAGTACCAGGAGACCTACGGCCAGGACCCGGGCGCGGCGTACTACTCGGCGGGCGACTACACGCCGTACATCCCGGTGACCTACTGGACCTTCCGCTTCATGATGGGCCTCGGGTTCGCGGCCATGGCCGTCGCGCTGTGGGTGCTCTGGGCGACCCGGCGCGACCGGATCCCCCGCGGCCGGCTGCTCTACACCGCCGTACTCCTGCTGCCGTTCCTGCCGCTGCTGGCCAACTCGGCGGGCTGGATCTTCACCGAGATGGGCCGCCAGCCGTGGGCGGTGTTCGGGCTGATGACGACCGCGTCGGCCGTCTCCCCCGGCGTCAGCGCCACCGAGATGCTCATCTCGCTGATCACGCTCACCGTCGTGTACGGCGTCCTCGCCGTCGTCGAGGTCCGGCTGCTGCTCACCTACATCAAGAAGGGCGCCGACCCGATCACCGACGACGACCTCCCCCGGGTCCGCACCGACGCGGACGACGACAAGCCGCTCGCGTTCGCGTACTGACCGCGCGATTCGACAAGGACTGAGAAGACATGGAACTCACCACCGTCTGGTTCGCGCTGATCGCGATCCTCTGGATGGGCTACTTCGCCCTCGAGGGATTCGACTTCGGCGTCGGCATGCTGCTGCCGATCCTCGGGAGGTCCGACCGGGAGCGGCGCGTCCTGATCAACACGATCGGCCCGGTCTGGGACGGCAACGAGGTCTGGCTGCTGGTCGCCGGCGGCGCGACCTTCGCGGCGTTCCCGGAGTGGTACGCCACCTTGTTCAGCGGCTTCTACCTGCCGCTGCTGCTGATCCTGGTCGCGCTGATCGTGCGCGGCCTGGCCTTCGAGTACCGCCACAAGCGGGACGACGCCTCCTGGCGGCAGCGCTGGGACCTGGTGCTGATCATCGGCTCCTTCGTGCCCGCCGTGCTGTGGGGCGTGGCGTTCGCGAACATCCTGCGCGGCGTCCCGATCGACGCGGACTTCGAGTACGTCGGAGGCTTCTTCAACCTGCTCAACCCCTACGCCCTGCTGGGCGGGGCGATGACGCTGCTGCTGTTCCTCACCCACGGCGCCATGTTCATCGCGCTGAAGACCGACGGCCCGATCCGGTACGCCGCCCGCGCGCTCGCCGTGAAGCTCGGGGTCGCGGCCGCCGCGGTCGCGGTGCTGTTCCTCGGCTGGACCCAGGTGAAGACCGGGGACGCCGCCTCGGCGGTCGCGTTCGTCGTCGCCGCGCTCGCGCTGGTGGCCGGCATCGCCGCCGCCGTCGCGGGCCGCGAGGGCTGGGCGTTCCTGGGCACCTTCGTGGCCATCGCCGTCGGGGTGGCCGGGCTGTTCCTGGCCCTGTTCCCCGACGTGATGCCCTCGACGCTGGCCGACGGGACGTCGCTGACGACCACGAACGCCGCAGCGACGGCGTACACGCTGAAGATCATGACGGTGGTGGCGGCGATCTTCACGCCGATGGTGCTCGCCTACCAGGCCTGGACCTACTGGGTCTTCCGCAAGCGGATCGCCGTCCACCACATCCCGGAGCCGGTCCTCGCGGCCGGCCCGCGGTGACGCCGGGATGAGGCCGACCGATGCGCGGCTGCGCCGGCAGCTGGCCCCCGCCCGGGTCCCGCTGGCCGGGGTCCTGGCGACGGGCGGGCTCGGGGCGCTGCTCATCGTGGGGCAGGCCTGGGCGGTCACCGGGCTCCTGGTGGCCGCGGTGCGCCGCGAGGAGCTCCTGGGCTGGGCCGTCGCGGTGGCCGGGGTCTTCGCGGCCCGGGCGCTGACCGGCTGGGTCGGCGACCTGCTGGCGGCCCGCGCGGCCTCCGTCGTCGGCACCCACCTGCGCCGCCAGGTCGTGGCCGCGGTGCTGCGCCGGCGCGAGGTTCGCTCGGCCGACGCCGTCCTGCTCACCCGGGGCGTCACGGCCGCGGAGCCGTACCTCACCCGCTACCTGCCCGCCGTCGTCCTCGCCGGGGTGCTGCCGGTCATCACCCTGGCCGCGATCGCGTGGCTGGACCCGCTCAGCGGGCTGGTGGTGCTGCTGACCCTGCCGCTGGTGCCGGTCTTCGGCGCCTTGGTCGGCCTCGCCACCCGCGACCGGGCCGAGGAGCAGTGGCGGGCGATGGCGTCGCTGTCGGGGCACTTCCTCGACGTGGTGCGCGGCCTGCCGACGCTGGTCGCGCACCGCCGGGCGCGCGCCCAGTCGGCCACGATCGGCCGGGTCACCGACCGCTACCGCCGGGCCAGCATGGGCACCCTGCGGGTGGCCTTCGCCTCCTCGGCGGTCCTCGAGCTGGTCGCCACCCTCTCGGTGGCGCTCGTCGCCGTCGTCGTCGGAGTCCGACTGGCGCACGGCGGGCTGGACCTGCACACCGCGCTGCTGGTGCTGCTGCTCGCGCCCGAGGCGTACTGGCCGCTGCGCCGGGTCGGCGCGGAGTTCCACGCCGCAGCCGAGGGCGTCGCCACCTTCGAGCAGGTGCACGAGCTGGTGACCGGGACCCCCGACGAGCCCGTCGGCACCCCGGCGCCGGCGGAGAGCGCGCTGCTCGCCACCGGCCTCACCGTCCGGCACCCCGGGCGCACCGTCCCCGCCCTCGACGGCGTCGACGTCGTCATTCCCGGCCGCGGCGTCACGGTGGTCACCGGACCGTCGGGCTGCGGGAAGTCCACGCTGCTGGCGGCGCTCGTCGGCCTGGTGCCGCGCACGGCCGGGCGGGTCGAGGTCGGCGGGATCGAGGTCGGCGGCCAGGCCTGGCGTTCGCAGGTCGCCTGGGTCTCCCAGCGACCGGTCTTCGTCGCCGGGTCGATCGCCGACAACCTGCGTCTGGCCCGCCCCGAGGCGAGCGACGACGACCTGTGGTCGGCGCTGCGCGCCGTCGCCCTCGAGGAGCGGGTCCGCGCGCTGCCCTGGCAGCTGGCCCAACCGCTCGGCGAGGACGGCGTGAGCCTGTCCGCCGGCGAGCGCGCCCGGCTGGCGCTGGCCCGGGTGGTGCTCGCGCAGCGGCCCTGGGTCTTCCTCGACGAGCCGACCGCGCACCTCGACGACCTGACCGAGCAGGTCATCGCCGACACCGTCGTCGAGCTCGGCCGCACCAGCGCGGTCGTGGTCGTCGCCCACCGGCCCGCGCTGGTCGCGCTGGCCGACCACGTCGTCGACCTGGCCGTCGACCTGGCGGCTCCGGCCGCCGTACCCGAGACGGCGGTGAGCAGGCAACCGTCCGGGGTCGCGGACCGGTTGCCTGCTCACCGCTCCCCCGCCGTACCGGCCGAGGACGAGGAGCCGGCAGGACGACTCGGTCTCACCGCCAGCACCCTGCTGGGCGCCCTGGCGTCGCTCGCGGGCGTGGCGCTCACCGCGACGGCGGGCTGGCTGATCGTCCAGGCGTCCTCGCAGCCGCCGGTGCTCACGCTGATGGTCGCGATCGTCGGCGTCCGCACCTTCGGCCTGGCCCGGCCGGTGCTGCGGTACGTCGAGCGGCTGCGCTCCCACGACGTCGCCCTGCGGCTGCTCGCCCGCCGCCGCGTCGAGGTGTACGACGCCCTGGTGCCGCTCGTCCCCGGTCGGCTCGGCCGGCGTCGCGGCGACCTGCTGGCCTCGGTCGTCGACGACGTCGACGGCGTGGTCGACGACGCCCTGCGGGTCAAGCTCCCGCTGCGCTCCGGCGCCCTGGTCGCCGTCGTCGCGACGGCCGTCACGGCCTGGCTGCTACCCGCCGCCGGTGCCGTGGTCGCCGCGGTCTGCCTCGTCGCGGGCCTGCTCGCCTTCGCCCTCGCCCGGCTGGGAGCAGGCGCCGCCGAGCGGGCCTCCGTCGGCCTGCGGGCCGAGGTGTCCGAGGCGGCCGTCGAGACCGCCCAGGTCGCCCCCGAGCTGGTGATGTGGCAGGCCGAGCCCGCGGCCGTCGACCGGGTCGCCCGCCTCAGCGACCGGCTCGGCCGCGCCGCCGCCCGGGCCGCCGCCTGGCTCGGCGCCGCTCGCGCCGCCGTGCTGCTCGCCTGCGGCACGGGCGTCGCCCTCACCGCCTGGGCGGGCGCGCCGGCGTACGGCGCGGGCGAGGTGTCGGCCCCCGTGCTGGCCCTGCTCGTGCTGGTACCGCTCGCCCTCGCCGACACCCTGACGACCGTCGCCGACGCCGGCGCCCTCTCCGCGCGCACCCGGGCGGCCGCGGCCCGGCTCGAGGCGCTCGAGCGGACCCGCCCCGCCGTCCGCGCCACGGTCGGCGACCCCCTGCCCGAGCGGCACGACGTCGCCGTCGACGACGTCACCGCGGGCTGGTCGCCCGACCGGCCCGCCCTGTACGACCTGGCGCTGACCGTCGGTCCCGGCGAGCGGGTCGTGGTCGTCGGTCCCTCCGGCTCGGGCAAGTCGACCCTGGCGGCGCTGCTGCTGCGCTTCCTCGACCCGGTCGCGGGCGAGGTCCGTCTCGGCGGTACGCCGACCACCCGGCTCGACCCCGACGACGTACGCCGCCTCGTCGGGCTGGTCGACGACGACCCGCACGTCTTCGCCTCCACCCTGGTGGAGAACGTGCGGTTCGCCCGTCCGGGCGCGAGCGACGACGAGGTCGAGGACGCCCTGCGGCGCGCTCGGCTGGGACGCTGGCTCGACGACCTGCCGGACGGCCTGCACACCTGGCTCGGCGACGGGCACGCCCAGGTCTCGGGCGGCGAGCGGGCACGGATCGCACTGGCCCGGTCCCTGCTCGCGGAGCAGCCGGTGCTGGTGCTCGACGAGCCCACCGCCCACCTCGATCACGCCACGGCGGAGGAGCTCGCCGCCGAGGTGCTGGACGCGGCCGCGGGCCGCACGATCGTGTGGATCACGCACGACCAGGTGGGCGTCGACCGGGCCGACCGGGTCGTCGACCTGGGCACGGTCGTGAGCCGGGTAGCGAGCGACCGGGGCCGCTGAGGACGGGTGCCGCGGTCAGGCGCTCCGGTCGGTCGGGGCGCACTCGGCCACGACCGCGCGCACCGTCGGACCGCACTCCTGGGCGAGCTCCAGCAGGGTCAGCAGCTCGGTCGAGCTCCACGCCCGGGGGTCGCACTCCATCGCCGCGAGCACGCCCACCGGCTGGCCGTCCTGTCCGACGATGTGCCAGCCGGCGTACGCCCGCACGCCCAGCTCGACCACGAGCGGGTGGGTGGCGATCCCGGTCTCGACCTGGGTGTCGTCGACCACCAGCTGGCAGCCGTTCTCCCAGACGTATTTGCAGAACCCCTCGAGCGCCGGCATCTCGCGGACGCCCTGGAGACTCTCGGGCAGGCCCGCGGTGCCGAGGAAGAGCTGCCGGTCGCCCACGAAGGCGGAGAGCACCGCGACCGGGGAGTCCAGGGCCTCGCGGAGCCGACGGGCGTACTCGTCACCGGCCCGGCAGTGCTCGCTGAAGCTGCTCGTGGCCACTCTCACTCCTCGCTCGGCGCCCGATCCCGTACGGGGCCATCCACGAGTGTGACTGATCTCCTCCGAAGGGGCGAATCGCTCCGGGTCCGAGCGGTCAGCCGAGCGCCGCGCGCAGCATGTCCTCGCGCGGCACCACCTTGATGCGCTCCCGGCCCTGGGCCTCGCCGAGGGCGACCTCGTGCGCGTCCAGGCGCTCCCAGCCGTCCCAGGTGACGACGTCCACTCCGCGGTCGGCGAGGTGCTCGAGGATCGCGGCGGGGTCGTCGGACTCGGCGCTCCGGAGCGCGTCCAGGTCGGCGAGCAGGCTGGCCACGGTCTCGGCGGCGTCGGACTTGGTGTGCCCGATCAGGCCGATCGGGCCGCGCTTGACCCAGCCGGTGACGTAGGTGCCGGGCAGCGCCTCGCCGTCGAGGTCCAGGACCCGGCCCGCCACGTGCGGGACCACGCCGGCCGCGTGGTCGAACGGCAGGTCGGCGACCTCGCTGGAGAGGTAGCCGACCGCGCGGTAGACGGCCTGGACGGGGGTGTCGACGTACCGGCCGGTGCCGCGGGCGGTGCCGTCGCCGACCAGCTCGGTGATCTCGGTGCGCAGGCCCTCGACGGCGCCGTCGCCGAGCACCTCGACCGGCGCGTGGCACAGGTGGATGTGGATGCGGTGCGCGGCGCCGGTCGGCTCGGCCTCGACGTGCTTGAGCAGGGTGTCCACCACGAGGCGGGTGCCCTTGTTGGAGCTGATCGCCGCCTGGCTGGCCTCGTCGATCTCGAAGCCCTCGGGGTGCACGATCACCTCGACGCTCGGCGAGTGCGAGAGCTCGCGCAGCTCCATCGGCGAGAACTTGATCTGCGCGGGGCCGCGCCGGGCGAACACGTGGATGTCCGTCGCCTGGTTGAGGTCCAGGCCGCGGTAGACGTTGTCGGCGATCTCCGTCGTCAGCTGCTCCGCGGCGGGCTTGGCGAGCATCCGAGCGACGTCCAGGGCGACGTTCCCGGCGCCGATGACGGCGACCTCCTTGGCCTGCAGCGGCCAGGACTCGGGCGCGTCGGGGTGGCCGGCGTACCAGCTGACGAAGCTGGAGGCGCCGTGGCTGCCGGGCAGGTCGATGCCGGGGATGTCGAGCTCGCGGTCGGCCATCGCGCCGGTCGAGAAGATCACCGCGTCGTAGAAGCGGCGCAGGTCGTCGAGCTTGAGGTCGGTGCCGTACTCGACGTTGCCGAGGAAGCGGATGTTGTCGCGGGAGAGCACCCGGCGCAGCGCCTTGATGATCTCCTTGATCCGCGGGTGGTCGGGGGCGACGCCGTACCGGACCAGGCCGTACGGCGCGGGCAGCCGCTCGATCACGTCGACGCTGGCCTCGGGGTGCTCCTTGGTCAGGATGTCGGCGGCGTAGATGCCGGCCGGGCCGGCACCGATCACGGCAACGCGCAAGTTCCTCATGCGTCCAGCCTGACGTGGCCGCCGGGGACGCAGTAGCCACCGCGTCACTGTGAACCCACAGGCTGTGCCTGTGAGCGCGCTAGGCTGATCGGGTGCTCCCCGACCTGCCCTCGCTGCGGCTGCTCGCCGACGTCGCGCGGCACGGGAGCATCGGCGCGGCCGGTCGGGTCGCGGGCATCTCCCAGCAGTCCGCCTCGGAGCGGCTGCGCGCGATGGAGGCCCAGACCGGGCTGGTCCTGGTGCAGCGCGCCGCCAGCGGATCGAGCCTCACCTCCGCCGGGCGGCTGCTCGTGGAGTGGAGCACCCGGCTGCTGGAGCAGGCCGACGAGGTCGAGGTCGCACTCCGCACGCTGCGGCAGGAGCGCACCGAGGAGCTGCGGGTCTTCGCGAGCATGACCACCGCCGAGTACCTCCTCCCCCGGTGGCTGGTCCGGCTGCGCCAGCAGCGCTCGGTCACCGTCAGCCTGCACGCCACCAACTCCGAGGCCGTGCTCGGCGCGGTCCGCTCCGGCGAGGCCGGGCTCGGGTTCGTCGAGGGACCCGGCGACCTGTCCGGGCTGGCGTCCCGCGCCGTCGGCGACGACGAGCTGATGCTGGTCGCCGCGCCCGACGACCCGTGGGCGCGGCGCCGCCGCCCGCTCGACGCCGCCGCCGTCGCCGCCCGCCCCCTCACCAGCCGGGAGCGCGGCTCCGGGACCCGCGGCGTCATCGAGGACGCGATGACGCGCGCGGGGGCGGCCCTGGCCCCGCCGGAGGCCGAGCTGACCACCAACGCCGCGGTCGTCGGCAGCGTCCGCGCCGGGAGCCCGCCCGCGTTCGTCAGCCGGCGCGCGGTCGAGCGGGACCTCGACTCCGGCCTGCTGGTCGCCGTCCCCACCACCGGGCTGGACCTGCGCCGGCGCTTCACCGCCGTGTGGGTCGGTGGCCGCACCCCGCCTGCCGGGCCGGTGCGTGACCTGCTGGCCATCGCCGGGCGGGGCTGACCCGCTGGTCGAGCAGCGGCTGACCCCGGTGGTCGAGCAGCGAACGGACGAAGTCCTGAGCGCCCGTCGAGACCCCCGCAGCACGCAAGCGACCGCGGACCCCCGTCAGTCGATCGGCCGCAGCTCCTCGGCGTACGACACCGACCGGCGCCGCAGCCGGCCGTCCGGCCCGACGGCGTACTGACCCATCCGCCACAGCGGCGGGCTGTAGGCATGCACCGACACCGCCCCGTGCACGGCGCCGGTGAGTCGGTGGATGTGGTCGGGACCGAAGCTGAAGACCCGGCCCGCCTCGAGGCGGGTCTCGATGGTCTCGGCCCCCACGGCGAGGTTGTGCTCGACCAGCGCGCCGTCGACGACCGCGACCGCACCCGAGGAGACGTCGTGGTCGTGGAAGCCGGTGTCGTTCTCGGGCGTCCAGCACAGCAGCCACACGTCGACGTGAGCGTCGCGATGCAGCGAGACGTAGACGCGGTCGTCGTCGTCGAAGGCCAGGTGGTGGCGCCACAGCTCGGGGCGCAGGGCGAGGTACGACGCCAGCGAGCGCAGCTCGTCCTGGTCCAGGTCGCGCCCCGGCAGGGCCTCCAGGGACAGGTCGCCCCCCAGCGGCGTCGCCGCCCGGGCGGGGATCTCACTCGGCCTCTCGACCAGGGTCGCGGTCATGCGGCGTCCTCCACTCGCGTGTCGATGCTCCGGACGCCCAGGGCGCGGAGCGGGTTGTCGGTCCGGATGGCGCGGGTCGCGGCCCCGCCGAAGAGGGCGGGCAGCGGGTCGGCGTACGGCCGGTCGCTCCCGAGGGCGACCACGTCGATGCCCAGCACCCGGATCAGGGCGTCCACGCCCTGGGCGCCGTACGACGAGGTCTCGACGAAGACGTCGCGGTCGACCGGACCCGCGTTTCCTCCGCGGGCGGCCAGCCGCTCGTGCTGCAGCGGCGCGAGGCCCGCGCCCGCCGCGAAGATCACCCGCAGGCCGGGGTGCTGGGCGCGCACGCCGGCGGCGTGCCAGCCCCACCAGGCGCCCTGCAGCTGGGCGACGTAGCCCACCACGGGCGCCCACCACGCGGGCGCCCCGTCGACGGCGGTCGGGCCGGGATGCACGAAGACGGGCTTGCCGGCGGCCTCCGCGACGGCGAGGACGTCCCCGACGGCGTCCCAGCCGCCGGGCGTCGCGATCTGCGTCGCGGGCAGCTGCACGCCCACGAACGACCCGGCGAGCAGCTCGGCGAGCGCGGCCGGATCGGGCTCGACGGCCGGCACCGAGGCCCAGGGCGCGAAGTGGCGGGGCAGCGCGGCCGCGCCGTCGTGCCAGGCGGCGAGCGCGGCGCGGGCCTCGTCGCCGGGCAGCGACTCCAGGCCGAGCGGCGCCGACAGGCTCACGCAGGCCAGCTCGGTGCCCGCCGCCCGGTCGAGGTCGATCCGGCGCTCGACGTCGTGGTCGCCGGGGCGGACGTCGTACGGCGCCTCGCCGGCGGTGTGCAGCGTCCAGCCACGGAGGTACGGCGCACGGGTCCGCCGGCGCAGCAGCTCCACCAGCGGCGCGGGCCACAGGTGCTGGTGCAGGTCGATGGCGGTCACGGTCTCCTCAATTCAAACTAAGTCAGGTGACTTTATACCATTAACTCGATGTAACACCGCCCGCGACTCGCGGCAGGTGAGGGATGAACGCCCCGTTCTCGGGACCTCTCACCACAAGGAGCACCTCCATGCACACAGCCACCCGGACTGCCGGCGTCCTCGCCGGCGTGGCGCTGACCCTCGGCTCGCTCAGCACGATCGCGAGCTCGCCCGTGAGCGCCGCCCCGCCCGCGCCGTGCGCCCAGCAGCAGAAGCAGGTCGACAAGGCGACCGACGCCCTGGCGCGGGTCACCGCCGTCTTCGAGCGCCAGAAGGACAAGGTCGCGAAGGCCCGCGGCGAGGTCCGCGCCGCCGACACCGCACGCGAGCGCCGCCAGGCCAAGCGCCAGGTCGCCGAGGCCAAGGCCGACCGGGCCGACGCCCGGACCGACAAGAAGGCCCAGCAGCAGCGGCTGGCCAAGGCCGAGGCCCGCCTGGAGAAGTGCCAGGCCCAGCAGCCCACCGAGGGCTGACCCGAACGACCGCCGGCCCGTTGACCTGGACGTCCGTCGGGCCGGCGGTCACCCTCGCGGCACCTCGGGGCCGCGTCCCTCCAGCCCCGACAACCGGCCACGGAGCCGGCGCAGGCCGCGGTGCCGGGCGACCCGCACCGCGACCGCGCTGATCCCCAGCGTCGTCGCCGCCGCGGAGTTGTCGAACCCCAGGCCGTCCACGAGTCCGATCACATCTCGCTCACGCGGGGGAAGCGAAGCGATCGCGTGGCGGACCCAGTCCTGGCCCGCGAGGGCCAGGACCGGGTCCGGGGCCGCCGGCAGGTGACCGTCGGCGTCGTGCGGGTCGCTGGGGTCGGTACGACGACGCTCCGAGCGTCGCCGCGTGCTGCCGCCGATCTTGCGGGCGATGCCGAACAGCCACCCGGCGAACTCCGACGACGTGCCGTGGAAGTCCGCGATGCGGGTCGCCGCCACCAGCCACGCCTCGGCCGCGACGTCCTCCCCCGCGACCATGCTGTCCCCGCTGGGGCGCGTCGAGAGCCACGCGAGGAGCCGTCCCGCGTGCGCCCGGTGGAGCTCCCGCCAGGCCTCCGGATCCCCGTCCTTCGCGCGGGCGACGACGTCGTCGTCGCGGTCAGCCATCCACGTCCGCTCCGGCCGGCGCCTCGGGCTTCGCCGGCTTGGTGGGGTGGACCGGCTTCGTGGGACGCGCGGTCTGCGTGGGGCGGGCCGGCTCGGTCGGGTGCGTCGGCTTCGTGGGATGCACCGGCTTGGTCGGCTTGACGGGGTGCGTCGGCTTCGTGGGATGTGCGGGTTTGGTGGGCTTGGCGGGCTTGGCGGGCTTGGTCGGCTTGGTCGGAGGCACCGGCCGCGAGGGGTCCGCGGCCTGGGACGGCAGGACGCCTCCGGGCTCGGTGGAACCGTCCCGGTCGGTGGAACCGCCCCGGTCCGGGACACTCGGCGTACCGCCGTCCGGACGCTCGGTCCCCGGCTCGGTCGCCCCGTCCGACCCGGGCGCGCCGGTGGGGTCGACCAGGTTCGTCGGCGAGTCGCTGGCCGGCGGCGCGGGCGTGGTGGGACCCGGCGAGACCGGCGCGTCCTGGCGGGGGCTCGGCAGCCCGGGGAGGGTGACCGCCCCGGTCGCCCAGGCGCCCCCCACCGAGAGCAGCACGGTCCCGGCGACGGCGCCGACCACGGCGGCGGTCCTCCGGCCCCGGGTCACCCCCGTCGGCGTGCTCTGCCTCGCCAGCTCGGCCAGCTGGTGGACCAGGTGGTCGGGTGGCTCGATCTCGGGCGCGGCGAGGCGCAGCTCCTCGCGCCTGGGCTTGGTCATGGTCGCCTCTCGGTTGCGTCGACCGCCGCGTCGTACGCCCTCAGGGCAGGCTACGACGACAGCGGTCCTCCGGGGACTACCTGCCGCGACCGGGGCCGGTCGTTACACGCACCGCCTACTGCACGAACCGGAACAGCGGGCTGTCCGGCGAGACCACCTCGACCCGCAGCGGCGAGACGGCCATCCGGTCGAGCAGCGGCTGGAAGTCGTCGCGGTCCTGCAGCTCGATGCCGACCAGCGCGGGGCCGGTCTCGCGGTTGGAGCGCTTGACGTACTCGAACAGCACGACGTCGTCGTCGGGCCCCAGCACCTCGTCCAGGAAGCGCCGCAGGGCGCCGGGCTCCTGGGGGAACTCGACGAGGAAGTAGTGCTTGAGCCCCTCGTGGACGAGGGCGCGCTCCCAGATCTCGGCGTACCGGCTGACGTCGTTGTTGCCGCCGGACAGCACGCACACCACGGTCGAGCCGGCGGGCAGGTCGAGGCCCTGGCGCAGCGCCGCGGTCGCGAGCGCGCCGGCGGGCTCGGCGATGATGCCGTCGGACTGGTAGAGGTCGAGCATCTCCACGCAGATCAGGCCCTCGGGGACGGCGGTCAGGGCGGGCGCGTGCACCCGGACCGCCTCGTACGTCAGCGTCCCGACCCGGCGTACGGCGGCGCCGTCGACGAACGAGTCGACCGTGTCCAGCCCGATCGGGCCACCGGCGTCGACCGCGGCCGCCATCGACGCCGCACCGGCCGGCTCGGCACCGACGACGCGCGCTGCGGGCGCGTGCTCTGCCAGCACCACGAGCATGCCCGCGAGCAGGCCACCCCCGCCGACCGGAACCACGACCGCGTCCGGCGCCGTGCCGAGCTGCTGCAGCACCTCGGCCGCGACCGTGCCCTGGCCCGCGATGGTGCGCGGGTCGTCGAACGGCGGCACCGGCGTCGCGCCCGACTCCTCGGCCCAGGTCGCGCTGGCGAGCGCGGCGTCGTCGTACGTGTCGCCGTCGATGACGACCTCGACCCAGTCGCCGCCGAGCGCGGCGATCCGCTGCCGCTTCTGCCGCGGCGTCGTGCGCGGCAGGAAGATCCGGGCGCGTACGCCGGTCCGGGCGCACGCGAACGCCACCCCCTGCGCGTGGTTGCCCGCGCTCGCGCAGGTCACGCCGCGCGCCCGCTCCTCGTCGGTCAGGGAGGCGATCACGGTGTACGCGCCGCGGCCCTTGTAGGAGCGGACCTCGTGCAGGTCCTCGCGCTTGACCCAGACGTCGTACCCCGTCAGGGCCGAGAGCCGGGGGCTGCGCTGCAGCGGCGTCGGCTCCGCGATCTCCTTCAGGCGGACCGCAGCCCGCTCCACGTCCTCCACGCCCGGCAGCTTCACGGCACGACCGTACGGCGGGCCCAGGAGCACCGAGAACACCACCCCGGTCGCAGCTCCCTCAGAGCAGGCGACCGCAGTGCGGCCACGGGGAGCGCCCGCGGTCGCGGTAGAGCAGCTGAGCCCGGTAGGTCTGCTCGGCGCTCGACGCCTGGTGGGCCAGGCCACGCCCGCCGACGCTGCGCCAGGTGCCCCCGTCGAACTGGTAGAGGCCGTAGTAGCCAGCCGCGTTCACCGCTCGCGGGTTGCCCGAGGACTCGCACTTCGCGAGCGCCCGCCAGTTGAGGTGCCCGGTGCCGGGCACCGTGCCGAAGCGGGCGCCGACGAGCACGCGGCGCGGGGCCGGCGCCTTCACGACCCGACGCGCCACGTCGGTGTCGACCGGGCGGCCGTTGCGGGACCAGCGGGTCACCCGGACCTTGCGGACGCCGTCGCGACCTCGGGACACCACGCGGTGCTTGCCCGGCCGGAGCTCGCTGGTGGTGCGGACGGCCCGACCCCGATCGATGGTCACCCGGCGGAACCTGACCGACTTGGAGACGCGGACCACCCGGACCAGGTCACCGCCGCGGACGGGCAGGCGCGCCTCGCCCGTCACCACCCGGCCGGCGCGGATCAGCCGCACCCGGTCGTGGCGCTTCAGTCGGACACCGGCGGCGCGGACCACCCCGCCCGGCGTGGCGGCAGCGCTGGCCACCGTCCGCCTGGCCTTCCGGCCGTCCTTGACCTGGACCTGCTGGACGGCGCGTGGCGCGGTGGTGCCGCTCGGCTGGCCCACCGCGCCCGCGCCGGTCCGGGCGGGCGGGTGGGCGGCGTACGACGGACCGGCGCTCAGCGCGGCCGTCGAGACGGCGGCCGCGACGAGGGCGACGCTGCGGGAGACGCTGCGAGAACAAGGGGCAAAGCGGAATCGCAAGAGTGAGAACCTCGTGGTGGGGTAACCCGATCACGCACCGGGTATCTGGCCCGCGCAACGGCGCGGCTGTGCATCCTCGGATGCGCGCGTGCCCGGCCGACGGCCTCGGCACACGATCATCGACCGTAGAGGACCCCACCAAACCCTCAGGAGCCGGCGCTCCCGCGCGCGACCCGCGCAGCGTGCACCCCCGCGCCCTAGCCGTTATCGACGTTCACGACCACCACCCCGGCGCTGATCGCCGGCGGCGTCGCGGACGACGTCCTCGATCTCGAGGGCGACGGGCACGCCCGCGCCCTGGCAGTCGTCCTCGTGCTGCTCGGGATGGCGCGGCGGTGCGGTCGGGGGCGCGTTGGGCCCTGTCGCTGGTGCTGTTGCTCGCCTGAGCGCCGTCGTTCCGGCGGCTTCCGGCACGACTGTGGGGCGGGCGGGATCCCGCCGCCCACCTCTGTCCTACGACAGACCGCGACAAGCCGGCGGGGCGCCCTCAGGACACCCCGAGGTCGGTCATCGCGGAGCGCAGCCAGACATGGGCGGGGTCGAGCTCGTGGGCGGGGTGCCAGAGCATGGCCATCATCAGCGACGGCAGCGGCAAAGGCGACTCCTTCACCACGGTGCCGGACACGTCGGCCAGCAGGGTGGCCAGGCGTCGCGGCAGGACGCCGATCCGCTCGCTGCCGGCGACCAGGAACGGCACGCTCGTGAAGCTGTTCACGAGGACGTCCTGCGAGGTCTCGAGGCCCTGGCTGTGCAGGTGGGTGATCGGCGGGATCTGCCCGCCCTGGGCGAGGCGGAAGGCCACCCAGGAGCTCGCCCCGAGGTCGTCGGGCGTGAGGTCGCGCTCGGCGAGCACACCGCCCCGGGACACGACGAGGACCCAGTCGTCGCGCGCGATGTCGACGAACGGGTAGTCCGGGATCGAGGCCCGCGGGAGCATCACGCCGTCGGCCTCCATGAGGTGACCCGGGAAGTCGTCCAGGGTGATCGCCTCGAACGAGGAGAACCGGACGGTCGCGTGCGGGGCGTCGCGCCGGATCCGGTCGACCGTGGCGGCGCCGTACAGCGACGTGAAGTGGTCGGAGACGACGAAGTTGAACTCCCGCGTGGTCGTCGCGAGGTCGAAGCTGTTCGAGATGTCGAGCAGTCCGCGGACCTCGGCGAGCGTGCCGGGCGTCCGCTCGGCGATCACGCTCGCGAGCGGCGTCAGCACGTAGCCGCCGTCGCGCCGGACCAGCAGGTCGTCCCCGAAGTGCCGGCGCAGCCGCGCCAGCGAGGCGCTCATCGACGGCTGGCTCACGCCCAGCCGTCGCGCGGCCGCCGTCACCGACCGCTCGCGCAGGAGGTGGTCGAGCGCCGTCAGCAGGTGGAGGTCGAGGTTCCTGGTGCCGGCCATGACCGGAGTATGGCTCTTGAAACGTCCGCCCGCAGCCGCGGATCGGCGGCCCGATCAGACCAGCGCGGGCGTACGACGAGGTGCGCGCCGACCGCCCGCGACACGGTTTCGCTGCCTGACCTGTCGGTATAGGAGACCCCCATGGGCGGCATACGAAGATCGCCCGCCCGATCCTGTTGCGGTCGTCACATCGGCTGGGCCACAGTGGTGCCGCCGCCAACCTGAAACGATTCAGGTTCGCTCCGGCCATCTCGCGGGCCCCGGCGCTGATCCGGCCCGCCCTCCCGACGCCGACCCCGTGGTCGACGGCGATCCGTCCTGCCCTGCCCGGGCGCGGCGACCACTGAGAGAAAGAAGCACCGCATGCGATCCACGAAGTTGTCGAGAGGGTGGGCCAGAGCCACCCGGCGGAAGACCGTCGCGCTGTCGACCGCGGCGGTCCTCGGCGCCTCGGTCCTGACCCTGACCACCGCCACGGGTGCCCCCACGGCGGCCGCCGCCGACTCCCGGAGCAGCGTCTCCCCGACCCAGTTCGACACCCCGGGCATGGAGTACCGCCCGGGCGTGCGCTGGTGGTGGTCCGGCGGGGCCGTCGAGACCGACGTGCTCGCCGAGCAGCTGGAGTACCTCGCCTCGCACGGCTTCGGGACCGTGGAGATCAACCCGTACCGCATCGTGCCGGACGTCGCCGACGCCCGGATCCAGGACATCTACACGCCGGCGTTCTACGAGAAGCTCGAGTTCGCGGTGAAGAAGGCCCAGGAGCTCGGCATCACCGTCGACCTGAACATGGGCTCCGGTTGGAACGCGAACAGCCAGTTCACGACGGTCGAGGACAGCGAGGGCAACCTCGCCCTCGGCCGCGCCACGCTCAGCGGCGCGCAGGTCAAGGCCGGCGCGATCGGCGTACCCGCCCTCGCCAAGAGCCGGCAGTACGGCGACCCGATGCCGCGGTTCGAGCCGTCCCTGGTCCGGCTGCAGGGCGTGGTCGTCGCCAAGCGGACCGGCGTCGCAGGCGCCCTCACCGGCGACGCGACCCTCTTCGACGACGGCGCGACCGTGTGGGACCAGCGGATCTCCCTCGACGTGGCCGACAGCCACTTCGTCGACGCGAGCGAGATCTCGGGCCCCTCCTTCGCCCTGCCCGCCGAGGTCACCGCGGGCATCGCCGACGGCGACGACTACGAGGTCGTCGCGCTCTACTCCGTGCCCGCCGGCGCGGGTGCCGCCGGCACGACCGGTGCGCGCCCCGACTGGTTCACCGTCGACCACATGAACGCGGCGAAGACGCTGGAGTACGTCAACCAGTGGGTCGGCGAGGAGCACCTGAGCCGGATCGTCGACACCTACGACAACGTCCGCGCGCTCTTCAACGACAGCCTCGAGCTGCACACCGACCTCTACTACAACCAGGGCCTCTTCGAGCTGGCCAAGGACGCCGAGAACAACGGCCTGGGCTACGACTTCAGCAAGTACCTGCCCACCGTCTACAAGCAGAACCTCGGCGCCGCCGCCTACCGCCCCAACACCATGTCCGGCGCGGCCGACTCCTACCTGACCTACTCGACCGACAACGCCGTGACCAACCGGATCCTGGCCGACTTCCGGACCCTGGTCGGGAAGAAGTTCGAGGAGGGTCTGCAGGGCTTCCAGCGCGGGACGAACTCGCACGGCCTGCTCTACCGCCAGCAGGCGTACAACCCGCCGATGGACATCATCGGGTCGGCGGAGTTCGTCGACATCCCCGAGGACGAGCAGCACGACGAGTACCGCCTGATCACCGCCTCCTCGGGCGCCAATCTGCACGACCGGAACCTGGTCACCGCCGAGCAGTTCACGCTGGGCCTCACGCCGATGCAGAACTCGCTCGACTCGCTCAAGGTCGGCTTCGACCTGATGGCCACCGGCGGCGTGAACAACTTCTTCTACCACGGCCTGAGCTACCCCTACGGCAAGGGAACGGCGCAGTACGGCGAGAACGGCTGGGCGTCGTTCCCGACCATCGGCGTCAACATGTCGGCCGAGAACACGCTGGCGCCGTACTTCGGCCAGCTGAACGCGTACGCCTCCCGGCTGAACTACCTGATGCAGCAGGGCGACCCGAGCCGCGACGTGGCGGTCTACGCCCCGTTCAACACCCGGGCCGTCGCCACCGGCGCCACCCCGACGCTCAACGCCAACGGCTACGCCTGGGACGTCATCAACGACAAGTCGATCCAGGCGGACGACACCGTCGTCGAGGACGGCCGGCTCAGCGTCAACGGCGGCAAGGCGTCGTACGACGCCCTGGTCGTGCACACCTCCACGGTGCCCGTGGAGACCATGCGGCACCTGCACGCGCTCGCCGAGCAGGGCGCGCCGATCGTCTTCTACGGCGCCCTGCCCAACGCGCAGTCGGGGTACGCCGACGGCCAGTTCGCCGCCGAGGACCGCAAGGTCGCCTCGCTCGCCGACCGGATCCTGCTGGACGGCACCCGGACCTACCACCGCACCAGCGAGACCTCCCTCGCCAACGTGCTGAAGCGGGTCGTCACGCCCGAGGTCACCTACGACACCAACACCGACGTGCGCTTCACCCGGCGCACGCTCGACGACGGCGGCGAGCTGACCTACCTGCGCAACACCAGCACCGCCGCGAACACGATCACCGTCCGGGCCGACGAGCGGTACGAGAACTTCTACTGGCTCGACCAGAAGACCGGTCGCATCCACGAGGCGGACGTGCAGGACGGCGCCGTCAGCATCACCCTCGACCCGGGCAACGACCCGCTGGGCCGCGGCTCGTCGCCGTCGAAGCCGAGCAACGGCATCGCGCTGCTCGCCGAGCCCGCCGGGGTCACGATCGACGAGGCCGAGCTCACCTCCGGCCTGCCCGCAGGCGTCAACCGGGTCGCCCCGGAGCAGACCCTGCCGGTCACGCCCGAGTCGCTCACCGTCACCGCCGACAACCTCGACGGCGTCATCGGCGGCGAGGTCACGACCCGGACGTTCACCGAGGACGTGCTCGGCAACTGGAAGGACGCGACGTACCAGGACGGCACGCTGCGCTCGGTCGTGTCCGACGGCGTCTACCGCGCGCGCATCGACGTCACCCCGGAGAAGGGCCGCTCGTACGTCCTGGACCTCGGCGAGGTGTTCACCGCCGCCCGGGTGACGGTCAACGGCACGGACGCCGGCAGCGCCATCTTCGCGCCGTACGAGCTCGACGTGACCAAGTTCCTGAAGGCAGGCGCGAACGAGATCGAGATCGCCGTGACGCCGCGGAAGAAGAACCGCTACTTCCCGGCCGCGACGAACGCGAACGGCCAGTACTCCATGGCCAGCCCGCAGGACGCGGGGCTCGTCGGCCCGGTGACGCTCGGCGTCTCCGCCCTCTCCGACGGCACGGCGCCCGCGGTCGTCACCGCTCCGCAGGTGAACGGCAACGCCTCCGTCGGCGGCACGCTGACGGCGACGCCCGGCACCTGGGACGTCGCCGGCACCGGCTTCGCCTACCAGTGGCTGCGCGACGGTACGGCGATCGCCCGGGCCACCGGCGCGACGTACCGCCCCGTCGCCGCGGACGCCGGTCGTGCCCTCAGCGTCCGGGTGACCGCGACCCGGACCGGCTACGGGTCCGGCACCGCCACCTCGGCCGCCGTCCGGGTCGACCGGCTGGGCTCGAAGGCCCGGGTCGCCCTGAGCGCGAAGAAGGTCCGGGCCGGCAAGCCCGTCACCGTGGCCGTGCGGGTCACGGCTCCGGGCGTCGCGGCACCGACCGGCACCGTCCGGATCACCCGCAACGGCACGGTCGTGCGGACCGTGTCGCTGAAGGCGGCGAACCGCGGGGTGGCCCGGGTCCGGCTACCGAAGCTCCGCAAGGGCACCTACCGGATCGCGGCCCGCTACCTGGGCGACGCCCGGGTGGCGCCGAGCAAGGCCTCGCCGGTCGTGCTGAAGGTGACGCGCCGGAAGTAGCGAGTACGGCGGCGGCCGGGACGGCTCACACCGTCCCGGCAGCCGCCGTTGCCCACATTGCTGGCTTGCGCTCGTCGTCAGGTCAGTTCCAGAACCCGACCCCGTAGATGGCCCTGACCCCACGGATGTCGCCTCGGCCGAGGTAGCGGTGGTAGGACTCGCAGTGATGGACAGTCGGGCGCATCACCTGGCTCGACGACTGCGGCGAGTGGTCCAGGCCGAGGGCGTGGCCGAACTCGTGGACCATGATCGCCTCCAGGTCGTGCCGGTTCGAGCACGCGGTCTCACTGGCGCCGGCGTAGAACGCATGACCTCTGTTGTTCTGGATGCTGAACCGCGCGGAGCCGTCCGAGTAGTTCCACCTGCAGGCACGCGCGACGGTCGTCATGTCGGAGATGGTCGCCCAGCCGACGACATTGACCGGAGGCGCAGTACTGCAGCCAGCGGCCGCGCTCGTCGTGCCTCGGTAGTCCATGTAGATGTTTGGCCAGGAGACATTGATGTTGCAGTTGTTCCAGAGGACGTCCCAGCTGTCGGCCGCTGACTTGATCCGGGTCCGATACTGAGCATCGGTGTAGATCGTCGGCTCCCCAGCGGGGTTGTAGTACCACTGGATGTTCCGGTAGCCGCCCTCGTCGGTACCCATCTTCTGATAGTTACTCGAAGGCACGTGCGACGTGTAGCCGCACTTGGTGGCAGCACTCCAGTTCGCAGCGGCGGCCGAAGAGCTGGCGTTCTCGGACGCGGCCGGGATGTCCCTGTGCTGAGAGCCGACTGGCTCACTCTCCTCAGCGCGGCGGGTCGCGGCTTCGAGCTTGGCAGCCTTCTTGCCGGCGACCTCCTCAGCCAGACGGGATGCGTGGGGGCCGTGGGCTGAGTGGCCCTCTCCTGCTTGGGCTACTACTGCGTCGGCCTCAGTGATGGCATCGTCGGTCCCGTACTGGTCGTCATCAACGGCGGTGACCAGCTGGCCGTCCTCTGTCAGATGCGCGCTGTACTCGGCTGAGTCGCTCTCCGTGGCCGCGTCGACGTGCATGTGGACGCTGCTGCCCGGTTCGGTGGGAATCAGAAGGGTGGTCTGATCGTCGAACGTCACGGTCGCCGGAGGAGTTTCGCACTCGGATGCCAGAGAGGCATACGCCGTGGCCTCGTCGAAGCGCAGGGTGTCGCCGCACTCCACAGTTGAGTTCGCCGCTGTTTCAGGTCTGTCTGCCCAGGCGGCGGCTGGTACGGCTGCGATTGCCAAGATGGTGACGATCCCAAGGCTGGAACGGGTTAGGGATGATGAGAACCGCATGGTTCCTTCCGATTGGTGAGTGAGTGGGAGGTTGGTTTTGAATCCCGAGTTGAGCCAATCGAAGGCACGTCGAACAGGCGGGCCGCGAATGAGCTCCGCAGAATGAGCTCCGCCTGCGTCGCAGGCCGCTCACCGGAACCATCAGGAGCCCGTTGTCCGAGCAAGCGTGACGCGGCGCCTGTAGGTAGTTCAAACCTTCCGGCGCGAACGGCAGAGATCAGGAGATCTTCGCTCTGTTCACCAGTGCGCGCGCGGTGATCCTAAAGGTCTTAGACCTGCGGTTCCGGACGAATTCCGAGTCGGTGACGACATATACGGTGCCGGGTCGGATCTTGCGCGAAACCAGCCTCCATGTCCCGTTGGGGGCGCCGTGGACGGTGCCGATGGCGCGGTAGGCCTTCTTCCCAGCCGGCCTGAGGTAGACGCGGTACCGGTTGCTGGGCAGGTCGCGTGACGCCTTGCCCCACACGACTCGCTTGCCCGGCTTTGACCGGTGCTTTCCGACGCCGGTGACTCGGGGCCTGGTGGTCCTGCTCAGCGTGGTGATGGTGGTCTCTGCACTGGTGGTGGCTCCGCGGGCGTCCTTCACGGTCATCGTGAACCGGCTGACCCCTGGATAGCTCAGCACCGCCGTGTCGCTCACCGTGATGACGCTCGCGCCGGTCGGCAGGTCCGTGGGGCCGACGATCTCCGTGGAGACCAGGACGTCACTGGCCGCGCGATACGACAGGACACCGCTCCACGTGAATGGGCCGTCGCCGGTAAGACTGACTGCGACATTGACCGGCTCCTTCCGGCCGGTGATCTTCGTGGAAGATACCGTCACCTTCTCCACCTTGGCACCGGGACTGGATTCGGTGGCATAAGCCGGGCTAGCGAGCGTCAGGGCGATCAATACTGCGGGCATGGCGGCAGAGACTCTCACGGATCTCCTTCATATCTGTCCGGGCGACTTTGGCACTGAGAGGAAGATTAGTCGGCCCGAATCATCCCCGTATATATTTTAGACAGATTTTGTGGATGGCCTGGTCGACGTCCTCCGAACGCCGTTTTCCTGGCGCGGCGACCGGTCAGGCCTGCCATCCACCTGGACGAGCGTCGCGACCTTCCAAATCCTCACGACAACAGCGACGGGCGACCCGAACCATGCCCGGGCGGTCCTGACACAGGTAACCGACCGGTAAATAACAGCGGCCGCTGCCCGAACGGTTCACACCGTTCCGGCAGCGGCCGTACTTCTCGTAGACCAGGAACCTCAGAGCTGGGACTGGATCCCCGCCAGGAGCTGGCGGGCCATCACGATCCGCTGCACCTGGTTGGTGCCCTCGTAGATCTGGGTGATCTTGGCGTCGCGCATCATCCGCTCGACCGGGTAGTCACGGGTGAAGCCGTAGCCGCCCAGCACCTGCACCGCGTTGGTCGTGACCTCCATGGCGACGTCGGAGGCGAAGCACTTCGCCGCGGCGCCGAAGAAGGTCAGATCCTGGTCGCCGCGCTCGGAGCGGCCGGCGGCGGCGTACGTCATCTGACGCGCGGCCTCGACCTTCATGCCCATGTCGGCGAGCAGGAACTGCAGGCCCTGGAAGTCGCTGATCGACTTGCCGAACTGCTGGCGCTCCTGGGCGTAGCCGAGCGCGTAGTCGAGCGCGCCCTGGGCGACGCCGACGGCCTGGGCCGCGATCGTCACGCGGGTGTGGTCGAGGGTCTGCATCGCGTACGCGAAGCCCTTGCCGACCTCGCCGATGAGCCGGTCGCCCGGGATGCGCACGTTGTCGAAGTAGACCTCGCGGGTCGGCGAGCCCTTGATGCCGAGCTTCTTCTCGGGGGCGCCGAACGAGACACCCTCGTCGGACTTCTCGACGACGAACGCGCTGATGCCCTTGGTGCGGGCGTCGGGGTCGGTGATCGCCAGGACCGTGTAGTACTCCGAGACACCGGCGTTGGTGATCCAGCGCTTGGTGCCGTTGAGCACCCAGTCGTCGCCGTCGCGCACCGCGCGGGTCTTCATGCCCGCGGCGTCGGATCCCGCGTCGGGCTCGGAGAGGCAGTACGAGAAGCCGCCCTCGCCGGCGGCCAGCCGGGTGAGGTACTTCTTCTTGATCTCCTCGCCGCCGCCGATCTGGACCGGCAGCGAGCCGAGCTTGTTGACGGCCGGGATCAGCGACGCCGAGACGTCGACCCGGGCGACCTCCTCGATGACCAGGCAGGTCGCGAGCGCGTCGGCGCCGGCGCCGCCGTACTCCTCGGGCACGTGGGGCGCGTGGAAGTCGACGGCGAGCAGCGCGTCGGCCGCCTCCTGCGGGTAGCGCGCCTGCTCGTCGACGTCGGCGGCGTACGGCGCGATCTTGGCCTCGGCGACCGCGCGCACGGCCTCACGGATCGCCTGGTGCTCCTCGGACAGGCCGTAGAGCGGGAAGTCGTTCGACATGGGGTGTTTCTCTCCTGGTTCGGATCAGTACGTGTAGAAGCCGCGGCCGGTCTTGCGACCGAGGAGACCGGCGTCGACCATCCGCTGCAGCAGCGGCGGGGCGGCGTACAGCGGCTCCTTGAACTCGTCGTAGAGCGACTCGGCGACGGCCTTGACCGTGTCGAGGCCGATCAGGTCGGCGAGCGCGAGGGGGCCCTGCGGGTGCGCGGCACCGAACACCAGACCGTTGTCGATGTCCTCGGCGGAGGCGAAGCCGGACTCGAACATCCGGATCGCCGAGAGCACGAACGGGATCAGCAGCGCGTTGACGACGAAGCCGGCGCGGTCCTGGCAGTCGATGGCCTGCTTCCCGAGCCTGCCCTCGACGAAGGTGCGCGCGCGCTCGGTGGTCTCGGACGACGTCAGCAGGCTCGGCACCAGCTCGACGAGCTTCAGCACCGGCACCGGGTTGAAGAAGTGGATGCCCATGACCTGCTGCGGGCGGGTGGTGACCACCCCGAGCTTCATGATCGGGATGGAGGAGGTGTTGGACGCCAGGATCGCGTCGGGCGACACGACGATCCGGTCCAGCTTCTTGAACAGGTCGACCTTGGCGGCCTCGTCCTCGACGATCGCCTCGACCACGAGGTCGCGGTCGACCAGGTCGCCGAGCGAGGTCGCGACCCGGATCCGGGCCAGCACGTCGGCCGCGGTCTCGCCGTTCGCGATCTTGCCCTTGGCCTCGGCCCGGGCGAGCGACTTCTCCAGGCGCGCGCGTCCGGCGCTCGCCGCCGCCTCGCTGGACTCGACCACCACGACGTCGAGACCCGAGCGGGCCGACACCTCCGCGATGCCCGCACCCATCAGGCCGCAGCCCACGACTCCGACGCGCTCCACCATGCCGTGCTCCTTCGTTCCGGTTGCGTTCGCACTGTTGGTCTTGTGACTAGATACCGCCATCATGGTACTCAGTACCATCGGGCGTGACCAAGGAGATGTGAGATGTCCGTACGGGAGCGGCTGTCGCAGGCGGCGTTCGAGCTGTTCGCCGAGCGCGGCTTCGACGAGACGACCGTCGACGACATCACCGCCCGCGCCGGCACCGGTCGTACGACGTTCTTCCGCGCCTTCGGCAGCAAGGAGGAGGTGGTCTTCCCCGACCACGACAGCCTGCTCGCCTCCGTGCAGGCCCGCCTCGACGCCGCCGCGCCGGGTGGCGAGGCCGTCGCGCTCGCCGAGGCCGCCCGACTCGTGCTCCTGCACTACCTCGCCGAGGGCGACCTGGCCCGCACCCGCTACGTGCTCACCCGCCGGGTGCCCGCGCTGCGGGCCCGCGAGATCGCCGGCCAGCGGCAGTACCAGCGGGTCTTCCTCGCCTTCGCCCGCCAGTGGTACGGCGAGGGCTCCCGCGCCGACCTGCACGCCGAGCTGCTCGCCGACGCCGTCGTTACCGCGCACAACCACGTGCTGCGCCAGTGGCTGCGCGGCCGTACCGACACCCCGGAGTCCGACTTCGACGAGGCGATGGCCGAGGTGCTGCGGATCTTCGGCAGCGGGTCCGACTCCACCGCCGGCATCGTGGTGCTCCGGACAGGCCGCGACCTGGACGACGTCCTGCCGGGGCTGCGGCGGTTGCTGGACTGATCCGGCGCCGCGGGCTGTCCGGAGGCTGCAATTGCGGCCGTTGGACAGGCTGAGCGCGCGCCGACCTGTCCGGCGGCTGCAATTGCGGCCGTCGGGCGACGGCGGCCCGACCCCGACCGGCCCGCACGACCCTTGGAGCCCGCTGCTTCGATGGAGCCATGACCGACTGGCAGGACCCCGACGCGGTCCGGTTCATGCTCGACGACTGCGAGACCTGGGCGGTGGTGGGGCTGTCCGGCGACCCGAGCCGGACGGCGTACCGCATCGCGCAGCTGCTGCAGGAGCGTGGGAAGCGGATCGTGCCGGTGCACCCGTCCGCGCCGACCGTGCTGGGCGAGCAGGGCTACGCGAGCCTGGCCGAGATCCCTTTCCCGGTCGACGTGGTCGACGTCTTCCGGCGCTCGGAGGCGGCCGGGGCGTTCGCCGACCAGGCGGTCGCGATCGGCGCGAAGGGCGTGTGGCTGCAGCTCGGCGTCATCGACGAGGACGCGTTCGCCCGCACCACCGCGGCCGGCGTACCCATGGTCATGGACACCTGCCCGGCGATCGAGTGGCGCAAGCGGTAGCCCCGCCGACCCGTCACTCCGCGACGACACCCCGACGAAAGTGCCGAGAAAGTGACGGGTCAGCGTCGGACCCGGGTGGCGGCGGCGTGGGAGGCGGACGAGACGAGGCGTTCGAGCGGGCCGGGGCGGCGGAGGGCGGCGAACGCCGCCCCGATGGCGAGCAGGATCAGCACGTGCCAGGAGTACGCCGAGGACTCGTCCGGGGGCCAGAGACGGTCGGTGCGCAGCAGGACGTGCAGGCTGTAGAGCGAGAGGGTCATCGTGCCCGCGCCGAAGACGATGCGGACCACCTCGTGCGGGAACGGCGGCAGCAGGCCGACGAGCAGCAGGCAGGCGCCGATGACGAACAGCGAGCTGCCGATGGTCTGGGACAGGTCGAACGGCGTACTGCTGTGCGGCGCCACCACGAGCAGCCAGGACCACGGCCCGTCGGCGGGGACGTTGCCGAACATCCCGGTCGCGACGACGTCGGGCAGCCCGTCCATCGCCGGGTGACGTGCGGTGAGGGCGTGCGAGACCTGGGTCGTGAGAACGGCGAGCACCAGCCCGACGCCCAGCGACCACACCTGGAGCCGCCGCGAGCGCAGGTCGGCCCTGCCCAGTGCCATGCCGACGAGCAGGTACGGCAGCCACAGCAGCACCGGGTAGTACCCGGTCAGCAGCAGCTCCGAGGCCAGCCGGCCGGGCTCGGCGAGCTGGTCGAAGGCCGGGCTCGCCACGCCCCGCTCGGGCAGGTGAGGACGCACCAGCCGGGAGAGCACCGGCATCACCAGGACCCCGACCCCGGCGAGCACGAGCAGCGCCCGCGTCCGTAGCCCGACGAACAGCGCACCGAGGCAGAACAGCACCCCGTAGTACGTCAGGATCACCGCGATCCCCGAGTCCGCCAGCGCGAGCGCCATCCCGAGCACCGCCACGAGCAGGGCGCGTACGGCGATCGCCGCGGTCGCCGCCAGCCGCTCGCGGCCGACCACCGGCGTACGTCCGCCCGTCATCAGCGCGAGCGTGACTCCCGCCAGGACGGCGAAGAGCGCGGACGCGCGGCCACCGGCGAGCCACTGCCCGGTGGTCAGGGCACCGTCGGCACCCCGCTCGTCGAGGACGTGCGTCGCGACCATCCCCAGCAGCGCCAGGCAGCGCGCGACATCGAGGCCGACGATCCGCCGGCCGGTCATGGGGTCAGAAGCCCACGCGTCGCGGAGTCGCGGCGCCGCGGACGACCGCGCCCTTCTCCTGCGCGCTCGCCTTCAGCGAGGCCTGGAAGTCCACCATCCGCTGCTGCAGCTCCGGGTCGGTCGCCGCGAGGATCCGCACCGCCAGCAGCCCGGCGTTCCGGGCTCCACCGACCGCGACCGTCGCGACCGGTACGCCGGCCGGCATCTGCACGATCGAGAGCAGCGAGTCCATGCCGTCGAGGTACTTCAGCGGCACCGGGACGCCGATCACCGGAAGCGGCGTGACCGAGGCGAGCATCCCCGGCAGGTGGGCCGCTCCCCCGGCGCCGGCGATGATCACCGACAGACCTCGGCCCGCGGCCTCCTTGCCGTAGGCGATCATCTCCTCCGGCATCCGGTGCGCGGAGACGACGTCCGCCTCGAAGGCGACGTCGAACTCCGACAGCGCTTCCGCGGCCAGCTTCATCACGGGCCAGTCGGAGTCGGAGCCCATCACGATGCCGACGCGGGGCTGGTCAGAGGCAGTCATCTCATTCGCTTTCGTTGCCGAGGTCGCCGCGGAACCAGGCGGCGGCGTGCCGCGCCCGCTCCAGGCAGTCCTCGAGGTCGTCGCCGTAGGCGTTCACGTGGCCGACCTTGCGGCCCGGCCGCAGGTCCTTGCCGTAGAGGTGCACCCGCAGGTGCGGGTCGCGCGCCATCGCGTGCGGGAAGCCGTCGTACAGCCGCCCGACCGAGACGTCGTCGCTGCCGAGGATGTTCACCATCACGGTCCACCGCGCCCGCGGCGCCGGCGAGCCGAGCGGCAGGTCGAGCACCGCGCGCAGGTGGTTCTCGAACTGCGAGGTGACCGCGCCGTCCTGGGACCAGTGGCCGGTGTTGTGCGGGCGCATCGCCAGCTCGTTGACCAGGATCCGGCCGTCGTTCGTCTCGAAGAGCTCGACGGCGAGGATGCCGGTCACGTCCAGCGCGCCGGCGATCCGCAGCGCGACCTCCTGCGCCTGACCTGCGAGCTCGGGGTCCAGGTCGGGCGCGGGCGCGATCACCTCGTGGCAGATGCCGTCCTTCTGGGTCGAGGCCACGACGGGGTACGCCGCCGCCTGCCCGCTCGGTGAGCGCGCGACCAGCGCGGACAGCTCGCGGCGGAAGTCGACCAGCTCCTCGGCCAGCAGGCGTACGCCGGTCTCGGCGGCGACCCGGAGCGGCTCGGCGCAGTCCTCGGCGGAGCGGACGAACCAGACGCCCTTGCCGTCGTACCCGCCCCGGGTGGTCTTCAGGACGCACGGGAGACCGAAGTCCTCGACCTCGGCGACCGAGGCGACGATGGCGTTGCGCGGGCAGGGCACGCCCAGCTCGGCCAGTCGCTCGCGCATCACGCCCTTGTCCTGGGCGTGCACGAGCGCCTCCGGACCGGGCCGGACCGCGACGCCGTCGGCCTCGAGGGCGTGCAGGTGCTCGGTGGGGACGTGCTCGTGGTCGAACGTGACGACCGCGCAGCCGGCGGTGACGGCGCGCAGCGTGTCGAGGTCGCGGTAGTCGCCGACCAGCTGGTCGGGGATCACCTGCGCCGCGGAGACGCCCTCGGCCTCGGCGAGCAGGCGCAGCGGCAGCCCCAGCGCGATGGCGGGCTGCGCCATCATCCGGGCCAGCTGTCCGCCGCCGATGACGGCGAGGGTGGGAGCGTGGTCGGTCACGCTCAGACCTTAGTGGCCGGTGCTTCCTTCTCGAACCGGAGCCCCTGGCCGCGGATGGTGGTGATCAGGTGCGGGCGGCGGCTGTCGTCGCCGAGCTTGCGCCGTACCCAGCCCAGGTGCACGTCGATGGTCTTCGAGGACGTCCAGAACGTCGTGTGCCACACGTCGCGCATCAGCTCGTCGCGGGTCACGATGTCGCCGGCCCGCGAGATGAGCGCATGGACGAGGTCGAACTCCTTGCGCGACAGCACGACCTCGTCGCCGCCCTTCCAGGCGCGACGGGTCGCGGGGTCGATCCTGATGTCCTGCACCTCCAGCACGGCACCAAGGTAGGAGGATCGGAGGCCGATCGGAGGAAGATGGCACAAAATGGCACTGTCCTCTTCCTGCCAACCGTCCACCCCTTCGGGTGAGGCGATCGCGGCCGGACAGTGTCAGTGCCGCCGGACCGAGAGCGGCTCCACGATGCCGAACCCCCGGACCGGGCGTCCGGGCAGCCGGCGGGTCTCGAACTGGTCCGCGGGCAGCAGCTCCGCGGTGCGCGCGTCGATGATGATCCGGTTGCGCCGGGCCACCGCCGTGAGCCGCGCCGCCATGTTGACCGGCGGGCCGAAGACGTCGCCGAGTCGCATCACCACCGACCCCGTCGCCAGGCCCAGGCGTACGTCGGGCATCCGCGAGTCGCGCCCGATGACGTTGATGATCCCCTCGGCGGTGTCGTACGCCCGGATCGGGTCGTCGTTCACGAACAGCACCGAGTCGCCGATGCTCTTGATGACCCGGCCCCGCTGCGCCGCGACCACGTCGGCGCAGCGCGACTCGAAGAGCTCGACCAGGTCGCCGATCCGGTCCTCGCTGATCTGGTTCGACAGCGCGGTGAAGCTGACGATGTCGGCGAACCCGACGGTGAGCTGCGTGGTGTGCAGGTCCTCCTCGTTGGCGCCGAGAGCCTCGACCCGCGCGACCGAGGCGGCCAGGTGCCGCCGCCACACGTAGACGAGGAGCTTCTCGAACGGCTCGGAGAACTCCTCGAACATCCGCACCGCGGAGGCCACCCGCGCGCCCTGGCCCGCCTCGTCCTGCTGGGCGGCGATCTCCTCGACGCGGTGGACCAGTGCGGTGGTCTCCCAGTCCGCGAGCCGGGCCATGGTCTGGCCGACCGCGCGGGTCATGTTCACCGCGAGGTCGAAGTCGATCAGCCCGGTCTCGACGAGGCCGCTGACGATCCGCACGGCCTCCGTGTCGGCGGTGTTGAAGGCCGTGGCGGCGCCGTGCTCGGGGAAGCCGAGGGCGCGCCACAGCCGGCGCGCCTGGTCGACGGTGATGCCCGTCTCCGCCGCGACGTCGGCGGCGTTGAAGACCGGCCCCTCGCCCAGGATCTTGCGCTCCAGGCCGTCCGAGCCCACCGAGTCCTCCGCACCGTCGGGGGACTCGGCGCCGGCGTCAGAGTCCTTCATCGCGGGTGGTGGTCTCCGTCGCCTGCTCGTGCAGCATCGCGTGCACCCGCCGCTTGGTCTCCTCGACCCGCGGGATGTCGGGGAGCACCACGCGGCCGTGGGTGCTGGCGTCGCTGATGACCAGGGTCCCGCACCCGAGCAGCCGGTCGATCAGGTGCAGCTCGATCTCGATGTCGCTGACCCGCGAGAGCGGGATGTCGTGACCGCGGCGGGTGAGGACACCCGTGCGCGTGATCAGCCGCCGGTCCGTGAACGCGTAGTACGACGTCAGCCAGTCCAGGGTCGGCCACACCGTGAAGCGCAGGATGCCCAGGAGCGCGACGACCCACCCGATCAGGGTGACGACCTGCTCGCCGACGAGCTGCTGGACCGCGACCCCGAGCGCCAGGAAGAGCACCAGCGCGAGGATCGGCAGCAGCAGGGCCTTGGGATGGGTGCGCGTGCTGACGACGATGGTCTCGCCCTCGTTCAGCAGCTTCGGTGAGATCGGCACCCCCGGATCATCTCACCTCGCGCCCACCTCGCGGGGGCTTAGCCGACGGCGCGCACGTGCACCACGTCCCCGGCGCCGACCGCGGTGGGACCGTCCGGCCCCTGCACGACCAGGCGGCCGCTGGGGTCGATCGAGTCCGCCCGACCCAGCAGCAGGTCGCCGCCCGGGAGCTCGACGCGCACGTCGCGCCCGAGCGTCACGCAGGCCTCGGAGTACGACGCCAGCAGCCGGGCGGCAGCGGTCTCGCCGCCGGACTGCCACTCGTCGTACTCCTCGCGGAGGGAGCGGAGCAGGTCGACCAGGACGGCGGTGCGGTCCGGCTGCTCGCCGGACTCGATGGCCAGCGACGTGGCGGTCGGGACGGGCAGCTCGTCGGCGGCCAGGGTGACGTTCAGGCCGACGCCGACGACGGCGGCCGGGCCGTCGGGCGTCTCCACGCGCTCGACGAGGATCCCGACGATCTTCCGCTCGCCGATCAGCAGGTCGTTGGGCCACTTCAGCCCGGCGTCGTACCCGCGCTCGCGCAACGCCCGGCCGATGGCGTGCCCGACCAGCAGGGGCAGCCAGGGCCAGGACCGGGCGGGCACGGTGGGCCGCAGCAGCATCGAGAAGAGCAGCGCCGAGCGAGGCGGCGTCGACCAGGTCCGGTCCAGCCGGCCCCGGGCCGCGGTCTGGTGCTCGGCGACGACGACCAGCCCCTCGGGCGCACCGGCGCGGGCACGACCCACCACCTCGGCGTTGGTCGAGGTCACCTCGTCCACGACCTCGACCCGCAGCCCCGGCAGCGCGCCCGCCAGCAGGTCGCGATCCAGGGGCGGACGCACGCGTGACGTGTGCCACGTCAGATCATCGCTCACGGGCACTACATTGACCCACGGCCCTGCACGGACGCCAACGAGGAGACGAGCACCAGTGAGCGCACAGCCCGGCGAAGGCACCGACGTCCCGGACAACATCGACATCCACACCACGGCCGGCAAGCTCGCCGACCTGGACCGACGCCTCGACGAGGCCGTCCACGCCGGCTCCGCCAAGGCGGTCGAGAAGCAGCACGCCAAGGGTCGCCAGACCGCCCGCGAGCGGATCGAGCAGCTCTTCGACGAGGGCTCCTTCGTAGAGCTCGACGAGCTGGCCCGGCACCGGTCGACGGCGTTCGGCCTGGAGAAGACCCGCCCGTACGGCGACGGCGTGATCACCGGCTACGGCACCATCGACGGCCGCCAGGTCTGCGTGTTCTCCCAGGACTTCACCGTCTTCGGCGGCTCGCTGGGCGAGGTCTACGGCGAGAAGATCACCAAGGTGATGGACCTCGCGATGAAGACCGGCTCGCCGATCATCGGCATCAACGAGGGCGCCGGCGCCCGCATCCAGGAGGGCGTCGTCTCGCTCGGCCTGTACGGCGAGATCTTCAAGCGCAACGTGCACGCCTCCGGCGTCATCCCGCAGATCAGCCTGATCATGGGCAACTGCGCCGGCGGGCACGTCTACTCCCCCGCGGTCACCGACTTCACGATCATGGTCGACCAGACCTCGGCGATGTTCATCACCGGCCCCGACGTCATCAAGACCGTCACCGGCGAGGACGTCTCGATGGAGGACCTCGGCGGCGCCCGGACCCACAACACCAAGTCCGGCAACGCGCACTACATGGCCTCCGACGAGGCCGACGCGCTCGAGTACGTCAAGGCGCTGCTGAGCTACCTGCCGCAGAACAACCTCGACGAGCTGCCGTCGTACGACGAGGTGGCGGACACCGACTTCTCCGACCTCGACCGCACGCTCGACACGATCATCCCGGACAGCCCGAACCAGCCGTACGACATGCACGACGTCATCACGGCGGTCGTCGACGACGAGGACTTCCTGGAGGTCCAGGAGCTGTTCGCGCCCAACATCATCGTGGGCTTCGGCCGGGTCGAGGGCACGCCGGTCGGCGTCGTCGCGAACCAGCCGATGCAGTTCGCCGGCTGCCTCGACATCGACGCCTCCGAGAAGGCCGCGCGCTTCGTGCGCTTCTGCGACGCGTTCAACATCCCGGTGCTGACGTTCGTCGACGTACCCGGCTTCCTGCCCGGCACCGACCAGGAGTGGACCGGCATCATCCGCCGCGGCGCGAAGCTGATCTACGCCTACGCCGAGGCCACCGTCCCGCTGGTCACGATCATCACCCGCAAGGCGTACGGCGGCGCGTACGACGTGATGGGCTCCAAGCACCTCGGCGCCGACATCAACCTGGCCTGGCCGACCGCGCAGATCGCGGTGATGGGCGCCCAGGGCGCGGCCAACATCGTGCACCGCAAGACCCTCGCGAAGATCGAGAAGGACGGCGGCGACGTCGAGGCCAAGCGCGCCGAGCTGATCGACGAGTACGAGACCACGCTGGCCAACCCCTACATCGCCGCGGAGCGCGGGTACGTCGACGCGGTCATCACGCCGCACGAGACCCGGGTCGAGGTCGTCCGCGCCCTGCGCCTGCTGCGCTCCAAGCGCGAGTCGCTGCCGGCCAAGAAGCACGGCAACATCCCCCTGTAACACCCCCAGCAGCACCACCCCAGGCTTCGCCGACCCGGCGCCAGTTTGGTGGAGGAGCGCAGCGGGGGAACCAAACTGGCGCCGGGTCGGCGACGAGCGGACCTGAAGGACGACAAGCAAGGCCGAGCCACGAGAAGGTGGAGACCACGGTGAGCGACAAGCAGACGACGACCGCGCCGATCCTCCGGGTCGTCAACCCCGACGCCACCCCGGAGGAGGTGGCCGCCATCGTGGCGGTCCTCTCCTCCCTCGGCGGCGCCGCGCCGGCGCCGAAGCGACCGGTCCGCGCGTGGGCAGCGCCGCACCGGCAGGTCCGCCGTACGCTCCCGCATGGACGGGGCGGCTGGCGCGCGAGCACCCTCCCGCGTTGACCTCCGGCACCTCCCTGCCTCAAGGCCCTCTTGCGGAGAAATGCAGGCTTCCCCTGTCGGTTCTTGAAGGTCGTTCGACACACTGTCCCTCATGAACGCTCCGCATGGCGCCCCTGACGGGTCCTCGGTCGCCCCCTCCTCGGATGCCGAGCAGCCCTACGTCCGCACCCACGATCCGCACCTCGCGGCGTACGCCGAGGAGTTCCTCGACGCCGTCGAGGAGCTCCCGACGCTGCGCCCGACCGTCGGCTGCATCATCCCCGCCTACAACGAGGCGGAGACGATCGGCGGGGTGCTGGACTCCCTCCTCCAGCAGACCCGCCTGCCGGACGCGATCCACCTGGTGGTCAACAACACCAGCGACGACTCCGTCGAGATCGCCAGCCACTACGCCGGCCCGCACACCCGGATGACGCCGACCGGCGAGCAGAGCACGGTCATCTACGTCCACGACATCGGCAAGAACCCCGACAAGAAGGTCGGCGCGCTCAACTACGGCTACTCCCTGGTCGAGCACATGGACTTCCTGCTCGGCGTCGACGGCGACACCACGCCGGAGCCGGACGCGATCCAGCACCTGGTCGACGAGATCGCCAGCGACGACCGGATCGGCGGCATCTCGGCGATCTACTCGATCGACGACAGCGCCCTCGACGGCCCGATGGCCAAGTTCCTCATCGCCGGTCAGCGGGCGCAGTTCTCCGCGTTCAACATGCAGAACCTGCTCAAGGGCCGCAACATGGCAGTCCTGGGTGGCCAGTTCTCCATCTTCTCCACCCAGGCGCTGCGCGACGTCATGCGCGACAGCCACCAGCGCACCCCCTGGGTCAGCGACTCCGAGGTCGAGGACTCGCTGCTGTCGCTGCAGATCAAGAGCGCCGGCTACCTCACCAAGATCTCCGCCCGCGCCCGCGCGCACGTCGGCGGCATGGACACCCTGCGGTCCCTGGACGCCCAGCAGGTCAAGTGGAACTTCGGCGCCATCGACCTGATGTGGCCTGGCCAGCGCGGCGACACCAAGGGCCAGCCGTTCCACCCGAACCTGCGGCTGCGCTGGTTCGAGCACATGTCGATGGTCATCAACATCACGACCCGCTTCGCGTTCGTGCTCCTGCTGGCCTGCTCGCTGTCGATCAGCGCGTTCGTCTTCAGCCCGTGGTGGCTGATCCCGCCGATCTGCGCGGTCTGGCTGAACTTCCGGGTCGCGCACTCGATGGAGTTCGCCAACAGACGCGACTACCTGTTCGTGCTGCTGGTCTTCCCGGCCGAGCTCTACATGGTGATCCGGATGGGTCACTTCGCGCGGGCCTGGACGAAGTTCTTCAGCAACCAGCAGACCGACAACTGGGCGGCCCAGGCCAAGGCCGAGCGCGGCAAGGGCGTCGCGTGGATGTACCCCTTCGCGATCGCGACGTTCCTCTTCGTGGTCCTCTTCGCGGTCTGGCTCCAGCTGCCCATCGGCGTGAAGTCCGACGTACTCGCCGCGTGCTGGCCGGTCCTCGGGGTGATCACCGTCCTGCAGACGGCCTGGATGATCATCAAGGCCAGCAAGCGCTACCGCGGCTACCAGGCCTGACCGCCCGCTCCACTCCCCCCGCCCCGCAACTCGCACAGGAGACTCCCATGCACCGCGCCCGCCGTCCGCTGGTCGCCGTCGCCGCCGTCGCCCTCTCGGTCCTGCTCTCAGGCTGCTCCGCGATCGGCGACCTCGGCGGCGGTGACGACCCCGTGGAGGCGGAGTCGCCGTCCGCGACCGCCACCGAGGCGGTCTACGACTCGCAGTTCACCCGCGACGGCACGTACCAGTCGCACGTCGACGTCAACGGCGTCGACTTCGTCTACAACATGTACCCGACCAAGGCCACGCCGCGGACCAACGAGTGGTTCCCGCTCGGGGACAAGTACTTCTCGTTCACGCTCAGCGCGTACGACCTCGACCGCGACCTGCGCGACCCCTTCAAGACGAAGCGCAAGGTCTACCTCGACCGGATCAAGGTCACCTCCCGGACCGTGCTCAAGGACGGCTCGGAGGGCACCGACCGCCCCTACGAGCTGAACGCCGCCGCGAAGAAGATCACCTTCGACCCCGAGCCGGTGTCCACGAAGTACGGCATGCTCATCACCTCGCCCAAGGGCGCCTTCGAGCTGCGCAACCAGGTGATCGGCGACATGTCGCCGGACACGCGCGGCGTGAACCTGTCGTTCAGCGCGACGGTGTGGATCGAGAACTCGGCCGGCTCGAAGAGCTTCTTCAAGGAGACCATCAAGCAGGAGGTCCCGATCGCGATCTTCCCCTCCGAGGAGGAGACCGTGGTCGCCGACGTCCCGATCAACGCGGGCTAGCGAGGACGCTGGTTGAGGTGCGAAGGACGAAGTCCTGAGCCTCGAAACCCGGTGAGACGACAGATCGCCTCGATCGACGTTGATCCTTGGCAAGACGGGTTTCGAGGCTCGCTCCGCTCGCACCTCAACCAGCGTCATGGAGCTCCGCTCGCACCTCAACCAGCGGGTGCGCTGGTTGAGGTGCGAAGGACGAAGTCCTGAGCCTCGAAACCCGGTGAGACGACAGATCGCCTCGATCGACGTTGGTCCTTGGCAAGACGGGTTTCGAGGCTCGCTCCGCTCGCACCTCAACCAGCGTCATGAAGCTCCGCTCGCACCTCAACCAGCGTCGGTGAGGTGCGTGGTCAGTGGCCCTCGGCCATCCGGAAGCCGACGCCCTTGACGGTCTCGATGTAGCGCGCGGAGGCGCCGTCGTCGCCGAGCTTGCGGCGGATGTTGGCGACGTGCACCTCGACGGAGCGCTTGTCGGCCTCGTTGACGAAGTACGACGTCACGTACTGCTGGCCGCGCATGGTCAGCACCAGGTCCGCCTTGCTGCGCACCCGGCGACCGGTCTCCATCAGCGACGCGAGCAGGTCGAACTCGGGACGCGAGAGCTCGATGGCGGCGCCGTTGAGCGTCGCGATCCGGGTCTCGGCGTTGACCGCGAGGCCGTGGTAGCGCAGCCACCCGTCGCTCGCGACCGGCTGCTGGGGGGCCGACGGCTGCTGCTGGACCGGCGGAGCGGGAGCCGGGACCGGCGCCGGCGCGGGCGGGGCCGGCGGCGGCTGGTACGCCGGGGGCGCAGGCGGGGCGGGAGGCGCGGCCGGTGCCGCGGGCGCGGCCGGCGGGTCGTACTGCTCGGGCGCGCGACGCTTGCCGGCGCCGGAGTACGTGCCGCCGGAGCCCTCCGCGATCTCCCGGGCGGCGGCGACCGCCCAGGACTCGGGCTCGGGCGCGGGCGGCGGTGGCGGCGGGGTCGCCGCGGCGGCCGGGGTGGGTACGCCGCCCCGGGCGCGCGGACGCCGCAGCATGGAGTCGGCGCGGGCGCGGAGCTCACGCGGGCGGAACGGCTTGACGAGGTAGTCGTCGGCCCCCGCCTCGAAGCCCTGGACGACGTCGATCTCGTCGCCGAGCGCCGTGATCATGATGAGGTACGTCGAGCTGAACTCGCGCAGGCGCTTCGCCACCGCGAACCCGTCCATGCCGGGCATGTTCACGTCGAGGGTCGTGATGAGCGGGTTGTGCGCCCGGACGGCGTCGACACCGACGTGGCCGTTCTCGGCGACGACCGTCTTGAATCCCGACTGGGTGAGCACGATGTCGATCAGGTCACGAACGTCCGGATCGTCCTCGATGATCACCGCGGTCCACTCGCTGCCCGCATCCATGGCTGGAGCCTAACAACGCACGACAGCGGGAGGGCTCATGGTTCCGGCTCACCAGTCGGCGGCGCGGGCGAGCTCGGTGGCGCGGGCCGGCCAGAACGTGCCGGCGGCCGGGCCGCCGTTGCACTCGCCGTCGCTCTCTCCCGGCGGCTTGACCCACAGGTACGCGTCCAGCCGGGTGTCGTCGTCGACGTACCCGGGCGTGATGCCGAAGGCCCGCCCGGGCGGGTTGCACCATTCCTCGCCGGAGGCCCCGTTGCCGTTGCGGCTCCGGTCGATGACGTAGTGGACGTCCCCGCCGAGCAGCTCGACCAGGGACTCGGCGTACGCCACCTCGTCCTCGTCGGTCTGGAAGTTGGACACGTTCGTGGCGAAGCCGCGGACGTCGGCGATGCCGACCTCCTCCAGCAGCGGGGCCAGGTCGGCGGGGCTGATCCAGGAGGAGTGCCCGCCGTCGACGTACGTCGTCACGCCCGCGTCGCGCAGGCGGTCGACGGCGTCCGCCAGGAGCTCGACCCGCTCGGCGCGGCTGTCGCAGTCGATCGCCGAGGCCAGGGCGTCCGGCTCCAGGACGACCACGGCGGAGTCGCCGGAGCCGGCGGCCTCGGCGATCTCACCGACCCAGGGGCCGTACTCGTCGGCAGCGAGGCCGCCGGCGGAGAAGCCGCCGGTGCAGTCCCGGTCGGGGATGCCGTAGACCACGAGGACGGGCACGTCCCCCGCCTCGTCGGCGGCCTCGGCCAGCCCGCGCACGTGGTCGCCCACCTGACCCGCGGGGAACTCCTCGGGCGTCAGCCAGATCCCCTGCGGCACCTGCGCGAGACGCCCGAACAGCTCCGCGCTCGCGCTGTCGCCCGCGGCCGCGGCCTGCTGCGCCGCCTGCTCGGCGGTGTTGCCGGGCTCCGCGAACTGCGGCCGCTCGGCGAGCGGGTTGTGCCGCTGCGGGTCCGGGGCGAACGGTCCCCACTGCTGGGCACGAGCCACGATCACCACCCCCAGTCCTGCGACGAGCACGAGCGCGACGGCCCCGGCGATGATCCGAGGCAGGCGGGAGGGTCGGCTGTCGGTCCGGTCCACGCGACCATCATGCCGGGCGCCGCCGCGCAGGCTCAGCGGCGGGACGGCCGCCCCGGCGCGAAGAGCGCCGCCACCAGGGCCACGCCGACCGCCGCGGCGCCGGTCAGCAGCGCGGGACCGACGGCGCCGTCGTACCCGACCGGGGAGATCTCGCCGCCGTTGCCGAGGAACACCGCGGTCAGCAGCGCGACGCCGAGGGCCACGCCGAACTCGCGGATCGTGGAGTTGGCCGAGCTGGCGATCGCGAAGTCGCCGTCCGGCAGCCCTTCGAGGACCGCGGTCGCACTGGGTGCGAAGGTCAGACCCATGCCGATGCCCGCGAGCGCGAGCGCCGGGACGAAGTCGGCGTACGGCTGGGCGTTCTCGGTGAGCCACGCGAACCAGACCAGGGACGCCGTCTGCGCCGCGAGACCGGTCACCAGCAGCGCACGCAGCCCGGTGCGCGGCGCGAGAGCGCCGGCGATCGGGGCGACCACCATCGGCGCGGCCGTCCACGGCAGCGTCCGCAGCCCGGCTTCGAGCGGGCTGTAGCCCTCGACGACCTGGAGGTACTGCGAGAGCAGGAACACCGCCCCGAACATCCCGATCGTGAAGGTCAGGCCGATCGCGTTGGCGACGGAGAAGCCCCGCGACGCGAACAGCCGCAGCGGGAGCACGGCGTGGGCGCGGCTCCGCGCCCACCCGAGGTACGCCGGGACCAGCAGTGCGGCGACGACCAGCGGGCCGAGCACGGCGGGATCGGTCCAGCCGTCGTCGTTGCCATGGACGATTCCCCAGATCCCGAGGAACACGGCGCCGCCGAGCAGCAGCGTCCCGACCGGGTCCAGGCGCACCCAGGTGCCGCGGGCCTCGGGCACCGCCATCAGCAGCAGGGGTACGGCGACGGCCGCGACCGGGACGTTGAGCCAGAAGATCGCCTGCCAGCTCACGCCCTCGACGACCGCTCCCCCGACCACCGGGCCGAGCGCGACACCGAGGCCGGCGACGCCGCCCCAGATGCCGATCGCGGCGGCGCGCATCGCGGGCGGCACCGCCGAGGCGAGCAGGGTCAGCGACAGCGGCATGATCGCCGCCGCGCCGAGGCCCTGGACGGCCCGCGCCGCGATCAGCGCCTCGCTGGTGGTGCTGAGCGCGCTCGCGACCGAGGCCAGCGTGAACACCGCGATGCCGGCGAGCATCACCCGCCGGCGACCGAGCCGGTCGCCGAGCACCGCCGCGGGGAGCATGAAGGTCGCGAAGGTGATCGTGTACGCGTTCAGGAACCACGACAGCTGGGCCACGCTCGAACCCAGGTCGGCACGGACCACCGGCAGCGCGGTGGTCATCACCAGGTTGTCGAGGGTGGCCATGAACATCGGCAGCGACGCCGCGACGACGGCGACCCAGGCGGGAACGCGCCGGTACGGCGGCGGGGTCCGCGGGTCGCTTGCCCCGCGGTCGGGGGCGGTGGCGGTGACGGTCATCGCGGACTCCACTCTCTGAGCACCAGAAGGCATTGAATGATTACTTACGTGGACGACGCTAAGTAATCGAGTGATAATCTGTCAACCATGTCGACCCGGATGAGTGCCGAGGACCGTCGCCGACTCGTGCTGGAGGCGGCCACCCGGGCCTTCGCCCGGGGCGGGTACGCCGGCACCAGCACCGACCAGGTCGCCCGGGAGGCCGGGGTCTCGCAGCCGTACGTCGTCCGCATCTTCGGCACCAAGCTGGAGCTGTTCCTCGAGGTCTTCGAGCGCGCGACCGACCGGATCCGTGTCGCCTTCGAGGAGGTCCTGGACGACGGCGAGTTCGACCCGGACAGCGACGCCGACCGCGACCGCCTCGGCCTGGCCTACACCGCGCTGCTCACCGACCGCGACCTGCTCCAGGTGATGATGCACGGCTTCTCCGGCGGCGGGAACGACGAGATCGCCGCGGCCGCCCGCCGGTGCATGACGCGGATCTTCGAGACGGTGCAGCGCACCGGCTGGTCCGACGACGACGCCCGCGACTTCGTCGCCCACGGGATGCTGATGAACGTCATGCTGTCGATGCGCGCACCCGAGCACCTCGACGAGGACCCGGCCCTGACCACCCTCGCGGCCTGCACCTTCGGCGACGGCCTGGCGTTCCTGCGCTGAGCGCTCGTCGCCGGGGCCGTTAGCGTGCTCCCGTGACCACGCTCGTCCTCGCCTCCGCCTCCCCCGCCCGCCTGGCCACGCTCCGCAGCGCCGGGGTCGAGCCCGTCGTGATCGTCAGCGGGGTCGACGAGTCGCAGCTGGCCGGCCTCCCGCCCGCCGAGCTCGCCCTGCAGCTCGCGGAGCTGAAGTGCGCCGCTGTGGCCGCGCGCGACGACGTACCCGAGGGCGCGCTGGTGCTCGGCTGCGACTCGGTGCTCGAGCTCGACGGCGAGGCGCTCGGCAAGCCGACCGACGCGGACGACGCCGTACGGCGGTGGCGCGCGATGCGCGGGCGCAGCGGGGTGCTGCGCACCGGCCACTGCGTGCGCGACACCGGCTCCGGCCGGGTCGCGGCGGCGACCGGCTCGACGACCGTCCACTTCGCCGACGTCGACGACGACGAGATCGCGGCGTACGTCGCGACCGGCGAGCCGCTGCACGTGGCCGGCGCGTTCACCGTCGACGGCCTGGCCGGCCCGTTCATCACCGGGATCGAGGGCGACTACCACAACGTGGTCGGCGTCAGCCTGCCGTTGGTCAGGGAGCTGCTGGCGGAGCTGGGACACTCCTGGACGAGTCTGTGGCCAGCCGCTCGCTGACCGCGCCCTCGACCGGGTCGTGGCCGTCGGCCAGGTAGAGGTCGTTGAGGTTGATCGGCCGGCGGAACACGAAGGTCCGGAACAGGTAGAACCGGGCGCCGAGGCCGAGCACCAGGCCGAGCACGTTGGCCGCGATGTTGTCGGAGACCGGGTCGTCGAGCCCGAGCAGGTCACGGCTGATCGTCAGGCAGGCGATCGGGAGCAGCATGGTGATCACGTTGATCGCGACGAACGCCGTCAGCCCACCGTCGGCGTGCGTGGAGGGCCGGTCGCGGAACGCGTAGTGCCGGCTGCCGTGGTAGCTGATCCCCATGCCGACGGTGTTGGCCAGGACGTACGCCCAGATCGGCCGGTCGCCCAGCAGCGCGGGCACGCCCGGGAAGACCCCGTGGACCAGCACGTTGAACAGCAGCAGCGCCACGAGCGTGGCCAGCCCGCCGACGGCGAGGAACCGGCCCGCTTCGGCGAGGACGCGCTGCCACCGGTTGGACACGGACACACATGCTAATAGGCCGATGTCTTGGGGCTGCGCCGCGGCGTCGCCAGCGTGGCGGCGGGCCGACTCAGGCGGTCGTGCCGGGCTCCAGGCGACTCCCCGGCGCGAGCCGCAATCCCGCCCCCACGACCGAGTCGCGGCCCACGATCGTCACCGCGTCCGGGTCGTCGAGAGCAGGTACGTCGGGGTCCCCGACCGTGGCGCGCTCCTCGACGGTGCAGCCGGTGTCGACGATCGACCACGCCACCCGTGCCCCCGAGCGCACCACCGTGTCGGCGGCGACGACCGAGTCGACCACCTCGGCGCCGGCCTCGACGACGACACCGGGGCCGAGCACGCTGCGGCGTACCGTCCCGCCGACGGTGGCGCCGGTGCTGACCATGGAATCGGCGACCACCGCGCCGTCGAGGACCCGGGGCGGACGGCGCTGGGGCTGCCGCGTCAGGATCGGCCAGCCCGGCACGCCGAGGACGCCCCGGTCGTCGACGAGGAGCTCGCGGTGGGCGCGCAGGTAGAGGTGTGGCTGGCCGAGGTCGCGCCAGTAGCCGCCCAGGTCGTGGGCGACCACCCGGCCCCGCTCGACCAGGCGCGGCAGCAGGTGCTCGCCGAAGTCCCCCAGGCCGGTGTCGCCGGGCTCGGCGCCGATCTCCGGGTCGGCGGAGAGCTCGACGTGGAGGGTGTCGAGCACCTCGACCAGCACCCGCGGGTCGTAGACGAAGATCTCGGCCGCGATCAGGTCGCCGTCCGGTTCCTCGGGCTTGTACGCGAAGCCGGTGATCCGGCCCTCGCCGTCCACCTCCACGACCGCGTGGTCGGAGGGGTCGTCGCCGTCGGGGACCCGGGTCGTCACCACGGTGCACTCGGCACCCGAGCGCCGGTGGGTCTCGATCGCGTCGGCGAAGTCGAAGCGGTAGACGTGGTCGGCGCTCATCACGATGAGGAGGTCGGGCGCCTCGTCGGCGATCTGGTCGCGGATCCGGTACAGCTCGTCGGCGTTGCCGCGGGCGAACCCGTCCTCGTCGAGGCTGCCGGTGCCCTGCTGCGGCATCAGCAGCCGCAGCCCGCCGTGGTTGCGGTCCAGGTCCCACGGCCGCCCGTTCGCGACCTGCTCCTCGAGGGTCGAGCCCTGGAACTGCACCGAGAGCCAGACCTCGGAGATGCCGCTGTGGGCAAGGTTGGACAGCGGGAAGTCGACCAGCTGGAAGACGCCCGCGACCGGCAGGGCCGGCTTGGCCCGCTCCCGGGTCAGCACGTCCATGCGGCCGCCGGCTCCGCCGGCCTGGATGATCGCGAGCACACGGTCCCGGGGCATGCCGGTCGTTACCCGCCGAGGCCGCCGCCCACGCGCCTACTCGACCGGCAGGCCGAGCCCCCGGGCGATCAGCATCCGCTGCACCTCGGAGGTCCCCTCGCCGATCTCCAGCACCTTCGCGTCGCGGTAGAGCCGCGCGACGGCGTACTCCTCCATGAAGCCGTAGCCGCCGAAGACCTGGGTGGCGATCCGGGTGCCGGTCACGGCGGACTCGGTGGCGTAGAGCTTGGCGATCGCGGCGGCCTGCTTGAAGTCCTTGACGGGAGCACCCCCATCCTTCATCGCCGCGGCCTTGTACGTCAGCGTCCGGCTCGCCTCCAGCATCACCTGCAGGTCGGCGATCTGGAACGCCACGCCCTGCTTGCGGCCGATCGGGCCGCCGAAGGTCTGCCGCTCGCCGGCGTACTGCAAGGTGAGGTCGAGGCAGGCCTGCAGGCAGCCGACCGCGAGCGCGGCGATCGCGACCCGGCCGTCGTCGAGGGTGGCGAGGAACTGCGCGTAGCCGCGCCCGCGCTCGCCGAGCAGGTGGTCCTCCGGCACGCGGACCCCCTCGAAGGTGAGGGGATGGGTGTCGGAGGCGTGCCAGCCGAGCTTGTCGTACGCCGGCTCCGCGGTGAACCCGGGCGTGCCGGCCGGGACGATGATGGCACTGATCTCGGGCCGGCCCGACCCGTCGGAGGCCGAGCCCGTGCGCGCGGTGACCGTGACCAGGCTGGTGATCTCGGAGCCGGAGTTGGTGATGAACTGCTTCGCGCCGTCGACGACCCACTCGCCGCCGTCGAGCACCGCCCGCGTGCGGGTCGCGCCCGCGTCGGAGCCGGCGCCCGGCTCGGTCAGCCCGAAGCCGGCGAGCCGTCGCCCGGCGACCAGGTCCGGCAGCCACCGCTCGCGCTGCTCGGCCGTGCCGTACGCCAGCAGCGGGGTGATCCCGAGCCCGACGCCCGCCTCGAGGGTGATCCCCATCGACTGGTCGACGCGGCCGATCTCCTCGATGGCCACGCACAGACTGGTGAAGTCGCCGTCCTCGCCGGCGCCGCCGTACTCCTCCGGGGCGGTGAGCCCGAAGAGTCCGAGGTCACCCATCCGCGCCACCACGTCGACCGGGAAGTGGTGGTCCCGGTCCCACTGAGCGGAGTGCGGGGCGATCTCGGCCTCGGCGAAGTCGCGGACGCTCCGCCGGAACTCCTCGTGCTCGCGGGACAGCTCGAAGGTGGTCATGTCAGGCATGCTAGCCCGGTTGGTTAACGTTTGTTAACCAACGAGGGCGCCGCCCTACACCGCCACGAGGCGCACGCTGTGTGAGATCCGTGACGGCGGCCACTCGTGGATCCCGGCTAGCCTCCGGCGAGCGAGCGATAGCCTGCCCGCGACGAACCAGCCTCGCAGCGCCAGCCTCACAGGAGAGTCACAGTGCCGGGAACGAAGCCTCTGCAGAAGGTCCTCATCGCCAACCGCGGTGAGATCGCGGTCCGGGTCATCCGGGCCTGCAAGGACGCCGGTATCGGCAGTGTGGCGGTGTACGCCGACCCCGACCGCGACGCGATGTTCGTCCGGCTCGCCGACGAGGCGCACTCGCTCGGGGGCGCGACGCCCGCCGAGTCGTACCTCGACATCGCCAAGATCATCGCGGTCGCCGAGAAGACCGGCGCGGACTCGGTCCACCCCGGCTACGGCTTCCTCGCTGAGAACGCCGACTTCGCCCAGGCCGTCCTGGACGCCGGGCTCACCTGGATCGGTCCCCCGCCCGCCGCGATCGAGGCGCTCGGCGACAAGGCCAAGGCCAAGCACATCGCCCAGAAGGCCAACGCCCCGCTGGCCCCCGGCACCAAGGACCCGGTCAAGGACGCCGACGAGGTCGTCGCCTTCGCCCAGGAGAACGGCCTGCCCGTCGCGATCAAGGCCGTCTTCGGCGGCGGCGGCCGCGGCCTGAAGGTCGCCCGCACGCTCGAGGAGATCCCGGACGCCTACGAGTCCGCGGTCCGCGAGGCCGTCGGCGCCTTCGGTCGCGGCGAGTGCCTGGTCGAGAAGTTCCTCGACCAGCCGCGCCACGTCGAGACCCAGTGCCTCGCCGACCAGCACGGCAACGTCGTCGTCGTCTCGACCCGCGACTGCTCGCTGCAGCGCCGCCACCAGAAGCTGGTCGAGGAGGCGCCCGCGCCGTTCCTCACCGACGACCAGGTCACGCGCCTCTACGAGTCCTCCAAGGCGATCCTGAAGGAGGCCGGGTACGTCGGCGCCGGCACCTGCGAGTTCCTCGTGGCCAAGGACGGCACGATCTCGTTCCTCGAGGTCAACACGCGCCTCCAGGTCGAGCACTGCGTCTCCGAGGAGGTCACGGGCATCGACCTGGTGCGCGAGATGTTCCGCATCGCCGCCGGCGAGGAGCTCGGGTACGACGACCCCGAGATCCACGGCCACTCGATCGAGTTCCGGATCAACGCCGAGGACGGCGGCCGCAACTTCATGCCGGCCCCCGGCACCCTCTCCGCGTGGAGCCCGCCGCAGGGTCCGGGCATCCGGCTCGACGGCGGCTACGAGAACGGCGAGACGATCCCGGGCTCGTTCGACTCGCTGATCGCCAAGCTGATCGTCACCGGCCGCGACCGCACCCAGGCGCTGGAGCGCAGCCGCCGCGCGCTCGACGAGTTCGTCGTCGACGGCATGCCGACGGTGATCCCGTTCCACCGCACGATCGTCAACGACCCGGCGTACGTCGGCGCCTCGAACCCGTCCGGCGAGGGCGAGTTCACGGTCTACACGACCTGGATCGAGACCGACTTCGACAACACCATCGAGCCGTACGCCGGCGACTCCGCCGAGGCGGAGGAGGCCGGTGAGCGGCAGTCCGTCGTCGTCGAGGTCGGCGGCAAGCGCCTCGAGGTCGTCATCCCCGCCGGTCTCGGCGGCCTGGCGGCCGGTCCGGCCGCGGGCGCCAAGAAGGCCAAGCGGGCGGGCGGCAAGAAGGCCGGCGCCGCCGTGTCCGGCGACGCGGTCGCCAGCCCGATGCAGGGCACCATCGTCAAGGTCGTGGTCGAGGAGGGCCAGGAGGTCGCCGAGGGTGACACCGTCGTGGTCATCGAGGCCATGAAGATGGAGCAGCCGCTGAAGGCCCACAAGGCCGGCACCGTCACCGGCCTGCAGGCCGAGGTCGGCGCGACGGTCACCAACGGCGCGGTCATCTGCGAGCTGAAGTAGACCCAGGACTGACGGCGGGCACGGCGGGGTAGGACAACCGCCGTGCCCGCTGCCGTCCCCACCCCGTCCCCCGAGGCGGACACCGTCGCCGGCATCGCGGCCGCGCTGCGCGAGGACCCGGTCCTGGTCCACGAGTCGATGGGCAACGGGCGCACCGACGAGGTCCACGAGAGCCTCGGCGAGCTCGTGGACGACCTCGCCGACGCGGGGTTGCCGGCGTACGTCGCCCTCGTGCAGACACCCAACGTGCAGCTCGCGAGCCGCGACTCCGGCGACGACCTGCTGCGGCTGATCCACGCCGAGCTCGACGAGCCCGGCCTGTACGTCGTCAGCACGCCGGTCGGCCAGACCGCGGTGGCGGCGTACGACGTGCCGGTCGACGACGTCCTGGTCAGCCTGGGCCGCTACCGGGCGATGGACGAGGCCCGGTCGGGCCTGCCGGAGGGCGACTTCGTGTCCACCGCCGGCGAGGCCGCCGCCCTGCTGACCCTCGCCACCGACGACGACTACCTGCTGAGCGCCGGCGAGGTCGACGACCTGATGGCGAGCGGCCCGTGGCTGGCGGAGTACGGCGACGAGCCGATGTCGTACGAGCTCGACGACGCGCAGGGCGAGCCGCTGACCCCGCTCGTGGTCGCCGTCGCGTGCGGACTCACCGCGCTGGTCGTCGGGTGGCGCCTGCTGCGCGCCCGCACCGCCCTGGCACGCGAGCGCCGCGGGAGGCTCCCGGCGCCCGTCGACGACCGGACCCCGCAGCAGGCCCGCGAGGCCGTCGCGGACCTGCGCCGCGAGGTCGACCGCAGCATCCGCCTGGTGCCCGACGAGGTGCACGGCTGCCTGGAGGCCGCCGAGCGGCTGGTCGAGTCCTCCTCGCGGCTGGACGTCGTCGGCGCGCTGGTGCTCGCCGAGCAGGGGTCCGCGCGGCTGCGCGGCGAGCGGCTCCCCCTCCGGTGCTACTTCGACCCGCGGCACGGCCCGAGCGCGCGCACGGCGACGGTGTCCGGGGTCTCGCTCCCCGCCTGCACCCGGTGTGCCGAGGCGCTCGCCTCCGGCGGCGAGCCCGACTCGCTCACCGTCGACCGGGGCGACCGGCCGTACTGGAGGGACGACTCGATCTGGGCGGAGACCGGCTTCGGATCGCTCGACCCCGACCTGTGGCGGCTCGTGACGGAGCGGACCCGATGAGCGGCCGGCTGCGCGACCTGGGCCTGGCCCTGCTGGTCGGTGTCCTGGCCGCCGGCGCGGGTCTCGGCGTCTACGACCTGTGGCGCGACCAGGGCACACCGGGGCCCGCGCCGGTCGGCGACCGGGTGCGGCACGCCGCCGAGGCGCTCGCGGCCGGGGACCACGTCTACGTCGCGGCCGACGCCCACGACCTGGTGCCGCCGGAGCTCGAGGCCCGGCTCGAGGACCTGGCGGCCGACAGCGACGTACCCGTCTTCCTCGCCGTGTGGGAGGCCAGCAGCCAGGCGGGGTACGCCGGCGTCTGGGACGCCGTGAGCCAGCTGCAGCGGCTGGTCGACGAGCAGGGCGTCTACGTGCTCTACCTCGGTCCCGGCGACGGGCTGGTCAACGACAACCTCGACGAGCCGCTGCTGGGCGACCTGCCCTCCGACTTCAACGGCGACCCGGCCCGGCGGCTGGAGGAGATCGTCACCGCGGCCGGGCAGACCCGGCCCGGGCCGGAGAGCGACTGGGACTACTGGGGCGGCCCCGGGGGTGCCGTCGCCGCGGGGGCGCTGTTCGCGTCGGGGGCGATCGCGGCGATCCTGGTCCTGCTCGGGCTGGGGCGGCTGGCGGCGGGACGACGGTTCCGGATGGTGGGGGGATGGCGATGAGCGGTCGGATCGGGACCGACGAGGACCTGCTGGCGACGATCTGGTCGGCGCTCGACACGACGGGCGTGTGGGTGGCCCCGGAGGTGTCCGCCGAGATCGACCCGGACGAGCTGAGCGCGATCCAGGACGCGGTCGCCGACTCCCCCACCCCGCTCTACCTGGTCGTGCAGCCGCTCAGCGACGGTGACGCCTTCGGCGGCGAGCCCGCGGAGCTGCTCACCCAGCTGCACGACCGCTATGACGCCGACGGGCTCTACCTCGCGCCGCAGTTCTACGGCGACTTCGAGTCGCTGAACCTCGTTGAGCGCGCCTGGGGCACGGACCAGGACGCCTGGGACGCCCACGCCGTCGCCGAGCACCGGCACGGCGACGAGGAGCGGGACATCGCCGACCTCGGCGCCTACCTGGCCGACCTCACCCGGCTGATCGCCGACGGGGACGCGCGGGCGGCGTACGACGAGGAGGTGGCGCCGGCGCGCGAGGCGGCCTCCTCCACGGAGTCGTCGGTGCCCTCGACGTCGCCCGAGAGCTCGTCCGACGGCAGCGGCGACCTCGCGATCGTCGCGGTCCTGGGCGTCGGAGTGCTGGTCGCCGCGATCGTGGTCGCCGCCGTACGCCGCCGCGGGCCGCGCACCTTCGCGCTGCCCGACTCGGTGGTCTCGCAGGTGCGCGAGGCGCACGCCGACCGGATCGAGCAGGAGGCGCGCGACCTGGTGCTCGAGCTGGGCGAGGCCGTCCGCCGCTCCGAGCTGGACACCGACCACGACACCGGGGCCTGGCAGGCGGCGCTGGACCACTACGACGCCGCGACCCGGGTGCTCGACGGATCCGACGACCTGGAGCTGCTCGACGCCGTCGGCGCGCTCGTGCTGGCGCGCCAGGCTCGGGCGGCCCTCGACGCGGCGACCTCGGGGAAGACGTTCCGGCCGCTGCGGCTGTGCTACCTCAATCCGCTCCACGACAGTCCCGGGCGGACCTCGATGCGCCTGGAGCAGGACGGGCACACCCTCGACGTCCCGGTGTGCCGGACCTGCCGCTCGGACCTGAAGGCCGGTCGCGACCCGGACGCCCTGCGGGTCGAGCGGCGTGGTCGGGCGGTGCTCTACGTCGACTCCGGGGTCGAGCCGTGGGCCTCCACGGCGTACGGCACGCTGGGCACCGGGCTGGTCGGCGCACTGCACCGACGGCGGTGACCCGTAGGGTCGGGGCGTGACCCTGCGCGAGCCCTCCCACCGGGTCAGCCCCCGGGCGCGTTGGCTGTGGGCCGCGGGCGCGCTCGTCCAGGTCGCCGTCGCGGCGGGCGTGCTGATGATCCTCGAGGCGGCCAGCCCGCTCGACCTGGCGTGGTGGGCCTGGGCGCTGGTCGGCCTCGCGCTGGCGTCGTACGTCGTGGTCATGCCGCAGTGGCGATTCCTCGTGCACCGCTGGGAGATCACCGACACCGCCGTCTACACCCAGACCGGCTGGTGGACCCGCGAGCGCCGGATCGCGCCGATGTCGCGGATCCAGACCGTCGACCACGTCGAGGGCGCGTTCGCCCGGCTGCTCGGGCTGGCGACGGTGACGGTGACCACCGCGTCGGCGGCCGGGGCGCTGGAAATCGACGGCCTCGACGCCGGCCGGGCGCGCGAGCTGGTCGACGAGCTGACCCTGCGGGCCGACGCCGTCGAGGGCGACGCCACGTGAGCAAGGTCCCCGACGACTGGCAGCGCCTGGACCCGCGGATGCTGCTGGTGCACCCGATCCGCGAGGTGGTGCGCTTCCTCCCCGCCCTGATCGCGCTCTTCGTCGCCGGCTCGGCCACCGACGGGGCCGCCTGGCAGTACGTCGGCGTCGCGGTGCCGATCGCCCTCGGCATCCTGCGCTACCTGACCACCAGCTTCCGGATCAGTCAGGGCCGGGTCGAGCTGAAGCGCGGCCTGCTCAGCCGGCACGTGGTGGCCACCCCGCTCGACCGGGTCCGCACCGTCGACCTGACCTCGCCGCTGACCCACCGGCTGCTCGGCCTGACCACCCTGCGGATCGGCACCGGCACCGCCGACGACGGCGGTCTCGACCTCGACGGCCTCCCGGTGGAGGGGGCTCGCCGGCTGCGCGCCGAGCTGCTGCGCGAGACGTCGTACGCCGCGGACAGCACGCCGCCGGACGCCTCGCCCGACACCCTCCGGTTCGACCCCCGCTGGGCGCGCTTCGCCCCGCTCACCAGCACCGGCGTGGTCATCGGCGCCGGCGTCCTCGGGGTCGCCGCCCAGGGCTGGAACGTCCTCGGCGGCCCGGTCGTCATCGGCTTCGACGACCTCGCCGACGGCGCGGCCCGGGCCTCGGTCTGGGTGGCCGCGCCGCTCCTGGCGCTCGGCGTCCTGGTGACGATGTCGGCGCTCGCGGTCGGCGGCTACCTGGTCACCTACTGGGACCTCAGCCTGCGCCACCTCGGCCGGTCCTGGCACCTCTCGCGCGGCCTGGTCACCACGCGCGAGACGACCATCGACGACAGCCGCCTCGCCGGGCTCACGCTCGGCGAGCCGGTCGGGCTGCGGCTCGCCGGCGGGAGCCGGCTGAGCGCGATCGTCACCGGCGTCGACCGCGACGAGCGCGGCAGCGCGCTGCTCGTCCCGCCCGCGCCGTACGCCGTCGTGGCCGGGGTCGCCACGCACGTCCTGGGCGCGACCGATCCCGTCGTCGGACCGCTGGTGACGCACGGTCCCCAGGCCGTACGACGCCGCTGGACGCGGGCGCTCGTCCCCGTGCTGCTCGTGCTCGCCGGGGCGGTGGTGGCGGTCGTCGCCGGGGCGCCGCCCTGGGTGGTCGTCCCGCCGGTGCTCGCCCTGCCGGTCGCCGCCGCGCTCGCCGCCGACCGGGTCCGCTCCCTCGGCCACGCCCTCACCGACGGCCGGCTGGTCGCCCGCTCCGGCAGCCTGACCCGCCGCCGCGAGGTGCTCGGCGCGGAGCACGTCATCGGCTGGACCTTCCGCGACAGCTGGTTCCAGCGCCGGGCCGGCCTGACGACGCTGGTCGCGACGACCGCCGGCGGTCGCCAGGCGGTCACCGTCCCCGACGTACCCCAGCCGGAGGCGGTGCGGGTCGCCGACGAGGCGACCCCCGGACTGGTAACTCAGTTCTCCGCACCGTGAGACGTACCTCTCCACGGTTCGGGCAGGCCCGGCCGTCCGGATAGCGTTGCCCCCATGTTCTCCAAGGTGCTGGTAGCGAACCGCGGTGAGATCGCGGTGCGGGCGTTCCGGGCGGGGTATGAGCTCGGCGCGCGGACGGTGGCGGTGTTCCCCTATGAGGACCGTTGGTCCGAGCACCGGTTGAAGGCCGACGAGGCCTACGAGATCGGTGAGCGCGGCCACCCGGTGCGCAACTACCTCGACGCCGAGACGATCGTGGCGACGGCGGTGCGGGCCGGAGCGGACGCGATCTACCCCGGGTACGGCTTCCTGTCCGAGAACCCCGGCCTGGCCGAGGCGTGCGCGAACGCCGGCATCACCTTCGTGGGTCCGTCGGCGGAGGTCCTGGAGCTGACGGGCAACAAGGCCCGCGCGATCGCGGCGGCCAAGGCCGCGGGTGTCCCGACGCTGAAGTCGGTGGAGCCGTCGACCGACGTCGACGCGCTGCTGGCCGCTGTGGCCGAGAGCGACATCCCGTACCCGCTGTTCGTGAAGGCCGTCGCCGGTGGCGGCGGGCGCGGCATGCGCCGCGTGGACGACCCGAAGCTGCTGCGCGAGGCGGTCGAGACCTGCATGCGCGAGGGCGAGGCCGCCTTCGGCGACCCGACCGTCTTCATCGAGCAGGCCGTGGTCGACCCGCGCCACATCGAGGTGCAGATCCTCGCCGACGGCGAGGGCAACGTGATCCACCTCTTCGAGCGCGACTGCTCGGTGCAGCGGCGCCACCAGAAGGTCGTCGAGATCGCGCCCGCGCCGAACCTCGACCCCAAGCTGCGCGACCGGATGTGCGCCGACGCGGTGCGCTTCGCCCAGGAGATCGGCTACCGCAACGCGGGCACGGTCGAGTTCCTGCTCGACCCGGCCGGCAACTACGTCTTCATCGAGATGAACCCCCGCATCCAGGTCGAGCACACGGTGACCGAGGAGGTCACCGACGTCGACCTCGTGCAGTCGCAGCTGCGGATCGCCTCGGGCGAGACCCTGGCCGACCTGGGCCTCTCGCAGGACGGCATCGTGCTGCGCGGCGCGGCGCTGCAGTGCCGGATCACCACCGAGGACCCGGCCAACAACTTCCGCCCCGACACCGGCGTGATCACGACGTACCGCTCCCCCGGCGGCGGCGGCGTACGCCTCGACGGCGGCACCGTCTACACCGGTGCCGAGGTCTCGGCGCACTTCGACTCGATGCTGGCCAAGCTGACCTGTCGCGGCCGCACGTTCGAGAAGGCCGTGGAGAAGGCCCGCCGCGCGGTCGCGGAGTTCCGCATCCGCGGCGTCTCCACGAACATCCCGTTCCTGCAGGCGGTGCTCGACGACCCCGACTTCGCCGCGGGCCGCGTCACCACCTCGTTCATCGAGACCCACCCGCAGCTGCTGCAGGCGCGCGGCTCGGGTGACCGCGGCTCGAAGCTGCTGACCTACCTGGCCGAGGTCACCGTCAACCAGCCGAACGGCCCCGCGCCGGTCAGCGTGGACCCGGCGACCAAGCTGCCCCCGACCAACCTCGACGTCCCCGCCCCGTCCGGGACCCGGCAACTGCTGCTGGAGCTCGGCCCGGAGGCGTTCGCGCGCCGGCTGCGTGAGCAGAAGCAGGTCGCCGTCACCGACACCACGTTCCGCGACGCCCACCAGTCGCTGCTCGCGACCCGGGTCCGCACCCGCGACCTCCTCGAGGTCGCCCCGCACGTCGCCAGGACCACGCCCGAGCTGTGGTCGCTGGAGGCCTGGGGCGGCGCGACGTACGACGTCGCGCTGCGCTTCCTCGCCGAGGACCCGTGGGAGCGGCTGGCCGCACTGCGCCAGGCGGTGCCGAACATCTCGCTGCAGATGCTGCTGCGCGGGCGCAACACGGTCGGCTACACGCCGTACCCGACCAAGGTGACCGACGCGTTCGTCGAGGAGGCCGCCGCGACCGGGCTCGACGTGTTCCGGATCTTCGACGCCCTCAACGACGTCGAGCAGATGCGCCCCGCGATCGAGGCCGTGCGCGCCACGAACACCACGCTGGCCGAGGTCGCGCTCTGCTACACCGGCGACCTGTCGGACCCGGGCGAGAAGCTCTACACGCTCGACTACTACCTGAAGCTGGCCGAGCGGATCGTCGAGGCCGGCGCGCACGTGCTGTGCATCAAGGACATGGCCGGGCTGCTGCGCGCCCCGGCAGCGCACACCCTGGTCACCGCGCTGCGCTCGAACTTCGACCTGCCGGTGCACCTGCACACCCACGACACCACCGGCGGGCAGCTCGCCACCCTCACCGCCGCGATCGCGGCCGGGGTCGACGCCGTCGACGCCGCCACCGCCTCGATGGCCGGCACCACCTCGCAGCCGCCGCTGTCCGCACTCGTGTCCGCGACCGACCACGGCGAGCGGGAGACGGGCCTGTCGCTGGCGGCGGTCAACGCGCTGGAGCCGTACTGGGAGGCCGTGCGCCGCGTCTACGCGCCGTTCGAGTCCGGTCTCGCCTCCCCCACCGGCCGGGTCTACCGCCACGAGATCCCCGGCGGCCAGCTCTCGAACCTGCGCCAGCAGGCCATCGCGCTCGGCCTCGGCGAGAAGTTCGAGCAGATCGAGGACATGTACGCCGCCGCGAACGACATCCTCGGCAACGTCCCCAAGGTGACCCCGTCGTCCAAGGTGATCGGCGACCTGGCCCTGCACCTGGTCGCGGTCGGCGCCCACCCGGAGGAGTTCGCCGAGAACCCCGGCTCGTTCGACATCCCCGACTCCGTCATCGGCTTCCTCAACGGCGAGCTCGGCGACCCGCCCGGCGGCTGGCCCGAGCCGTTCCGCACCAAGGCCCTCGAGGGACGTACCTGGAAGGCCCCCGCCGAGGAGCTCTCCCCCGAGGCCGAGGAAGGCCTCGCGGGCTCGTCGGCCACGCGTCGCCGTACGCTCAACGAGCTGCTGTTCCCCGGCCCGACGAAGACGTTCACCGAGGCCCGCTCGGCGTACGGCGACACCTCCGTCCTGCCGACCATGGACTACCTCTACGGCCTGCGCCGCGGCGACGAGCACGAGGTCGAGCTCGACGAGGGCAAGACGCTGCTGCTCGGCCTACAGTCCATCAGCGAGCCCGACGAGCGCGGCTTCCGCACCGTCATGGCCCTGCTCAACGGCCAGATGCGCCCCGTCAGCGTCCGCGACACCAACATCGCCGCCGAGGTCGCCGCCGCCGAGAAGGCCGACCCCTCCACCCCCGGCCACGTCGCCGCCCCCTTCCAGGGCGTCGTCACCATCGTGGTCGCCGAGGGCGACAAGGTCTCCGCCGGCGACACCGTCGCCACCATCGAGGCCATGAAGATGGAAGCCTCCATCACCGCCCCCCAGGACGGCACCGTCGAGCGGCTCGCGCTGTCCGGCACGCAGGCCGTTGATGGTGGGGACCTGGTGCTGGTTCTGTCGTAGTCGTTCCGCCATTACCGACGCCCCGGCCTGTGGCCGGGGCGTTGGTGATTTCCGGTTCATCCGGCCTTGTTGGCGTTGGCCGGCGAGTCGCTTCGCCGCCCGTGGGTCGCCGCGCTGACCGCCTGCCGCCCACCCCCTCCAGCAAGACGACGGGAGAGCTGTCGTCGCTTCGGCTAGACCAAGACACCCGCGCACGAAGCAGGGATCCGATGCCGGTCCGCGATCAACGCGACCGCGCCATACTCGTTTCGCCAGCGTTTCGACTGAAGGAGTGCGATGACCGACGTCGGGGAGAGCCTGGTCGGGTCGTATCTGCGTCAAGTACGGACGTGTGACCTGGTGCTCTACAACGAGTTCACCGGCGACCAGGGCGAGATCGACGTCGTCGGCATCAAGTTCGGTTCTCGTGCGACCGTCTGGCTGTGCGAGGTCGCGACGCACCTCGACGGACTCAACTACGGGGGCGGCTTCGCTGCAGACAAGCGGAAGATAGAGGACAAGGTTCGCCGAGCCCTTTCGTTCGGTGCCCGGGTCTTCCCTGACCACATGCTCAAGGTCGAGATCTGGGCGCCCCGGGTGGCGGTCGGTCAGATGACGTCGTGGATGAGCGACTTCGCTCTTCAGCAGAGCGAACAGGGACGCGACGTGGCGTTCGTCGTCAACGGCGACTACGCCGCTGCGGTCCAGGAGCTTCTAGACGTCGCTCGCCGCAGCACGTCTACGACCAGCGAGCCCGCGTTCCGCCTTCTCCAAATCTTGACTCACGTGCGTGGCCCACTGCGCCTGTGACGGCCCGTCAGCAATAAGCCGTCCGTCGCGTCAGCCGCCGCGATCACAGCGCCTCGCGCCCCAGGGACACCGTTCCGAGCCGGCCGGCCGACGCCCGAGACCCGTCAGTCGGCAGATCGCGAGGAGGCGCGCCGAGCTGGCGCGTCGACCAAATGGGTGCCGGTGTGGTCGACGAGGCGTTGTAGTCCGTGGGGTGTGGTCCACAGGTAGGTCGTGCGGTCGAGCTGGTCGACGGTGTAGCCCAGGTGGGTCTTGGCGCGGTGATGTCGCCGGGTCAGTGGGGCGGCGTTGTGGTCGCCGGTCTGGCCGGGTGGTCCGCCGGGGTCATACGGGACGGGATGGTCGAGGTCGACGCGTCGGGTCAGAGTCGTGGAGTGCGGGAACGCGTCGGCCGGGACGAGGACTGCGGTGCGGTCGCGGGCGCTGGTGGGGTGCTCGTAGGCGTCCACGGCGATCGATCCGGCGAGGTCGAGGACCGGGCGGAGGGTGACGTTGGTGTGCGCGAGGAGCCGGACCACCTGGTCGAGGAGCAGGGGGCCGCCGAGCTCCTCGACCCGGGCCACGCCGACGCCGGCGTCCAGGGCGGCCTGGTGCAGGTGGACGTGCAGCACCGCGCCCGGACAGCGACGCTTCCGCTCGGCGCCGGACGCGTCCTGCGTGCCGGCGGTGTCGGCGGCGTCCAGGATGCCGAGGAGCTCGGCCAGGTCGTGGGGGCGGGCCAGCCAGCCCATCGCGACGGCCCGCAGCTCGTCCTTGCCCACGTCATCAGGCAAGTCGGGGTGGTGCGTGGCGCGCAGGTCGTCGTCGGCGGCGAGGAGGTCCGCGACCCGGTCGATGGTGGCGTCGACCCAGACCGCGTCGGCGGTCTCCAGGCGGGCGATCAGCACCCGCAGGCCGTGCTCGTCGGCCGGCGTCATCAGCACGCCGCGGTGGCGGCGCTGCTCGGCGACGCGTTCGGCATGGGCCTGGGTGTCGGCCTCGATGATCTTGGCCTCGGCGATCCGCAGCACCCGCCCCGGTGCACACGCCACCGCGGCCGCGACGGCGGCGTCCACGACCGCGACCCGGTGCCGGTCCAGGCCGCGGCTCATCGAGGCGACCTTGCAGGCCACCCAGGTCTCGCAGGCCAGCTGCTGGACCTTCGCCCAGGTCAGTGGGAGCCGGTGGCGCAGGTCGAGCGCGTCGGCCATGGTCGACCGGGTCGACAGCACGTGGGCTTGGCGGGCGATGGCCAGCTCACCCAGGCACAGGTCCTGCACCCACGGCGTCCCATCGCCGCCGATCTCGACGAGCTGGTCGCCGCCGAACCGGGCCGGCACCGCGCCGGGTGCCTG
>NZ_DATJTA010000044.1:0-18394 GCF_035503875.1 Nocardioides sp.
GCTTCCGCGTCCCGGCCGGCCAGGCCTACGTCCCGATCGAGTCGCCCCGCGGCGAGCTCGGCGCCCACGTCGTCTCCGACGGCGGCACGCGCCCGTTCCGCGCGCACTTCCGCGACCCGTCGTTCACCAACCTCCAGGCCACCTCGGTGATGAGCGAGGGCGGCATGGTCGCCGACGTGATCGTTGCCATCGCCTCGATCGACCCCGTGATGGGAGGTGTGGATCGATGAGCGACTCCCGTATCCCCGGTGTCGACGACGGCACCACCGCGACCGGCGTCTCGACCACGCAGGTCGAGGCGGAGGCGCCGCTCGACCCCACGACGTACGCCGAGCTCGAGGAGATCGCCGCTCGCTACCCGCAGCCGCGCTCCGGCCTGCTGCCGATGCTCCACCTGGTGCAGAGCGTCGAGGGACGCGTGACCTCCCGAGGGATCGAGGCGTGCGCCGCGATCCTCGGCATCACCGCCGCCGAGGTCAGCGGGGTCGCGACCTTCTACACGATGTACAAGCGCCGTCCGGTCGGCGACTACCACGTCGGCGTCTGCACCAACACGCTGTGCGCGGTGATGGGCGGCGACGAGATCTTCGCCCGTCTGAAGGACCACCTCGACGTCGGCAACGACGAGACCACGGCCGACGGCAAGGTCACCCTCGAGCACCTGGAGTGCAACGCGGCCTGCGACTACGCGCCGGTCGTGATGGTCAACTGGGAGTTCATGGACAACCAGACCCCGCAGTCGGCGGTGGAGCTGGTCGACGACCTCCGCGCCGGGCGCGAGGTCACCTCCACCCGCGGTCCGCGCATCTGCACCTGGCGCGAGGCCGAGCGGGTGCTGGCTGGCTTCCCCGACGGACGCGTCGACGAGGGTCCGGCCGCGGGGCCGGCCTCGCTCGTCGGCCTCGGGATCGCCCGCGAGCGCGGCTGGAGCGCCCCATCCTCGGACGAGGGCGAGCCGGCCGCGACCGGGTCGACGGCCGACACCAAGACCGAGGCGGTCGCCCAGGCGGACACCTCACGTGCCGAGAGCGAGACGGTGGAGGAGAAGACGGAATGACCATGTCTCGACGTCCGCTCGCTGGCGCTCGCTGCTCGACAACCGTGTCTCGACGTCCGCTCGCTGGCGCTCGCTGCTCGACAACCGGAAAGGGGCACTGACGTGACGGACACATTGACCCCGGTGCTCACCGACAACTGGGACGCCGAGCGCGCCTGGACGCTCGCGTCGTACGAGCAGCGCGGTGGCTACGGCGCGCTGAAGAAGGCGCTCGGCATGGCGCCCGACGACATCATCACCGCCGTCAAGGACTCCGGTCTGCGCGGCCGGGGCGGCGCGGGCTTCCCGACCGGCATGAAGTGGTCCTTCATCCCGCAGGACAACCCGAGGCCGAAGTACCTCGTCGTCAACGCCGACGAGTCCGAGCCGGGCACCTGCAAGGACATCCCGCTGATGATGGCCAGCCCGCACACCCTGGTCGAGGGCGTGATCATCAGCTCCTTCGCCATCCGGGCCAACAAGGCGTTCATCTACATCCGCGGCGAGGTCCTGCACGTCATCCGCCGGGTGCAGGCCGCGGTCGCCGAGGCGTACGCCGCGGGCCACCTGGGGACGGACATCCACGGCTCCGGCTACGACCTCGACATCGTGGTGCACGCCGGTGCGGGCGCCTACATCTGTGGCGAGGAGACGGCGCTGCTGGAGGGTCTCGAGGGTCGTCGCGGCCAGCCGCGGCTGCGCCCGCCGTTCCCCGCGGTCGCCGGCCTGTACGCCAGCCCGACGGTCATCAACAACGTCGAGTCGATCGCCTCGGTGCCGAGCATCGTCGGCAACGGGGCCGACTGGTTCGCGAGCATGGGCACCGAGAAGTCCAAGGGATACGGCATCTTCTCGCTGTCCGGCCACGTGCAGCGCCCGGGCCAGTACGAAGCCCCGCTCGGGATCACCCTGCGCCAGCTCATCGACCTGGCGGGCGGGATGCGCGACGGCCACGAGCTGAAGTTCTGGACCCCCGGAGGGTCGAGCACCCCGCTGTTCACGGCCGAGCACCTCGACGTACCCCTCGACTTCGAGGGCGTCGCGGCGGCCGGGTCGATGCTCGGCACCCGCGCGCTGCAGCTCTTCGACGAGACGGTCTGCGTGGTCCGCGCCGTGCTCCGGTGGACGGAGTTCTACAAGCACGAGTCCTGCGGCAAGTGCACGCCATGCCGCGAGGGCACGTGGTGGCTCGTGCAGACGCTGGCCGCGCTCGAGCGGGGCGAGGGCAGCGAGGCCGACCTCGAGCTGCTGCTCGACCAGTGCGACAACATCCTGGGCCGCGCGTTCTGCGCGCTCGGCGACGGGGCGACCAGCCCGATCACCAGCTCGATCAAGTACTTCCGCGACGAGTACCTCGCCCACCTGACCCACGGCGGCTGCCCGTTCGACGCCGCGCGGTCGACCGCCTGGGCCGGACAGGAGGTGATGGCATGACGACCACGCCCGAGAAGACGGACGCTGCGGTCGACCTGGTCACCCTGACCATCGACGGGGTGCAGGTCAGCGTCCCGAAGGACACCCTGGTGATCCGCGCGGCCGAGCAGATCGGCGTGCAGATCCCCCGGTTCTGCGACCACCCGCTGCTCGCGCCGGTGGGCGCGTGCCGGCAGTGCCTGGTCGACATCCCCGACGCGGGCAACGGCCGCGGCTTCCCGAAGCCGCAGGCCTCCTGCACGCTGCCGGTCGCCGAGGGCATGGTCGTCAGCACCCAGGCCACCAGCCCGGTCGCCGACAAGGCGCAGCAGGGGATCATGGAGTTCCTGCTGATCAACCACCCGCTGGACTGCCCGGTCTGCGACAAGGGCGGCGAGTGCCCCCTGCAGAACCAGGCGATGTCCAACGGCCGGGGCGAGTCCCGCTTCGACGGGGTCAAGCGCACCTACCCCAAGCCCATCAACATCTCGGCCCAGGTGCTCCTCGACCGCGAGCGCTGCGTGCTCTGCGCGCGCTGCACCCGCTTCTCCGAGCAGATCGCCGGCGACCCGTTCATCGCGCTGGTCGAGCGCGGCGCGCTCCAGCAGGTCGGCATCTACGAGAAGGAGCCGCTGCAGAGCTACTTCTCCGGCAACACCATCCAGATCTGCCCGGTCGGCGCGCTGACCTCTGCGGAGTACCGCTTCCGCTCGCGCCCCTTCGACCTCGTGTCGACCCCGAGCGTGGCCGAGCACGACGCCTGCGGCTCCGCCATCCGGGTCGACCACCGGCGCGGCAAGGTCATGCGCCGCCTCGCCGGCAACGACCCCGAGGTCAACGAGGAGTGGATCACCGACAAGGACCGCTTCGCGTTCACCTACGCGCAGCTGCCCGACCGGCTGGGCTACCCGCAGGTCCGCGACGAGGACGGCGAGCTGCGCCCCGCCTCGTGGCCCGAGGCGTTCGCGGTCGCGGCCGCGGGCCTGCGGGCCGCCGGCGGCGTCGGCGTGCTCCCGGGCGGCCGGGTCACGGCCGAGGACGCGTTCGCCTACAGCGCCTTCGCCCGGGTCGCGCTCGGCACCAACGACATCGACTTCCGGGCCCGGCCGCTCTCGGCGGAGGAGGCCGACTTCCTGGCCTCCGACGTGGTGCTGACCCATCCGTCCGACGGCTCACCGACGTACGCCGACCTGGAGCGCGCGCAGACCGTCGTCCTCCTGGGCCTGGAGCCCGAGGACGAGGCGGGCGCGATCTTCCTGCGCCTGCGCAAGGCCAACAAGCACCACGGCACGCGGGTGCTCTCCGTCGCGCCGTACCGCTCGCGCGGGCTGCGCAAGATGGGCGGCAAGGTCGTCATCGCGGCGCCCGGTGCCGAGGCGGCGGCCATCACGAGCCTCGTCGAGCACGCCGAGCACGGCATCGACAGCACCGCGGTGCTGCTGGTGGGGGAGCGGCTGGCGACCTCGCCGGGCGCGCTCTCGGCGGCCGCCGCCCTGGCCCGCCGGACCGGCGCGAAGCTGGCCTGGGTGCCTCGGCGTGCCGGTGACCGCGGCGCGGTCGAGGCCGGCTGCCTGCCCAACCTGCTCCCCGGCGGACGCCCGGTGGCCGACCCGGCCGCCCGGGTCGACGCCGCCGCGAGCTGGGGCCTCGAGTCCTTGCCCGCCGGTCCCGGCCGGGACGCCGACGCGATCGTCGCCGCGCTGGTGGCCGGTCAGCTCGGCGGCCTCGTCATCGGTGGCGTCGACCCCGACGACACCGCCGACCCGGCCGCGACCCGCCTCGCGATCGAGGCGGCCTCGTTCGTCGTCGCCCTGGAGCTGCGCGAGACCGAGGTGACCCGGGCCGCCGACGTGGTCTTCCCCGTCGCCCCGGTCAGCGACAAGGCCGGCACGTTCGTCACCTGGGAGGGCCGCCCGCGGCCCTTCGAGGCGGTCTTCAGCAACCCGGGCTCGCTGCCCGACCTGCGGATCCTGGCCGGCATCGCCGAGGAGCTCAGCGCGCTGGGCACCGGTCGCCCGCTCGGCTTCCGCACCGTCGCCGACGTCCGGGCACGGATGGCCGAGATGGGTCCGTGGGACGGCCCCCGCACTGCCGCGCCCACCGTCGAGCCGTCCCCGGGCGCTCCGGCCGCGGGCGACGGCGTCCGGGTCGCGAGCTGGAAGCAGATGATCGACCAGGGCTCGATGCAGGACGGTGACGAGCACCTGCGGGCCACCGCCCGGATGCCCGTCGTCCGGGTGCCGGCGGCGATCTTCGAGCAGCACGGGCAGATGCTCACCCTCACCGGTGACCGCGGCTCCGTGACCCTTCCGGCGGTCATCAACAAGGAGCTGCCCGACGACGTGGTCTGGCTGCCGGCGAACTCCACCGGCCACGGCGTGCTCGCCGACCTGGCCTCGCCCGGATCGACGGTCAGCGTGAAGGGAGCGGGCGCGTGATCGCCTCGACGGCGGCCCTGGCCGCGGACGACACCAGCCTGGCGAGCTTCGGCAACGACCCCTGGTGGATCATCCTCATCAAGACCGTGCTGATCTTCCTGGTCCTGGTGCTGCTCACGCTGTTCAACATCTGGTGGGAGCGCCGGGTCGTGGCCCGGATGCAGCACCGGATCGGCCCGAACGTCAACGGCCCCTTCGGGCTGCTGCAGTCGCTGGCCGACGGTGTGAAGCTGGCGCTGAAGGAGGACGTGATCCCGAAGGCGGCCGACAAGGCGGTCTTCCTGCTCGCCCCGGTGCTGGCCGTGGTCCCGGCGTTCGTGACCTTCTCGGTGATCCCGTTCGGCCCCGAGGTCAGCTTCTTCGGCGAGACCACCCCGCTCCAGCTGACCGACATGCCGGTCGCCGTGCTGTTCGTGATGGCGATCGCCTCGATCGGCATCTACGGCATCGTGCTCGGCGGCTGGTCCAGCGGGTCGACGTACTCCCTGCTCGGCGGGCTGCGCTCGAGCGCCCAGATGATCTCCTACGAGGTCGCGATGGGCCTCGCGCTCGTCGCGGTGTTCCTGTACGCCGGCTCGATGTCGACCTCCGAGATCGTGGCCGCGCAGGACAACCTGTGGTTCGGCCTGATCCTCGCGCCGTCGTTCATCATCTACATGATCGCCATGGTGGGGGAGACCAACCGGGCGCCGTTCGACCTCCCCGAGGCCGAGGGCGAGCTGGTCGGCGGCTTCCACACGGAGTACTCCTCGCTGAAGTTCGCCCTGTTCTTCCTCGCCGAGTACATCAACATGGCGACGGTCTCCGCGCTCGCGACGACGCTGTTCCTCGGCGGCTGGCACGCGCCGTTCTGGATCGACCACCTCTACGCCGGCTTCAACGAGGGCTACTGGCCGGTGCTGTGGTTCTTCGGCAAGGTGCTGGCGTTCGTCTTCGTCTTCATCTGGCTGCGCGGCTCGCTGCCGCGGCTGCGCTACGACCAGTTCATGGCCTTCGGGTGGAAGCGGCTGATCCCGGCCGCGCTGCTGTGGATCATCGCGGTCGCGACGATCCGGGCCATCTCGCTGGACGACGGCATCGACCGGCAGTACCTCCTGATCGGGATCGGCGTGCTGGTCGCGCTCTTCCTGGCGATGTTCTTCTTCGCCGACGAGAAGGACGAGGACGAGCCCGCGGCGGTCGCGCCGCCGGCTCCGCAGCCCGGCGCCTTCCCGGTCCCGCCGATGCCGACCGGCGGTGCCGTCCGCGGCGCGGCGCAGCCGCTCACGTTCAGATCCAGTTCCACGGTCCCGGCCGGGACGACGGAGGAGAGATCCTGATGCCCACGTTGAAGGAGCAGTTCTGGGACCCGGTCGCCGGGTTCGGGGTGACGTTCCGGACGATGTTCAAGAAGGTCGTCACCGAGCAGTACCCCTTCGAGAAGCAGCCGACCGCGCCCCGCTTCCACGGCCGCCACCAGCTCAACCGCTGGCCCGACGGGCTGGAGAAGTGCATCGGCTGCGAGTTGTGCGCCTGGGCCTGCCCCGCCGACGCGATCTACGTCGAGGGCGCGCAGAACGTCGACAACGCGGACGGCTCCGGCCGGTTCAGCCCCGGTGAGCGCTACGGCCGCGTCTACCAGATCAACTACCTGCGCTGCATCCTGTGTGGGCTGTGCATCGAGGCCTGCCCGACCCGGGCGCTCACGATGACCAACGAGTACGAGCTCGCCGACGACAACCGCGCGGACCTGATCTACGAGAAGTCCGACCTGCTCGCCCCGCTGCTGCCCGGCATGGAGCAGCCGCCGCACGCGATGCGGCTCGGCGACGACGAGAGCGCCTACTACCGGGGTGCGACCGCGCGTCCCGAGACCGGCGAGGAGGCAGCGGAGTGAGTCCCGCGTTCTACGTCCTCGCGCCGATCATGGTGCTGGCGGCGCTCGGCATCCTCTTCGTCCGCAAGGCGGTGCACGCCGCCCTGCTGCTCGCGGTCGTGATGATCAGCCTCGCGGTCCTGTACGCCGTGCTCGAGGCGCCGTTCCTGTTCGCGGTGCAGATCATCGTCTACACCGGCGCCATCCTGATGCTCTTCCTGTTCGTGCTGATGCTGGTCGGCGTCGACGCCTCCGACTCCACGGTCGAGACGATCCGCGGCCAGCGGGTGCTGGCCGTGGTCGCGGGCCTCGTGCTCGGCGTGCTGCTCGCCACCGGCCTCGCCCAGATCTCCCTCGGCGCCGTGGTGGGGATGGACGAGGCCAACCAGGGCGGCAACGTCCAGCAGCTGGCGAACATCCTGTTCTCCCGCTACGTCTTCGCCTTCGAGGTGACCAGCGCGCTGCTGATCACCGCGGCGATGGGCGCGATGGTGCTGGCCCACCGGGAGCGGCTGACCCCGAAGGCGACCCAGCGCAGCCTGGCCGCCGACCGGGTGCGCGACTACGCCGAGAAGGGCACCCACCTCGGTCCGCTGCCGGCGCCCGGCGTCTTCGCCCGCCACAACGCGGTCGACACCCCGGCGCTGCTGCCCGACGGCACCGCCTCGTCTCTCTCCGTCTCGCGGGTGCTGGCCGCCCGGGGCACGGTCCGCTCCGCGCCCGCGCTGGCCGACGACATCGAGGAGGTCCAGCGCTCGCTGTCCGGCCTGCCCGGCGGCTCCGGCTCGGCCGCCGACACCTCCGCCGGATCGGGTCACAACACCGAGCAGGGCACGGGCATGCCGGCCAGCCAGGCCGGCGAGGCCGGTCTCGACGACCTGGCCCACGCCGCGGACGGGCCCGACCCCGCGAACGCGGCGGACCCGGACGGCCCGGACGATGTGGAAGGAGACCGCTGATGGACGACGTGACGCCGTACATCGTCCTGTCCTCGATCCTGTTCACGATCGGCTGCGTGGGCGTGCTGACCCGGCGCAACGCCATCGTGGTGTTCATGTGCGTCGAGCTGATGCTCAACGCCTGCAACCTCGCGCTGGTCGCCTTCGCCAAGCAGCACGGCAACCTCGACGGCCAGGTCGCCGCCTTCTTCGTGATGGTGGTCGCCGCGGCCGAGGTCGTCGTCGGACTCGCCATCATCATGACCATCTTCCGCACCCGTCGCTCGGCCTCGGTCGACGACGCGAGTCTGCTGAAGTACTAAGGAGCCTCGAGTGACGAGCCCGATGCAGCTCATCTCCCCTGCGCTGGCGGTGGACGGCGGCCACATCCCCGTGGTCGACCCCTCCGCCTCGACCGGGGTCTTCTCGCTGATGTGGCTGGTGGTCGCCCTGCCGCTCCTGGGCGCCGCGATCCTGCTGCTCGGCGGCCGCGCCACCGACCGCTGGGGCCACCTGCTCGGCACCGCGATGTCGCTCGGCTCCTTCGCGATCAGCCTGGCGATGTTCGTGGCCCTGACCGGTCGCGACGAGGCGGACCGTTCGATCTCCCAGCACCTGTACGACTGGATCGACGTCGGCGGCCTGCACATCGGGATGGACCTGCTCTACGACCCGCTGTCGTCGCTGTTCCTGCTGCTGATCACCGGCGTCGGCTCGCTGATCCACATCTACTCGATCGGCTACATGGCGCACGACCCCCGCCGGCGCCGGTTCTTCGCCTACCTCAACCTGTTCGTCGCGGCGATGCTGATGCTGGTCCTCGCGGAGAACTACGTGGCGCTGTTCCTGGGCTGGGAGGGCGTCGGCCTGGCGTCGTACCTGCTGATCGGCTTCTGGCAGCACAAGCCGTCGGCCGCGGCCGCCGCCAAGAAGGCCTTCGTGATGAACCGGGTCGGCGACATCGGCCTGGCCCTGGCGATCGCGCTGCTGTTCGTCACCTTCGGAACCACGAGCTTCACCGGGATCAGCGAGCTGTCCGCGGGCGCGTCCGAGAGCACCCTGACCGCGGTCGGCCTGCTGCTCCTGCTGGGCGCCTGCGGCAAGTCCGCCCAGGTGCCGCTCCAGGCCTGGCTCCTCGACGCGATGGAGGGTCCGACCCCGGTCTCCGCGCTCATCCACGCGGCGACGATGGTCACGGCCGGCGTCTACCTCGTCGTCCGCTCCAACTTCATCTTCGAGCTCGCCCCGCACGCGCAGACCGCGGTGGTCGTCGTCGCCACGGTCACGCTCCTGTGGGGTGCCGTGCTCGGCTGCGCCAAGGACGACATCAAGAAGGTCCTGGCCGGCTCCACGATGAGCCAGATCGGCTACATGATGCTCGCCGCCGGCCTCGGCGTCGCGGGCTACGCCTTCGCGATCCTGCACCTGCTGACCCACGGCTTCTTCAAGGCCAACATGTTCCTCGGGGCCGGCTCGGTCATGCACGGGATGAACGACGACGTCGACATGCGCCGGTACGGCGCGCTGCGGCACGCCATGCCGATCACCTTCCTCACCTTCGCGATGGGCTACCTCGCGATCATCGGGTTCCCGGGCTTCTCCGGCTTCTGGTCCAAGGACAAGATCATCGAGACCGCGCTCGCCGAGAGCTGGCTGGTCGGCCTGCTGGCCCTGCTCGGCGCCGGCGTCACCGGGTTCTACATGACCCGGCTGATGCTGATGACGTTCTTCACCGAGAAGCGCTGGAAGCCCGACGTGCACCCGCACGAGTCGCCCAAGGTGATGACGATCCCGCTGATCGTGCTCGCCGCGCTGTCGGTGGTCTCCGGCGTGCTCCTGCTCGGCGACTGGGTCGTCGACTGGCTCTCCCCGGTGGTCGGCCACGCCGCGCACCACGACCCGCCCGTCCCGGCGCTCGTCGTCACCCTCCTCGCCGTCCTCGTCGTCGCCTGCGGCGTCGCGCTGGCCTGGTTCCTCATCGGCAAGCGCGAGGTCCCGCTGACCCCGCCCGAGGACGTCTCGTTCGCCACCCGCGCGGCCCGCAACGACCTGTACGGCGACGCGATCAACGACACGCTGGTCGTCCGGCCCGGCGCCGCCCTGACCCGCGCGCTGGTCCGCATCGACGGCACCGGCGTCGACGGGGTGATGGCGGGCGGACCCGCCCAGGTCGCCGGCATCGCCGGGTTCCTCCGGCGTGCGCAGAACGGCTACGTCCGCACCTACGCCCTGTCCCTCCTCGGCGGCGTCCTCCTCGTCGTCATGGCCCTCCTGGCGGTGAACCTCTGATGGGCGAGTTCCCCTGGCTCACCGTGCTGATCGCGGTGCCCCTCGTCGGTGCCGTCGTGGCGCCCTTCCTGCCGAAGACCAACCCGGTGCTGGTCAAGCAGTTCGGGGTCGCGGTCGCCGTCCTCACCCTCGCGGTCGGCGTGGCGATCGCCGCGCAGTACGACGTCGACGGCGGCATGCAGCTCACCGAGACGCACACCTGGATCGAGGCGTTCGGTGTCCACTACGCCCTCGGCGTCGACGGGCTCGGCCTGCTGCTGATCCTGCTGACCGCGCTGCTGGTGCCGATCGTCCTGGTCGCCGGCTGGCACGAGGGCGACGAGCGGCCCGCGGCGTTCGTCGCCTGGACGCTCGCCCTCGAGGGGCTCTCGCTCGCGGTCTTCGCCGCCACCGACGTGTTCCTGTTCTACGTCGTCTTCGAGGCGACGCTGATCCCGGCGTACTTCCTCATCGGCGGCTTCGGCCGCGCCGGCCGCTCGGCCGCCGCGCTGAAGTTCCTGATGTTCCAGCTCGGCGGCGGGCTGGTGCTGCTCGGCTCGGTCGTCGGCCTGTACGTCGTCTCCGCTGACCAGGGCACGCCGTCGTACCTGCTCTCCGACCTCTCGGAGCTCGACATCTCCACCGAGGCGGGGCGCTGGCTCTTCGCCGGGTTCTTCATCGCGTTCGCGGTGAAGGCACCGCTGTTCCCGGTGCACACCTGGCTGGCCGACACCACCGAGAAGGCCACGCCCGGCACCAGCGTGCTGCTGGTCTGCGTGCTCGACAAGATCGGCACCTTCGGGATGCTGCGCTTCTGCCTGGGGCTCTTCCCCGAGGCCTCGCAGTGGGCCACGCCGGTCGTCGTCGTCCTCGCCCTGATCTCGATCGTGTACGGCGCGTTCGTGGCCATCGGTCAGGACGACGTGCTCCGCCTGATCGGTCTGACCTCGCTGAGCCACTTCGGGTTCATCACCCTCGGCATCTTCGTGTTCAGCACGCAGGGCGGCTCCGGCTCGATCCTCTACATGGTCAACCACGGACTCGGCACGGCCGCGCTGTTCCTGGTGGCGGGCTACCTGATCCGCCGCCGCGGCACCTCGCTGATCAGCGAGATGGGCGGCCTGGAGAAGGCCACCCCGGTGCTCGCGGGCCTGTTCCTGGTCGCCGGCCTGGCGACCCTGGGCCTGCCCGGCCTGAGCCCGTTCGTGTCGGAGTTCCTGGTGATCATCGCCGCCTTCGACTACCAGTGGTACGTCGGCGCGGTGGCGGTGACCGGCATCGTGCTGGCCGCCATCTACGTGCTGTGGATGTACCAGCGCACCATGACCGGCCCGACCGCCCCCGCCGTCGAGGGCACCCGCGACGCGAGCGTCCGCGAGGTCGCCGCCGTGGCCCCGCTGATGGCGGCGCTCGTGCTGTTCGGCTTCTACCCGGCGCCGTTGCTCGACGTCGCCAACCCGGCCGTGGAGTCGCTGCTCGTCCACGTGGGTGTGAGCGACGACGAACCCACCGTCCAACCCGGTGACGTACCGGCGCACGCCGAGGCGGAGGAGACACACTGATGGACTTCGTGAAGCCCACGATCGAGTACTTCGAGCTCTCGCCGCTGCTGATCGTCTTCGGCACCGCGATCCTCGGGGTGCTGCTCGAGGCGTTCCTGCCCCGCGAGCGTCGCTACCTCAGCCAGGTCGTGCTGGCCTCGGTCGGCCTGGTCGCCGCGCTCGTGGCCACCGTGTGGGTCGGCGTCGACCTGACCAAGGTCGGGGACGGGGCCGCCCGCGGCCTGGTCGCCGCCGGCGGCACGATCGTCGTCGACGGGCCGAGCATCTTCTTCTGGGGCCTGATCCTGGTCTTCGCGCTCGGCGGCGTCCTGCTGTTCGCCGAGCGTCGGCTCGAGGGCGGGGTGTCGGCGTTCGCCGGCCAGGCCGCCGCGCTGCCCGGCACCGAGGCCGAGCGCCAGGCGTCCACCCGCGGCCTGGACCACACCGAGGTCTACCCGCTGCTGATGTTCGCCGTCGGCGGCATGCTGCTGTTCCCGGCGTCGAACGACCTGCTCACCATGTTCGTGGCCCTCGAGGTGCTCTCGCTGCCGCTCTACCTGCTGTGCGGTCTCGCCCGCCGGCGCCGCCTGCTCAGCCAGGAGGCGGCGCTCAAGTACTTCCTGCTCGGCGCCTTCTCCTCCGGCTTCTTCCTGTACGGCGTGGCGCTGATCTACGGCTTCTCGGGCTCGATGCAGCTGGAGCGGATCGACGCGGCCGTGCGCGGCGACGTCGGGAACCAGACGCTGCTCTACATCGGCATGGGGATGCTCGCCGTCGGACTGCTGTTCAAGGTCGGCGCGGTGCCGTTCCAGTCCTGGACCCCCGACGTCTACCAGGGTGCGCCGACGGCGGTGACGGCTTTCATGGCGGCCGGCACCAAGATCGCCGCCTTCGGCGCCCTGCTCCGGCTCTTCTACGTCGCCTTCGGGGCGGACCGCTGGAACTGGCAGCCGATGATGTGGATCATCGCCATCCTGACGATGCTGGCGGGCGCGGCGATCGCGATCGTGCAGACCGACGTCAAGCGGATGCTGGCGTACTCCTCGATCGCGCACACCGGCTTCCTGCTGACCGGCGTCCTCGGCGTGCAGAGCGTCGCCGAGCTGTCCGACGGCGAGGTGACCTCGCTGCAGGCGGTGCTGTTCTACCTGACGACGTACGGCTTCGCGACGATCGGCGCCTTCGCCGTGGTGACCCTGGTGCGCGACTCGGGCGGCGAGGCGAACACGATCGACCGGTGGACCGGTCTCGGCCGGCGCTCGCCGCTGGTCGCCGGGGTCTTCGCCTTCTTCCTGCTCTCGCTGGCCGGCATCCCGCTGACGGCGGGCTTCGTCGGGAAGTGGGCGGTGTTCACGGTGGCGCTCTCGGCGGGGGCCTGGCCGGTGGTCCTCACGGCCATCGTGTCGAGCATCATCGCGGTCTACTTCTACGTCCGCTACATCCGGCTGATGTTCTTCGTCGAGCCGCAGGGCGAGGTGGCGAGCGTGACCAGCCCGTCGGTGCTGACGTCGGTGACGATCCTGGTCGGTGTCGTCGGGACCGTGGTCCTGGGCATCGTGCCCGGCCCTGTTCTCGATCTCGCGGCCCATGCTGGACAATTCATCAGGTGAGCCCAGCGCATGGCAGCAACCTCGCTCTCCCAGTGACCGATCCCGCCCTCGCAGAGCGGCTGTCAGCACGCCTGGTGGAGGTCGAGGAGGCTCTCTACGGCCACGTCCAGAGCCGGTTCCCGTACGTCACCGAGGCGGCCAGCCACCTGCTCGACGCGGGTGGCAAGCGCTTCCGCCCGCTGCTGGTGCTGCTCGCGGCCGAGGCCGGTGACCGGCCCGGCGCCGACGAGGTCGTCACGGCCGCCTGCGTCGTGGAGATCACCCACGTGGGCTCGCTGTACCACGACGACGTGATGGACGAGGCCGCGCTGCGCCGGGGCGCCGACTCGGCGAACGCCCGGTGGGACAACCTCGTGGCCATCCTGACCGGCGACTTCCTGTTCGCCCGGTCCTCCGAGCTGACCGCGACGCTCGGTGCCGACGCGGTCCGGATCCAGGCCGAGACGTTCACCCGGCTCGTCGAGGGTCAGATCCTGGAGACCGTGACCCCGGGGCCCGACGAGGACCCGCTGGCCCACTACCTCGACGTCGTCGCCGGCAAGACCGGCTCGCTGATCGCCACCTCGGCCCGCTACGGCGCCCGCTTCGGCGGGGCGAGCCCGGAGGTCGAGGAGGCGCTGGCGGCGTACGGCGAGATCGTCGGGTCGGCCTTCCAGCTCTCCGACGACATCCTCGACATCGCCTCCGAGTCCGCGGAGTCCGGGAAGACGCCCGGCACGGACCTGCGCGAGGGCGTGCCGACGCTGCCGGTGCTGATGGCGCGGGCCTCGACCGACCCCGCCGACGCGCGGCTCCTGGAGCTGCTCGACACCGACCTCACCGACGACGACCGGCACGCCGAGACGCTCGACCTGCTGCGCAAGCACCCCGCGATGGACGAGGCGCGCACCTACGTCGTCGCGCGGGCCGAGGAGGCCAAGGCGCGTCTCTCCGTGCTCCCCGAGGGCTCCGTCCGGTCCGCGCTGGAGTCCTTCGCCGACATCGTGGCGGTCCGCTCCGCCTGAGGCCCACGCGCATAGTCCCCGACGTTCTGCACGCCCGGGAGGTGCAGAACGTCAGGGACTATCGGCCCGGTCAGCGGTCGCGGTAGGCGACGACCACGCTGGGGCGCGGGAAGTCGTCGCTGTGCGGCCAGGTGCTGGCCGGCGCCTCGAAGGTCGCGCCGGTGATCTCGCCCGGGTGCTGGACGGCGAAGAACAACGACCGGCCGCCGTCGGCGATCAGCGGACCGCAGGCCTCGGCGCCGAGCGGGACGGTCAGGAACTGCTGCACGCGCCCGCGCTCGCGGCCGGCCACGGGCACCCGGAAGATGCCGTCGTTGGAGCCGAGCACGTTGCCGTCCGTGGAGACCCACAGGTTCCCCTGCGGGTCGAAGGTGACGTTGTCGGGGCAGCTGATCGGGCTCACCTGCGACTTGTCGTAGCCGCCGAAGTAGGTCTCCTGGGCGGCCGGGTCGCCGCACACGAGCAGCAGGTTCCAGGTGAACGCGACTGCGGCGTGGTCACCGCGCGCCGGGATCATCTCCAGGACGTAGCCGTTGCGGTTCCCGGACTGGGTCACGAGCGGCTGCCCGAGGGCCGGCCGGGTCTGCGAGGAGGTGATCGGGTTGGCCTCGTCCGCCGGCTGGGCGGTGCCGCGCCCGGAGTTGTTCGTGAGGGCGGCGTACACGCGGCCGTTGACGGGGTTCGGCTCGACGTCCTCGGGCCGGTCCATCCGCGTGGGCGACACCTGGTCGGCGGCCAGCCGCGTGTCGAGGAGTACGTCGGCGACGCTCATCCCGGGCACGTACGACGTCGTGTCGCTGGTCAGCGGCAGCCAGGTCCCGGTGCCGTCGTACTCCCCGTCGGCGGTGCCGTCGCCGGTCAGCCGGGCGACGTAGAGCGTCCCGTGCTCCAGCAGCCGCTTGTTGTGCGCGCGGGCGCCCGGGCGCTCGGAGCCGTCGTACCGGTCCCGGGAGACGAACTTGTAGAGGTAGTCGCCGCGCTCGTCGTCGCCGAGGTAGGCGACCGCGCGGCCGTTCCGGGCGATCGAGATGTTGGCGCCCTCGTGCTTGAAGCGGCCCAGCATCGTGTGCTTGCGCGGGGCCGAGCCGGGACGCAGCGGGTCCAGCTCGACGATCCAGCCGAAGCGGTAGGCCTCGTGCGGCTCGGTGCTCAGGTCGAAGCGCGGGTCGACGTCGGACCAGCCCCGTCCGGCACCGGTGATGCCGTAGCGGGCGAACGAGTCGGCGTACTCGGCCGGGATGCCGTCGGAGGCGTCGAAGTACTGGTTGAAGTTCTCCTCGCCGGAGAGCACCGTGCCCCACGGGGTCATGCCTCCGGCGCAGTTGTTGAGCGTGCCGTGGACGCGGGTGCCCGTCGGGTCCGCTGCCGTGCGCAGCCGCGGGTCGCCGGCCGCCGGGCCGGTCACCCGGAACTCCGTGTCGATGGTGACCCGGCGGTTGTGGCGGGCGTGGCGCGGGGGGACCTGCCGCCACGAGCCGGGCACGCGACCGCGCTCGACGGTCACCACGGACATGCCGTGGTTCTGCATCTCGATCCGAAGCTGGGTCGCGGCGTCGTACCGTCCCGTCGGGAACATCAGGGTGTTGGTCGTGTACTCGTGGTTGGCGACCAGCAGGGCGCGATCCCGGTCGACCGCGTTGCCGTGCCAGCCCCGTCGACGACCCCGGCGGCGCGTCGGCTGGGGGAGCTCGACCAGGCCGACGTAGTCGTTGTTGAAGCCGAACTGCCGTGCGGCGGCCTCGGGGGTCTGGCGATAGGGGTCGAAGGCGGGGGCGCCGGGCAGGACCGGGTCGCCCCAGCGGACGACGACGTCGTGGTCGAACCCGCGCGGGACGACGACCGCGTCGCGCCGGTTGGGCGCCACGGGGGTGAAGGCGACGCGGCCGAGCCGTCCCTCCACCTGGCGACGCGCGGCGTCGTCCGCGGCGGCGGGCGCCCCGGTCAGCCCGCCCAGCGCCACGGCGCCGGCCCCGATGCCGGCGCCCTTCAGCAGCGAGCGGCGCTGGACGACGCGGGCGACCTCGTCGCGCAGGTGGCGGTGGCCGGAGGTGTTGGGCTCGGGGCGGTCGCACGCGTTGCCGCACCTGAACAGGCAGGTCATCGCGTCCCGGGAGCCGTGCGGCCCGCTCGGCAGGAGGGGCAGGAGGTTCTGGTGGGGGGAGTTCATCTGGGGGTCCTTCGTCCGAGTCCGGTGGTGCTCGCACGCTAGGAGCGCCAGGTGATCCGGACGCGACCGACAGGTGAACGGATCAGACGGCCGTCGTGGCGGCGACCGTCAGCCGGAGCTGGCGCCGCCGGTGGTTGATCGCCTCGACGGTGAAGATGGCCAGCGCGATCCACACCAGCACGAAGCCCGCCCAGCGGCCGGCCGGCATGTCCTCGTGGAACCACAGGACGCCCAGCGCGAACTGCAGGATCGGCGCGAGGTACTGCAGCAGCCCCAGGGTCACCATCGACACCCGGGTCGCCGCCGCCCCGAAGCAGATCAGCGGGACCGCCGTCACGATGCCCGCGGACATGAGCAGCAGGGAGTGCCCGGCGCCGTGGCCACCGAACTCCGAGGCGCCGGTCGCCACGAGGTAGGCGAGGTAGGACAGGGCGAACGGGGCGATCAGGGCGGTCTCGAGGGCGAGGCTCTCCACGGCCCCGACGTTGGCGGTCTTCTTCGCCAGCCCGTAGGTGCCGAAGGTGACCGCCAGGACCAACGCGACGGTCGGCAGCCGTCCGTAGTCCCACGTCAGCACGCCGACCGCGGCGGTCGCGATGCCCATCGCGACCCACTGGAGGGGCCGCAGCCGCTCCCCGAGGATCAGCACGCCCATCAGCACCGTGACCAGGGGGTTGATGAAGTAGCCGAGCGAGGTCTCGACGACCCGGTCGTGCGTCACGCCCCAGATGTAGGTCGCCCAGTTGACCGTGATGATCGCGCCGGCCCCCGCGAGCAGCAGGAAGGTACGGCGGTCGCGCACCACCGCCCGGAACTGGGTGGTCCGGCGGAGCAGGAGGACCAGCAGGCCCATCGTGAGGGCGGACCACACCATCCGGTGGGCCAGGATCTCCAGGGACCCGGCCGGCTCCAGGAGGGGGAAGTACAGCGGGAACGCGCCCCAGATGACGTACGCCGCGACCCCCAGCCCCAGCCCGCCACGCGACTCCACCGGCTCAGCATAGGGTCGGGCCGGTGTGACGCCGTACCGAGTTTGTCGCGGCCGCCGAGCGGGCAGGGGATCCGACGTCCGTCTTTCGTTTGACCCTGAGGGGAACACTCGTCCCATGCGCACGCAACGTCTTCTGGCCGCCCTGCTCGGCCTCGCCCTCCTGGGGCTGACGCCGATCCTGGCCTCGCCGTCGGCCGTCGCGTCCTCCGGTTCGACCGGCGCGGCCACCGCCCTCGCCCCTGTCGCCCCGGCCGCGGCCCGGGCGAAGCTGCCCCGGCAGCTCAACGACCGCAGCGTTCGCCGGGGGAGTGCCTGGTTCATCAAGGGCCGGGTCACCCCCGAGGGTTCGCGCAAGGTCGTGATCATCAAGCGCAAGGTCGGCCCGCACAAGGCCTGGCGCACCTGGAAGCGGGTCCGCGCCGACCGCAAGGGCCGCTTCGCGGTGCGGATCGAGTTCCCGAGCAGCACCCGGTCGACCTGGTTCTACCAGGGGGCCGTCAAGAGCACGGCGAAGTACCGCGCCGCCCGCACCGACAAGATCTACACCGCCTGCCGCCGCCCGCGCTGCTGACGGACGGCACCGACAACGACACCGACCCGGCGCGAGTTCGCGCCGGGTCGGTGTGTGTTCGGGGTCGGGCCGGGGTCAGACGACGGTCCAGGTGTCGCCGCTGCCGATGAGGTTGGCGAGTCGTTCGTGGGCGGTGCCGGGGGTGGCCTCGCTCGCCGAGGCGACCTGGGCGCGGGCTTGGTCGTCGTAGGTGGGTCGGGCGACTTGGCGGAAGATGCCGATGGGGGTCTGGTTGAGGTAGCCCATCTCGGTGAGCCGGCTGATCGCGAACGCCTGGGAGGGGTCGGGGTTGTGGGCGTCGTGGACGAGCAGTGAGTCGGCGGGTACGTCGGCGGTGTCGATGATCTTGACGCCGCCGGTGCGGCTGTCGCGGATCAGGCCCTTGGTCCCGGCGGAGAAGGTGATGGGTTCGCCGTGGATCAGGGGGATGATCGCGTCGGCCTTGGTGTCGTTGTTCTTGATGGCGTCGAAGGCGCCGTCGTTGAAGATGGGGCAGTTCTGGTAGATCTCGACCAGGCTGGTGCCGCGGTGGGCGGCGGCGGCGGAGAGCACGGCGGTGAGG
>NZ_DATJTA010000045.1:0-20247 GCF_035503875.1 Nocardioides sp.
TCGGCCGAGATGACGCCCATCGCCTTGGCGGAGGACTGGCGGAACGCGGGGTCGCCCAGCATCGCGTAGACGTCCGCGAGCGGAGCGTCATAGCTGATCTCGTGTCGCAGCTTCATGGGCCGCATCATGCTGCATCCCCGGTACGGCGCATAGGTTGGCCCCATGTCAGAAGAGAACTTCGTCTCCTTCGGCGAGGAGGGTGCCAAGCTCACCTACGGCAGCTACCTCCGGCTCCCGCAGCTGCTCGACGCGCAGCACCTGGAGTCAGACCCGCCGGCGCACGACGAGCTGCTGTTCATCACCATCCACCAGGTCTACGAGCTCTGGTTCAAGCAGCTGCTGCACGAGGTCACGGCGGCGCGGGACGCGATGCTCGCGGGGGACCGGCTGTGGTGGGCGCAGCACCTGCTGCAGCGGGTGCACGTGATCGAGCGGACGCTGGTCCAGCAGGTCGACGTCCTCGAGACCATGACCCCCCAGGACTTCCTGGAGTTCCGCCAGCGGCTCGCGCCCGCGAGCGGCTTCCAGTCGGTGCAGTTCCGCGAGCTGGAGTTCCTCTCGGGCGCGCAGGACCCGGCGTACCTCGAACGGTTCCGGGGGATCACGCCCGCCGAGCGGGAGCGGCTGGACCGGCGGCTGGCCGAGCCGACGCTGTGGGACGCGTTCCTCTCGGTGCTCCGCGGGCACGACCTCGCCTGCTCGTCGGAGGAGGAGGTGGCCGCCTCGCTCCGGGTGGTCGCCCACGACCGGTCCCAGTACGCCGTCGTCTGGGCGCTCGCCGAGGCCCTCCTGCAGCACGACGAGCTGGCCGCGAGCTGGCGCGCCCGGCACGTCGTCATGGTGGAGCGGATGATCGGCGACAAGTCCGGCACCGGCGGGTCGAGCGGATCGACGTACCTCCGCTCGCGGGTGCCGCTGAAGTACTTCCCCGTGCTCTGGGAGCTGCGCTCCGCCCTGTGAGGGACGCTGGTTGAGGTGCGAGCGGAGCAGGCCGGACGCTGGTTGAGGTGCGAGCGAAGCGAGCCTCGAAACCCGGTGCGACGAGCAGCAGCCTTGCCCCCGGGCGTCGATTCTCGGGTCGCTGGGTTTCGAGGCTCAGGACTTCGTCCTTCGCGCCTCAACCAGCGGGGGTGGCGCTGGTTGAGGTGTGAGCGGAGCGAGCCTCGAAACCTGGTGGGACGGGAAGCGGCCGTGCCCCCGGCGCCGATTCTTGGGTCGCTGGGTTTCGAGGCTCAGGACTTCGTCCTTCGCGCCTCAACCAGCGGGGGCGGAGCGGGGGGTGGCGCTGGTTGAGGTGTGAGCGGAGCGAGCCTCGAAACCTGGTGCGACGGGAAGCAGCCTTGCCCCCGGCGCCGATTGTCTGCTCGCTGGGTTTCGAGGCTCAGGACTTCGTCCTTCGCGCCTCATCCAGCGGGGGGTGGCGCTGGTTGAGGTGCGAGCGGAGCGAGCCTCGAAACCTGGTGGGACGACAAGCAGCCGTGCCCCCGGCGCCGATTCTCGGGTCCTGGGTTTCGAGGCTCAGGACTTCGTCCTTCGCACCTCAACCAGCGTGGGCTCAGGACTTCGTCCTTCGCACCTCAACCAGCGTGGGCTCAGGACTTCGTCCTTCGCACCTCAACCAGCGCGGGGATCAGGCGTCGTTGAGGGCGAGGTCGCGGCGGAGCTTGGCGACGTGGCCGGTGGCCTTGACGTTGTACTGGGCGAGGAAGACCTTGCCGTCCTCGTCGACGACGATCGTGGAGCGGATGACGCCCTCGACGACCTTGCCGTAGAGCTTCTTCTCACCGAACGCGGCGTACTGCTTCATGACGGACTTGCCCGGGTCGGAGAGCAGCCGGATGCTGAGCGACTCCTTCTCGCGGAACTTCGCCAGCTTCTCGGGCTTGTCGGGGGAGATGCCGAGGACCTCGTAGCCGGCGGCCTGCAGCGAGTCGAGCGAGTCGGTGAAGTCGCACGCCTGCTTCGTGCAGCCCGGGGTCATCGCGGCGGGGTAGAAGTAGACGATCACCTTGCGCCCGAGGAAGTCGGCGAGGGCGACCTCCGCACCGGTGTCGTCGGTGAGGGTGAACTCCGGTGCGGTGTCGCCGGGGCTGAGGCGGGTGGTGTCGCTCACGGGAAACTCCTGGGTTCTCGCCGCTAATGCCAATGATGTGCAACAGCGATAGAGTCGGCTGGTTCGGGTACGCGGTCCCGAATCTACCGACGACCGGAGGAGTGTCCTCGTGCACGTCCCAGACGGATTCCTCGACGCGCCGACCTCGGTCGCGACCGGCGTGGTGGCCGTCGCCGCCGTCGGTGTCGCGCTCCGCAAGGCCCGCACCGAGCTCGACGACCGCACGGCCCCGATGGCGGGCCTGGTCGCGGCCTTCGTCTTCGCCGCCCAGATGATCAACTTCCCGGTCGGGGCGGGGACCAGCGGACACCTCCTCGGCGGTGCGCTCGCGGCGGTGCTGGTCGGTCCGTGGACCGCGGTGCTGTGCATCTCCGTGGTGCTGATCGTCCAGGCGCTCTTCATGGCCGACGGCGGGATCACCGCGCTCGGCACCAACATCACCCTGATGGCCGTGGTCGGCGTCGCGGTCGGCTGGCTGGTCTTCGTCGCGCTGCGGGCGGTGCTCCCGAAGCGCCTCGGCAGCGTCCCGCCGGCGGCGGCGATCGGCGCGCTGCTCTCCGTCCCGGCCGCTGCGGCCGTCTTCACGCTGCTGTTCGCGATCGGCGGGCAGGCGCCCGTCGAGACGGGCAAGGTCCTCACCGCGATGGTCGGCTGGCACGTGGTGATCGGCGTCGGCGAGGCCGTCGTCACCGCGCTGGTCGTCGGCGCGGTCGTCGCGGCCCGGCCCGACCTGGTGTACGGCGCCCGCCCCCTGCTGGCCGCGCGCACGCTCGAGATCCGGAAGGCCGTCGCATGAGGTCCCGCACGTTCTTCGTCGCCGGGCTGCTCCTCGCCCTGCTCGTCGCCGGGGTCGCCAGCTACTACGCGAGCAGCCACCCCGACGGCCTGGAGTACGTCGCCGGCAAGACCGGTTTCCTCGACTCGGCCGAGGACTCGCCGACCGCCGACAGCCCGCTGGCGGACTACCAGACCGAGGGCGTCGACAACGAGCGGGTCAGCGGCGGGCTGGCCGGCGTGGTCGGCGTACTCCTGGTGCTCGGGCTGGCGGGCGGTCTCGCCTGGGGCGTACGACGTCGCGGCTCCGCGGAGCACGACCAGGACGAGCAGAAGGACGAGGCGATCCACTAGTGGGCGCCGGCCACGGCCACCGGCTGCACTTCCACGGGCACAGCCCGGTCCACCGGGCGCCGGCCCACGTCAAGCTGCTGGTGCTGCTGGGCTTCGTGCTCACCGTGGTGGCGACACCGCGAGAGTGGTACGCCGCCTACGCGGTGTTCCTCGTCGTGCTGCTCGGCGTGATCGCCGTGGCGCGGGTGCCGTACGGCTACCTCGCCAAGCGGATGGTGGTCGAGGTGCCGTTCGTGGTCTTCGCAGTGCTGATGCCGTTCGTGGCGACCGGCCCGCGCACCGAGGTGCTCGGGGTGAGCGTCTCCGAGGCCGGCCTGCTCGCGGCCTGGGCGTTGCTCGCCAAGGGCACGCTCGGCGTCCTCGCCTCGCTCACGCTGGCCGCCACCACCGAGCCGACGGCGGTGCTCGCCGGGCTGCAGCGGCTCCGGATGCCGGAGCTGCTGGTGCAGATCATGGGCTTCATGATCCGCTACCTCGACGTCGTCACCTCCGAGATGGGGCGGATGATGACGTCCATGCGCTCCCGCGGCTGCGAGCCCCGCTCGCCCCGGCACTGGCCGGCCCTGGCCCGGTCCCTCGGCGCCCTGTTCATCCGCAGCTACGAGCGTGGGGAGCGGGTCCACCTGGCGATGGTGTCGCGCGGCTACACCGGCCGGCTGCCCGAGGCCGTGCGCACGACGGGGGAGTCCGCGTGACCACACCGGTGCTCGACGTCCACGGTCTCGCCTACGCCTATCCCGACGGTCACCAGGCGCTCTTCGGGGTGGACCTGCACGTCCACCGTGGCGAGCGGGTCGCGCTGCTCGGTCCGAACGGGGCGGGCAAGACCACCCTGGTGCTGCACCTCAACGGCATCCTGACCGGTGGCGCGGGGAGCGTCGCCGTCAGCGGCCTCCCGGTCACGAAGGCCAACCTGCAGGAGATCCGGCGCCGCGTCGGCATCGTCTTCCAGGACCCCGACGACCAGCTGTTCATGGCCTCGGTCCGCCAGGACGTCGCGTTCGGGCCGGCCAACCTCGGGCTCCGCGGCGCCGAGCTCGACCGCCGGGTGATGGCGGCGCTCGACCGCGTCGGGATGGCCGACTTCGCCGACCGGCCCCCGCATCACCTCTCCTTCGGTCAGCGGCGCCGGGTCGCCGTCGCGACCGTGCTCGCCATGGAGCCCGAGATCCTGGTGCTCGACGAGCCGTCGTCGAACCTCGACCCGGCCTCGCGCCGCGAGCTCGCCGACATCCTCCGCTCGCTCGACGTCACCGTCCTGATGGTCACCCACGACCTGCCGTACGCCCTGGAGCTGTGCCCGCGCTCGGTCGTGCTCAGCGGGGGCGCGGTGGTCGCGGACGGGCCGACGTACGACGTACTGACCGACGACGAGCTGATGCGGGCCAACCGGCTGGAGCTGCCGTTCGGCTTCGACCCCCGGACCACGCGGTTGGCCCCACCGACGGGTTGATAGCCTCCACCCCGACCAGAGGATCGGCCCCCGAGGAGACGATGTGAGCACGGGCAACGACACGTCCGCCCTCGAGCGTGAGATCGAGGAGACCCGCGAGCGGCTCGCCACGACGATCGACCAGCTGCTCTACCGCTCCAGCCCGAAGACGATCGTCGGCCGCGAGGTCGCCTCGATGAAGGCCCACTTCGTCGACGTCCGGACGGGCGAGCCGCGCACCGACAACATCCTCAAGGTCGTCGGTGGCGTCGTCGGCGCGATCGCCCTGATCGTCGTGGTCCGGAAGGTCGTCAGCTAGCTCCATGAGCGACAAGACCCCCATCAAGATGCTGCACGACCGCATCCTCGTGGAGGTCGACCGCGACGCCGGCGAGCGTCGGTCGACCGGTGGCATCGTGATCCCCGCGACCGCGGCCATGGGCGCCCGCCGGCTGTCCTGGTCGAAGGTGGTCGCGGTCGGTCCCCAGGCGCGCGCCGTCGTGGCGGGCGACCAGGTGCTCTTCGACCCCGAGGACAAGTCCGAGGTCGAGGTCCACGGCGAGACCTACATCGTGATGCGCGAGCGCGACGTGCACGCCGTCGCGGCCGACCGGCTGGGCGACGAGGCCACGGGCCTCTACCTCTGACTCAGCGCTTCGCCCGCTTCGCCACGACCTTGACCTTCAACGTCGGGCTGGTCGCGCCGGTCACCGTGTCGGTGCTCGGGACCACCAGGCGGTAGGCGTAGGTGCCGGTGCGGCGCTCCTTCGGGAACGTCACCCGGACGGTGCCGGCCGAGCTCGCGACGGTCTTGAGCGTGCGCCAGGTGCCCTGGGCGCGGCGCTGCAGGACGACGGACTCGAGGCCGGTGAGCGTGACGGCGTCGGCACCGACGGCCTTGCCCTTCGCGACCCGCACGGTGCCGGCCGCGAACCCGGCGATCGTGGTCCGGGTGGGTGCCGCGGGCGCCGCGATGGGCTGGTGCGTCGGCTGGGCGGCGGGCTGGTCCGTGGTCTCGGTGGCGGCGTCGGGGCCGCACGCGAGCGCGCCCTGCCAGTGGTAGTTGGTGCCCGCGACCTGGACCCAGGAGACCGTGTACGACGCCACGCCGGCCGGCCAGTTGCGGTGCTGCGAGTAGGTGAAGCCGGTCGTGCCGGACCAGGTGCCCCGGTCGAGGTGGTAGTTGAGCGTGACCTCGCCCCGGTCGGTGCGGATCCGGATGTTGACGTCGTTGGCCTGGCCCTCCGGGAGGTTGGCCGGGTAGCGCACGGTCAGCGCGTCGCAGGTCGGGGCGGCGTACTGCCAGTTCCAGTCCCAGGGCTCGATGGCCGGGGCCGGGTCGCTGGGGATCTCGGTCTCGGGCTCGGTGGGGGTCTCCGGCACGACCGGGACCTCGGGCTCGGCGGGGACCTCGGGCTCAGCGGGAACCTCGGGCTCGGCGGGCGTCTCGGGGACCTCCGGCTCGGCGGGGACCTCGGGCGTGGTCGGCTCGGTGGGAGCGGTCGGAGTGGCGGCGCCGTACGCGACCGAGTAGTGCGAGACGGCCTTGCCGCTCGGGTGCTTGATCACCAGCGTGGTGACCGGAGCCGCCAGGGTGACGTTGACGGGGCCGTTGCCCTGCTGGACGCTGCCGGCCTTCACGCAGTAGCCGGTGATGACCTTGCCGGCGGGCGCGGTGACGGTGACCGACGACGGGTTGCCCGTGGTGTCGATCTTCCCGGAGTCCAGCCCGACGCAGACCTGGCCGGTGTTGGCGGCGGTCGCGGGCGCGGCGAGCGCGGTGAGGGCCGGGACGACGGTCACGGCGGCCGCGACGACGGCGACGGCAGCGGATCGAGTGCGCATCTGGTGCTCCGGGGTTCGGCTGGTGGCGGAGGGATCGAACACGAGGAGCGTGTCAGCGCGCAGACACCTCGACCAGGGGCTTCGGGCAACCTCGGGGGCGCCTTGTCGGAGGTTTGAGGTTTCCTTGAGGTGGGCCGATCCGGAGGCCGCCGGACCGGGGCGACGGTGGCTACGGTGGGGCCATGAGCGCACGAGTGGTGGTCGTGGTCGGGGCGGGTCCCGGGGTCAGCGGTTCGCTGGCCCGGGCGTACGCCGCGGAGGGCTGGTCGGTCGGTCTGCTGGGGGCCGACGGCGAGCGGGTCGTCGAGCTGGCGGGACAGGTCCGCGAGGCCGGGGTGGAGGTCGAGTCGGCGGTCGTCGACGTGACCGACACCGAGGCGGCGGCCCTCGCCGTACGCCGGGTGGCGGAGCGGTTCGGCCACGTCGACGTGCTGCACTTCAACCCCAGCGCGTTCCGCGAGAAGGACCCGCTCGAGCTGACCGTCACCGAGCTCCTGGCCGACGTGGCGCTGGGCGTCGGTGCGCTGCTGACCGCGGTGCAGTCCACCCGGCCCTACCTCTCGGCGGGCGGTCGGATCACCGTCACCGGCAGCATGGCCGCCGACCAGCCGTGGAACCGCGCGGCCTCGCTGGGCGTGCAGAAGGCCGGGGTGCGCAACCTCGTGCACAGCATCGACGCCACCCTGAAGGAGGACGGCATCCGGGCCGTCTCGGTCACCGTCCGCGGCACCCTCGGCTCCGAGGGCCCGTTCACGCCCGACCGGGTCGCCGAGGCGCTGCTCGCCGCCGCCCGCCAGGACGAGGCGGGCTGGCGCACCGAGATCCCGTACGAGGGATAGGCGAAGGCCCCGCCGGCGCACCGGCGGGGCCTCCTGCTGGGCCAGCTCGTCGACCGGTCAGCGCCGGCGGGGCTTCACCACCTTCACGGAGAAGGTGGTGCGGCTGGCCGACACGTCGGCGCTGCCGAGGTAGCGCACCGAGAAGGTCCGCCGGCCCGGCCGGTACGCCGCCTTCAGGCGCACCACTGCGCGACCGTTGCGGTTCACCGTGGCGGTGCCGACCCGGCGGGCGCCGTACCTGATCTCGACCCGGCCGGTCGGCCGTACGGCGCCGGCGGCGACCCGCACCCGGACGGCGAACTTCTTGTTGCGCGTCACCTTCCGGGGGCTCGGAGTGGCGGTGACCGACGAGGCCCGCGGCGGACGGGCCGTGACCCGCAGGGCCGTCGTCGTACTGGTCGCGGCGAGTGCGTCGTTGCCCGAGTACGCGACGGTGAGGACGTGGTTGCCGACCCCGAGGGTGCTCGGGACCCGCACGGTCGCGAGGTCGGACGCCACCGCGGCGGTGCCGAGCACGCTGCCGCCCTTGCTGACGGTGACGGTGCCCGACGTGGGCAGCCCGGCACCGTCGACCCGCACCGAGACCGAACCGGCGGCGCCGGCGGTGATCGGCGCGGCCTGCGCGGTCAGCAGCGCACCGCCACGCTCGACGGTGAGCGTCGCGGCGGTGCTCGCCGGCTTCAGGGCGTCGCTGCCGCTGTAGTCGACGGTGAGGGTGTGCGTTCCGGGCCGGGTGCCGGCCGGGATCTCGACCGAGGCCACGCCGTCCACGACCTCGGCGGACGCCAGCGGCGTGCCGTCCTGGCCGATCGTGACCGTGCCACTGGTGTCCCGGGCACCGGAGACCGTGACCGGGATGGTCGCGGCCGAGCCGTACGCCACGGTGGCAGGGTCGGCTGCGAGGGTGGCGTCGACCTGACCGGTCCGGAAGACGGCCGGCTCGGCGACGGCCGTGCCGCCGTCAGCGGTCTCCGCCGCCACGATCCAGCCGTACGACGTCCCGGCGTCCAGGCCGGTCCAGGTCGCCGTCGCGGTCTCGCCGGTGCTGACCTCGTCGGTGCCGATCACCTCGGTGGGGACGTACGCGGCGACCGAGTCGGTGCTGAACGAGGTCTTCCGGGTGGTGAGGTCGACCGGCAGCACCAGGTTGTCCTCCGCGCCGTTGTAGCGCGGCTTGGTCTGGCTGCCGTCGGCGCGCAGGTCGTACTCCGTGGCGCCGAAGTCGTCGAAGTACGGCGAGTAGGTGTCGATGCTCATCTCGCCGCGCTCGACGTCGAACTGCAGCATCCGCAGGAAGCTGGCGCCGAACTGCAGCCGGTCGGTCGACCGGTGGTCGGCCTCGCCGTCACCGTCGACGTCGATGTCGCCGTTCTCGTCGACCTTGTCGGGGAACAGCTGCGCGGCGCTGACCGTGTAGAACTGGTAGTCCGCGAGCAGCTCGACGACGTTGTGGAACACGGTCGCCCCGCCCTTGACCTTCGTCTTGAGGTTGGTGCCGACGCCGTGCTCGTGGCCCGCGAGGACCAGGAAGACGTTGGCGTTCCGCTCCACGATCTGCTTGTAGAGGAACGACCCGTCGGGTGCGGCGAAGGCCGCCCCGCGGGCGTCGGGCGCCGTCGACGGCTTGAGGTAGTCGTGCGACAGCAGGATCCCGTTGCGGTCGTGGTAGCGCTCGAAGATCGAGCTCGCCCAGGCGGCCTCCTCCTTCGTCACGCCGTAGGACAGGCCGACGGAGACGAAGTCGAGCCCGCCCGCCGAGAACAGCACGTAGTTGTTCTGGCTGTCGGTGCCGGGCTCGACGACCGTGCCGTCGGCGGCGGTCTGCTCGTCCCAGGTGTGGTACGACGCGCCGGCCGGCCACCGCTGGGCCGCCTGGTAGTACCGCTCCGGGCTGAACGTCCGGCTGAACCGCGAGGTCGCGCCGGTCTCCGCGCCGAGCTGGTTGTCGTGGTTGCCCGCGATGACCTGGTTGACCACGCCGGCGTCGTCGAGGATCTTGTGGAAGCCCGAGGTCTGCTCGAACTCGCGGTCCACCTGCTCGGAGAGTCCCGGCCGGACCAGCTGGCCGGAGCCGTCGCGCAGGTCGGGGTTGTGGTAGTCGTTCTCGATGATGTCGCCGGTGTGGGCGTTGAAGGCGATCTTGCGCTCGTCGGCGTTGTCGGCGATCCACTGCGTGGTCGCGCGGTACGCCGCCTGCCAGATCGCCTGCTCGTCGGCGGCCATCACGTCGGAGTCCTCCGCGACGCCGTCCCAGTCGTCGTAGGTGCCGCCCGCGGCGCCCTCGGCGAGGTACTGGGTGTCGGTGAAGTGGGTGATCGCGAAGTCGTAGTCCTGCGGGTCCTCGAAACGGTCCTTGTCGTCCTGGGCGGAGGCGTCGCGCGGCGACAGGTCGTCGGCGAACGGGTCCTCGCCGGTGACCAGGACGTGCACGATGCCGGCGTCGAGGAACGCGGGCCGGGTCGGGGCGGTCAGGACCGTGTTGCCCTCGGTCCGGCCGCGGGCACTGGTCAGCACGACCCACTCCTCGGCCCGGGTGTCCCAGGCGCGCAGGGACACGGTCCGGGCCGGGTCGATGACGCCCTCCCAGCGCAGCACCGGGTCGCTCGCCTCGGCCCCGACCTGGAGGTCGTAGCGCTGGAAGACCACGTCGCCGCTGGAGGGGGTGTCGATGCTCCGGCTGTCGAACGGCTGGAGCGAGCGGATCCGGGTGACCGGGTCACCGGCCACGTCGAGCCGGGTCGGCACCTCGGCCGCCGTGCCCTGGTAGCCGCTGGTCGGGAGCACCACGTCGGCCTGGGTGAAGGTCGCCGTCACCGGGACCCCCTGCTCGCCGCCGAGGGTCGCCGACAGCTCGGCGCTGTCGCCCTCGACCGTCGAGTCGAGTGCGGAGGGGATCTCAGGGATAGAGACGGAGCTGAACTCGACCGTCCGGGTCGCGGCGTTGCCGAGCGAGTCGACGGTGTCGATGCTCAGCACGTGCGGTCCGGCCGCGAGGCCGTGGCCGATCTCGGTGCCGTTCTCGATCGGCTCGCCGTCGAGCCGGATGCTGCTGGTGGCGACGCCGGTGGCGTCCTCCAGCTGCAGGGCGAGGACGACGGTGGAGGCGAGTCGCTGTCCCGCGGCCGGCACGCTGCTGGCGACCACGGGGGCGGAGTTGTCGACGGTGAACCGGCGGGTCGAGGACTTGTCCCCGACGGTCGCGGTGACCGTGTGCCGGCCGTCGGTCAGCTCGGTGCTGTCCAGGTCGGCGCGCAGGCCCTGCGCGGGCAGCGCCGCACCGTCCTCAGCGGTGAGCTCGAAGCGGTACTGCGCGTCGTAGGCGTAGTTGTGCGACGACCCGCAGGTCCCGTCGCCGAACCAGGTCGTGATCGGCTGCCCGGCGGCGTACGACGAGGAGCCGATCGTGACCGTCTTGCCGGCCACGAACCGGGTCAGCGGAGTGGCCGCGCCCGCGGCGGGGACCAGCTCGACGTCACGAACCAGGAAGTCGTCGTAGTTGTCGCAGCCGCCGGGGTTCCGGCTGCCGTGGTTGGAGCCGGCGACGATCTCGACGACGTTGGTTCCCGGCACCAGGTACTCGTTCGGGACGACCAGGTCGGCGGTCTCCTGGACCCACCGCTCCAGCGGCATCGAGATGCCGTTGATCCGGACGAGGTTGTCGTACCCGTCGTCGGTGCCGTTCCCGCCGATCCACATCCGCAGGTGCGCGTCGCCGCTGCCGAGGGTCTCGATGGTCCGGGTGGTCGGCGCGCCCTCGATGGTGAAGGGGAGCACCAGGTCGACCATGTTGGTGGCCGGCGCACCGCAGGTGCCGTCGCCGAGGTTCCAGGTCGGGTGGCCGTCGGCCGTACCGGTCTTGACGACGCCGGAGGAGCCGACGGTGCCGAGGGTGGCGGTGCCGGTCTCCAGCAGCAGCTGGAGGGAGTCCTGCCAGATCTTGAAGTCGTCGCGGTTGGCGCAGGTCACGCCGCCGCTGGTGCCGTTGTAGTCCCCGGTGACCACCGTGAGCGTGTTGGCACCCGGGCGGAGGAGGCGGTTCGGGAGCTGGATCTCGACCTCCTCGGAGCCGGACTCGCCGTAGTCGCCGCCGAGGGAGATCCGGTGGCCGTTGACCTCCAGCCGGTTGTGGTAGCGCGCCTCGACGGAGTTGCCGGAGGCGATGGTGAGCCGCAGCGTGGCGGTGCCCGCGGCCAGGGTCTCGGCGTTGTGGGCCGGCTCGTCGTCGACCTCGAGCGAGGAGACGGTGCCTTCGTCGCCCACCCGGACCGCGGCCGTGACCGGCTGGTCGCCGTGCACGACGGTGCCGTCCGAGGGACGCAGCTGCGGGGCACCCGCCGGGGAGTTGTTGACGCTGAACGCCGCGCTGGCCTGGGCGCCCGACGCGGTCGTCGCGGTCAGGGTGTAGTCGCCGTTCTCCAGCTCCCGGGTGTCCACGTCGGCCTGCAGCCCGTGGGTCGTCCCGGGGTCGCCGCTCACGATGAAGGAGAGGTCGACCGTGTCGACCTTGGTGCCGCCGTCCCCGCAGATGCCGTCGGAGAGCGTGTAGCTGAAGTTGTTGCCCTCACCGTCGACCACCACGCCGAGCGAGCTGACGCTCAGGCTGGAGACGGTGAAGTCGTCCTTGTTGATGCACCAGACACCCTCGCCGTTGGGGTTCACGTTCCAGTTGCCGGCGGGCACGTTGGGACGCGAGCTGGTCGCTGCGTAGTACGCCGGCGAGCCGTCGGCGTGCACCGTGATGGTGTTCTCGCCGGGCCGGAGCCACTTCGTGGGGAAGGGCAGGCTGGCGTGCTCACCGCCGGCGATCGTGGGCAGGTAGTTCCGGTCCGCCTTGTCGGCGTCGTCCTCGCCGTGGCCGTTGACGGTGAAGTAATTGCCGAACTCCGCCCCGGTGCCGTTCCCGCCCATGTCCAGGTCGAGGTACGACGTCCCGGCGGACCTCGCGGCGCCCGCGCCGTCGGTGAGGGTCCTCACGACGGCACCGGCGCCGTCGGCGATGGTCAGCGAGGCGACCGGGTCGCCCGCGATCGTGGCCTCGGCGCCGAGCTCGGCGACGCCCTCCAGGGTCTCGCCGCCCTGCAGGCCGAGGACGGGGTCGCCGCCCTCGGTCGCAGCAGGGGCTGCTGAGGGGGCTGGGGTGGGAGCTGCAGGTGCTGCGGCGGGTGCCGGTCCGGGGGCGGCGTACGCCGACCCTGTGCCCGCGACCAGCGCCAGGACGGCCGTGGACGCGACGAGGGCCGTGCGGCCCCGCCTGCCCGTGACCAGCTGGTGCTTCATCGGTGGGTGTCTCCTTCGTGGGGGTGTGAGGCAGTTCTTCAGGCAGTGGTGAGGCCCACCACGGCGAGCGCCGTGATGGCGCCGCCGAGCAGCGTGATGCCGCCGGCGGCGAGAGCGGGGGCCGCGCGGGAGGCGAGGCGGAGGGCGGCGACGGACTCGCCGCCGCGGACCAGGGCGGTGCTGCCGGCCAGGGCGAGGAGGCCGACCCCGACCAGGACGACGGCCATGCCGAGACCGAAGACGACCACCAGCAGCAGCGCGAGCGCCGCCCGACCGGTGAACAGGCCGGTGACGAGGACGAGGAACGCCGAGGGGGACGGCACCAGGCCGCCGGAGATGCCGAGCAGCACGAGGCCCGGGCGGCTCAACGCCTGGTCGTGATGGCCGTGGCCGTGACCGTGACTGTGGCCGTGGCCGTGGCCGCCGGTCCGGCGCCAGCGGCGCAACAGCCAGAGGCCGGTGCCGAGCACCAGCAGGCCGGAGACGAGCTGGAGGGAGGTGGTGAGCGTCTTCAGCTCGACCAGGCCCGAGAGGGAGAAGAAGGTCCAGGCGACGGCGATGACCAGGACCGAGCAGGTGTGCATGGCGGCGACCGAGCCGCCCATCCAGAGGGCGTCGCGGACCTTGCCCTGGGTGCCGACGATGTACGCGGCGGCCAGGCTCTTGCCGTGGCCTGGGCCGACGGCGTGGGCGGCCCCGGCCGCGAAGGCGACGAGGAGCGCGACCGGTGCGAAGCCGGGGGCCTCGACGAGGTGCTGCAGGCGCTCGCCGAGACCGGTCATGCCCGCGCCCGCTCTCGACCGCGGCGCCGGAACCAGACGAGTCCCGCCAGGACCGACAGCAGCAGGACGCCGAGCACCGCGCCGAGCTGGAGGGCGGCGCTGGTCCCGGAGGCCAGCCCGTCGCCGGACGGCTCGCCGTCGAGTGACCACGCGTGGGCGGGATCGTCGGCGCTGTAGACGGCTCGCTGTCCGTCGGGACCGGTCGCCATCGTGCGGTACGCCGGGTGCAGGTCGGTCAGCGTCGTCACGCTGACCTCGGCCTCCGTGACGGCGTCGGCGCAGTCGAAGCGGACCTCGGCGCCCCGCTCGGCCAAGGTCTCGGTGGCGCTCACCTCGCCGGCGCAGGGCGACCCGTCGCCCACGACCTCGATGTGCTCGAGGAGGTAGTCGCGGAACTCCGAGGACGCGGCGAGCGCGACCGCGTCGGCGTCCTCGTAGAACACCGCGCCGTCCAGCATCACCCGGTCCCGGGGGAGTACGCCGAGCGAGACGCCGAGCAGGGTGAGGTCGTCGGTGCCGCCGACCCGCCAGCGCACCCGGACGGTGCCGGGGGCGTCGACCGTGTCCACGGCGACCTGCTGGGGAGGTCCGAACGGATGGGCCTGCGCGGGGCCGGCGGCCAGCCCGGACAAGGACACCAGGACGGCGGTCAGGACGAGGACCAGGAACGGACGGCGGACCAGGCCGGGGCGCGGTAGGGCAGGGGACAACGCGGTGCTCTCCGAGTGCGAGTGGCGTGGGGCCGATGGGCACCCGGAGGGAGACCTTCACGGTCACGGGAGAACGGGCCGGACCGCGTCCGCGTCGTACGTCCGACGAGCAGGTGAACGCTAGGGAGCGTTCCTTAGTCCTGCTCCGGCGTCCCGCCCGTCGCCACCGGCCGGTCCGAGTTGCTCCACTGCGACCACGAGCCGGGATAGAGCGCGGCGTCGTACCCCGCGACGGCGAGGGCGGCGATCTCGTGCGCGGCGGTCACGCCGGACCCGCAGTACGCCGCCACGGGGACGTCGCCGGTGACGCCCACGCCTGCGAACCTCGCACGCAGCTCCGTGGCGGGGAGGAAGCGTCCGTCCGGGGCGAGGTTGTCGGTCGTGGGCGCGTTGACCGCGCCCGGGATGTGACCGGCCTTCGGGTCGACCGGCTCGGTCTCGCCGCGGAACCGCTCGGGCGCCCGGGCGTCGAGGAGTACTCCCCTCCCCGGAAACGCACCCGCGCCGTCGGCGTCGAGCACCGGCAGGGCGCCGGAGCGCAGCGTCACGTCGCCGCGCTCCGGCACGACGTCGTCGGTCGACAGCTCTCCACCGGCCGCGACCCACGCGGGCAGCGCGCCGTCGAGAAGCCGTACGTCGGTCACCCCCGCCCAGCGCAGCAGCCACCAGGCCCGCGCCGCGGCCAGGTTGCCGCCCCCGTCGTACGCCACGACGGTGCTGCCGGCCCGGACGCCCCAGCGGCGCGCCGACTCCTGCAAGGCAGCGACGTCGGGCAGCGGGTGCCGGCCGTCGGTCGGCTCTCCGTGCGCGGCGAGCTCGGTGTCCAGGCCGACGTACACGGCGCCGGGCACGTGGCCGCGCAGGTACTCGTCGTGGCCGGGCGGGCCGCCGAGGGACCAGCGGACGTCGAGGACGACGAGATCGGCGCCGGCGCGCGCCTGCAGGTCGCGCAGCTCATCGACGGTGATCAGCACGGTCATGACGTCCTCGTTCGGTTCAGCCGGGTCGGGGCGGTCCAGTCTGCCTCGTCGCAGCGGTCGGGACCCCGCCTGATGGTGCCGACCGCACCGATGTCCTGAAGCACAACTGTCACCGATGTCCTGCGACATGACACCCGCGCTTCTGTGGAAGACGAACACCATCGAACACACATTCGAGTAGAATCGAGGTACGAACTTCACCTCGCCGCTGAGCTCTCGGAGGCTCGCATGGACCACCCGATCCGCCTCGCCGCCCGCCAGATCGACGGTGCGTTGAAGTCGGTGGCCGATGTGAACCCGGCGTTCATGACCGCAACCGACAAGGCGGCTGCGTTGGTCGAGATCGCCTCACTCGAGGCTCGCGTAGCCGAGCTCCGGCTCCGGGTGACCGCAGACGCCTCGGACGTCGCCGAGGAGTCCGGCGCCCGCGACGTCGGCGTGTGGGCGGCGGCCGCGACCCACCGCCGCCGCAGTGACTGCGCGGCCGACCTCCGCCTGGCGCTCGCCCTGGCTGACCGACCGTTGCTCGCTACGGCGCTGCGCGAGGGGGCGGTGAACTTCGACCAGGCGCGCGTGATCGCGACAGCGCTGGCGGAACTCCCGGCGGACGTCGACGCCGCGCTCGTTGACCAGGCCGAAGAGGCGTTGGTGGGCTACGCCGCCCGCTTCGACCCCATCGAGCTCGCTCGCCTGGGCCGCCGGATCCTCGACGTGATCGCCCCGGAGATCGCCGAAGCCGTCGAGGCCCGCCACCTGGCCGACCTCGAAGCCTCCGCCCAGCACCGCATGCGCCTTGCCCTACGCGCCCTCGGTGACGGCACCACCCGGATCACCGGCCTGATCCCCGACGCCTCCGCGGCCCGGCTCGCGACCTACCTGCACGCCTTCACCAACCCCCGCCGCGACGACACCGACCCGGCCGAACCGACGCTGGTTGAGGTGCGAGCGAAGCGAGCCTCGAAACCCGGTGAGCCAAGCAGCGGCCCGGTGCCCTACGGCCGCAAGTCAGCGCAGGCGTTCTGCCAGCTCCTGGAGACCCTCGACCACAGCCGCCTCCCGATCCACGGCGGCGACGCCACCACCCTGGTCGTCACGATGAGCTTGGACTCGCTGCGCGCCGACCTCGCCACCGCCACACTCGGCAACCCGGCCCCCGGCGACTCCCACGACCGCATCACCGCCGACGAGGCCCGCCGCCTGGCCTGCACCGCAGGGATCGTCCCCGCAGTCCTCGACGGCCAGGGCGAGGTCCTCGACCTCGGCCGGAGCCAGCGGCTCTTCAATCGCGCACAGCGCCGTGCCTTCGCGCTCCGCGACAAGGAGTGTCGTGCCGAGGGTTGCCACATCCCCGCCCCGTGGTGCGAGGCCCACCATCGACATCCCTGGTCGACGGGCGGCCGCACCGACCTCGCCGACGGGATGCTGCTCTGCTCCCACCATCACCACCGAGCCCATGACCCGACCTACACGACCGAACGCCTCGCCGACGGAGACGTCCGCTTCCATCGACGGACCTGACGCCTGCGTAGGGTCGTGCTCGTGAACGGGCCGGTCGCGGGGAGAGCCGTGCTCGTCCTGGTCGTGCTCGGCGCACTCCTCGCGGGGTCGACGGCGCTCGCACCCGCGACGGGCGAGCCCTCCGAGCTGGCGACCCTGGCGTACAGGATCGCGGCGGGTGTGGTGATCAGCGTGGTCGCGGTCGGGCTGATCGCCGTACTGGTCCGGGCCGACGGCCGATGGACCATGGCTGACGTCGGCCTGGGCGACGTGCGCGCCGGCTGGCGTCTCGCGCTCTGGGGAGCCGGCCTGTGGCTGGTGCCGGCCGCGGCCACGTTCGGCGTCCTCGCCGTCCTCGGGACACCGCTGAGCGTCGCCGTGCCGGTCGCGGAGCTCGTGTCGACGGTGTCGCTGCTCCTGCTCGCCGTGCTGCTGACCGAGGCACTCCCCGAGGAAGCCGTCTTCCGCGGCTACCTCACCACCGCGCTCGGCACAACGCTCCGCGGGTGGTGGGTCGTCGTCGTCCAGGCACTCCTGTTCACGCTGTTCGCCGCCATCCTGCGCCAGGACTGGAATCCGACGGACCTCTCGCTCTTCCTGACGATGGGGATCGCATTCGGCTACCTGCGTATGGTCACCGGCACGGTCTGGATGTCCGTCGGCTCCCACACGGCGTTCCAGACCGGTGCGCAGCTCGTCCTGACCCACGACGTCGTCGACTTCGCCGGTGGCACCGCCGTCGCGATGCTCGCCCTGGGTGTCGTGCCCTTCACCGTCGCCGCCATCGTGCTCAGCTCGACCCCCGCGGCCCGCTGGGTCCCGGCTGCCCTCCGCACGCCGGGCGGAGGGCAGCCAGTGCTCTGACGGTCAGCAGGTCACGTCTCGGCCGTACAGCAGCGGGCTGGCCCACCCGAGCGCCTCGTACTCGTACGTGACACGGCCCCTCACGGTGCAGAGAACGGCCTTCGACGCCGAGGTCTCGAAGAGGCGATACGCGAACTCCCAGTAGCCGCTGCCGTTGTTCTGCGTGCAGAGCGGGAAAGCGGAGGAGTCCTCGCTCGCGTAGTAGCCGCTCCGCTGGGTGAAATGGGCCGGGGGAATGGCTCCGCCGCACGCGGCGGAGTACGACCAGAAGGGCGCGTAGAACTCGAAGGCGTCACCGAGCGTCACGCCGCGAGGGGTGGTGCGGGTGAAGAGCGTGTCGTCGTGACGGCTTGCGTGCGCCATCTGCGCCATCATCGTCAGCATCCCGAGTTGCATCTCGGAGTAGGTGAGCCCCCTGTGGGAGCCCGCGGTGTTGCCGTCCGGCGCTACGACCGTCCAGCTGCGGTACCGGTCGTAGATCTCGCCGAGCCACGCTCTCGGCTTGGAGAGGGTCAGCGTGGGATCGCCCTCGTAGAGAACGTCCTCGCACTCGAGCTGCCCGGTGCCGCCGCACGCTGGAAGAAGGACGCCGTTCATGACGGCTCGTACGTCGTCGGGGAAGGTGCCGTAGGAGTCCCGCAGCACGTCGTCAATCATCCGAGAGTCGTCTAGCGCGAGCCCGATGGCCAGCCGGCCCATCGTCATGGCCGTGACGTGATTCTGCCACCGCTCGCCGTAGTGGTAGCCGTTGCAGGGCTGGCCGGGTGCGGGCTGAGGCCAGCACATGAAGTCCTGACGTGACGTCTCGATGTGGTCTGCCAGACCGAGCAGCCACCGGTCGATCTTGTCGCGCTCAGCGACCGTGAACTCGTCGTAGAGAAGCGAGTAGGCAGTAGCGAAGCCGAGGATGGTGCGCCCGACCCGCATCCCGGCGCCCGAGCACTGGGAGGTCCCCGAGATCGTGCACGCGAACTGCTCGATCTGCGCCGGAGTGGCGGACGCCCACGCGGCGAGCATGCTCTTCGCGTTGTCGCGATAGCCGGTCAGTCCTTCGACGCGGTACACCAGGGCCGAGTCCCGGGCCCTCATCGAGGCCTGACGGGCCACGTCAAAGTAGTTGCCTTGGCTCAGGTAGTTGTTCTGCGAGGTGTAGGGGGTCGTCAAGGTGTAGGCAGGCGGCACCGCCGGCGGCGTCGTCGTCCCCTGGTGAGGCTCCCCGTAGGCGGCAGACCTCTTGGTCTGCAGGTAGGACTCCGCGTATGCGGGGTCGCCGGAGGCAAGTCGCTCCTGTGCCCGGGTGATCGTCGCGTCGTCGATCAGCACGACTGGCCGGGGGTAGATGAAGTTCTGGTGGCCGCGGATCCACCATGACCGTGGGAAGGTCTGGAAGGTCGCTCCCGAGCCCGCGACTCGTCGGTCCTGGTACTCCGCCACCGTGGCGGGACCGTTGACGGTGGGGACGGCGGCCAGTGCGGTCCCACATGGCCTGCCCCAGGTGAAGGTCTGCCACTGACCGGGGGTCGTCTCGTTCGTGTGGGCGAGGAACCAGCTGGAGCCTCGTTTGAGTCCGATGGTGTCATCACCGTCGCCGTCCCAGTCGCCGGCGACGGGGTCGTCGTTGGCCTGGCCCCAGGAGAAGGTCTTGTAGACGGCGGGGGTGGGGGAGTTGTCGGCTGCCAGCCGGTAGGTGTTGCCGTCCTTGGACTTCGTGCCGATGGTGTCGTCACCGAGGGTCTCGCCGGTGATCGGGTCCACGGTGCCGTTCCAGTTGCCGACGACGGGGATGTCGCTGGCGGCTCCCCACGTCAGGATCTGGTGGAGTCCGTTCGCGGGGTCGTTCGTCGCCCGCAGGAAGTAGGTGTTGTCTCGCTTGAGCCCGATCGTGTCGATCCCGTCGCCATCCCAGTCGCCCACGAGGGGGACGTCCGTGGGCCGACCCCAGGAGAGAGCGACGTCCCAGCTGCCGAGCGAGGAGCTGTTGCGGAGCAGAAAGGTGTTGCCCCGCCGAACTGCGGGACCGTCGATCCCGTCACCGTCCCAATCGCCGAACATGGCGGGATCCTCGGTGCGGACCTCGTTGCCGGGGCTTCCCGGGCAGGGGGGTTGAGCCGCTTGCGCCGGCGGTGGACCGGCCGGTCCACCGGTGATGGTCAAGAGGGACGCGGTGATCACGCCAGGGAGGAGGGAGACAAGGGCACGCCGAACACGCTGCATGGGGGGTCAGCCTTCGTGGGGTGAGGGGGCTGCCGGGGGGACGGCAGTGGACGAGACACTAGGGCTGTCCGTGTCCCCGTGGGTGCTTTCGACGCGATTGCCTGCCGACTGCAGGGTCGGCTCCAGAGAACGAGAAAGCCCCTGACCAACGTTTCCGCTGGCCAGGGGCTGTATCTGTACGCCATCAGGGACTTGAACCCCGAACCCGCTGATTAAGAGTCAAGGAAGTCAATGCGTGGACTTGCGTCCACTATCGTCGAATCCGTCCCGCTTTCGCGGGGCGAATCGTCGCACCCATACTCTAGCGTACGCACCCGCAAACGGGGGGCGCGCTCCCATATGGCTCCCACAATCCGGCCGGAATGTCGGTCGTCGGGGCGTCCCGGCGACCGAGACGGGCACCTGGTCTTATGCTAGCGGGAGTCCCGACCTGGCGGATAAGCCGGTAGTGCCCGCCGATCAGACCGCCATTGGAAGCCTGCGCCACGCCACCACCCTAGCGGGAGCCAGACCGTCGCGGGCCGTTTCACCAGCCACAGCTTCCGGCCGCATAAGGACTGGAATCA
>NZ_DATJTA010000046.1:0-80879 GCF_035503875.1 Nocardioides sp.
GCAGCTCGGTGATCATCAGCACCAGGTCGGTCGCGGTGGCCCCGTCGGGCATCTCACCGGTGAGTTTCATGCCGACCACCCGCGGGATCAGCATGCTGACCGGCTGGCCGAGCATGGCTGCCTCCGCCTCGATCCCGCCGACGCCCCAGCCGACGACGCCGATGCCGTTGACCATGGTGGTGTGCGAGTCGGTGCCCACGCAGGTGTCGGGGTAGGCCTGGAGCTCGCCGTCCACCTCACGGGTGAAGACGGTGCGCGCGAGGTGCTCGATGTTGACCTGGTGGACGATGCCGGTGCCCGGCGGGACGACCTTGAAGTCGTCGAAGGCGCCCTGGCCCCAGCGCAGGAACTGGTAGCGCTCGCGGTTGCGCTCGTACTCGATCTCGACGTTGCGCTCGAACGCCTCGGGCGTGCCGAACACGTCGGCCATCACCGAGTGGTCGATGACCATCTCGGCCGGCGCGAGCGGGTTGATCTTGGAGGGGTCGCCGCCCAGGTCGGCCATCGCCTCGCGCATGGTGGCGAGGTCGACGACGCAGGGGACGCCCGTGAAGTCCTGCATGATCACGCGCGCAGGCGTGAACTGGATCTCCTTGCTGGGGTCGGCGTCGGCGTCCCACCCGGCGATCGCCCGGATGTCGTCGGCCGTGATGTCCGCGCCGTCCTCGGTCCGCAGGAGGTTCTCCAGCAGCACCTTCAGCGAGAACGGCAGCGAGGCGACGTCGAGACCCTCCCCGGTGACCGCGTCGAGCCGGAAGATCTCGTAGGACTTGCCGTCCACGTCCAAGGTGCTCTTCGCACCGAAGCTGTCCTTGCTGGCCAAGGCCTTCATCTCCTCATCGGATCTGCTACATCGAATCTCAACGTCTGCGGGTCTCTCCCGCCATCTTGCCGTCGCCGGTCGTCGCGGAAAAAGGAAGGCAAACCTAACTCCGCGGGCCGACGGCCTCGGCAATATCTCTTGACATCAAGATACACGACGTCGAGCAGAAATGCCGACAGCCCCGGCGCGTGCCGGGGCTGTCGGGACGGTCCGGTCAGCAGACGGCCAGCACGGTGAACGAGCGATCGGTCAGGGCGCCGGCGCTGGAGAGGGTGATGACGTGCACGGCGTTGTCGTTGCCCGCACGGCCGGTCGCCTGGATCTCGCCGGTGAACAGGCCCCCGGCCCCCGGCGAGGAGAGCGACGGCGCGATCGCGCAGCCCCGGACGTTGCGGTTGAACGAGACCTCGTACTGACCGGCGGAGAGCCGGACCGAGGACGTGGCGCCCGTCGACTGCCCCGGCACCAGGGTGCCGGCGCTCTGGACGGTCGCCGCGAGGAGGTTGGCCGCCCGGTCGGCCGACGGGACCCGGCCCAACGTGGACTCACGGATGTCGGCGCCGGTGAGCGCGTTGGGGCCGACCTTGGCGGACGTGACGGCGTTCCGGCCGATGTCGACCGTCTTCACCGCCCCGGTCTTGAGCTGCGGCGAGCCGACGGAGTTGCGGGCGACGCCCGCGGCGACGGCGGTGCCGCCGCCCCCGACGACCATGACGATCGCGAGGGTCGAGGCGACGTTGGCGTAGGTGATCCGGGACTTCAGGGAGGTCTTCATGGCAATGCTCTTCTCGGGTGTCGGGGAGGGATCTCTCCCGGCAACGTAGGAAGACCACCCCGGCCCCGGCATGACCCCGACGGGCCATTGCCACCCCTCGCCACCCGCCGAGTCGGCAGTAGTTGCGCGTCGAGTCGGCAGTAGTTGCGGTCAGAGCTGACCGCAACTATTGCCGACTCGGCGGTTCTACGGGCCAGCCCCTGCCCCGTCGAGAGGCAGGGGCTGCGTCGTCTTAGCGGGCTGTCGTGAACGGCAGCACCAGCCGCGAGCGGTGCACCGTGTCGCGGTAGACCTTGTGGGTCACCGGGCGTCCCACCGGGAGGTGGAAGGCGTCCGGGGGCAGCAGGGCGTTGTGCTCGTCGGCCAGCGGCTCGGCGTTGGAGAGCTCGACGACGAGGCGGTGGCCCGGCAGGAAGGTGTTCGCGAACGGGTAGATCCGCAGCACGTACTCCTCGACGGTGCCCGGCTCGACCGGCACGGCCCGGGTGTGCGGGTGGACCGGGCTGCCGTACGTCGAGCGCTCCTCGTCGAGCTCGCGGTGCGAGGCCTTCAGGTACGCCGACGTGATGAGCTGCCGGCGGCCGCCTGGCGCCTCGTCCCAGAACCGCATGATGAGGTTCGTGTCGGGCTGGTCGATCTCGACGAACAGGTGCGCCTCGCCGGTGCCGATCATCTCGGTCGGCTCGGTGAACGCCTCGGTGCTCCAGGAGAGGATCTCGACCTCGTCGGTCACGGTGAGCGGCGCCTGGTAGAAGCCGTCGGGGGCGGCGTGCTCGGGGCCCATCGGCTCCGGCTCGGGAGACAGCTTCCGCCGCGGCCGCAGGTAGAGGTCGCGGTACTCGATCTCCTTCGGCGGCCAGGTGTCGGCGGTGACATAGGTCTTCGAGCCCTCGACGTGGACCTCGACGGCCGGCTCGTCCAGGACCCCGTTGTCGACGCCCTTGAGCCAGTACTCGTACCAGCGGAGCATCTTGTCGTGCTCCTCGATGAAGGGGCGCGACTGCATGGGCGGGTAGGGGCCGATCGAGAGCCGTTTGTGCTCGCCGCCGATGGCATGGAAGAGCTCGATGGTGCCGTCGAGGGTCCAGCCGCGGCCCTGGTCGATCTGGAGCCAGACCGGGATGTCGATCGCGGTGGCGAGGTTGACCGGGTTGCGCTCCTCGTACCAGTCGCCGTCGACCTCGTTCATCACGATGTCGAACCAGGCCTCGTGGTTCTTCGGGTAGTGCAGGACGTGGACCAGGTTGGGCCACGCGGCGATGTCCGGGTCGGCCAGCCGGGCGGCGACCCTGGCCCGGATCTCCTCGGGCGAGTACGTCTCCAGCATCCGCGACTTCACGCCGTCGGTGAACGCCCAGCCGGAGTCGCCGCCCCGTCCCTCGCGAGCCGCGCGCGGCATGAACCACATGACGCCGCCGTGGTAGGTCGTCTCGTAGAAGTCGTAGTGCCCGCCGGAGACGAAGATCGCCTTCAGGCTCGGAGGCCGCTCGGCGGCGGCAAGGATCTGCATGGAGCCGAAGTACGAGATGCCGATCATGCCGACGTTGCCGTCGCACCAGGGCTGCGCGGCGACCCACTCGATCAAGTCGTAGGCGTCCTGGCCCAGCGAGACGCCGCCGGCGTTGTAGTTGCCGATGTGCTCGCCCTCGGAGGCCCCGGAGCCGCGCAGGTCGCCGATCACGTGGACGTAGTCCTCGGCCACGACGCGGGCGATGTCGCCGGCCTCGATGCAGCCGTCCCACATGGGCGAGGGTCGGCGCTGCGGCGGGGTGGTGAGCGCGAGGGCCTGGAGCTCCTTGCCGTACGGGCTGAGCGCGACCAGGGCCGGGCGCGGTTTGGACTCGGTGCCCTCGTAGGCGTCGGCGGCCAGGGTGACGCCGTCGCGCATCGGGACCTGGAGGTCCTTGCGGACCGCGATCTTCTGCAGGCCGGCCTCGATCAGCTGGACGTCATCCATGGCGGTGCTCCTTGTCGGTGCGGGTGTAGCCGTGCAGCGTCGTGAAGAACGGCGACGGCTCGAGCGTGGGGTCGCCGGTGTAGCCGAGCTCCTCGGCGACGGCGGCGAAGGGCGAGTGCGGCGAGCCGCCGGCATCCGGTCCGGTGTGCCGCCACAGCCGGGCGGCTTCGGCGACCCGGGCCTCGATGTCGAGGCTCTCGGCGAGCGCCCGCTGCGCCTGGTCGCCGTCGAGGACCACACCGTCGGTCGCGCCGTCCGCGTGCCGGTAGGGATGGCCGAGGAACAGCCGGCGGGGTCGGACCTCGTCGCGCAGGTGGACCAGGCCGGCGCGGTAGCCGGCGGGGTCGGCGTACCCCGGGAACCCGTTGGCCGCCCCGTGGATCTGGCAGGCGTCGCCGACGAAGACGTCGTCCTGCCCGTCGAGCACGTAGGCGACCGATCCCGGGGTATGTCCCGGGATCGCGTGCACCGAGACGGTGACGTCGCCGCCGAGGGACAGCGTCTCCCCGCCGGTCAACGACACGGTCGGCTCCAGCTCGCCGGAGATCACGGCCTCGGTCGCCGCCGCGACCTTCGCGGCGCCGTCGGGGTCGCCGAGGTGGCAGCCGCGGCCGGCGACGTACTCGTCGACGTGCGCCTGCCGCGAGCGCAGCATCGGGGCGTCGGCCTCGTGGATCGCGATCTCGGCCCGGCGCCCGGTCAGCTCCCACAGCGCGTGCGCGCCGCCGACGTGGTCGATGTGGCCGTGGGTGAGCAGGATCCAGCGGACGTCCTCGATCCGCCGGCCCAGCCGGGCCAGGGCGGGGGCCATCCCCTCGGCGGGCGAGGTCGCGATCCCGGTGTCGACGATCGCCGGCTCCGGGGCGTCGACGAAGAAGCTGTAGAGGCCGAAGCGGCCCCACGGGGAGTAGAGCGGGTGGACCTCGACCATCAGGCCTCCCCCCGCAGGAACGCCGCGATCTCCTCGTAGACCCGGTGGTACTCCGGCAGCCAGCCGAAGTGCTGGACGAACCCGTGCCCCGCGCCGTCGTACCGGCTCACGGTGGTGGGTACGCCGGCCTCCGCGAGCCGTCGGCCGTACAGCTCACCCTCGTCGCGCAGCGGGTCCAGCTCGCCGGTGATCACCAGCGCCGCGGGCAGCCCGGTCAGGTCGGCGCGCCGGATCGGGGAGACCCGCGGGTCGGCCGGGTCGGCGCCGCTGCCGAGGTAGAAGGCGTTGAACGGCTTCAGGCCCGCCGTCTCGAGTCCGTAGCCCACCGCGTTCTCGCGCAGCGAGGGATACCGGTCCTCGTCGAAGTCCAGGTCGAGCGACGGGTAGAGCAGCACCTGGTGGGTGATGGCGTCGAGCCCGTCGTCGTGGGCCGTCGCGGCGACGGCGGCGGCGAACGTGCCGCCCGAGCTGTCGCCGACCAGGGCCAGCGGCTCGCCCTCGACCGCCACACGGCGTACGACGTCGTAGCAGTCCTCCAGGCCGGCGGGGAACGCGTGCTCCGGGGCCAGCCGGTAGCCGACCGAGACGACCCGGCGGCCGGTCTCGCTCGCCAGCGCTCGTGCCACGTGGTCGTGGGTGTCCAGGCTGCCGAGGAAGAAGGCGCCGCCGTGGAGGTAGATGATCACGCCCGGCTCCGGGTCGGCGCTGGGGAGGTAGACGCGCACGGGGACGTCGCCCACGGTGGCGTCCCCGACGGAGTGCAGCGGCAGGCGCTCGGCCGCGGGCGCGACCTGCGCCTGCTCCGCGGCACGCATGGCAGCGGGGTCGAGGGAGCCGGACGGCGGTGCCGGGAGGGTGCTGAGGATCCTCGCGATCTCGGGGTGCAGCGGCATGCGATCAGGCCTGCGTCGTCGCGGCGATGCCGCCGGGCTTCTGGCCCGGGAAGACGTCGTCGAGCTCGTCGTCGGTCCAGCCCTGGCGGGAGATCCGTTGCAGCTCGTCGGTCACCGGCTTGCGCGCGGCCTGGTAGGCGGCGAGCGCCTCGGCGACCGAGCCCGCCTCCACCAGCGCGTCGACGAGCGCAGCGGCGTCGAGGATCGCCGAGTTGGCGCCCTGCCCCTGGTGGTGGCACATCGCGTGGGCGGCGTCGCCGACGAGGACGACGGCTCCGGTGTGCCACTGCTCGACGGGGTCGATGTCGTACACCGCGCGCACGTTGACCTTCGCCAGGTCGAGGTTCTCGGTCATCCGCACGATCCGCTCGTCGAAGCCCTCGACGGTGCGCAGGATGTCCGCCTTGGTGACCTCCGGCGCCCAGGTGCCGTCGGTGCTCAGCGCGGTGATGTCGAAGGAGACCTGCCCGCGGTGGAGCAGCGGCAGCAGGTAGACCTTGGTGCCGCGGCCGATGTACATCCGCAGGTTGCCGTCGTCGACCATGCCGGCGGTCTCGGCGATGTCGATGACCACGCGGTAGGCGTGCTCGCCGGCGAAGACCGGGCCGGCCTGGCTGAACAGCTGCTCGCGCACGATCGACTTGATGCCGTCGGCGCCGATCACCAGGTCGGCCGTGGCGGTCTCGCCGTTGGCGAAGACCAGGGTCGCGGCGTCGCCCTCGTCGACGATCTTGTCGAGCTTGTGGCCCAGCTTGACCATCCCGTCGGGCAGCACACCGGTCAGTGCCTCGATGAAGTCGCCGCGGTGGATCAGGTGCGTCGTCTCGCCGTACGCCGCCTTCTCCGGCCACTCCTCCTGCGCGATCCGGTGGTCGTCGGCGGTCAGGATCTCGAAGGCGTCGCTGGCCGAGCTCACGGCCTTGATCTCCGCACCGATCCCCCAGCGCTCGAACTGCGCCATCGAGGACGGGCGCAGCCCGATGCCGGCGCCGACCTCGCGGATCTCGCTCGCCTGCTCGTAGACGGTCACCTCGGCGCCGTGGCTGCTCAGCGCCTTGGCCACGGCCGCGCCGGCGTAGCCCGCGCCGACGATCGCGATGGAGAGGTCCTTGATGTCCATGGGTCTCTGCTCTCAGTTCTGGATGGTCAGGAAGTCGGCGGGGAGCTCGACGAAGATCCGGGTGATGGTGGCCTGGTCGACCCCGGCCTCACGCAGGGCGGGGAGCAGGACCTCGAAGAGGTAGTTGACGGTGTGGCCCTTGACCCCGGGCCACCCCAGGGGGCTGCAGTTCGCGTCGGCCGAGGCGAGGACGCTGTCGACGAGCCCGTCGCGCAGGTAGCCGAGGAAGTGGTCGAGGCGCTCCTGGCGGGGCCGGCCCCAGAACGGCGGGTCGGGCAGCTCCAGGTCGTAGCCGAAGGTGTCGAACCCGATCCGGCCGCCCTGCTCGGCGATCCACCGGTCGCGGACCTTGCCCTGGCTGACGCCGTCGTCGGCGTGGCCGAACAGGACCCGGTCCAGCGGGAGGCCCTCCTCGCGGAAGATCTCGATCGCCGGCTCCACGTCCACCGCGAGGTGGGTGAAGATCGGGACGCCGGTGGCCAGCGCGGCCCGCGCGGCGGCGCGGTAGATGCGCAGGTCGAGCTCCTTCATCCGGAACCCGCGGCTGACCCCGACCTTGATGATCCCGGCCCGGGCGCCGGTGCGGCCGATGCCGACGGTGATCTCGTGGATGAACTGCTCGGTGAGGTAGTCGACGTCCGCGCGCTCGAAGAAGGCCAGCGCGGTGTCGCCGCCCACGAAGCCGGTCGAGGCGACGATGTTGACCCCGGTCTTCTCGGCGAGCGAATGGTAGTAGCTCACGTCGCGGCCGTTGCAGATGCCGGTGGCGTCCACGTACGTCGCCGCCCCGTATGGCCGGCAGTTCTCGTGGAAGCGCCGCAGCTTCGGGACGGTCTCCTCGTAGCGCTGCTCGGGGGTCTTCCACCACCGGGTGTCGAGCTCGGAGCCGGGCATGCCGTAGCCGATGTGCTCGTGGATCGCCACGAAGCCGGCCTCCTCGGGCGCGATCGGACCGAGGACGGTGTTGATGCGGGGGCTGGTCTGGGACATGCTCAGGCCTCCTTCACGGCGAGCAGGGTCGCGGGGTTGGCGACGAGCAGCTGGTCGCGCAGCGGCGCGGGGACCGCCTCGACGAGCTCGTCGTACGCCGCCGCGGGGACGTCGTGCCCGAAGGCGATGCCCGCACCGCCGGTGGCGACGAGCGTCCGCTCGGCGTGACCCGCCTCGGCGAGGGCGACCGCCACCGCGACGTCGGTGAGCACGACGAAGGCGCCGGCCGCGGCGACGTCGGCGGCCCTCTCCCCCGCGTTGGCGACCGCGACGCGGTCAGCGGGAAGACCCTCGTCGAGGGTCACCGCAAGCTCGGCCAGCGGGTCGCTGCCGGCCCGGAACGTCAGGGCGACCCCGGTCTGCCGGGCCGCGCGGGCGCACCCGCGCAACTGGCTCTCGTCGGTCGGGGTCATCGTCTCGGTGGTGACGGCGGTCGAGACCACGCCGGCGGCGCCGCGACGCTCGACGCGCGGGACGACCATGCCCTCGGTGACCTCGGCGGCGTACAGCTCGGCGAACTTCTCGGCCGGCCACGGCGTCGGCGGGTTGGTCTGCGGGGTGAGGAAGTAGCCGCCGAGCATGCTCTCCTCCATCTGGCCCGACGAGGCGACGATGTGCACGCCGGTGGCCCGGGACAGCGCCTCGTAGAGCGGGACGTCGCGGCCGGCGTACATGCCGCCGGCGTCCACGACGGTGCCGCCCCCGGCGGCCTTGAAGGCGATCAGCTTGTCGGCGACGGCGCGGAAGATCGCGGCCCGGTCGAGGTCGATGTCGTAGGCGTACTGCGCGCCCGGGAGCACCGAGAGGAGCGCCTCGTGGACGGCGACGATGCCGAGCTCGGCCGATGGAACTGGACCCAGCACGGTGTTGACGCTGGAGGTGGCGGTCATGGAATGCCTCGCGGTTCGGTGGGGTGGTGCGGCGCACCCTGTGGCGCCTGTCACGCTAGCCGTTTGATTTACACGGTGTCAAGTGTATTAACGCCGTGAAAATCGATGGAGCCGCACCCGCGTCGGCGGGTGCGGCTCCATCAGGGAATCGTCAGACCGGCTGGACGTCCTCCGCCACGCCGGCCACCTGGTGCACCCCGTCGGTGCCGAGGTCGGCGGCCTGCGCGGAGGCGCTCTTGGCGCCCGCCAGGCCGACCGCGGTGAGCACCGCCGACGCCAGGGCACAGATGCCCGCGACCGCGAAGCCGACGTTGAAGGCGTGCGAGAGCGAGTTGAACGCCAGGTCGTGCAGGGCGGCGGGCATGTCGACGAACGGCGCACCCGATCCCGGGTCGGTCAGCACCGGCACGGAGTTCACCGTGACCGCTCCGCCGTCCTGGGCGATGCCGTGCAGCGCACCCATCACCGCCTCGGTCGGCACCTGCGGATCGAGGGGCTGCCCGAGGACGGTGAAGCCCTCCTGCGCGGCCTCGCCGAGCGCGGCGTCCAGCCCGTCGTTCAGCCGGCCGTTCGCGATCGAGTTGTAGATCGCACCACCGAGGACCGGACCCATCGCGAAGCCGAAGTCGCGCAGCAGGTTGGTGGTCGCCGACGCCATGCCGGCGAGCCGCAGCGGGACGGAGTTGATCGCCACCGCCGTGATCGAGCCGACGGTCAGCGCGAAGCCGACGCCGTTGAGCACCATCGGAGGGATGAACTTGACGAACGCCCCGTCGTCCGGCGCCCCCTGCGCGTCGAGGAAGGAGTGCGCGTCGAAGCTCGACGCCCAGAGCGCGGCGGCACCGATGCAGACGAACCCGAGCGTCAGCACCCACTGCGGGCTGACCGAGTGGATCAGCCGGGCCACGAGCGGCACCAGGAGCAGTGCCGGGATCTGGATGACCAGGAACAGGATGCCGATGTAGACCGCACCGATGTGGATCACGGCGCCGAGGAACATCGTCATCGAGAAGCAGACGGCCAGGTAGGCGAACATGCCCAGGATCGCGACGATGCCGGTGATCGCGAACGCGCGGTTGGCGAACAGGTCGAGATGCACCAGCGGCGACGGGGTCTTCAGCTCGATCGCCACGAACGCGACCAGGAAGACCGCGGCGACGACGAAGCCGGTGACGATGCCGGTGCGGCCGAACCCGTCCTCGGAGCCCTGCGTGAGCGACCAGACGAGCGCGAGCAGGCCGATGATCAGGGTGAGCTGACCGGGGATGTCGAGCCGGCGGCCCTCGGGAGCGGAGGAGTTCCTGGCCCCCAGGGAGACCACCAGCGCCACGGCGGCCAGCGCGATCGGGATCCAGAAGGACGCCTTCCAGTGGCCGTTCTCGGCGAGCGTGCCGGCCGCGATCGGCGAGACCGCCGCGCCGATCGAGAGGAAGCCCGCCCACAGCGCGATCGAGCGCGCCCGCGCCTCCGCGCTCGGGGCGAGCGCGGCGATCATCGTCAGCGAGATCGGGTACAGCGCGCCGGCTCCGATGCCGGCGATCGCCTGGCCGACCCAGAGTGCGTGGACGTCGCCCGCGCCGAGGACGGTGATGAACTCGCCGAGCATCAGCACGCCGAGGCCGCCGAGCAGCAGCTGCTTGCGTCCGAAGATGTCGCCGAAGACGCCGAAGGTGAGCTCGAAGATCACCATCGCGGTGGCGAACGAGGCGCTCACCCAGGTGAGCTGGGCACCAGAGATGCCGAGATCCTGCTGGATCGTTCCCAAGACGGACGCGGGCAGCGAGTACGCCACCTGCGCCACGAAGACGCCGAGACATCCGGCGATCAGCGTCGGGACGTAGCCCCGGACCTGAGTGTCACTCATCGAGTGCTCCTTGCTTGTGAGTCCGGCCGTCGCGCCTGCCCCGAGAGCGGGTACAGCGATGGCATGCCGGTGGCGTGACGGTGGTCACGCGAACTGGCGTGAACCGTGTCACGTCGCTTTACGCTATGTCAAGGAATAATTCGGCATGTATTGCGATGAGCCGCGCTGCCTGCTCTCCGTACGCACCTGGACTAGGGTGCGCCCATGGCATCCCTGCGCGAGGCCCAGAAGCAGATGACCCGTCGGCTCCTGCTGGAGTCGGGTCTCGACCTGTTCCGCAGCAAGGGGTACGCCGCCACCACGGTCGACGACATCGCGAAGGCGGCAGGCACCACCCGGGTCACGTTCTACGCGTACTTCCCCTCGCGCGGCGACCTGATGCGGGCGCTCATCGACGAGCGTCTCAACGAGGTGCTGGACCGGGTCCGCTCCCCCGAGAACCGGTCCACCGCCGACGACCTGGTGGCGACGGTCGCGGACGGCAGCCGGGAGGCGATCGAGGCCTGGCTGCGTCGCGCGGCCGACACCTGGCCGGTGATCCATCCGATCATCCGCATCGCCCGCGATGCCGCGGCGGTCGAGCCGGAGCTGGCCAACCTGGTCGAGCGCTGGCTCGAGGAGCCGATCAGCGACATCGAGGACGGCCTCGAGAAGGCGGGGCGCTTCGAGCCGCACCAGCGCCACTTCCGCGGCGTGCTGGCGATGGCGCAGCTCGACTACGTCGCCCAGAACTGGGAGTCGTCGGACTGGAAGCTGGACCGGGAGCAGATGCTCGACGAGCTCGCCGGCGCGTGGACCCGGCTGCTCGGCTGAGCGCCCTCAGAGACTGGCCGCGGCCTCGAACAGCAGGCCGCGCAGCCACTCGATGAAGACCTGGTCGGACAGGTGCGGGTTCCACACCAGGTCGATCCCGACGCCCGGCAGCGGGAACGGGAACTCCTCGATCCGCAGGTCGGACGCCGGGCGCATCCCCGAGGCCACCCGGAGTCGCTGGAAGCCGACCACCCCGCTGGAGCGGGCCACGAGGTGGGCGACCATCAGGTTGTCCGAGACGAGCTGGCCGATCCGGTAGTCGACCCGGTGCTCGTCGAGAACCGAGTAGGGCACCACCCGGCGCTCGGCGTCGAAGACCACGTGCGGCAGGCCGGTGATCAGCTCCAGGGCGTCGGCCGAGCGGGGCGCGTCGGGCGAGGCGATCACCGCCCACCGGTCGTCGTACAGCCGCTCGCGCGGGTACGGCGAGGCGAACGCGTCCGAGAGCAGCACCACGTCGACGCCCTCGTCGGTGAAGGCGGCGTCGGTGGGCATCGTGATCGTCCGGATCCGCAAGGTGGCGTGCGGCGCCCGCTGCGCGACCAGGCGGGCGAGCGCCGGTCCGATCACGAACGCGGTCGGCGTCATCATCGCCACCGTGACGACCCGCTTGTCCCGGGCCGGGTCGAAGCCGGGGAAGTTCACCACCCGCGCGGTCTGCTGGAGCACGGCACGCAGCGGTCCGATCAGCTCGAGCGCGCGAGGCGTGAGCCGGACCCGCGACCCGTCGCGGACCACGATGTCGTCGCCGAGCAGTCGGCGCATCCGACCCAGGGCGTGGCTCATGGCCGGCTGGGTGAGGCCCACCCGCTCCGCGGCGCGGGTGACCGACCGCTCCTCCAGCAGCGCGAGAAGGGGCACCAGCAGGTTCAGGTTGACCGAGGCGAGCCGGTCCAGGCCCGAGCCGTCGGCGCCCTGCTCCTCGTCGCTCATCGCTGGCACCCTACGCCGCGAGCACCTTGCGCAGCCGCGGGATCGGGATCCGGTAGTTCAGCGCGACCGCCGCCTCCGGCCAGCGCAGCAGCGCGGCTCCCCCGGGCTCGCCGTCGACGTACTCCGGCTCCCCCGACGGCGGCAGCACGCCGATCGCCTTCAGGCTGATCCCGAACTGCTCGGTCCAGAAGTAGGACTGGAAGCTCAGCGTCGGCGCCTCTGCACCGCGGAGCAGCGCGGCCGCCGCCACCTTGCTCTGCGCGACGGCGCTGCTCCACAGCGGTACCCGGCGGCGACCGTACGGCGTCGGGAACGACGCGAGGTCACCCACCGCGGCGATCTCGGGTCGCACCAGCCCGCGGCCGTCGACGGGCACCACGCCGGCCCCGGTCAGGCCGGTGCCGGCCAGCCACTCGGTGTTCGGCACGTCGCCGACGGCCGAGACGACGAGCTCGGCCTCCAGCACGCTGCCGTCGTGCAGCACCACGCAGGTCGCGCCGTCCGCACGCTCCACGGTCGCACCCGGAGTCTCGACCACCGTCAGCCCGCGCTCGAGCGCCGCCTCGGTGAGGACGTCGGCGAGGCGGTCGCCGAGCTGGAGCACCAGCGGGCGTCCCTGCGCGACCATGGTGACCCGGCAGCCGGCGGCCAGGCAGCCCGAGGCGATCTCCATGCCGAGCGGACCGCCGCCGACCACCACCACCGACGGCCGCGACGCCAGCCGGTCGCGCAGCGCCAGCGCGTCGTCGAGACCGCGCAGCGTGTGCTCGTCGGGCAGGTCGGAGAGCCGTCGCGCCCGGGAGCCGGTCGCCACCACCAGCCGGTCGTAGGGCAGCTCCTCGCCGTCGTCCAGCCGGATCCGGGCGCGCTCCAGGTCGAGCCCGGTGGCGCGTACGCCGAGCAGCTCGATCGCGCCGTGGGTCGGCGCCGGCAGGTGGTGGGAGGAGAGATCGGCGTCGTCGAGCAGCAGCGCCTTGGACAGCGCCGGACGGCTGTACGCCGGGTGCCGCTCGTCGCCCACGATGGTCAGCTCGCCCTCGAACCCGGCGTCGCGGAGCGTGTGCGCCGCGGTCAGGCCGGCGATGCCGTTGCCCGCGATCACGATGCGCTGGAGCTGCGCGCTCATGCGATCCGCAACGCCGCGACCGGGCACACCCGGACCGCGGCGCCGGCCTCGGCGGCGTCGGCCTCGGTGACCTCTTCGCGGTCGAGCACCAGCTCGCCCTCGTCGTCGAGGTGCATCAGGGACGGCGCGGCCTCCCCGCACAGGCCGTGGCCCTCGCAACGGGGTCGGTCGAGGACGATCTTCATGCGGGGACCACTTCCAGGACGGGGAGCGAGTCGATGCTCCGGGTGACGTTGTGCGGGACGCGCGTCTCGGGGCCGACGACGAACCGCTCGACGCGGCGGGCCAGCGAGTCGATGACCGCGTGCGCCTCGAGCCGGGCGAGGCCCTGGCCGGCGCAGCCGTGGACGCCGTACCCGAGGGCGAGGTGGTCGACCGGGTTGCGCTCGACGGTGAACTCGTCGGGGTCGGCGTAGTGCCGCGGGTCGCGGTTGCCGGAGCCGAGGAGGACCGCGACGCGAGACTCCGCCGGGATCACCACGCCCTCGATCTCGGCGTCCCTCGTGGTCTCGCGTCCCCAGACGTTGAGCGGGGACCAGAACCGCAGGACCTCGTTGAACGCCGCGGGGACGAGCGAGAGGTCCTTGCGGACCAGCGCGAGCTGGTCGGGGTGGGCGGCGAAGAGGGCGATGATGTTGCCGATCGCGCTCACGGTGTTCTCCACCCCGGCGGCCAGGTACTGGTGGATGATCGGGCCGGCGGAGCCGGGTGGGATCGCGCCGCGCTCCTCGGCCTCGAAGATGCCGCGGCCGATCGAGCCCTCGGCGAGGTCGTCCTTGGCGACAGCCGCGCACCAGGCGTAGAGCTCGCCGGCGATCGGGAAGCTGTCGCTGGTGCGCTGGTTGAGCGGGCCGATGACCTGGTTGGCGGCCTTGCCCCAGGTGAGCATGTGGCCCCGGACCTTCCCGGTGAAGCCCACCAGGTCGGCGACGATCTCCAGCGGGAGCGCGCGGGCGAGCCCGTCGATCGCCTCGAAGGAGCCGGACTCGACCAGCTCGGCGACGAGGGCGTCCGCCTTCGCGTCGATCTGCGCCTTGAGCCCGCGCAGCGCGCGGGGCGAGAGGTTCTCGGTCAGCGCGGCGCGCAGTGCGGTGTGCGCGGGCGGGTCCGAGGCCAGCGAGGTGCCGGCCAGGGCCTCGTTCACCATTGGGTTGAACCCGATGCCGTGGGCGGAGGAGAAGGTCTCCCAGTCACCCAGCGCGCTGCGGACCGTGTCGTAGCGGGTGAGCGCGTAGACGCCGTTGGTCGGCAGGTGGACGACGGGCCCGAACTCGCGCAGCCGCGCGTAGGTCGGGTACGGGTCGAGGAGGACGTCGTCGGCGAAGAGATCGACGTCGGAGATCGGCGCAGTGGTCACGGCATCCAGTGAAGGTGACGGCCTTCACATGTGTCCAACAGATGTTCTGCATGGTCTGCATGCACCTGATGCATGGGGTGGGTCGCCCTGGCCGAGGCCGTCATCGCCCGCCTGGAGGACTGATGCCGGCCAGGTCGCGCTCCAACGCGGCGGCCGTCAGCTGCAAGGTGGCGAACAGCGCGGGCAGGCGCTCCCGGTCATAGCGCACCGACGGCATCGAGACCGAGACGCAGGCCATCGCCGTCCCGTCGCCGGAACGGACGGGGACGCCGACCGCGACCACGCCCTTCTCGGAGCGGCCCTGGTTGACCGCGAAGCCCTGCTTGCGGATCCGGGCCAGCTCGCTGCGCAGCCGGGGCAGGTCCGGCCGGTCCGCCTCCGCATCGCCCCCGGCACGATCGTCCGACGCGGCGTACAGGGCGGCGAGCTCGGACGGCGGAAGCTCGGCGAGGAGCAGCAGACCGCCGCTGGTGCGATGAGCGGGGAAGACCATCCCCTCGCGCGACGTCACCCGCAGCGCCTGCCCGGACTCGACGGAGGCGATGAAGCGGGCCTCGGCTCCGGTCCGGATCGTCACGTTGGCCGACTCCCCCACCGCCTCGACCAGGCGGCGCAGGTGCGGCAGCGCGGCGCTGCGCAGCCGAGCCGTGCGCGAGCGCGAGTGCTCGGCGAGCTGCAGCACCGGTCCGGCGTGGTAGCCGCGGCGATCGTCCTGGACGGCGAAATCGCGGTAGACGAGCATCTGCAGCAGCCGGTGGGCGGTCGAGCGCGCCACCCCGAGCCGCTCGGCGGCGTCCGCGACGGTCAGCGAGCCCTCGAGCTGCAGCATCGTCGCGAGCCGTAGCGCGTGGTCCACGCTGGCGATCGCATAGGTGGGCGCGGTCTTCATCCGAGCATCCTATTCTGCATTGCAGAATCTGATGTTCTGCCACGCGAAGTCCGCCCACGCTTGCGGGCATGACCTCGCTCGACACCAGCCCGATCGGGAGCCCGGTGCGCCTCACGGCCGTCGCCGCGCCCGACCAGCCCGACGTGACCCCCGCCCTCGAGGAGCTCTACCGCGGGTTCGAGGAGGAGCTCCTGGTCCCGCTGTGGACCGAGATCGGCGACCTGATGCCCGCGCACCCGCGCTCGCGCGCCGTCCCGCACCTGTGGAGGTGGGACAACCTCGTCGCGCTGGCTGATCGGGCCGGCCACATCGTGCCGGTGGGCCGCGGCGGCGAGCGCCGCGCGATCGCGTTGGCCAACCCGACCCTCGGTGGTCGTCCGTTCGCGACACCGACGCTGTGGGCCGCGATCCAGTACCTGATGCCCGGCGAGGACGCCCCGGAGCACCGGCACACCCAGCACGCCTTCCGCTTCGTCGTCGAGGGCTCCGGGGTGTGGACGGTCGTCGGCGGCAGCGGCGACACCCCGGTCGGCGACGCCGTGCCGATGCGCCGCGGCGACTTCCTGCCCCAGGCGGGCTGGAACTGGCACGCCCACCACAACGCGACCGCGGAGCCGATGGCCTGGATCGACGGTCTCGACATCCCGTTCCAGTACGCCGCCGAGGCGCAGTTCTTCGAGTTCGGCCGCGACGAGATCAGCCCGGCCGAGCGGACCAGTCCCGAGCGGTCCCGCTCGGAGCGGCTCTGGGGCCACCCCGGCCTGCGCCCGCTCTCGGTCGGCACCGTCGCCCCCGGCTCCCCGCTGCTCGCCTACAAGTGGGAGCACACCGACGCCGCCCTCGCCGACCAGCTCCAGCTGGAGAAGGAGGGGTACGGCGGCACGGTCGAGCCCGGTCACGCCGCGGTGCGGTTCAGCAGCCCGCACGACGGGAGCGACGTGCTGCCCACGATCCGCGCGGAGTTCCACCGGGTGGCCCGAGGCTCGGAGACCGCCCCGGTCCGCGAGACCGGCTCCAGCGTCTACCAGGTCTTCGACGGCTCCGGCACCGTCACCGTCGGCGACGCGTCGTGGTCGGTGAGCCGGGGCGACCTGTTCGTCGTCCCGTCCTGGCAGCCGTTCTCGGCCCGTTCCGAGGCCGGCGCCAGCGACTCCGACTCCGGTGCCCTCGACCTCTTCCGCTTCTCCGACGCGCCGATCTTCGAGGCGCTCCAGCTGCACCGACACCAGAAGGACTCCTGATGAGACTCGCCACCATCCGCACCCCCGACGGCACCCGTGCCGTCCGCCTCGAAGGCGAGACCCTCGTCGACCTCGGCGTGAGCGACCTGGGCGCGCTGCTCGCCACCCCCGGGTGGACGGCGACCGCGGCCGCGGCGACCGGGACGTCGTACCCGGTCGAGGGCGCGGACTTCGCCCCCGTGGTGCCGCAGCCGTCGAAGGTGGTCTGCGTCGGGCACAACTACTCCAACCACATCAAGGAGATGGGCCGGGACCTGCCGTCGTACCCGACGCTGTTCCCGAAGTTCGCCGACACCCTGATCGGCGCCCACGACGACATCGTCAAGCCCGCGGAGACCGACGCCCTCGACTGGGAGGTGGAGCTGGTCGTCGTCATCGGCGAGGAGGTCCGCCGCGCCGACGAGGAGCAGGCCGCGGCCGCGATCGCCGGCTTCACCGTGATGAACGACGTGTCCGTGCGCGACTGGCAGTTCCGCACCATCGAGTGGACCCAGGGCAAGATCTGGGACTCCTCCACGCCGGTCGGCCCGTACCTGGTCACCCCCGACGAGGTCGGCGGAGTCCGCCCGGCCCTCCGGGTCAGCACCACCGTCGACGGGACGGTCATGCAGTCCGACGACACCGGCACGCTGCTGTTCGACCCCGTCTTCCTCGTGCAGTACGTCTCCACCGTCATCACCCTGCGCCCCGGCGACCTGATCGCCACCGGAACGCCGGCCGGCGTGGGCCACGCACGCGACCCGAAGATCTACCTCGTCGGCGGCGAGCAGGTCGTCACCGAGGTCGAGGGCCTGGGCGCCTGCGTCAACCGCGTCGTCAAGGACGCGTGATGGCGCGGACCCTGAACGACGCCCGCCGCTGGGCCGAGGAGGGCACCAAGCTCTTCGGCGACGCGGTCGACCGCCTCACGCCTGCGGAGTACGACACCCCGAGCGCCCTGCCGGGCTGGTCGCGCAAGCACCTCGTCGCCCACGTCGCCGCCAACGCCGACGCCCTGGGCAACCTCGTGCACTGGGCCGCGACCGGCGAGGTCACGCCGATGTACGCCTCCCTGGCCGAGCGCTCCGCCGGCATCGAGCGCGGCGTCGCGATGCCGGCCGCCGAGCTGTCCGCGTGGTCGGCCCACGCGGCCGAGACCCTCGCGACCCAGCTGGGCTACCTCACCCGGGCCCAGTGGCAGGCCGAGGTGGTCACCGTACAGGGCCGGACCATCCCGGCGGCCGAGATCCCGTGGCTCCGCTCGAGGGAGGTGCTCGTGCACGCGGTCGACCTGGACCGAGGACTCGGCTTCGCCGACCTGCCCGAGGACTTCCTCCGGGCGCTGGTCGAGGACATCTGCCTCAAGCGCGGACTCGCGGCGGACGACCTGCCCACCGGACCGCTGCCCGAGGTGACCGCCTGGCTCGCGGGCCGGCCGCACGCCCTCGCGGACGCCCCCGAGATCGGGGCCTGGCTGTGAGCGCGGGGACGACCGCCGCGACGCCCGACGTGATCGTCGTCGGCGGCGGCATCGGCGGACTGGGGGCGGCGTACTCGCTGCGCCGCCAGGGGCTCGCCGTCCGGGTGCTGGAGCAGGCGCCGGCGTTCGGCGAGGTCGGCGCCGGCATCCAGCTGGCCCCGAACTGCACCCGGATCCTGGATGACTACGGCCTCCTGGGCGAGGCCAAGCGGCTCGGGGTGGTACCGGACGCGATGGTCATGCGCGACGCGGTCGACGGGGCCGAGCTGACCCGGCTGGACCTGCGCGACCTGGAGGAGCGCTACGGCTTCCCCTACCTCGTCATCCACCGCAGTGATCTGCACGGCCTGCTGCTGCGGGCCTGCGAGCGGGCGGGCGTCGAGCTGGTCACCTCCCAGCGGACGGTGGCCTACGCGAACACCCCCACCGGTGCCCGCGTCGAGCTGGCCGACGGCCACCTCGAGGAGGCGCGGGTCGTGATCGCGGCCGACGGCCTGCACTCGGTCGCCCGCACCCTGCTCGTCGACGACGACCCGGTGTCCTCGGCGTACGTCGCCTACCGCGGCACGGTGCCCGCCGACCAACCGGGCCGCGACGTGGACCTCAGCGAGGTCGCCGTCTACGTCGGCCCCGGCTGCCACTTCGTGCACTACGGCCTGCGCGGCGGCGAGCTGCTCAACCAGGTCGCGGTCTTCGAGTCGCCCAAGGCGCTGGCAGGCGAGGAGGACTGGGGCACCCCCGACGAGCTGGACGCGGCCTTCGCCGGCACGTGCGACTTCGTGCGCGAGGGTCTGCCCCACATGTGGCGCGACAAGTGGTGGCGGATGTACGACCGGGAACCGCTGGCCACCTGGACCCACGGCCGCATCGCGCTGCTCGGCGACTCCGCGCACCCACCACTGCAGTACATCGCCCAGGGCGCGATCATGGCGATCGAGGACGGCTGGGTGCTCGGCGAGCACGTCGCGCGCCAGCTGCGCGCGGGCACCGCTCCGGCGGAGGTCGACTGGCCGCTCGCGCTGGCGGCGTACGACGCCGTCCGGCCCGAGCACTGCCGGCGAGTCCTGACCACCTCCCGGGCGTGGGGCGAGCTGTGGCACCTCGACGGCCTGGCCCGGCAGCAGCGGAACGTGCTGCTGCGCGAGCGGGAGACCACCGACTACTCCTTCGTCGACTGGCTCTACGGGCCGACCGCGCTGGTGCCGTCCGAGGAGCCGGCGATGTTCAGTACGATCCCGCTCGCCTCGGCGCAGCTCAAGGAACTGGCTCCCGTCGCGGACTGACCCGGGCTCACGAACCCGGTACTCCAGTGGATTCGGACCTCGCACACCAGGCTCAGGCGACGAGGTCCGCGACGAGCACGATCGCGAGCGTCACGACGGACGGGGCGACGATGCCTCTCGATCGTCCACGACGAGATCGCGATCGCGCTCGACCTGTCAGTCGGACGTTGCCCGCTCCGACGCATGCCTGAGGGGCATGACACCCGGTCGCACCAGGCATTGGGCAGCGCGCCCGCGGACGGCCAGGATCGTGGGGTCACCGCTGCCGAACCTGGAAGGTTCCCATGACCGCCACCTTCGCCGTCGAGGACCCCGCGACCCTGGAGATCATCGACCACGTGCCCGACCTGGGCCCGGCCGACGCCCGGGCCGCGGTGGACCGGGCACATGCGGCCTTCGCCGACTGGTCGCGTACGGCGCCGCGGCACCGCTCCGACGTCCTGCGTCGCGCCAACGAGCTGATGCTCCGCGACCGCGACGAGCTCGCCGCGCTGATCGCCCGCGAGAACGGCAAGTCGCTCGCCGACGCCGCGGGCGAGGTGACGTACGCCGCCGAGTTCTTCCGCTGGTTCTCCGAGGAGGCCGTCCGGCCCGGCGGGGAGTACGGCGAGTCGCCGGCCGGCGGCACCCGCACGATCGTCACGCACCGGCCGGTCGGCGTCGCAGCCCTGGTGACGCCGTGGAACTTCCCCGCCGCGATGGCGACCCGCAAGATCGCTCCGGCCCTCGCCGCCGGCTGCACGGTCGTGCTGAAGCCGGCCGCCGAGACCCCGCTGACGGCCCTCGCCATCGCGCGGCTGCTCGCCGAGGCCGGCGTACCGGACGGTGCGGTCGAGCTCGTGACCACCACCGACGCGGCCGGCGTCGTCACCGCCTGGCTCGACGACCCGCGCGTCCGCAAGGTCTCGTTCACCGGCTCCACCGGCGTCGGGCGGCACCTGCTGCGCCAGGCGGCCGACCGGGTGGTCAACGCCTCGATGGAGCTCGGCGGCAACGCACCCGTCGTGATCACCGAGGACGCCGACCTCGACGCCGCGGTCACCGGCACGCTGACCGCGAAGTTCCGCAACGGCGGCCAGGCCTGCACCGCCGCGAACCGCATCTACGTGCATGCGGCGATCGCGGACGACTTCGTGGAACGGTTCGGCGCCGCGGTCGAGAAGCTCGTGGTGGGCCGGTCGGTCGACGGCGCCGAGATCGGCCCGCTGATCAGCTCCCGCGCGGTCGACCGCGTGACGGCCCTCGTCGACGAGGCGACGGACGCCGGCGCCCGCGTCACCCACCGGGCCCCGCTCCCGGACGCCCCCGGCCACTTCTTCCCCCCGACGGTCCTCGTCGACGTCGACCCGGCCTCCCCGATCCTGCAGGAGGAGGTCTTCGGCCCGGTCGCACCCGTGGTCGTCTGGGACGACGAGGAGGAGGTGCTCCGGCAGGTCAACGGGACGGAGTACGGCCTGGCGGCGTACGTCTTCGCCGGCGACCTGGGCCGCGCGCTGCGCCTGGGCGAGCGCGTCGACGCCGGCATGGTCGGCATCAACCGGGGCCTGGTCTCGGACCCGTCGGCGCCCTTCGGGGGCGTCAAGCAGTCGGGCCTCGGCCGCGAGGGCGCGCGCGCGGGCCTGCGCGAGTACCAGGAGACCCAGTACCTCAGCGTGGACTGGCCGGCCTGACCGCGTCCGTCACCGCCGAGCGCAGCCAGCGCTGGGCCGGATCGGCGTCGAGCCGGGCGTGCCAGGTCATCCGGATGACGGGGTCTGGCACTACTGCAACGGCAGAAGCCGCTGGCCCACCGTCTCCAGCTCGTCGAGCATCCTCTGAGCACCGACAACCTGGACGTCGCTCGGCACGAAGACTCCGTCCACCACCTGCCGCCCCACGACCGGCGCGACCAGGCCGTCGTGCACCGGGATCATCCGGAGCGCGAGCACCACCTGCTTCAGCTGCTGCACCGCGCGCAGGCCGCCCGAGACCCCGCCGTACGACGCGAAGCCGACCGGCTTGGACGCCCACTCGTTCAGCACGGCGTCGAGGGCGCTCTTCAGCGGGGCCGGGTAGCCGTGGTTGTACTCGGGCGTGACCAGGACGAAGGCCTGGCAGGCGGCGACGCGACGACTCCAGGATCGCGTGTGCTCGTGGACGTAGTCGCCGGTGCGGGGGTGGTGGGGCTCATCGGGGAACGGGGCGAGGTCGGCCAGGTCGATCAGGTCCACGTCGAACCCGCCCTGCGTGCGCGCCTGCTCGGCGACCCAGTGACCGACCTTGTCCCCGACGCGGGTCGGGCGGACGCTGGCGATGACCACGCCGAGCCGGAGCTTCTCGGACATCAGGTGCCTCCTTCGGCGAGGGCGTGGGGGTTCGGCCGGGCGTACTGGCGTCGGACGAAGTCCGAGAGTCGCCCGGCGAGCGATTGGAGCGCCGGCGCGGCGGCGCTGCGGGCGTGCCAGGCCACGTGCAGGTTCACCGCGAGCGTCGTGCCCCGGGTGTCGATCGCGAGCGGAACCAGGTCGAAGCGGGGGTCGTCGGAGACCACGCACACGCCACGGCCTGCGGCCGCCAGGGCCTGGGCGATGGTGCCGGTGGCCACCTCCTGCACCTCGCCGAGCGCCACGGCCTCGCGCTCGGCCGCGGCGGCGAGCGCCTGGCGCGAGGTGAAGGAGGAAGGCAGGCAGACCAGAGAGCGGCCCGCCAGCTCCGCCACCGTCACGGCCCGACGCGAGCTCCACGGGTCGTCGGCGCGGACGAAGGCCCAGACGGGGAGCTCGACCAGCGCGCGGACGGCGTACGGCGCCCGCGGCCGCTGCAGGCCGATGGCCAGATCGGCGCCGTTGTCGAGCATCTCCGTCGTCGTCAGCCCGTCCGCGGCCTGGACGTCCACCACCGGGTCGTCCGCGGAGGTCGTTGCCACGAACGGGGCCACCACGTCGGTCAGCGTGACGGTCGGGGCCGCGATGGTGACCTGCGCGAGCCGGCCGCCGGCGAGGAACCGTGCGGACTCGCGCAGCCCGTCGGCCGCGCGCAGCAGCCGACGGGCGACGGGCAGCAGCTCCCGACCGCTGCGGCTCAGGAGCAGCCTTCCCGCGCGCCGGTCGAAGAGCTCGACCCCCAGGTCGACCTCCAGCTGGCGCAGCTGGCGGGACAGGGCGGGTTGGGTGACGTGGACGGCCGCGGCCGCCGCGCTCACGGTGCCGGCGTCGGCGGTCGCGACGAAGTACTGCACCTGGCGCAGCTGGACGCTGCTGCCGGGGTGCAGGGTGACGAGAGGCTGCGCGGTCATGCCGGCCGGCACGAACGGCTTGGCCTCCATCTCAGTCCTCGCCGTGGTCGTGGTCGGAGTGGTTGGACTCGCCGAGGCGCCAGTAGCCGCGCGTCGTCACGCGCTCCCGCGGGTGGCCGACGTCGGCGAGCAGGTGCGTCCGGATCCGTCGTACGGCGACGGCCTCGCAGGCGACCCAGACGTGGGTGTCCGGCCAGAGCGTCTCGGCATGTAGCGCCTCGAGCAGGTGGGATCCCCACCGCGGCTGCTCCCCCGCGGGCGTACGCCGGTCGTGCCAGACGACCTCGACCCCGAGCGGCAGGTCGAGGTCGAGGTGCTCGCTCTCGTCCTCGACCTCCAGGTGCACCTGCGCTGACGCGGTCGCCGGTAGGGCGTCGACGAGGCAGCCGACCGCGGGGATCGCGCTGGCGTCACCGCCGATCCACCACCGGTTCGCCTGGGACGCCACGTCGAGTCCTTGGCTCGGCCCGCCGATCGCCACCCGGTCGCCGGGCACGACGCGCTCGGCCCACCGCGAGGCGGCACCGTCGCCGTGGAGGACCACCTGGACCTCGAGGGTCTGGGCCTCGGCGTCGTAGCGGCGCGGCGTGTAGGTGCGCATCGTCGGCCGCCCGTTCGGCCAGTCGACCATCCCGTCGGCGCCCACGATCGGCGTGGGCAGGTGTCCGTTGTCGTCGGGCAGGAACAGCTTGATGTGGGCCGTCGGCTGTGGCTCGCGGAATCCGGTGAGCGCCTCCCCGCCGAGGGTCACGGAGACGAGGCGCGGGGTCAGCCGGGCGACGTCACGCACCTCGAGCACGCGCGGCGGCGGGCGGCGGCGGCCCCCGCCGCGTCGGTCGGTGGACTGGTCGATCGTCATGCGGGGTCCTTCTCAGTAGCTGGGGCGGGAGGTGTCGCCGGGCCGGACGAAGCGGGCGGCCAGGGCCTCGGAGGAGCGGGCCAGGACGGCGACGTCGGCGCCGACCAGGAGGTACGACGCCCCGGCCTCGGCGTACGCGTCGGCTGCGTCGGGGTCGAAGGCGTTGACCCCGACAGGCTTGCCCGCGGCGAGCACGGCGTCGAAGGCCCGGCGTACGGCGGCGATGACCTCGGGGTGCGTCTGCTGGCCGATCAGGCCCATCGACGCGGCCAGGTCGGAAGGGCCGACGAAGACGCCGTCGACGCCGTCGACGGCCGCGATCTCGCCGGCGGCCGCGACGGCCTCGGCACTCTCGACCTGCACGAGGACGGAGACGTGCGCGACGGCGTCGCTGAGGTAGTCGTCGATCCGGTTCCAGCGGGCCGAGCGGGCCAGCGCGGACCCGACCCCACGTCGCCCGCGCGGCGGGTAGTGGGCGGCCTCGACGACGGCCCGCGCCTCGGCGGCGGAGGAGACCATCGGCACGAGGATCGTCCGCGCGCCCAGGTCGAGCACCTGCTTGACGACCACCGGGTCGCCGACCGGGACCCGCACGACGGGGTTCACGGGGTACGCCGCAACCGCCTGTAGCTGGCCGAGCACGGACTCCAGCCCGTTGGGGGCGTGCTCCATGTCGATGAGCAGCCAGTCCAGCCCGGCCCCGGCGCAGATCTCGGCGACCAGCGGACTCCCGCTGCACACCCACATCCCGGCGAGCGGGCGGTTCGTAGCGGCCAACGCGTCGCGCATGGTCGGCGTCATTCGAATCGGCATGTGATCGTCCCCATCGGTCCGTAGTCGCACAGCACGGTGTCGCCGCGCGAGACCCACATGGGCCGGGTGAACGACCCGGCCAGGATCAGCTCGCCGGCCTCGAGCCGGCCGCCGTGCTGGTGGAGCTTGTTCGCGAGCCAGGCCACCCCGCTCGCCGGGTGGTTGAGGACGGCGGCGGCGACGCCGCTCTCCTCGATCGTCTCGTTGCGGTAGAGCAGGGCGGAGATCCAGCGCAGGTCGACGTCCTCGGGGCGGGTCGGGTTGCCCCCGACGACGATCCCGCCGTACGCCGCGTTGTCGGCGATGGTGTCGACGATGGTGCGGCCCTCAAGCTCGAGGTGGGAGTTGAGGATCTCGAGCGCGGGCACGACGTACCGGGTCGCGGCGAGGACGTCGAAGAGGGTGCAGTGCGGGCCTTCGAGGGGCGCCTCGAGGAGGAACGCGAGCTCGACCTCGATGCGCACGTTGGAGAAGTGGTCGAACGGGATGACCGACCCGTTCTCCCAGACGGTGTCGTCGAGCATCACGCCGTAGTCGGGCTCGGTGATGCCCGTGGCGGCCTGCATGACCTTCGAGGTCAGCCCGATCTTGCGGCCCACCACTCGTCGGCCCGAGGCGACGGCCCGGTCGCGCCACAGCCCCTGGATGGCGTAGGAGTCCTCGACGGTGGCGTCGGGGAACCGTTGGGTGATGCGGGGTACGACGGCCCGCTGTCGGTGGGCCTCCAGCAGTTCCGCGGCGAGGTCGGCGATGGTCTGGTCGTCGAGCACGTCAGGCTCCTTCGGGCAGGGGTAGGTCGCACGGCCCGGCCTCGGGGTGGCGGACGGCGAGGTCGGCGGTCAGCGAGCCGCTGCGGTGGCGGCGGGCGGCCGCCTCGATCAGCTCGGGGGCGGCCCCCTCGGCGATCAGGTCGATGAGGGCGTCGTGCTCGGCCACGACCGCGGTCGCCCGGCCGGGCACGATGCCGGCGACGCTGTCGCGCTGATTCCCGAGGCGGAGCCACTCAGCCCGGACGATGTCCAGCAGCCGGGGGTTCGGGCACGGCGCGCACAGGACCCGGTGCAGCTCCTGGTTGACCGCCCGGAAGACCCGGGGGTCGAGGTCCGGCAGGCCACGTCGTACGACGTCGTTGAGCTCGCGGGCCCGCGCGATGTCCTCGGGCGTCAGGAAGGGCGCGGCCAGGGCCGTGGCCGCGCTCTCGACGATGCCGATCGTCTGCATCGTCGAGCGGTAGTGCGACCCGTCGACCTCGGCGACCCGGGCTCCGACGTGGCGCTCGAAGGTGACGAGTCCCTCCGCGGTGAGTGCCCGGACCGCCTCGCGGACGGGGACGACGCTCATGGCGAGCTCGGTCGCGATCGAGCTGAGCACCAGCCGGTAGCCGGGGCCGAAGGTGCCGTCCGCGATCCGCTCGCGGATCGAGCGGTAGGCGATCTGCGACTTGCTGGCCTCGGGTTCGGGACTCATCGGGCGGCCCGCCACTCGTCGTAGCGGGCGCGCCACGCGGCGTTCATCGGGAACAGCCCGTCCACCGGATGGCCGGCATGGACCTGCTCGGCGATCCAGGCGTCCTCGTCCTCCTGGGCGAGGGCGGCATCGGCCACCTCCTCGACCAGGCCAGGCGGGATGACGACCACGCCGTCGGCGTCCCCGACGATGACGTCGCCCGGCTGCACGGTCGCCCCTCCGCACGCGATCGTCAGGTCGTGGTCCCAGGGGACGTGCTTGCGACCGAGCACGGCCGGGTGGTGGCCCGCGCAGTGGACGGGGATGCCGACGGCCGCGACGGCCTCGGCGTCGCGCACCCCGCCGTCGGTGACGATGCCGGCGGCACCGCGCACGTGGGCGCGGATGGCCAGCACGTCGCCGAGCGTCGCCGACCCTGTCTCGCCCCGTGCCTCGATGACGATGACCTCGCCCTCGCCCACCGCGTCGAAGGTGCGCTTCTGCGCGTTGTAGCCGCCGCCGTGGCTCGCGAAGAGGTCCTCGCGGTTCGGTACGAAGCGCAGGGTGCGCGCCGTGCCGACGATCTTGGTGCTGCCGGCCAGGGGGCGCAGGCCGTCGATGGCGACGTTGTCGAGGCCGCGCTTGCGCAGCTGCGCCGACAGGCCGGCGGCCGGTGCCCGCATCAGCTTCTCCCGGAGCTCGGGACCCAGCGTCGGGCGCGCCGTCGGCTCGGGCACGGGGACCGCGCCGAGGGCCGGGTCCGCCGGGACCGTCCCGGCGACCACCGTGGTGTGGAGCCGTCCCGACGTCGGGGCACCCGGCACGGACGGAGCGTCGACCTCGACCTCGACGACATCTCCGGGCGCCAGGGTGGTCGAGCCCGCGGGCGTCCCCGTCAGGATCACGTCGCCGGGCTCGAGGGTGACGTGCTGGGACAGGTCGGCGACGATCTGATCGAGACCGAAGAGCAGACCGGCCGTGGTGTCGTCCTGGACCGCCGTGCCGTTGACCCAGGTGCGCACGCGCAAGGCGCTCGGATCGAGCGCGGTCGCGTCGAGGAGGCCGGGACCGAGCGGGGTGAAGCCGTCGCGGCCCTTCGACCGCAGCAGGGAGCCTCGGTCGGGGTCACGCCACTCGCGCACGCCCAGGTCGTTGGCCGCCGTGACCCACCGGACGTGCCGCCAGGCGTCCTCGCGAGCCACGCCGGAGGCCGTCGTACCGATGACCAGGGCGACCTCGCCCTCGCATCGCAGCTGCTCGGTCCCCGCCGGCCGCTCCACCGTGCCCCCGCTCGCCGCGAGGGAGCTCGCCGGCTTCAGGAAGTACGACGGGTGCCGCGGACGGGTGCCGCTCTCCTCCGCCCGGGAGGCGTAGCCGGCGTGGACCGCGATGATCTTTCCGGGACGGGACAGCCCGTCCGGCAGTTCGGACCCGGTCACCGGGCCCTCCTTTCCGTAGGATCCGGGACATGTCCACCAAGGCCGAGCAGTCGTTCCAGATCCTGAAGGAACGGATCATGAACGGCACCTACGGCCCCGGTCACCGTCTCGTGATCGACCAGCTGGTCCGGGAGACCGAGATCAGCTCGGTCCCGTGGCGGGAGTCCCTGCGCCGCCTCGAGGCGGAGGGATGGGTCGAGATCGTGCCCAACGTCGGCGCCCTCGTGCGCACCTTCGACACCAACGCCTGGCAGCAGGGCCTCAGCCTGCTGGCGCGCATCGGCGGCTACGCGACCGCTCTGTCGGCGCCCCACCTGACCGCCGAGGACCTCGAGACCGCCCGCGGCCTGAACCGCCGGATGGGCGAGTCGCTGAGCGCCTTCGACCCGGGTGGCTTCGGCCGCCTCAACCGTGAGTTCCACGAGCTTCTCGCCTCGCGCGCCGACGACGAGCGACTGGTCGCCATGGTGCGCAGCGAGTGGGCCCGCCTGGAGGTCATCCGCAAGTCGGCCTTCTGGTACGCCCCCGGCCGCGCCGAGGCCTCGCTCGCGGAGCACGACGACCTGCTCGACCTCATCGAGTCGGGCGCCGACGCCGCCGTGATCGAGGCCGCGGCCTGCCAGCACGAGCTCCGGACGGTCGACGCGGTGACGAGCTACGAGGCCGGGCTCCAGCCGGAGAACGGTCACGCCTGATCAGTCCTCGCGCTGCTGCCAGCGGGCGATGAGCGCCCGCCCGTAGTCGTTGCCGTTCGGGTGCCGCAGCGTGGTGTGCACGTGGAAGGGGGCCGGCAGCGTGTTGCTCAGCCAGACCCCCGCATGGTGGTCGAGCTCCGCGATCAGGACCGGCGAGTGCACCCGGAAGTAGCACGGCTGGGTGCCGTCGGTGGCGCCGTACCAGGAGAACCAGGTGTCGGCCAGGTGGGCGTCGTACTCCGCGAGCGCCAGGGCGCGCTGGTCCTCGACGAGCAGCAGCAGGGTGTCGGCGACGATCTCGCGCAGCAGCGCCTGCTGGGCCTCGTCGAGCTCCGTGGCCCGGATGCCCTCGTAGGGCACGACCCGGTTGTCGCGGAACGCGCCGGCGACGTGCCGCTCGTCGGCGGGGTGCAGGCGCCCTTCGGGCATCGCCGGGTCGAGGACCGACGCGTAGACCACTGCCTGCTCCCGCTGGCCCGGGGTCAGCGAGCTCGCGAGCTCGATGCCCAGCCGCTCGCGCTCGGCGAACAGCGGCGGGCGCGCGCCGTCCGAGAGCGCCGGCTCGCCGCCGACGAAGACCGGCGCGATCACGTGCCGGCCGCCGACCGAGACGAAGTTGACGACCACGTGGTGTCCGAACAGCTGCCAGCCCCACGGCTCGAGGGCGTCGGGCTCGCCGTACAGGGCGAACCAGTAGGAGCGGTCGTTCATGACCGTCGGCAGGTCGACGAGCTCGCCGAGGTAGCCGTTGAGGGCCATCGCCTCGACGACGCGCTCGTATCCCTCGGGGCTGAGTGACGCAGCCATCAACGCGTGCACCGCGTCCACCGTGGCGTCGGAGCACACCTCGAGCCGGAGGCCGACCCGGTAGACGACGAACTCCGGGTTGCTCCACGCCCGCCAGTGGGGCGAGTCGATCGGATGGCGCACGGCGTCGACCTCACCGGAGGTCAGCGTGGCGAGGACCTGCTGCGCCGCCGTCGCCGCCGACGCATCCGCGGACGGACGGTCCGGCAGGGCGTAGAGGTCCCCGACCACGGTGCCGTCGGTCGTGATCCCGACGTACGGCTCGCGGTAGAGCCCGTCCCAGTACTCCAGGAGCTCGCGCAGGAACGGCGCCTGGTAGCGGTCCCGCGCGAACTCCTCGTAGGTCATCCCCCGGACCTCGGCGAGCTTGGGGTCGTCCCGCTCGGGGACGAACTCCCGGAAGCTGGCGTCGGTCAGCTCGACCGCCTCGTCCCGCCCGGAGACCCGGGCGGTGGTGAAGAACCCATCGATGTCCTGGTCGTCCGACTCGTCGGCTCGCTGGCCGCTCTGCTGCTCGGTCATGTCAGATCGGCAGGTTGAACATGCGCTTGGCGTTGCCGGCGAAGATCAGCTCGCGCTCCTCGGCGGTGATGTCGAGGTCGTTCTTGATGAACTCGACGCCCTGGCTCATCCAGCTGCGGAAGACCGGGAACGAGGAGCCGAACATGTAGTGGTCGGCACCGTTGATCTTGATGGCCGCCTCCACCTGGTGCTTGCCCCACGAGTGCGGGTGGGTCATGTCGAAGAAGATGTTGTTCTCGAGGTAGCTCTTGATCTTCTCGCCGCCGGTCGGGTCCAGCCGGGCCAGCGACTCCTTCTTGTGGGGAGCGTGCGGGGTGAGCAGCGCGGTGTTGGCGAACCAGTTGCCGCCGAACATGGTGTGGATGAAGCGCAGGTTCGGGAACTCGTCGAACATGCCGCTGAACAGCTCGCGGCCGACCGCGATGCCCTGGTCGATGATCCGGCCGTACTCGCGGCGCAGGTTGGTGTAGTCGATGACCGACTTCCACTCCACCGGCAGTGGGGTGTGGTGGACGATGACCGGCACGTCGAGCTCGTTGAGCACCTTCAGGTACGGCTTGAAGACGTCGTCGTCGAGGTAGAGCTGGCCGTAGTGGCAGGCGATCTGGACGCCGACGGCACCGAGCTCCTCGATGCACCGCTTCAGCTCGTCGACGTTCTCCTGGCCTCCCCACGGCGGAACGCACGCGGTCGAGAAGAGGCGCCCGCCGGACCGCTTGACGATGTCGGCCGCGTTGTCGTTGACGGCCTTGCAGGTCTCCAGGTCCAGCCACTCCTGCCAGACCGGCACCCGCATCACGCCGTAGTCGACGCCGGCGTCGTCCATGGCCGCGAGCTTCGCCTCGGCGGAGTAGTCGCCATCGACGTAGTTCAGGTTCTGGAAGCCGGCGGGCTTCTCCAGGATCAGCTGCTTCTTGCCGTCGTCGGCGGTGCCGACCCGGGCGATCTCGCCGAACCCGCGTGGGGCGCTGTTGAGGAAGCCGTTGAGGATCTTCTGGTTGGTGAAGAGGTCCTCGGGCAGGTGGTGGATGTTGATGTCGACCACGGTCATGGGTGGGTCCTTGTCATCGGGGGCGCACGGGACTCTCGGTTCCGGCGACGGCGCGCGTCGCTCCGAGGGTGCAGCCTGGCACGGATCGTGTACGAAATGCGATATCGACCCTAGTGTGGGCCTCGGGCAACCACAAGCGATTTCTTGTTTGAAATCGTACACGATTTCCACTACGGTCATGCTCCCCGACCTCACCCCTGGCGCGAGGAGCCCCGCATGCCCGGACCGTCCACCACCGACGTCGAGTACGACGACGGCCGCACCCGCATGATCGGGTCGCTGACGGTGCCGTCCGCCGTCTCCTGTGCGACGGTGCTGCTTCTCCCCGACGCGTACGGCGTGGGCGAGCACGCCATCGGACTCGCCGGCCGGCTCGCCGAGCACGGTCACCCCGTGCTGGTCGCCGACCTCTGGGGCGAGCGGCGCCAGCCGGCCGACCAGGCGGAGTTCGGACCGATGATCGGCGCCATGGCGGCCGACCGCACCCAGTGGATCGGCCAGGTGGACGCCGCACACCGGGCGCTCCGCGCGCAGCCCGGCCTGGGGACCGCGCCGGTCGTCCTGCTCGGCTACTGCTTCGGCGGCTCGTCGGCCCTGGAGTACGTCCGCACCGGCGGCGACGTCGCGGGCGCGGTCAGCGTGCACGGCGGTCTCGACATCCTCGACCACGACTGGTCCGCCGCCTCGTCCTCGCCCGTGCTGCTGTGCACGGGCGAGGACGACCCCATGGCCACGCCGGAGATGCGCCACGACCTGACCTCCGCCATGGACGCGGCAGGCAACGACTGGCAGCTGCACGTCTACAGCGACACCGTGCACGCCTTCACCAGCCCGATGGCGAAGGACTCCCCTCGCCCCGACGTGGTCGCCTACAGCGCCCGCAGCACCACCCGCGCCTGGGCGTCGACCCTCGCCTTCCTGCGCGAGGTCGGCTCCCCGACCTCCTGACCCGCCCCCTCCGACCGCGACATCCGCGGCTCCCACCACGACACCCTTCGAGGATCCATGACCGACACCTCTCTCGACATCGCCGTCATCGGCGCCGGCCCGGCCGGCCTGCTGACGGCGCTCCGTCTCCACCAGCAGGGCTTCCGCCCGACCGTCTACGAGGTCGTCCCCGAGCTCAAGCCGCTCGGCGTGGGTGTCGACATCAAGACGGTCGGCACGGCCGAGATCGACGACCTCGGGCTGCTGGAGGAGTTCCGGGCGATCTCCGTCGACGCCGAGGACTCGATCTTCTACAACCACTTCGGGCAGGAGATCTACGCCGAGAAGTGCGGCGTGCACATGGGCTACCTGCACGAGCAGCGGTTCGTGCACCGCGGCACGCTGCAGATGCTCTTCTACCGCGTCGCCCTCGAGCGTCTCGGCGCGGCCGCGATCGTGCTGGGCGCCGGAGTGACGGCGTACTCCCAGGACGCCGACGGCGTCACGCTCGACCTCCGGCACACCGACGGCCGCACCGAGCAGGTGCGCCACGACGCCGTGATCGCCTGCGACGGCATCAAGTCCGTGATCCGCCGGCAGATGTTTCCCGAGATGGCCGAGCCACACTTCTCCGGCATCACGATGTGGCGCGGGACGACGCTGATGGAGCCCTACCGTGGCGGCCACACCATCCTGCACATCGGCGACCCGAACATCTCGACGATGATCGTCTACCCCATCGCCGACGACTTCGAGGGCACCGGCAGGACCCTGGTCAACTGGGTCGTCGAGACCCAGGGCGAGGAGACCATCGAGGACTGGAACCAGGTCGGCGACATCACCGAGGTGATCCCGCTCTTCGATACCGTGAAGCTGCCCTTCCTCGACGTGCAGCAGATGATGCGCGACGCGCGCGAGGTCTACCTCTTCCCCCTCATCCGGCACGAGCCGCTCGACGGCTGGGTCGACGGCCGCGTGGTCCTGCTCGGGGACGCCGCGCACGCCATGTTCCCCCGCGGCGGCAACGGCATCACCCAGGCCATGCTCGACGCCCGCGTCGTCGTCCAGAAGCTGCTCGAGCACCCGACGGACCCGCACGCCGGCTTCGTCGCCTACGACGAGGCGCGCCGCGAGGGCGTGAACCGGATCGTCATGAACATGCGCGGCGAGGGCTACGAGGTCATCCGTCGGATGGTCGCGGAGCGCACCGACGGCAAGCCGTTCACCGACATCGAGGACGTGCTGCCGCTCGCCGAGGCCGACGAGATCTTCAGCAAGTACCACGCTCTCGTGGGCTCGCCGCGGCCCGGCTTCGAGGCCGGCGAGGCGACGGGCTACCGGACCACCGACGCCCAGGTGTACGCCGTGCCGGCGGATCGGTAGCCCGGCGACATGGACCTCGGCATCCGCGGCCGTCGCGCCTTCGTCGCGGCGTCCTCCCAGGGGCTCGGCCTCGCGTGCGCGAGGTCGCTGGCCCGGGAGGGCGTCGCGGTGGTGATCAACGGCCGCGACGAGGCCAAGCTGGCGGCGACGGCCTCCGCCCTGCGCGCGGAGCTCCCCGACGCCTCGGTCGAGTACGTCGCCGCCGACCTGACGACGTCCGAGGGGCGCACGGCCATCACCGCCGCGGCGCCGGAGGTCGACATCCTCGTCACCAACAACGCGGGCCCCCGGCCGGGTGGCATCGAGGACTGGGACGAGGAGGCACTGGTCGGCGCGCTGCGCGCCAACATGGTCCCCGCGGTCCAGCTCGTCCGCGCCTATCTCCCCGGCATGCGGACCCGCGGGTTCGGCCGGATCGTCAACATCACCTCGGCGATGGTCAAGAGCCCGGCGTACGACATGGGCCTCTCGACCTCCGCACGTGCCGCACTGACCGCCATCAGCAAGGCGATCAGCAAGGACGTGGCCGCCCGCAACGTGACGATCAACAACCTGCTGCCGGAACGCATCGACACCCCGCGCCAGGAGTTCATGGTGCAGCGCCGCATGGCGCAGGAGGGGGTCGACCGCGACGAGGCACGCGCGCGGATCGCCTCGACGATCGCGGCCCGCCGGATGGGTCGACCCGAGGAGCTCGGCGACGCCTGCGCGTTCCTCTGCTCGGCCCAGGCCGGCTACATCTCCGGACAGAACCTCCAGCTCGACGGCGGATCCTACGAAGGACTGACATGACCACCCACTCCCCCGCGCCGCTCGTGGTGGCGGACGCCCCGACGCGGGCAGAGATCCTCGCCGTCGAGGAGCGCCGCTGCCGCGCCCTCGTCGACGTGGACCTCGCGACCCTTGAGGACCTGTACGACGAGTCGCTGGTGCACACCCACGCACCGGGCCTGACCCACGACAGGTCCCAGCTGCTGCACCACGTCGCCACCCGGCAGGCCTACCTCGGCATCGCCCGGGGCGAGCTCACCATCCGCGTGATCGGCGACGTCGCGATCATGACCGGCCGCATCCGCAACCGGCTGGACAGTCCCGACGGCACCGAACGGGTCCTCGGGGGCCAGGTGATCCAGGTGCTCCGCCGGTGCGACGACGGCGCCTGGCGCTTCGTCAGCTTCCAGATGACCCCCGACGGCACCCAGGCGTTCACCATGACCGACTCCGAGCGCGCGAGCGCCGAACGGGCCGAGCGCGCCGCCACCACCATCGACGTCTCCACCACGAAGGAAGTCCAGCCATGAAGCTCGCCCGTTTTCGCGTCGGCTCCGGCCCCGTCCGCCTCGGACGGGTCGACGGCGACCACGTCACCGACGTCTCCGCCGAGGTCGGCACCTCGCTGCGCGCGATCCTGCCGGACCTGCCCGCACTGCGAGAGCGCATCGAGGCGGCCGCCGGCGAGACGCTGCCACTCGCGGCCGTCACCCTGGAGGCCCCTGTCGACGAGCCACAGAAGTACCTCGGCATCGGCATGAACTACCGCGAGCACGCCGAAGAGGCGCGCCAGGCCGGGATCCCGATCCCCACCAGCCAGCTGTGGTTCAACAAGCAGGTCTCCTGCCTCAACGGCCCGTACGGCGACCTCGTCAAGCCCGACCTCTCCGACGCGCTCGACTACGAGATCGAGCTCGGGGTCGTGATCGGGCGACGGTGCAAGCACGTCTCCGTGGAGGACGCCCGCTCGGTGATCGCCGGCTACCTCGTCACCAACGACGTGTCCGTGCGCGACTGGCTGCAGAAGCGCTCCCCCACGTTCACCCTCGGGAAGTCGTTCGACACCCACGGCCCGATCGGCCCGTGGCTCACGACCGACGACGAGATCGCCGACCCGCTGGACCTGCAGATGACGCTCACGGTCAACGGGGAGGTCCGCCAGGACTGGCGGACCAACGACATGATCTACGACGTCTACGAGCAGATCGCCTACCTCTCCCAGGTCTTCACCCTGATGCCCGGCGACATCCTGGCCACCGGCACGCCCTCGGGCATCGGGGCGCCGACCGGCCGGTTCCTGAAGATCGGCGACGTGGTCCGCGCCGAGATCTCCGGCCTGGGCGCGATCGAGAACACCGTCGTCGCGGAGTCCTGAGCCGTGACCGAGCACTGGCGCCGGACCAGCATCGAGCTACCGGGGTTCGCCCACGCCAACCCCATCCCGGCGGCCAGCCGGATCGGGCCGTTCCTCGCCTCGGGGGCACTCACCGGGCGTGACCCGGTGACCCGGGAGATGCCGGCGACCCTGGAGGCGCAGCTGGCCAGCGTCTTCGGGCACGTGCGTGCGCTCCTCGAAACGGCCGGCGGTGGCGTCTCCGACATCCTGAAGCTGACCTTCCACCTGGTCGACCCGGCTGACCGCGAGGCACTCAACCGCGAGTGGCTGGCCATGTTCCCCGACCCGGCCGACCGCCCGGCCCGCCAGGTCGTCGCCGCCCGCCTCGACGGGACCGCCCTCGTGCACTGCGACCTGATCGCCGTGCTCCCCGCCCACGCCTGACCCGACGAACGAGCCCGAGGAAGACGCATGTCCGAGCTGCCCACGATGAGCTACGAAGCCCCCGCGACGATCAAGCGCATGATGTTCTCGACGTGGACGCTCCTGGACTCGCTGAGTCCCGACCTGCGGGCACAGATGCACCTGCCCGACATGGCCGACCCACGCCGCGTCGACTGGGACTTCATCCCGAAGCCGGACCGCACCGGCGTCCCGCTCACCAAGCTCGACCACCACCAGAAGGTGCTGGCCCACAGCCTGATCAAGGCCGGGCTGAGCATGCGCGGCTACAGCCAGGTGCTGGCGGTGATGGCCACGGAGAACATGCTGCGCGAGCTGGAGGTCATCGAGCGCGAGTTCGGCGTCCTGGCCGGCGACTTCCGGAGCCCCGACGCCTACTGGATCACGGTCTTCGGTCGCCCGGGCTTCGAGGACACCTGGGGCTGGCGGATCCTCGGCCACCACCTGTCGCTCAATTTCACCATCGTCGCCCAGCGCTACCTGACCGTCACGCCCTTCGCGATGGGCGCCATGCCCATCCCCGCCGGCGTCCTGGACCCGCTCGGCCAGCACGGCCGGATGGCGCTCGACCTCCTGCACTCCTTCTCCCCCGACCTGCGGGCCCAGGCCGTGGTCCACGACGTGGCCCCTGCCGACTTCGTGACCCGGCAGGTGCCGCGAGTGGGTGCCGAGGAGTGGTCGGACCCGGTCGACCTCGGCATCGTCGGCTACGAGATCACCGACGAGGACCGCCGGGCGGTCCGCTTCGTCAAGGACGCCCCGTCCGGGGTGACCGGCGCGGATCTCGACGGCGCCCAACTGGATGCCGTACGGGCTCTGCTGCTGCGGTACGTCGAGACCGGACCCGAGGAGATCACGGCGCAGTACCGCGAGGAGATCCTCCGCGAGGACCCGGCGCGGCTGCACTTCGCCTGGGCAGGCGGCACGGCGGCGGACACGGCGCACTACTACCGCATCTCGACGGCCAACCTGCTCGTCGAGGCGGACAATGCCGTCGCTGCCGGCCAGCACGTCCACACGGTCTGGCGCGACCTGAACAACGACCTGGGCCACGACCTGCTCCTCGACCACTACGAGAAGCACGGTCACCACGGCGAGCACCTCCGCCGCCGCCTGGTCTCCCACCGGCCCACCACCGACAGCCCGCTCCAGACCGCCGCCTGGTACCCGCGGCAGGCCTACCAACGGCCCTGAGTCCCATAGGCGCCCTAGATCCCACATGATCTGCGATAGGATCGGTCGCAAATGAGCACCAGCAAAGCCGACCGCGCCTACGAGATCCTCAAACAGCGGATCATGGACGGGACGTTCGGTCCCGGACACCGTCTCGTGATCGACCAGCTGGCTCGCGAGTTCGACATCAGCTCGGTGCCGTGGCGCGAGTCGCTGCGCCGGCTCGAGGCCGAGGGCTGGGTCACGATCACGCGCAACGTCGGGGCGCTCGTGACGACCTTCGACACCGACGCGTGGCAGCGCACGATCCGACTGCTCGCCGCCCTGGAGGGATTGGCCACGTCGCTGTCGGCGCCGCACCTCACCCCCGACGACATCGCCCAGGCCCGCGAGTTCAACGCGCGCGCCCGGCAGGCGCTCGCCGACTTCGACATGCAGAGCTTCGGCCAGGCCAACCGGCAGTTCCACCAGCTGGTGTGCTCGCGCTGCGGCGACGACCGGCTCATCGACCTGGTGCGCACCGAGTGGACCCGGCTGGACCTGATCCGGCGCTCGGCCTTCTACTACGCCCCCGGGCGAGCGCTGGCCTCGGTGACCGAGCACGATCACATCCTCGACCTGATCGAGCAGCGCGCCGACCCGGAGGAGATCGACGCCGCCGCCCGGCGCCACGAGCTCAACACGCTCGCGGCCGTGGTCGAGCACGACCGCCAGCAGGCGGCGTCGCTGCCGGGCGGCCGGCCGGCTAGTGGCGTGCGTGTGAAATAATTGGTTGGTTGGCGTCGCCAGGGTGCGTAGATCGCGAGGCGGCGGCACGACGGCATACCGGGCGTCTTCCGAGTGCTGCCAACGCAGCGAGGTGCGCGCCATGGCGGCGTCCAACCATCCAAGGATTTCGGGCGCGCGACACTAGCTGCCCGTCAGCGTCAGCCGCGAATCGTCGCAGCCTCGGCAGCTCGCGTTGCCGCGCCCGACGGTCGCCCAGCGGTCGCGGCGAGCCGTACGCCGGTCACGCCCGCCAGGGCGATGCCCGCGAGCGGGAACGCGGCTGCGAACACACACCACCAGGGCAAGGCGGCTCGCACGAACAGTGGGACCCATGGTGCCCAGAATGCGGCGGCGACCAGAACGGTCGCGAGGATGGCCAGCGGTTCAGGTAGCGGCCACCGGAATCCGGCGTCGTCGATGGCGCCGAGCACGGCGCCGGCCAGCCAGGTCCATGCGACGCCGCCGAGCGATCCTGCCAGCCCACCAAGGGCGACGAACCAGAACGGGCGCGGATCCTGCCGGGTGGACACAGCGTTCAGCGTAGTGACCGAGCGACCCCGACGCAGCGGCTTGCCCGAGCTTGCGACACCCGAACTCAGGCGGCGCCGACGCCGGCTCGGCGCCGGGCCTGGCGCGCGGCGCGGCGCTCGTCGCGACCCTGAGGATGGGACGCCGGACTGGCAGCGATCAGCGACCGCGTGTACTCGTGCAATGGCGCCTCGAAGAGCGCCTTGGTCTCGCCCTGCTCGACCAGCTCCCCCGCCCGGAGGACACCGACGCGGTGGGAGACGTGACGGACCACGCCGAGGTCGTGGGTGATGAACAGGTAGCTGACGCCCGTCTGCTCCTGGACGTCCATGAGCAGGTTGATGATCTGGCTCTGGGTCGAGAGGTCGAGCGCGCTGACCGCCTCGTCGCAGACGATGAGCCGCGGGTTCAGCACCAGCGCCCGGGCGATGGCCACGCGCTGCAGCTGGCCGCCCGACATCTCGCTCGGGTAGCGGGTCAGGTGGTCGGCGGTCAGGCCGACCTGCACGAACACCTCCTCCGCACGGGCGCGGCGCTCCGCGGCCGAGCCCAGGCCGTGGCGGCGCAGCGCGTCAGTGACGGCGCGACCCACGTGGTGCCGGGGGTTCAGCGAGGCACCCGGGTCCTGGTAGACGGCCTGGACGTCGCGCCGGTACGCCAGCGGCGTACGACGCCCCATGGTGGCCACGTCCTGGCCGTCGAACGTGATGGCCCCGCCGCCGATGTCGGCGAGCCGGAGGATGGCCCGGCCCGTCGTGCTCTTGCCCGAGCCCGACTCGCCGACGAGCCCGTAGGTCTCCCCCGCCCCGATGCGGAACGTCACGTCCCGGAGCACGGTCGTCAGGTGGCGCCGCCAGCTCGACGCGCCGCTGGTCTCGTAGCGAACGCAGAGGTCGCGGACGTCGAGGAGAGGGGTGGCCGTGTCGTTCACTTGCGGATCCAATCGCCGTCGACCGTGAGCTTGTCAGCGATCGTGGGGAGCCGGTCCAGCTCGGTCTCGGCCGTGGGGTGAGCGGCGAGCAGGGCCTCGGTGTAGGGGTGGGACGGGTCGTCGAACAGGGCGTTCACCTCGCTGACCTCGAGGAGCTCGCCGTGGTAGAGCACGGCGACCGTGTCGCACGTCTCCGCGGCCACCCCGAGGTCGTGGGTGATGTTGATGATCGCCATGTCGAAGCGCTCGCGCAGGTCCAGGACCAGGTCGAGCACCTGACTCTGGGTCGTCACGTCGAGGGCGGAGGTGGCCTCGTCGAGGATCAGCACCTCCGGCTCCCCGGCCAACGCGATCGCGATCGCCACCCGCTGGGCCATGCCACCGCTGAACTGGTGGGGGTACTGCCCCAGGCGCCGCGACGCGTCGTCGACGCCGACGAGCTCGAGCAGCTCCGCGGCGCGGGCCCGCGCCTGCTTCCTGGACAGCTCGTTGTTCGCGCGCAGGGCCTCGCACAACTGCTGCCCGATGGTGTGCACCGGCGACAGGTTGCCCTGGGGGTTCTGGAAGACCACACCGAGCTTGCGGCCGCGCAGCTTGGCGAACTCCCGCTCGGGCAGGCCGCGGAGCTGCTGCCCGTCGAGCCGGATGCTGCCCTCCTCGGCGTACACGTTGGGCGGCAGCATGCCGAGGATCGACTTGGCCAGCATCGACTTGCCCGACCCGGACTCGCCCAGCAGGCCGAGGACCTCGCCGCGCCGCACCTGCAGCGAGACGCGGTCGAGCAGCCGGGCCGTGCTCCCGTCGGGACGATCGGCGACGACGACGAGGTCGTCGACGGTGAGGACCGCCGCCCGGGCGTCGTCGGCCACCGCGGCCGGTGCCGGGGGCGGCACCGGAGCCGCCGAGCGGGCGCGCTTTCGCACCGGGCGGCGCCCCGAGAGCGCGTCGTTCAGGCCGTCGCCGAGCAGGTTGAGCACCAGCACGGTGATCAGGATCGCCAGGCCCGGCGGGAGCGCCATCCAGGGCCGGTCGGCCTGGTGCTCGGCGGCCACGCGCAGCATCCCGCCCCACGAGGGCTGGGACTCGGGCAGGCCGAGGCCGAGGAAGGACAGCGCCGCCTCCACCTTGATGGCGTTGCCGAGGAACACCGCGCCCTGCACGGCCAGCGGGCCGACCATGTTCGGCAGGATCTGGCGGAACAGGATGTCGCGCGTCGGCAGGCCGGTCACGTGGGCGGAGTCGACGTACAGCTTCTTGCGCTCGGTGAGCGTGACCGCGCGCACCATGCGCGCGAAGTTCATGCTGAAGATGATGCCGATGGCCAGGATCAGCACGAGCATCCCGCGGCCGAGGATGGCGATGACGACGAAGCCGATCATCAGGCCGGGCAGCGCGTCGGCGATGTCCATGCCGCGCGAGCCGATCCGGTCGTACCAGCCGCCCTTGTAGCCCAGGACGAGCCCGAGGGGTACGCCGATGAGCATCGCCACCAGGACCGAGCCGCCGGCGACCAGCAGCGCGGTGCGCGCGGCGTAGATGAGCTGGCTGAGCACGTCGCGACCGAGCTCGTCACTGCCGAGCGGGTGGTCCGCGGTCGGCCCCGACAGCGGGTGGTCGAAGTCGGTGGCCTCCGGCGCGTACGGCGCCAGCAACGGGGCCAGCACCGCGACGGCGACGATGCCGAGCAGCACCAGCGTGGAGACGAGGGTGACCGGCTGGCTGCGCAGGCGGCGCCAGAGCTGGCGCAGGCCGGCTGCCTGCCGGGTCGAGGAGGTATCCGCCGCGTTCGGGCCGATGGTGGACGTGGTCACGCGGGCCTCGCTTGGGGGTTGATCAGACCGTAGGAGATGTCGAGCACGAAGTTGATGGCGACGACGAGGGCGGCCGTGACCAGCACGACCCCCTGCACGACCGGGAAGTCCTGCCCGATGGTGCTGGTGAGCATCAGGTCCCCGAGCCCGGGGAAGGAGAAGACCTTCTCGGCGACGAAGCTGACGCCGATGAGGATGGCGAAGACGACGCCCGCCGAGGCGAGCACCGGCACCAGGGCGTTCTTGACGCCGTACCGGTAGAGGATGGTGCGGCGGCTCACCCCGGCGGCCGCCAGCGTGTCGATGAACGGCGAGGCCAGGGAGCGCACCATCGCGGCCCGGGTCTGCCGGGCGATGATCGCGCCGCCGGTCAGGCCGAGCGTGATCGACGGCAGGACCAGGCCGTGCAGCCAGCCCAGGAAGTCGGTGGACGGCGGCACCCAGCCCACGATCGGGAACCACCCCAGGTGGGCGGCGAAGACCGTCGTCAGGAGCAGGCCGAGCCAGAACTCCGGGATGGCGATCCCGAGCACGGTGCCGCCGGTCAGCAGCCGGTCGACCTTGGTCCCGGGGCGGGTGCCGGCGAGCACGCCGACACCCACCCCGAGCAGCAGGGCGACGAGCATGCCGCCGACGACCATCGACAGCGTCGCGGGCAGCCGCTGGCTGATCAGGTCGGTCACCGGCATGCCGCTGCGGTAGGCGGTGCCCAGGTCACCCTGGAGCAGCGCCGTGAACCACTCGCCCATCCGCTGCAGCGGCGGGGCGTCGAGCCCCAGCTGGGCCTCGACCTGCGCGATCGCCTCGGGCGTCGCGGAGGGACCGAGGACCGCGCCGGCGGGACTCCCGGGGACCAGGTAGGTCATCGAGAAGACCAGCACGGACACGACCAGCATCTGGGGCAACACGAAGGCCAGGCGGTAGAGCACCAGCTTCGCCATGTTCTATCCCTGTCTCTCTGCAACGAAGGGCGAGTGGGTGACGCGACGGATCACGCGGTGGATCAGGAGCCGGCCGGCGCCAGGTCCCGGTAGTTGATGTTCATCGGCTCGTACGGCTGGCTCGGCTCGGACGCGCCGGAGACCTCCGCGGTGTTCACGGCGACCAGCTCGTCACCCACGGTGTGTGCGCAGGTGAGCGCCTCGTCCGCGATCACCTTCACGACGTCCTGCCACAGCGCCTCGGCCTCGTCGGTCGCGCCGGCCGCGATCGCGGCGTCGGCGGCCGCCTTCAGCTCGTCGCTCTCCACGCCCGACGGGTTGCCCGGAGCGTCGGCCGCGAACCAGGCGGAGTACCAGTCGTACGGCGTCAGCTCGTCGTTGCTGCCGACGCCCAGGCCGTAGCGCGGGGAGAGCCACTCGGCGAAGAACTGCGGCGGCGGGGCGGTCTGGAGCTTGACCTCGATGCCCGCCTCGCTCATCTGCTCGGCGTACACGGAGAGCTGACGCTCGTTGAAGGTGGCCGCCATCATCTGCACCGAGACGTCCGGGTTGCCGGCCTCGGCGAGCAGCCGCTCCGCCTCCGCCAGATCGTGCTCGTAGCCGGTGACCTCCGGGTTGTGGCCGGGCTCGCCCTCGGCGAAGTGCTGGGTGGCGGAGCGTACGTCGCCCTCGAGCTTGGTCACGACCTCGGTGTCCATCGCGTGGCAGGCGGCGCGTCGGACGTTGACGTCCTCGAAGGCGCCGCCGGGGCCGCGGTCGAAGAACAGCGGGTTCAGGCGGATGGCGGGGTAGCGGATGATCTCGACCGACCCGATGCCCTCGAGGGTGCTCTCCTGGTCGAGCTCGGTGTCGGTGATGTCGATCTCGCCGTTGCTCATCGCCGCCGACGCCGCATTGTCCTCCTCGATGGCGAACAGCTGCACCTGGTCGTACGCCGGGACCTCGTCCCAGTAGTCCTCGAAGGCGGTGAAGTCCATCCGGGTGCCGGAGATCGAGGTCGCGGCGTCGTACTTCCAGGGGCCGGTGCCGACCGGAGTCGTGGCGATGCTGCCGTCCGCGATCGCCGCGGGGCTGGCCATGGCGCCGGCCCGGGTCGACAGCGTCGTCAGCAGCGACGGCGCCGGCGCCTTCAGGTTGATCTTCACGGTCCGCGCGTCGACCACCTCGACCGACTCGACGACCTGGAACGGACCGGCGTAGGGGCCGGGGGTGTCCTTGACCAGCTCAATGTTGGCCTTCACCGCCTCGGCGTCGAAGGGCGTGCCGTCATGAAAGGTGACGCCCTCCTGCAGGGTCAGCGTGATGTCGGAATCCGTCTGCTCCCAGGACTCGGCCAGCATCGGCTGGACCTCGTTGCCGGGGCCGAGCTGCGTGAGGTACTCGTACGGCACGCGCTGGTAGCCGGCCTCGATGTCCGCACCCGGTGCCCAGCTCTCCGGGAAGCCTCCCCAGCTGACGCGCAGGACCGAGGTGCCCTCCGCACCGTCTTCGTCGGACCCGCCGCCGCAGGCGGCGAGGGCCAGGGCGAGCGCCGTCGCAGGGACGGCGACCCGAGCCAGTCGAGCGAACTGCTTCATGTGATGACACTCCTTAGACGTCGCGTCGAGGCGACTGGATCGTGCTGCATCGGCACCGGCTCCCGCTGGCCTCTCGGTTGGCCTCGGATTCGCACGACCGGACGTCCTGTGATGCCCGGCACACGGTGGCGTGTGCGAAATCATATGCGATCCCAAGCAGGATGCAAGACCTTCGGCCAACTTGCGCAAGCACAGCCTTCGCTTCACGCAATTGTCGGGATCCTCCGGATCACACACGCGTTCCGCTCGCAGCGATCGACGCGGCCCCGCGACCCCTACGACCCGAGCCAGTCGCGCAGGCCAGCACACCGGCACGGCGACGGTCTCCTCGCCACCCGCCGAGTCGGCAGAAGTTGCGCGCCGAGTCGGCAGTAGTTGCTGCCGACTCGACGCGCAACTACTGCCGACTCGGCGTGATGGGATCAGTCGTCGGACCGAACCAGGTGCGCGACGCACTCGACGTGGTGCGTCATCGGAAAGAGGTCGAAGGCCCGCAGCGAGGCCAGCCGGTAGCCGTGCTCGGCGAAGACGGCCACGTCGCGGGCCATGGCGGCGGGGTCGCAGGCGACGTACGCCACGGCTCGGGGCCGGCGGGCCACGACCTGCTCGACGACCGGCCGGCGCGCGCCCTCGCGGGGCGGGTCGAGCACGACCAGGTCGAACGGCTCGTCGTACGCCGTCGCGAGGACCTCGCCGACGTCGCCGGCGCGCACCTCGGCGGTGGGGACGTTGCGCGTCGACAGCGCGGAGGCGCGCGGGTCGCCCTCGACCGCGACCACCCGGCCCGCGGGTCCGACGGCCTCGGCGAGGAAGCGGGCGAAGAGCCCGACGCCGGCGTACAGGTCGAGGCAGCGCTCCCCCGGCTGCGGGGCGAGTACGTCGAGCACCGCGGTGACGAGCGCGTCGGGAGCGCCCGGGTGCACCTGCCAGAAGCCGTCCTCGGCGACCTGGAAGGTGTGCCCATGGGCGGTGTGGTCGGACCCGGTCGGCGCCGCGATCAGGCAGTCGTCGACGGGCACCAGGCGGTGCGACCGGTGCTGGCGCATGGCCCGGCGACCGTCGGGGGTGGTGGCGTAGCGCTGGCGGGTGCGCCAGCGCAGGCCGTGGTCGTCGCCCGGCACCGCCTCGACCTCGACGTCGACCTCGAGGCGCGCGAGCCGGGAGAGCTGCTCGCGGACCACGTCAGCCTTCAGCGCCCGCTGGCGGGCCAGGTCGACGTGCTGGAAGTCGCAGCCACCGCAGCGGCCCGGGCCGGCGTACGGGCAGGGCGGCTCGACGCGGTCCGGCGACGCGCTCAGCACCTCGACCGCGTCGGCGCGCCAGAACCGGTCGCCGTCGGTGCCCTCGGTGATCTCCAGGACCACCCGCTCCCCCGGGATCGAGTGCCGGACGAACACCACCCGGGACTCGGGCTCCGGGAGGCGGACCACGCAGTGGCCGCCGTGCGCGACGGGGCCGACCTCGGCCTCGAAGCGCTCACCGACCCGGGACCGGCCACGGGGCTTGCGGGTGCGGTGCTGGCGCGGGCTCACCGGACCAGCCTGACAGGCGCCCGCGCCCCCGCCGAATCAGGCGAGGCCCCCCGCGTCAGCGTGGGACCTGGCCGCCGCCCCGGGAGTCGCGCTTGTCGACCCGGCCGCGGCGCAGGTCGCCGGGACGGACCCGGAAGTCGTCGCGCAGCTCGCGCTCCTGCGCGATCCGCGAGGACTGCAGCTGGTACGGCACCGAGATGACCATCACCCCGGGGGTGAACAGCAGCCGGCCCTTGAGCCGCAGCGCGGTCTGGTTGTGCAGGAGCTGCTCCCACCAGCGGCCGACGACGTACTCGGGGATGTAGACGGCGACCACCCCGCGCGGGTTGGCCCGGCGAATCTCGGTGGCGTACTCGACGATCGGCCGGACCAGCTCGCGGTACGGCGAGTGCAGGACCTTCAGCGGTACGCCGAGGTTCCGCTCGTCCCACTCCTCCAGCAGCTGGTTGGTCGCCTCCGGGTCGTCGGCGACGTAGACGCCCTCGAGGATGTTGGGGCGGGTGGCCTTGGCGAAGGCCAGCGCCCGCAGCGTCGGCTTGTGCAGCTTGGAGACGAGGACGATGGCGTGCACCCGCGTGGGCAGCACCTTGTCCTCCTCGTCGGCCGCGAGCTCGTCGCTCACCTGGTCGTAGTGCCTGCGGATGCCGCGCATCAGCACGAAGAAGCCGGCCATCGCGAGGATCGTGATCCAGGCACCCGCCAGGAACTTGGTGATCAGGATGATGACGAGCACCACGGCCGTCATGGCGAGGCCGACGGCGTTGATCATCCGCGAGCGGGTCATCCGGCGGCGTACGGCGGGGTCCTTCTCGGTGGCGAGGTGCCGCGTCCAGTGCCGGATCATGCCGAGCTGGCTGAGGTTGAAGGACACGAAGACGCCGACGATGTAGAGCTGGATCAGCTTCGTGGTCTCGGCGTCGAAGGCGATGATCAGCGCGATGGCCATCAGGGCCAGGAAGACGATGCCGTTGCTGTACGCCAGCCGGTCGCCGCGCGAGCCCAGCGCCCGGGGCGCGTAGCCGTCCTTGGCCAGGATCGAGCCCAGCACCGGGAAGCCGTTGAAGGCGGTGTTCGCGGCGAGGACCAGGATGACGCCGGTGACGGTGACGACCAGGTAGAAGCCGGGCGAGAAGTCGCTGAACACCGCCCGGGCGATCTGGGCGATCACCGCGTGCTGCTCGTAGTCGTCCCCGACCGGGGTGCCGTCGGCGTACGTCAGCCGGTCCAGGTCGTGCGGGTCGACGAACCTGATGCCCATCTGGCGGGCCAGCACGATGACGCTCATCATCATCGTGATCGCGATCATCGCGAGCAGGAGCAGCGTGGTCGCGGCGTTCTGGCTCTTCGGCCGCCGGAAGGCCGGCACCCCGTTGGAGATGGCCTCGACGCCGGTCAGCGCGGCGCAGCCCGACGAGAAGGCACGCGCGAGCAGCAGCATCAGTCCGAGCGTCGTCAGCGGCTGCTCGAGTCCCGGCTCGGGCGTGATCAGCAGGTCGGCGCTCTCGACGTCGGGCAGGTCGCCCAGCAGCATCCGCAGGAAGCCGTAGGCGCACATGCCGAGGATGGCGACCATGAACGCGTAGACCGGGACCGCGAAGAAGCTCCCCGACTCGCGGATCCCGCGGAGGTTCATCGCCATCAGGCCCAGCACCGCCACCGAGGCGGCGGTCGCCTCGTGGCCCTGGAGTGCGGGGATGGCGGAGGCGGCGTACTGCGCGCCCGAGGAGATCGAGACCGCCACGGTCAGCACGTAGTCGACCAGCAGCGCGCTCGCGACCGTGGTGCCGGCTGTCCGGCCGAGGTTGACCGTCGCGACCTCGTAGTCGCCGCCGCCGCTCGGGTAGGCGTGCACGGTCTGGCGGTACGACGCGATGACCACCGCCATCACGAGCGCGACGGCCAGTCCGATCTTCCAGGAGAAGGAGTACGCCGAGACCCCCGCGAGCGAGAGCATGATGAAGACCTCGTCGGGGGCGTACGCCACCGAGGAGAGCGCGTCGCTGGCGAAGACCGGCAGCGCGATGCGCTTCGGGAGCAGCGTCTCGCCCAGCTGGGAGCTGCGCAGCTTGCGCCCCAACAGGATCCGCTTGGAGACATCGCCGGCACCCACGAGCGCACACGCTACGGGACCGGAGGTGCTGAGGGTGCCGAAGGGATACGGTTCCTTCGTGCATGTCGTGATCATGGGTTGTGGCCGCGTCGGCTCGACGCTCGCGCGCAGCCTCGAGGACCGCAACCACACCGTGTCGGTCATCGACAGCGAGCCGGACGCGTTCCGGCGTCTCGGACCCGGTTTCAACGGCGACAAGGTCACCGGGATCGGGTTCGACCAGGAGGTCCTGGAGAAGGCCGGCATCAAGCGTGCCGACGCGTTCGCCGCGGTCTCCTCGGGCGACAACTCCAACATCATCGCGGCCCGCGTCGCCCGCGAGACCTTCGGGATCCAGCAGGTCGTGGCCCGCATCTACGACCCCGGTCGCGCCGAGGTCTACCAGCGGCTCGGCATCACGACCGTCGCGACCGTGAAGTGGACGGCCGACCAGGTGCTGCGCCGGCTGCTGCCGGTCGGTGCCGAGCCGGACTTCCGCGACCCGTCGGGCACCATCCGGCTCGACCAGGTCCCTGCGCCCACGACGTGGGTGGGCCAGCGGACCGTCATCTTCCAGGAGCAGTCCCAGAGCCGGATCGCCTGGATCGACCGGCTCGGGGAGGGCATGCTGCCCTCCCGCGATAGCGTCATCCAGGAGGGCGACCTCCTGCACCTGGTGATCCGCGAGGAGGGCGCCGCGCACGCCTACCGGGTGATCGAGCGCGGACCCGAGGAAAGCTGAGGCTGCTGCCATGCGAGTCGCCATCGCCGGAGCCGGCGCCGTCGGGCGTTCGATCGCCCGCGAGCTGATCCAGAACGGCCACCAGGTCCTGCTGATCGACAAGAACCCCGAGTCGATCAAGCCCGAGCGGGTCCCCGACGCGGAGTGGCTGCTCGCCGACTCCTGCGAGCTCTCCTCGCTGGAGGAGGCCCGCCTCGACAAGTGCGACGTCGTCATCGCCGCCACCGGCGACGACAAGGTCAACCTCGTCACCTCGCTGCTCGCCAAGACCGAGTTCGGGGTCCCCCGCACGGTCGGCCGGGTCAACCACCCGAACAACGAGTGGCTCTTCAGCGAGGCGTGGGGCGTCGACGTCAACGTCTCCACTCCGCGGATCATGTCGGCGCTCGTCGAGGAGGCGGTGACGGTCGGCGACCTGGTCCGGCTCTTCACCTTCCGCCAGGGCAACGCCAACCTCGTCGAGATGACCCTGCCCGCGGACTCGCCGTACGTCGGCAAGCCGGCCGGCCTGATCCCCCTGCCCGAGAACTGCGCCCTGGTCACGATCCTGCGCGACGGCCAGGTCTATGTCCCCGACCCGGAGCAGCCGGTCGAGTCCGGGGACGAGCTGCTGTTCGTCGTACCGGACGAGGGCGAGGACGCGCTCGAGCGGCTGCTCGCCCCGGGGACGCACGGGGGGTAGTCGCCGTACGGCCGCAATTGCGGCCGTTGGACACCCGTACGCCGCCCCGGCCTGTCCCACCACTGCAATTGCGGCCATTGGGCAGGCCGGGCGGGCCGTCAGTCCGCGGTCAGGCCGTGGTGCGGGTGGTCGTTCTCGATCGGGGTGGCGTCGCGGGCCAGCAGCCAGATCATCGCGCCCCAGGCGCCGATGCGGAGCGGCCAGCCGAGGCCGAGGCGCAGGATGCCGAGCAGCAGTACGGCCAGGTCGACGTCGATCACGTCGGTCCAGCCCAGCAGCCACACCGGCCCCTGCAGGAGTACGCCGATCGCGCCGGGCAGCAGGAACAGCCAGGTCAGCCGGGTGCACAGGTGCACGACCTGCCGGTCGGCGTGCCACGCCGTCGGGTCGCCGGTGACGCTGCCGAGCATGAACCCGACGAACGGCCAGCCGATCAGGCACGACGTCGCCATCACGATGGTGTAGCCGAGGCTGACCAGGATGCCGGGCAGGAAGAACGCCAGCGCCTGGTCGGACTCCGAGCCGCCCGCGCTGGCCGCGATCCGGACGAAGACCCAGCCGATGGCGATCGCGAAGAACGCGTTGAAGACGTACTGGACCGTGGTGCGCTGGGCCAGCCGCACGACCAGCGCCAGGGCGGCCGCGGCCACGCTGACGACGAGCGCGACCTGCAGGTCCTTGGTGACCAGCCACAGGATCGTGAACAGGATGCCGGGGATCCCGGCCTCGATCATCCCGCGCCGCCCGCCCAGGGCGGTCGCCATCTGGGCGCGCACGAGCGCCTCGACGGTCTCGACCGAGACCGCCGCGGGGCGCGTGGGGGCCGGCTGGTCGGCGCTCACGGCATCAGCTCGTAACGCGGGTTGTAGAGGATCCGTACGCCGTCGTGCTGGCCGATCCGGCCCTGGACCTGGATGGAGCGGCCGGGCGAGATGCCCGCGATCCGGCGGCGGCCCAGCCAGACCAGGGTGAGCACGCCCGAGCCGTCGAAGAGCTCCGCCTCCAGGGCGGGTACGCCGCCGCGCGGGCGCAGCGTGACCGTGCGCAGCGTGCCGCGCAGCACGACCCGCTCGCGGTCGGGAGCGTTCGCGATCGAGTCGTGGCCGGGGTCGGCGTACGTCTCGCGCAGGTCCCGGGCGTGCTGGTCGCTGGAGTTCGCCCACCGGCTGATGCTGCGACGCAGCCTGCTCTTCTCGGTCATGCGCGGATCACCCCGACGGCGGCTGGGTGCCGGGCTGGTCGACCTTGCGCGCGTTGGCGGGCAGGACGACGGGCAGTGGCTCGCCGACCGGCATGGCGCCGATCCCGCGCTGCACGGCGACCGAGCGGATCGTCTCGGCCCAGTCGGCGGGCAGCGCCTCCTCCATGGCCGGGCGACCCATCAGCGTCGCGCGGAGCAGCCAGCGCTCGCCGTTGACACCGATGATCCGCGACGGCTGGGCCGCCATCGTGCCGTCGGGGCGCTGCACCTGGAGCTCGCAGAGCAGCTCGGTGCCGAAGTCGCCCTCCCGCTCGGTGGCGATGCCGCCGCGACGGGCCATGTCGGCCGCGAGCTGCGGGCGCACCTCGGACCACAGGTCGCCGTTGCGCGGGGCGGCGAAGGCCCGCAGCTCGACCATGCCGTCGGTCCCGGCGAGCAGCACGGCCTGGACGGTGCCGGAGGACTCCTCGACCTGGAGCCGGAGCTCGCGGCCCTCCTGGGGGGCGACGAGCAGCGACCCGAGGTCGATCCGCTCGATCCCGTCGTCGGGCAGGTCGGCGGCGTCGTACGGACCGACGCGGGCCGGGTCGGCGGTGTCGCTGACCTCGGTGACGTCGGTCGACGCGTCGGCCGGGGTGGTGTCGGACTTGCGTCGGAACTTCACGTCGAGCTGCTCCTCGTGGCGGGACCCTGCGGGGGGACGTTCGGGCGGCTCATCGGGTGCCGAACCCCCCGGTAGAACCGTAGCCCCCGTCTCCACGGACCGACGCGGGGAGTTCGGCCACCTCGACGAAGCGGGCGCGCTCGAAGCGCTGGACCACGAGCTGGGCGATCCGGTCACCACGGCGCAGCTCGATCGACTCGGCCGGGTCCTGGTTGATCAGCAGCACCTTGATCTCGCCCCGGTAGCCCGCGTCGACGGTGCCGGGGGCGTTGACGATCGACAGGCCGTGCCGCGCCGCCAGGCCGGAGCGGGGGTGCACGAGCGCGACGTACCCCTCCGGGAGCGCGAGCGCGACCCCGGTCGGGACCAGCGCACGCTCCCCCGGAGCCAGCGTCACGTCGACCGTCGTCAGCAGGTCGGCACCCGCGTCACCGGGGTGGGCGTACGACGGCAGCGGGAGGTCGGGATCGAGTCGCTGGACCTGGACATCGAGATCTGGGTGGGCCACTCGCGGAGCGTACCGACCGAGATGGGAAACTCTTCCTCGTGCACGACTCCACTGCTCCCCGCTACGACGAGCGCCTCGGTGTCCCGCTGCGCTGGTGGGTGCAGGGCTTCATGTTCACCGCCAGCGTGTGGCTCGCCGTGCTGGCCGCGCTCCCCGGCCCCGCGGCCTGGACGGTCACCGCCGTCACCGGTCTCGTGGTGGCCGCGCTCTTCACCTTCTACGGCTCGGTGCGCGTCAGCGTCCACGACGGCGTGCTGCGGGCCGGACGCGCCAGGATCGAGGCCCACCACCTCGGTGCGGTCGACGTCCTCGACCCCGAGCAGGCACGCCGGGCCGCCGGCGTGGAGGCCGACGCCCGCGCCTACCTCCTGCTGCGGCCCTACCTCAAGCGCGCGGTCAGGGTCGCGATCACGGATCCGGCCGACCCGGCGCCGTACTGGCTGATCAGCACCCGGCGCCCCGACGAGCTGGCCCGGGCGCTGGCGGCCCTGCGTGAGGCGCCGACCGCTGGGTAATGTCCTCCTATGGCCAAGGACAAGGACAGCTCCAAGATCTGGTCGGTCTTCTCCCTCGTCTCGGCCGTCGCCGCCGCCGCGCTGGCGAAGAAGGCGGCCGACGCCACCTGGAAGGTGACGACCGGGAAGCAGCCCCCGGAGAACCCCGCCGACCCCGACGTCGACATCTGGGAGGCGGTCAGCTGGGCCGTCGTGAGCGGCATGCTGGTCGGTCTCGCCCGGATGCTCGCCCAGCGGCGGGCCGCGTCGTACTACACCCGCTCGACCGGCCACCTGCCCCCCGAGCTGCAGCGCGACGGCCAGTAGGGCCGCCGGGACGCCCCGGAGACGCCGAAGGCCGCGCCCCCGAGCGGGGGCGCGGCCTTCGTTCGCGTCGGCGCTCAGACGCAGTCGCGGCAGATCATCTTCTTCGGGTCGGCCAGCTGCGAGCGGTGGTGCACCAGGAAGCAGCTCATGCAGGTGAACTCGTCCTCCTGCTTCGGCTTCACCTCGACGGCGAGCTCCTCGTGGGACAGGTCGGCCCCGGGCAGCTCGAAGGACTCGGCGGCCTCGGTCTCGTCCTCGTCGACCTTGCCGGAGTTCTTGTCGTGACGTCGCGCCTTGAGCTCTTCGATGCTCTCCTCGGACTGGTCTTCCTCGTTCTTGCGCGGTGCGTCGTAGTCGGTCGCCATGCGTCACTCACTCCCCTCGTCCGTGCTGCCCCGTGGCCGGTCCCGCGAGCCGGGCGGCTCACCTCGTTCGGCGCCAGGATTGTGCACCATCGAACTCGTCGAGCGCACTCCGGGTCGGGCACTGCGCCGCTTCAACAACGTCCGCTCAGCGGCTATTCCACGCCTGCAGATGCGAATCCTGCGGACACTACGGCCGTGCGCAGCGCGTCGTACGACGCCGCCGGGGCGCAGACCAGGAGGTGCAGCCCGCCGGCGCCGACGAGCACCTCCCACCGTGCGCCGGCCGCCTCGGCGACCAGGGAACCGGCGGCGTGGTCCCACAGGTTGACGCCCTCCTCGACGTAGGCGTCGACCGTCCCCTCCGCCACCCCGCACAGGTCGAGCGCGCACGAGCCGAGCCGCCGGATGTCCCGGATCCGCGGGAGCAGGTCGAGCCACGCGGCGACCTGGCCCTTGCGGATCTCGCGGTCGTAGGAGAAGCCGGTGGCGACCAGCGTCTTGTCCAGGGGTACGGCGGAGCGCGCGCCGATCGGCTCGCCGTCCCGGCGGCCGACCGGGCGGCCGTCCTCGTCCACGTGCGCGACGTACTCGCTGCCGGTGGCGACGTTGAGCACCACCCCGGCGACGCTGCGCCAGCCGGTCGGCCCGTCGACCTGGGCGGCGATGGAGACGGCGTACTGCGGGATGCCGTAGAGGAAGTTGACGGTGCCGTCGATGGGGTCGATCACCCAGCGCACCCCGGACGTGCCGGCGACGTCGTCGCCCTCCTCGCCGAGGAAGGCGTCGTCGGGGCGGCGCTCGCGCAGGGTACGGCGGATCAGCTGCTCGCTGGCCCGGTCGGCCTCGGTGACGACGTCGACGTCGCTCGACTTCGTGGCGGCCACCGCGACCCCGCCGCGGGCGCGCTCGCGGACCAGGTCGGCCGCGAGCCGGGCCGCGTCCAGGGCCAGCGCGGCGAGCTCGGTGGGCTGCGGAGTGGTCGGGGACGGGGCGCTCATGCGCCGCACAGCGTCGGGCGGTCCTCGCGCGCGTTGGCGCAGCAGCCCACCGGGCACGCGTCCCACAGCGGCCCGGTCCGGCCGACGCTGGCGCGGGCCACCTCTTCGCCCCGTTCGACGGCGGCGCGCTCCAGGAGCAGGTCGCGGACCCCGGCGACGAAGCGCGGGTCGGTGCCGGCCGTCGCGGAGCGGCGGGCCGGGAGGCCGAGCCGCTCGGCGGTCGCGAGGGCCTCGGTGTCGAGGTCGTAGATGACCTCCATGTGGTCGGAGACGAAGCCGACGGGCACCATCACCACCGCGGGCGCACCCGCCGCGTGCAGCGCCTCGAGGTGGTCGTTGACGTCGGGTTCCAGCCACGGGACGTGCGGCGCGCCGGAGCGCGAGCAGTAGACGAGCTCATGCGGGTGCTCGCGCCCGGTCTCCTCCGCGACCCGGGCGACCACCGCCGCGGCGACGTCGAGGTGCTGGACGACGTACGCCCCGCCGCCCGCCTCCGGCGGGCCGGACGCGTCGTTCATCGACAGCGGGATCGAGTGGGTGACGAAGGCCAGGTGGGCGCCGTGCCGGACCTCCTCGGGCAGGTCGGCGAGCGCGGCGAGCACGCCGTCGACGACCGGCTCCACGAAGCCGGGGTGGTTGAAGTAGTGGCGCAGCTTGTCCAGCCGCGGGGCGCCCTGGACGCCCTGGACCGCGTCGTACAGGTTCTCGCGGTACTGCCGGCAGCTGGAGTACGACGAGTACGCGCTGGTCACGAAGCAGGCCGCGCGGGTGACCCCGTCCGCGGCCATCTGCGCGAGGGTGTCGGCCAGGTAGGGGTCCCAGTTGCGGTTGCCCCAGTAGACCGGCAGGTCGATGCCGGCCGCCGCGAGGTCGGTGCGCAGCCCGTCGAGGAACGCGCGGTTCTGGTCGTTGATCGGCGACTTCCCGCCGAACAGGAAGTAGTGCTCGCCGACCTGCTCGAGCCGCTCGCGCGGGATCCCCCGCCCCCGCGTGACGTTCTCCAGGAACGGTACGACGTCCTCCGGCGCCTCGGGGCCGCCGAAGGAGACGAGGAGCAGGGCGTCGTACGGCGAGGCGTCGGGAGGCATGTCGTCCATCGTAGGGAGCGGCCGTGAGTTGGCCGGTTGCGGATCCTCGCCCTACGTTGCGAGGTGCCATGGCCGTTCTCTCCTCCTACCGCCGGGTGCTCGCGAAGCCCGGGACCGCGCGGTTCAGCCTCGCCGCCCTCGTGGGCCGGCTCCCGATCTCGATGGTCGGGCTCGGCATCGTGCTGCTCGTCGAGGACGTCACCGGCTCCTACGGGATCGCCGGGACCGTGACCGCGGCGTACACCGTCGCCAACGCGGTGCTCGCCATCGGCCAGGGCCGGCTGCTGGACCGGCTCGGACAGGGCCGGGTGCTGGCCGTCGCGAGCGCGCTGTTCGCGGTCGCGATGGTGCTGCTGATCGTGGCGGTGCGCGCCGACTGGCCCGCGGCGGCGACGTACGTCTGCGCGGCCCTGGCCGGCGGGTCGCTCCCCCAGGTCGGCTCGTGCGTGCGCGCCCGCTGGTCCTACGTGCTGGACGACCCGCGGGACGTGCAGACCGCGTTCGCGCTCGAGAGCGTCGCCGACGAGACGGTCTTCATCCTCGGCCCGATCCTGGTCACGGTGCTGGCCACGGCCATCGACCCGGTGCTCGGGCTCGGCGTCGCCGTGGTCGCCTGCGTGGTCGGCAGTCTCGGACTCGCGAGCCAGCGCGAGACCGAGCCGCCCCGGCACGTGCACGACGCCGAGACCGGTCCCCGGCCACGGATGCCGTGGCGCACGGTGGTGCCGCTCGCCGTCGTCAGCCTCGGCCTGGGCGTGCTCTTCGGCGCCGCCGAGGTCACGACCGTCGCGTTCGCCGACGACCACGACGCCCCGTCCCTCGCCGGGCCGCTGCTCGCTCTCTGGGCGCTCGGCAGCCTCGTGGCCGGCGTCGTCACGGGCGCCGTGAACTGGCGCCGCGGACCGTCCTTCCGGGTCCGGGTCGGCGCGCTCGCCATGGCGGCCGCGATGGTGCCGCTGTTCCTCGTCGACTCCGTGCCCCTGCTCGGCGCACTCCTCCTGGTCGGCGGCCTCGCGATCGCCCCGACGCTGATCGCGACCATGTCGATGACCCAGCAGGTGGTGCCGCGCGCCCGGATGACCGAGGGGCTGGCGATCATGCAGACCGGCCTGGTGGCCGGTGTGGCCCCCGGCGCGGTGATGAGCGGGTTCGTGGTCGACCACGCCGGCGCGTCGCCGGCGTACCTGGTGAGCGCCGGGGCGGGGCTGCTCGCCGCACTCGCCGCCCTCACGCTGCCGCGCGAGGGTTCGGGCGGGTCGATCGAGCCGGTGCCGACGTCGACCGGACTCGCGTCGTAGAACGGACCCGGCCTCGTGGCGAGGGACTAGTCTCCGGCTCGTGGAGTGGAGCAACTGGTCCGGCCTCGAGACCGCACGTGCTGCCCGGACGGTGACGCCGGCGTCGACGGCCGAGGTCGTCGCGGAGGTCGAGCGAGCCCGCGAGGCGGGGACGACGGTCAAGATGGTCGGCACCGGCCACAGCTTCACCGCCATCTCGGCCCCCGAGCACACCATGCTGCGACCGGCCGGGATGGCCGGCATCGTCGAGGTCGACCGCGAGGCGATGACGGTGACGGCGCTCGCCGGCACCCAGCTGAAGGTCCTCAACGCGTCGCTGGAGCGGCTCGGGCTGAGCCTGCACAACATGGGCGACATCGCCGAGCAGACCCTCGCCGGGGCGACGTCGACCGGCACCCACGGCACCGGCGGCGTCGCGGCCGGCCTCGCCGCGCAGCTCGACGCCCTGGAGCTGGTCACGGGCACCGGTGAGGTGCTGCGGGCCAGCGAGACCGAGAACCCCGACGTGTTCGCCGCCGCGCGCGTCGGTCTCGGCGCGCTCGGCGTGCTCACCACCCTCACCTTCCGGGTCGAGCCGCTCTTCGTGCTCGAGGCCACCGAGCAGCCGATGTCGTGGGACGAGGCGCTCGGCTCCTTCGACCAGATGACGGCCGAGAGCCACCACGTCGACATGTACTGGTTCCCCCACACCGACCGGATGTCGGTCAAGCGCAACGAGCGGCTCGACGTAGGCGTCGACGAGGCGGAGCCGCTGTCGCCCGCCCGGGCGTGGTTCGACGACGACTTCCTGCAGAACCACGCCTTCGGGGCGCTGTGCCGGGTGCTCAACCGGGTGCCGGCCGCCATCCCGCGGGTGAACCGGGTCAACGCCCGGCTGATGGGTGCGCGCACCTACAGCGACGCCGCGCACCGGGTCTTCACCGCCCGCCGCGACGTCGTCTTCCGCGAGATGGAGTACGCCGTCCCGCGCGAGGCCGGTCTCGCGGCGCTCCGGGAGGCCCGCGCCGCGGTCGAGTCGAGCGGGCTGCGGATCAGCTTCCCGGTCGAGATCCGCACCGCGCCGGCCGACGACATCGCCCTGTCCACGGCGTCCGGCCGCGACTCGTTCTACCTGGCCTTCCACACGCACCGCGACGCCGACCACCGCGCCTACTTCGAGCTCCTCGAGCCGATCCTGCGCGCCCACGACGGCCGCCCGCACTGGGGCAAGGTGCACACCCGCACCGCGGCGGACCTGGCGCCGGCGTACCCCCGCTTCGAGGAGTTCCTGGCCCTCCGGGACCGTCTGGACCCGGACCGGGTCTTCGCCAACGACTACCTGCGCCGGGTCCTGGGCGCGTAGTGCGCTGATGTGGCGGGTCGCCGAGTGCGGGTGCGTCGCGGTCGTCGCGGCGGTGGCCGTGCTCGGGTTCACGACCGACAGCACCGGCCTGATCCTGCTCGCGGCGGTCCTGACGCTGCCGGCCGCCGGGATCGCCGTCCCGGCGTACTACGTCGCGTACGGCGTGCTCGCGCAGATCCCCGGAGCGAACCAGTCGCGCAGCTCCGGAACGGCGACGTGCGAGCCCGACGGGACCTGTGAGACCTCGTCGGGCGACGGTCTCGCGTCCTGGTTCGCGATCACGACCGACGTCGTGGGGATCCTGGCCCTGACGGGCGCCGCCGTGCTGAACGTCGTCCTGCTCCGGAAGCTGGTGGCCGCACGCACCTCCCGCCCGCCCGCCGGCTGACACCGGCGGGCGGGAACGGGGGTCAGCTCTTGGTGTTGTAGAGCCGCAGCGCGATCGGCGCGAACACCGCGGTGATGGCGGCGGAGAGCACCAGCACGATCAGGATGTCGCCGCTGTCCGGCGCGTCGTTCATCAGGCCGCGTGCCGCCTCGCAGAGCAGGGTGACGGGGTTGACGTCGACGAACGCCTGCAGCCAGTCCGGCATCGTCTCCGGCGGGGCGAAGACGGAGCTGATGAACGTCAGCGGGAACAGCACCATCATCGAGGTGCCCATCACGGCGTTCGGGCTGCGCACCTTGAGGCCGACGATCAGCCACAGCCAGCTCAGCGAGAAGCAGAACACCAGCAGCAGGAGCACGGCGAGCAGCACCCCGACGAAGCCGCCGGGCGCGCGGTAGCCGATCAGCACGCCGACGACCAGCACCATGAACGACGCCAGGCAGTAGCGCAGGGTGTCGCCCAGGAGGGCGCCGACGAGCAGCGAGGCGCGCCACACGGGGAGCGACCGGAACCGGTCGAAGACGCCCTTGTCGATGTCGGTGTTGATGGTCAGGCCGGTGTACATCGTGATGAAGACGACCGTCTGGGTGAGGATCCCGGGCAGGGCGTACTGCAGGTAGTCCCCGGTCGAGCCGGAGATCGCCCCGCCGAACACGTAGGTGAACATCAGCGTGAACAGGATCGGGAACATCGTCACGTCGAAGAGCTGCTCGGGGACGTGCTTGATCTTCAGCAGCGCCCGCCACCCGAAGGTGAACGAGGAGCTGAGGGCACCGGCGCTCGGCGGTCGATCGGCGGCGCCGAGCGCGGCGATGACGTTCGCGTCGAGGGCCCGGGTCGGCTCTCGGGTGGCCTCGGTGGTCATGCGGGGACCTCCTGGTCCTGGGTCTCGGTCTCGTCGGCCGGTCGGCCCGTCAGGGCCAGGAACACCTCGTCGAGGCTGGGCTGGCCGAGGCTGTACTCGCTGATGCTCAGGCCCCGCTCCCCCACGCGGTGCAGCGCACCCGCGACGGCCGTCGGGTCGTCGACGCGGAGGCTCACGGCGGCGGGGTCGGACTCCAGCACCGGCTCGGTGGCCAGCGACTCGCCCAGCAGCCGGGCCACCTCCTCGCGGTCGGCCGGGTCGGCGACCCGGACGTGGACCGCACCGGAGCCCACGGACGCCTTCAGCTCGCCGCTGGTGCCCTCGGCGATGACGCGGCCGTGGTCGATCACGGCGATCCGGTCGGCGAGCTGGTCGGCCTCCTCGAGGTACTGCGTGGTCAGCAGGATCGTCGTCCCCGCACCCACGAGGCCGCGCACGATCTCCCACACCTGGTTGCGGCTGCGCGGGTCCAGGCCGGTGGTCGGCTCGTCGAGGAACATCAGGTCGGGGCGCACGACGATCGACCCGGCGATGTCGATGCGCCGGCGCATGCCGCCGGAGTAGGCCTTGACCTGCTTCTTCGCCGACTCGGCCAGGTCGAAGGCCTCCAGCAGCTGCATCGCCCGGTCGCGGGCGGCGTTCCGGGCGTAGCCGTAGAGCCGGGCCAGCAGCGTGAGGTTCTCCAGGCCGGTCAGGTCCTCGTCGAGCGAGGCGAACTGGCCGGTCATCGCGACCCGCGCGCGCACCTCGGCCGCCTCGCGGACCACGTCGTACCCCAGCACCGTCGCCGTGCCTCCGTCGGGCTCGAGCAGGGTGGCCAGCATCTTGATGGTCGTCGTCTTGCCGGCGCCGTTGGGGCCGAGCACGCCGTAGACCCCGCCGGCCCGGATGGCCAGGTCGACGCCGTCCACCGCCCGGTTGTCGCCGAAGGTCTTGACCAGGCCGTGGGTTTCGATCGCTAGGTCCATGCCGCTCATGCTGGCACCACCCACCGACAGTTCGCACTGCAGTTCTTGCTCATGTCCATGGCGGGCAGACCCGGGGAGCCGGCCGGAATCATCGGCGCCGCCGGATCTCCTCCGTGCGCCGCGTCGTCTGGGTGCATGTTCTCCTCCTCGCATCCGGGGCCCGGTCACGGACCTCTCACCCAGACGTCGAACGGGAAGCGCCGGAATCGACACCGCGACGAGGAGAATCTCGTCCACCGGGATCATCGACCCACCGAACCTTCTCCGCGCCCCGCCTCGTCTGGATGGCGACGGGGCAGGGAGTCCCGCGACGAGGGGAGACACGATGCCGGCACGGGACCGGGACGCCTTCGCGGAGTTCGTGGCGGCGCGCAGCAGCGCGCTGCACCGCGCGGCGTACCTCATGGTCGGCGACGCCGGCCTCGCCCAGGACCTGGTCCAGGAGGCGCTGACGAAGACGTACGTCGCGTGGCCACGGCTGCGCGATCCCGCCAACGCGGAGGCCTACACCCGCAGGGCGATCACGACGACGGCGATCAGCTGGTTCCGCCGGCGCAGCTGGTCGGAGCGGCCGACCGACCGGCTGCCGGAGACCGCGAGTGCTGCTCCCGCGGATGCCGTCGACGAGCGTGCCTGGCTCTGGCAGGCGCTCCTCGAGCTGCCGGTCCGGCAGCGGGCGGCCGTGGTCCTGCGCTACTACGAGGACCTCACCGAGGCCCAGACCGCCGCGGCGATGGGCTGCGCGGTCGGGACCGTCAAGAGCCAGGTCTCCGCCGCGCTCCGCAAGCTCCGCGAGCGGCTCGGCGACGACGCGGCCCTGCTGCCCCTCGACGACCTCCTCACGACCGGACGGTGACGACGATGACCGAGAAGCTGAAGAACCTGTTGCACGACCAGGCCACGACGGTCGACTTCGCCGTCCCGGACCTCGATGCGATCACTACCACCGGCGACCGGCGGATCCGGCGCCGGCGGGGTGCCGGCCTCGTCGGCGGCCTCGCCGCCCTCGCGGTGGTCGGTGGGGTGGCGGTCGTCGCCCTCGGCGGCGGCGAGGGCACGCCCCGGGTCGCGGACGAGCCGTTTCCGACGACGACACTCAGCTGGGCCGACGGGAGCACCCTCCACGCGGGTGGGCTGACGCGCGACGTCGGCCACGAGGTGGCGGCGTACGTCGTCACCCGCCACGGCTACGTGTTCGCGGACGACGACGGCACGGTCCGCTCCCTCGTCGCCGGTCGCGTGGCTGAGGTGGGCGCGGTGACGAGCAGGGGGCCGCGCCTCGTCGGCGACACGGACGGCGCACTGGTGGGCTGGGTCGACCCGTCGGGCGAGGCACCCGCCTTCGTCGTCCTCGACACCTCCACCGGCCGCGTCACCACGCTCGAGACCGAGACCACGGCCGGCATGGGCTCGCTGGCGGACGAGGAGGACCCGGCGTACTTCTACGCGATCGACGGGTCGACGGCGTACCTGCGCGACCACCGCGGGGCGGTGGGCGTCGACGTCGCCAGCGGTGAGGTCGTCTGGCGCGACCGCACGGCCCGCAACGGGTTCGACGTCCTCGCCGCCGAGGACGGCCTCGTCGCCCTGAACGCGGGCGACGGCGGGACGAGGATCGAGGGCGGCGCCGAGCCGGTGACGCTGCCCCAGGTGTACGGGTCGGTCGGCACGTTCTCGGCCTCCGGGCGGTGGCTCAGCCTGGACGCCGACGAGCCCGAGGTGTACGACGCCCACACGGGCCAGCGGGTCCGGATCGACATCGGCTCGCGCGTCTTCGGCACCGGGTACGCCTGGGTCGACGACACGACCCTCGTCGTCCTCGCCGCGCAGACCGAGGCCGGCCCGGTCGAGCTGCTGAGCTGCACGGTCCCGGAGGGCTCGTGCACGCAGGCGGCCCGGTTCGGGGACTTCGACGAGTTCGCCAAGACCGTCGTGATCGCCTTCGGCGAGGGCTTCGGGTACTGAGCGCTCACACGCTGGCGGGTCCCCGGGGCACCGGGGCCTGCCAGTGCCGCCAGATCGCGAGCAGCCGCCAGACCAGGCAGACGGCCGCACCGGCCACGGTCACCAGCAGCTCCGGGAGGTCGGCTCGGGTGCCCAGCACGGCCACCACCGCGCCCGCGAGCGCCGGGATCGCGTAGAGCTCACCCCGGAAGATCACCGGCACCCGGCCCGCCAGCACGTCGCGGAGCATGCCGCCGCCGATGCCGGTCACCATCCCCATCAGCGCGGCCGGCACCGGCCCGAGCCCGTAGTCGAGCGCCTTGACGGCGCCCGCCACGCAGAACAGCGCCAGCCCGAACGCGTCGAAGACGTTCACGGTGCGCTCCAGGCGACCGACGGCGGGGTGGAAGCGGAAGGTGAACAGGCCCGCCACGACCGGCATCAGCAGGTAGCGCCAGTCCGCGAGCGCCGCCGGCGGGGCGGCGTCGATGAGCACGTCGCGCAGGAAGCCGCCGCCGAGACCCGTCGTACCGGCCAGGACGAGGACGCCGAAGACGTCGAGATCCTTGCGGACCGCCACCAGCGCCCCGGAGATCGCGAACACGAAGATGCCGACGAGGTCGAGCACGACGAGGGTCGGCACGCTGCGAGGTTACCGGCTCCGCGCGCCCCGCTGGCGTAGGCTCGGGCAAACCGAAGACAGCGTCGACAGGCAGGAGCGGGCCACCCCATGGCGCACCTCACCCTCGCGGGCGTCAGCGAGGACGGGAGACGCCTGCTGCTCATCAGCGACACCGGCGACGAGTACACCCTCGACGTCGACGCCCACCTCCGGTCCGCCCTACGGGGCGGCCCCGGCAGCACCGCACGATCCGGCCAGTTGGAGACACACATGGACAGCACGATCCGCCCCCGGGACATCCAGGCCCGGATCCGGGCCGGCGAGTCCCCCGAGGCCGTCGCCGAGGCGGCCCAGACCACGGTCGAGAAGATCATGCCCTTCGCCGGGCCGGTGCTCGCCGAGCGCCAGCACGTCGCCGAGCGCGCCCAGCGCTCCTCGGTACGCCGCTCGGGCGAGTCCTCGGGCTCGGCCCGCACCCTCGGCGACGCCGTCGCCGCCCAGCTCCGGCCGCTCAACGTCCGCTCCGAGGCCCTCGAGTGGGACGCCTGGCGACGCGAGGACGGCCGGTGGACCCTGGCGGCCGAGTACGACACGAGCGCCCGCTCCGGCACCGCCCACTTCACCTTCGACGCGCCGGGCAACTACGTCCTGCTCGACGACGAGGACGCCCGCTGGCTGGTCGGCGACCTGATCGCCACCGTCACCACCGAGGTCCCGGCGCCGCGCGACGACCTGGAGCGCGCCCGCCAGCGTCGCCAGGCCGCGCCCGCTCCCGAGGAGCTGCCGCTGGGCGACGACGCCATCGGCCTCGTCCGCGACGAGCCGCCGCTGGAGCAGCCGCTCGAGGCGTTCCTCGACGAGCAGCCCGGCCTCGACGAGTCCGAGGTGGCGGCCGAGGCGGCCGACGCCGCCGCCCAGGACCCGGACCCCGAGCCGGAGCCTGCCGCGACGCCCGAGCCCGTGACGGAGCCCGAGCCGGCCGCCGAGCAGGAGGAGCCGCCGGCGCGCCGTCCCGTGCGCAAGAGCCGCGGCCGGGCGTCGGTCCCGAGCTGGGACGAGATCATGTTCGGCGGCGGCAAGCAGGACTGACGCGTCGGGCAGACTGCGTGTCCATGAGGACCGACCGCGCCACCGTCGCCCTGCCCACCGAGGACCGCCGACGCGCCCACGTGTTCTTCACCGCCCTCGGCTTCGAGACGCCCGGCGACCTCGCCGACGACGGCGTACCCGAGCCGCTCCAGGTCGCCGTGAACGACGGCCTGCGCGTGATGCTGATCCCCACCGGCGGCTTCGGCTGGGTCACGGCCGGTCGTACGACGGCTGACCGCGGCACCGCCGAGTGCCTGATCTCCCTGACCGCCGACACGCCCGCCGAGGTCGACGACCTGCTGTCGCGGGTCGCGGCCGCCGGCGGCGAGGTGGCGAGCCCGCCGCAGCAGCAGCCGTGGGGTTATACCGGCACGTTCGCCGACGCCGACGGCCACCTGTGGGAGGTCTGCGTCCCTCCGGCGTGAAAGGATCCCCCGCGTGGCGGAACTGCACTTCTTCACGGGCACCATGGACTCGGGCAAGAGCACCCTGGCGCTCCAGACCAACCACAACCACGCCGCCCGCGGCCGGGCGGGCCGGATCTTCTCCACCCACGATCGCGGCGGCGTCGCCACGCTCTCCAGCCGCCTCGGGCTGACCCACGAGGCCATCGAGGTCACGTCCGACTTCGACTTCTGGACCTACGTCGTGAAGACCCTGACCCAGGGCGGCCGGATCGACTACCTGATCTGCGACGAGGCCCAGTTCTACTCCCGCGACCAGGTCGACCAGCTCGCCAAGGTCGTCGACGAGCTGCAGATCGACGTCTTCGCCTTCGGCATCCTCACCGACTTCCGCACCGCCCTGTTCGAGGGCAGCCAGCGCCTCGTCGAGCTCGCCGACCGGATGAACGTCCTCCAGGTCGAGGCCCTGTGCTGGTGCGGCAAGCGCGCCACCCACAACGCCCGCACCGAGGACGGCATCATGGTGGTCGAGGGCGAGGTCATCGTCGTCGGCGACGTCGACGACCAGGCCGGCCCACCCGCCGAGGTCGCCTACGAGGTGCTCTGCCGCCAGCACCACCGCCGCCGCCTCACCGCCGCCCGCGCCAAGGCCGTCTCCCTGGCTCCCGAGCCACTGCCGTTCGGCTGAGGCCGGCGGCTGCAGGCTCATCACGGGATGCAGACCAGTTGTCACTTCCCACGGTGGGTACGCCGTGGGAAGCGCAGGCTCGTCTGCATCCCATGATGAAGCCGCAAACTCCCGGTGCGTCCCACCCCTCACCAACCCCTGCCCGGCGGATTCGCGCGGCGGGGTCCGACGGCGACGCCGGAGGCGGAGCCGGGAGGCCCCCGGTGGTCGGTGGCTGGGACTGGCCCCCCTGGAGCGAGGAACGAGCGGAAGGGGTGGTTCCCGGCCACCGGGGGCCTCCCGGCGCAGCCGGAGGAGCGTCGGCGGCGGACCCCGCCCCCGTGCGGCGGACAGCCCTCCGCGGGAGCGGAACCCGCGGAGCGGAACCCCGCGGAGCGGAACCCCGCGGAGCGGATCCCTACCCCACCAGGATCGGGATCAGCATCTCCTCGCGCGTGAGCGACCCGTGTAGCCCGACCAACGTGGTCTCGTAGCCGAAGTCGGTGGAGGAGAAGATCGCGTGGTCGCCGCGCGAGGCCACCATCACGTCGCCGAGCCGCGGCAGCACCGACGGCTGCACCGCACCGAACCAGCCGCGCGCGATCGCCTCGTCGCGCGTCAGCACCTCGGCCCGGTCCCCGAGCACATCGGTCCAGGTCGCGACGACGTCGGCGACGGCGCCGCGGTGGCAGTAGAGGTGGCGGAACCTCGCCTCGCCCCCGAACAGCAGCAGCCCGTCGCGCAGCTCCAGCTGCTCGTCGACGTCGACGCGGTGCTCGGGCGGGCAGTCGACCATGCCGTGGTCGGCGATGACGACCAGCCGGGTCGAGGCGGGCAGCGCCTCGCGCAGCTGCTCGACCTCGGAGTCGATGCTGGAGAGCTGCTGCAGCCACTGGCTGGAGGCGACGCCGTACCGGTGGCCGGTCCAGTCGAGGTCGCCGTCGTACAGGTAGGTCAGCGAGGGGCGGTACGCCGACGCGGCCACGGCCGCCGCGATCCGCTCCCCCACCTTGTCGGCGCCGACGTAGTCGACACCCCGGGCGGAGGCCACGGTCAGGCCGCTGCTCTCGAACTCGCGCTTGTTGACGACGCTCACCGACACCCCGGCCTGGCGCAGCGTCGCGAACGCGGTCGGGTGCGGCTGCCACTCGAGCGGGTCGACGTCCTTGCTCCAGAAGAGCGCGTTGAGCAGCTTCTCCGTGCCGGGGACCCGCGAGGTGAAGCCGACGAGCCCGTGCGCCCCGGGCACCAGCCCGGTGCCGAGGGACGTCAGACTGGTCGCGGTCGTCGACGGCACCCCGGCGGTGCCGGTCTCGGCGCCCTCGGCCAGCGCGGAGAGGTACGGCGCGGCATGCGCGTGTCGCTGCAGCAGGGTCGCGCCGAGCCCGTCGACGAGGAAGACGACGTACGACGGCGCGTCGGGCAGCACCAGCCCGCGCGGGCCGTCCGGCATCGGGACCCCGAGAGCGGCGCCCACGGCGGGCACCACGTCACCGAGTGAGCGCTCGCCGTAGACGGGCTGCAGGAACTCGGTCACGCCGGGTCTCAGCCGCCGTGCGTGCGCGCGGAGAGCGACTCGGCGAAGGCCAGCAGCCCGGCGACCGCGTCGGCCCCGTCCGCGGCGGCGGAGACCCGCAGCGAGAAGTCGTCGGACGCGAGCACCCCGGTGTAGCCGTGGTCGGCGTCGCACTCGGGGTCGCTGCAGCCGGCGGGCTCCAGGTCGACCCGGCTGACCCCGCCCCACCCGATCGTCATCACGGCCTCGGCGGGGAACGACGGGCCGGAGGCGGGGTTGGCGATCATCCGGGTCACGACCACCGACTTCACGGTGTCGAGGCGGATGGCCTCGGTCGAGGTCGAGGTGTACGGCTCGGGCAGCAGGTCGTCGCCGGCGTGCTCGTCGGTGTGGGCGAGCACCAGCCGGGTCGGGGTCAGCACCACGACGCTGAGGTGCCGGCGGACCTCGTCGCGCTCGAAGGTCGGCTCGTGGTGGACGTAGAACGAGACGACCGCCTCCCCCGCGACCGCCGCCCCCACACCGTCGGCCACCACCTCGGGGTAGTACCCGGTGCGGTGGATGGCCTCGCGGAGCTCGAGGGCGTGATCACGATCGTCGGTCCTGCTGCGCATGGTGGAAGTGTGTCACCACGGTGTCTCAGCTGGGGAGCGTGTCCCCAGGCAGGGACGGCAACCGGCGTACGAACCAGTCCGAACGGGGGTCGGTGACCGGCTCGACGCGGGCCGATGCGGTGAGCACCGTGGCGCCGGCGGCGCCGGCCAGGACCAGGGACAGCTCGAGCGAGCGCACCTGCGGGAGGTCGTTCTGCAGCTGCGCCACGCGGCGGATCAGCCGCTCGATCTCGGCGACGTCGACGACCTCGCTGCCGCGGTAGCCGAACAGCATCGGCGAGGACTTGATCTCGCGCACCATCGCCGCCGCGTCGCGGCGGGTCAGCGGCGGGATCCGGTAGGCGCGGTCGCTGAGCAGCTCGGTCAGCGGACCGGAGATCCCGAACGACACGACCGGCCCGAAGAGGGGGTCCTCGATGCTGCGGATGGAGATCGGGACGCCCGGCCGGGCGTTCTTCTGCACGACGAAGCCGGCCTTCTCGGGATCGCCCACGATCTCGTTCAGTGCGTTCCAGGCGCTGCGCATCTCGGCGGGACCCTCGATGTTGCGCCACACGTGCGCCAGGTCGGGGCGCTCGCGCAGGTGGTCGGCAGTGGCCTTCAGGACCACGTCCCAGCCGTCCGCCTCCCCGGCCGCCACGGCCTCGTCGTACGACGCGACCGGGCGCGCCGGCCTCAGGTCGACGCCGTACGCCGCCAGGAGCGCGGCGAGGGTGGTCGGGTCGAGCTCGGTCCCCTCGGGGTTGGCGGAGAGGGCCTCGTTGATCAGCTTCTTGGCGGCCCGCTGGTCGACGTCGTCCGGTCCGTCGGCGTCACCGTCCGGTGTGCGCAGCCAGACCGCGTAGTCGACGACGTGGGCCAGCGCGCGGACCGCCGCCTCGACGGCGGGGTACGACGGCACCGAGCCGCGACCGGCCGTGGAGCCGGCGACGTCCGGGACCCGGAGCAGCTCGGGCACGCCCTCGGCGCCGAGGAACGAGGAGACCAGCGGCTTGTCGGACTGCTCGCCGACGGCCGCGAGCACGTTGGCGATGTCCTCGCCGGAGACGTTGAGCGGCGGGATGTAGACCGCGACCACGGCGTCGACCTCGGGGTCGTCGATCGCGGAGTCGAGGGCGTCCTCGAAGTCCTCCGCGGACGGCTCGGTGTGCAGCGCGATCGACTTGTTGACGACCAGGCCCACGCTCGCCGCGGCGTCGGCGGCCAGCAGCCCGAGCGCGTCGGAGTTGCCGACGATCGCGACCCGGCGCCCCCGCGGCAGCGGCTGGTGCGCGAGCAGCTGGGCGACGTCGAACATCTCCTCCAGCGACTCGGTCTGGATCACGCCGGCCTGGCGGAACATCGCGTCGACGGCCTGCGGCGGGGCGCCGATGCGGCGTACGGCGTGGCCCATCGGCACGCCCTGCGTGGTGCGACCGGACCGGACCGCGATGACCGGCTTGCGCTGGGAGACCCGGCGGGCGATGCGGGAGAACTTGCGGGGGTTACCGATCGACTCCAGGTAGAGCAGCACGACCTCGGTGGAGTCGTCCTCCTCCCAGTACTGCAGCAGGTCGTTGCCGGAGACGTCGGCGCGGTTCCCGGCGCTGACGAAGGTGGACAGGCCCAGACCCCGGTTGTTGACCTTCTCCAGGATCGCCGAGCCGAGCGCACCGGACTGGCAGAAGAACCCGGCCCGGCCCCGCGGCGGCATCAGCGGGGCGAGCGAGGCGTTGATCTTGACACCGGGGTCGGTGTTGATGACGCCGAGCGCGTTGGGGCCGATCAGCCGCAGCCCGTACGAGCGGGACAGGCCCACGAGCCGGCGCTGGCGCTGCCGGCCCTCCTCGCCGGTCTCGGCGAAGCCGGAGGAGATGACGACCAGGCCGTGCACGCCCTTGGCGGCGCAGTCGAGGACGACGTCCTGGACGGCGTCCGCGGGGACCGCGACGATCGCCACGTCGACGTCGTCGGGGATCTCGTTGACCGACTTGAACGCCGGCAGCCCCGACACGGCGGCGGCCGACGGGTTGACGGCGTACACCCGTCCGGTGAAGTCGCCGGTGACGAGGTTGCGCACCAGCGCCTGGCCGATGGTGTCCTGGCGCCGGCTGGCGCCGATGACCGCGACGGAACGCGGGTTGAAGAACCGGTGGATCGACGCGGCCTCGGCGCGGTGCTCGCGGTTGAACATCAACCCGATCGCCGTGTCGGTGGAGTCGATGGGGAACTCCAGGATGAGGACGCCGTCCTCGTACTCGCTCGCGACCCGGTAGCCGGCGTCGCGGAAGGTCTGGATCATCCGGGTGTTGTCGGGCAGCACCTCGGCGACGAACCGCTCGAGGCCCCGCTCACGGGCGGCCTGGGCGAGGTGCTCGAGGAGGAGCTGGGCGATCCCGCGGCCCTGGTGCTGGTCCTCGACGAGGAACGCCACCTCCGCGTCGCCCGGCCGGATCACGTCGTACCGCCCGACCGCGATCATCCGGCCCTGCAGGGTCAGCACGAACGCGACCCGGTCGACGTGGTCGACCTGGGTGAAGCGGGCGACGTCGCGGTCGGAGAGCCGCGGCATCGGCGAGAAGAACCGGTAGTACTTCGACTCGTCGGAGACCCGGGCGTAGAACTCGACCAGGAGCTCGGCGTCCTCGGGACCGATCGGGCGGATGTGCGCGGTCCGTCCGTCGCGGAGCAGGACGTCGGCCTCCCAGTGGGCCGGGGCGGCGGGAACGTCCTGCTGGGTCACGGTGCGAAATCTACCTGCCCGGTCCGCCCCGCCAGGTCAGGCGGTGAAGGTGTACGCCGGGGAGGAGCCGGACCCGCGCTCGTCCAGCACCACGCGACCTCCGACCCGGACGACCAGCCGCCACGAGACGTCGGGGTCGCCGCAGTCGTCGAACTCGACGACGTGGACGCGATAGGTCCCCGGCGGCGAGTCGCCCTCCGGCCAGAAGATGTTCTCGGTCGGGCGGACCATCACCTCCTCGCAGCCGGCGTTGGCGTCGACGTCGAGCTCGCCGCCGGAGTCGGAGGTGCGTTCGGAGTAGTAGATCTCCTCCCCCCACGGGTCCACGACGTGCAGGTCGAGGTCGGCCGTGCTGTTCCAGATCAACGTGGCCTGGACGTCGCCGGTTCCGGTCTCCGGCTGCTCGTTGCACCGTGCGGGGTAGTACCAGGGCGTGTGCCACTGGTGCTTGAAGGTGAGCGCGTCGGGGCGCCAGCTCGCCGACCAGCTGAAGTTGCCCGCCCAGGCCTTGGCCTCCAGCGCGAGGCCCGCCTCGAGCCGGGTCTCGAAGCTGACACAGCCCGCGGGCCGGCTCGGCGACGACGTGCCGACGACCTTCAGCTCGGCGACGACGGGGTTGAAGTAGCCGCTCACGCCCGCCACCGCGCCGACGTCCCTCGACACGGCGCCCGGTCCGACCGTGAGCGTGCCCCCGAGCTTGGCCGTGATCGCGACGCTCTGCCCGACGATGGACGGCTGCCCGACCCGGCCCGAGCGGATCGGGCCGCTGGCGAAGGACGCGCCCAGGCCGAGCTGGCCGCGCGCCCAGAACCCGTTGGTCACCGTCGCCTCGACGTCGTGCAGCTCGACGGCGCCGGTGACCCCGATCTCGACGGTGGGATCGAGCACCAGCCCGATCGGCACCGGGTAGACCGCCAGCTGGCGCGTCACCTTCTTCAGGGGCAGCGCGCAGGACAGCGTCCCGCTCGTCTCCAGGTCGAGCCGGAACCCCGTCTCGACGGCGACCCGCAGGTCGAACGTGGCGGCGTACGGGATGCCCCACTTCTCCTTGATCCCGGAGTGCCAGTGCCCGCTCGGGCGCAGGATCGGACGCAGGTCGGCGAGCTGGTGACCGGCGGAGACGTTGAGGCACGACGTGCGCGGTGCCGCGGCCCGGGCGAGCTTGCCGCCCGCCGCGGGTGCCCGGGCCGCCTGCTCGCGGTCGTACGCCGCCACCCGCGCCCGGGCCTCGGCCCGGTTCGTCACCGGTGTGAGCTCGATGGGGTTCGCCGCGATCGCCTGCCGGAGGTCGAGGCTCGCGAAGACGTCCGCCAGCCCGCCGGCGCGCAGGGTGACGACCCGGCCGTCGGGCGAGACGCCTGCCACCGTCCCGACGTACCCGCCCGGAACAGCCGGGGAGATCGGCAGCACCATGCCCGCCCCCAGCGCGGGCGTCGCCCGTCCCGCGGCGAGGTGGACCCGCACGGTCGTGCCGCTGACCGACACGGTGTCGCGGTCCCTCGCGTCCACCACCGTCGCGCCCGGGGCGAGCGAGAACGGCGGCACCTTCCCGTCGGCCGACGGGACGCCCACGGTCACCGCGCCACGCCGCCAGCCGTGCTTCGCGCTCCGGACGAAGACCGCGTAGCTGTAGACCGCCCCGGGGGTCACCTTCGCGTCCGTCGCCGCACCCCGCCGAGCGCGGACCGCCGCGCCCTGACGGCGTCCGGCAGGTGCCCGCTCCCCGGCGGCACGGCGGACGACGACCCGCGCCCGCTTCGGGGCCTGCCACCGCAGCCGCACCGAGCGGGGACCCGACGCCGCCGCGGCGACCTTCAGCGTGCGGAGCCGGGCGAGGCGGACCCGCACCACCGGCGCGCGCCCGGCGCTGGAGACGCGGACGGTGCGCGGCGGGCGCACCGCGCGGTACGTGCGCCCGCCCACGACGACGTCGTCGACCCGGACCCGGTAGCGCCCGGGACGCAGAGCGGGTCGGGCCGTCCGGCTCCGTCCTCGGGCCGGCTTGCCCACCACGACCTTGCTGCGCCCGATCAGGCGGACGCTCGCCGGAACCCCGGCCGGCGTACGGATCTGCACCTTCACCCGGACGGCGCGTCCGCCCGCACGAGCGGCGGACGCGTCCGCCGAAGCCGCCGCCCCGGGCGTCGCGGAACCGTCCTCCGGCGCCGCCGGTGCCCGACCCGGTGCCGCGAGCGTGAGGCCGACTCCCAGGACGAGAGCGAGCAGGAGGCGGAGCATGACGATCACGGGCTCTCCAGTGGTCGGCGGCCCGAGCGCGGCGGTCGAGGTGGTGAGGAACGCGCGTCACGGTAGTTCGCGCAGGCGCCGCCCGTCCGAGAACGCCGATGCCGGCGCCAGCCGCCTAGACCGCCGCCCGGAGACGGCCCCGCCGTCGCGGTCTCGGCGTGCCCCTGCGGATGTGTCGGCGCCGGCAGGGACAATGGCGCCCATGGCACGGCGTACGACGACCCCCGATCTCCCGGATGACTTCGAGGAGCACATCCTCGACACCGACATCAAGCAGGAGATGGAGTCCTCCTTCCTCGAGTACGCCTACTCCGTCATCTACTCGCGGGCGCTCCCGGACGCCCGCGACGGGCTGAAGCCGGTGCAGCGGCGGATCCTCTACACGATGAACGACATGCGGCTCCTCCCCGACCGCGGTCACGTCAAGAGCGCCCGCGTCGTCGGCGAGGTCATGGGTCGGCTGCACCCCCACGGCGACGGCGCGATCTACGACGCGATGGTCCGGATGGCGCAGCCGTGGTCGATGCGGCTGCCCTTCATCGACGGCCACGGCAACTTCGGCTCGCCCGACGACTCCCCCGCCGCGATGCGCTACACCGAGGCCCGGATGGCGCCCGCCGCGGTGGCGATGACCGCCTCCATCGACGAGGACACCGTCGACTTCAAGCCCAACTACGACAGCCGCGAGTTCGAGCCGACCGTGCTCCCCGCGGCGATCCCCAACCTGGTCGTCAACGGCACCACCGGGATCGCGGTCGGCATGGCGACCAACATGGCGCCGCACAACCTCGTCGAGGTGGTGCAGGCGCTGCGCCACCTGATCACCCACCCGCAGGCCACCATCGACGACCTGATGCGGTTCGTCCCGGGTCCCGACCTGCCCACCGGCGGCAAGATCGTCGGCCTCGACGGCATCCGCGACGCCTATCTGTCCGGCCGCGGCAGCTTCAAGATGCGGGCCACGGCGCGGGTCGAGGCGATCGGCCGCCGCAAGGGCATCGTCGTCACCGAGATGCCGTACGGCGTCGGCACCGAGAAGGTCATCGAGCGGATCAAGGTGCTGGTCCAGGGCAAGAAGCTGCAGGGCATCTCCGACATCAAGGACCTCACCGACCGCGAGAACGGCCTGCGGCTGGTCATCGAGGTGAAGAACGGCTTCCACCCCGAGGCCCTGCTCGAGCAGCTGTACCGGCAGACGCCGCTGGAGGACTCCTTCGGCATCAACAACGTCGCCCTCGTCGACGGCCAGCCCCGCACGCTCGGACTCAAGGAGCTGCTCCGGGTGTTCCTCGACCACCGCTTCGAGGTCGTCGGCCGCCGCTCGCAGTTCCGCCGCAACAAGAAGGCCGAGCGCCTCCACCTCGTCGACGGCCTGCTGATCGCGCTGCTCGACATCGACGAGGTCATCCAGGTCATCCGCTCCAGCGACGACGCCGGCGCGGCCCGGGAGCGGCTGATGTCCGTCTTCGACCTCTCCCAGCTCCAGGCCGACTACATCCTGGAGATGCAGCTGCGCCGGCTCACCCGGTTCAGCCGGATCGAGCTGGAGAAGGAGCAGGAGCAGCTGCGCCGCGAGATCGAGGAGCTCGACGCGATCCTCGGCGACGAGAAGCTGCGCTGGAAGGTCGTCTCCGACGAGCTCGCCGAGGTCGCGAAGACCTACGGCACCCCGCGGCGCACCGTGCTGCTGGAGTCGGCAGGCGTCGCGGTGACGGCCTCCGCCGTACCCCTCGAGGTCGCGGACGACCCGTGCTTCGCCTTCCTCTCCTCCACCGGGCTGCTGGCCCGGACCTCCACCGACGAGCCGATCGGCACCGGCGAGGGCCGCACCAACCACGACGTCGTGACATCCGTCGTGCGGACCACGGTCCGCGGCGAGATCGGCGTGCTGACGTCCCGCGGCCGCCTGCTGCGGCTCGGAGTCCTGGACCTGCCGGCGCTCCCGGCGTCCGCGAACGACCCCAACCTGCAGGGCGGGCTCCCACTCACCGAGATGCTCCAGCTGGCCAACGGCGAGCGCGCCCTGGCGCTCTGCACGCTCGCCACCGACGGACCGGGACTGGCGCTCGGCACCCGCGCCGGCGTGGTCAAGCGGGTGAACCCCGAGGTCCTCGGTCGCGACGAGTGGGACGTGATCCGGCTCGACGACGGCGACGAGGTGGTCGGCGCGGTCCAGCTCGCCACCGGGTCCGAGACCCTGTGCTTCATCACCTCCGACGCCCAGCTGCTGCACTTCGGCGCCGACGCGGTCCGCCCCCAGGGCCGCTCGGGCGGCGGCATCGCCGGCGTACGCCTCGCGCTCGGGCAGTACGTCGTTTCCTTCGGCGCGTTCGACGCCGACGCCCCGGGAGGCGCGGTGGTCGTGACGGCCTCCGGCGCGTCGACGGCCCTGCCGGGGACCGAGGCGGGGGCGGTCAAGGTCGCGCCGTTCAGCGAGTACCCCGGCAAGGGCCGGGCCACGGGCGGCGTGCGCTGCCACCGCTTCCTCAAGGGCGAGGACGTCCTGGTCTTCGCCTGGGCGGGGCCGGCCCCGGCCCGGGCGGCCGCCGCCAGCGGCGCGCCGGTCGACCTGCCGGACGCCACCGGCCGGCGCGACGGCTCGGGCGTTCCCGGGAGCCAGCCCATCGCGGCGTGCGCGGGTCCGGTCGCGGCCCGGGTCCCGGTCGTGGAAGGCTGAGCGCCGTGAATCGCACCCTCGCCGCGACCGGCGCTGCCCTCCTGGCCCTCTCGCTCGTCGCCTGCTCCGACGACGAGCCCGCCGCTGGCGACGACAGCACCCCCACCGAGGTGCTCGAGCTCGCCAAGACGACGCTCGACGAGACCAGCGGCGTCGAGATCACCCTCGAGGCCGACAACCTGTCCTCCAGCGTCACCGGCATCCGCAAGGCCACCGGTGTCGGCGTCCACCCGCCCGCCTTCGAGGGCAGCTTCGACCTCAGCGTCAACGGCATCCCGGCCACCGCCGAGGTGATCGCGGTCGACGGCAAGGTCTACGCCAAGAACAGCCTGCTGCTGCCGCAGTGGACGATCATCGACCCCGCCCAGTACGGCGCTCCCGACCCGAACCTGCTGATGGGCTCCGACGCCGGGTTCTCGACGCTGCTGTCCGAGACCACCGACGTCGAACGGGGCGACCAGGTCCGCGGCGGGCAGGACAACCGGGAGATCCTCACGTCCTACACCGGCACGGTGCCCGGCGACGTGGTCGCCAACATCGTCCCCGAGGCCTCGGGCGACTTCGACGCGTCGTACACCATCAGCGACGACGGCGAGCTCCGCGAGGCCGTCCTCACCGGGGTCTTCTACGAGGGCGACGACGAGATGACCTACACGATGACGTTCTCCGACTACGGCACCGAGCAGGACATCACCGCGCCGTGACCACCCGGCCGGCCGCTCCCGGTGAGGCCCGCTCACCCCGGGCCCTGCTGGGTCTCGCCGCCGTCGCGGTGGCGTTCGCGGCCGCGGACACGTACGTCGTCGTCCTGGCCCTGCCGGACCTGATGGCCAGTGCCGGCATCCCGATCGACGAGCTGCAGCGCGCGGCCCCGATCATCTCCGGGTTCCTGCTCGGGTACGTCGCGATGCTGCCGCTGATCGGACGGATCGCCGACCTGCGCGGCCGGCTCCCGGTGCTGACCGCGGCGCTGGTCGTCTTCGCGTTCGGGTCGCTGGTCACTGCGCTGGCCTACGACATGCCGAGCATGGTCGCCGGCCGGTTCCTGCAGGGACTCGGCGGTGGAGGCCTGGTGCCCGCGACTCTCGCGCTGGTCGCCGACCTCTATCCGCGCGAGCGCCGCGGCGTCCCGCTCGGCCTGGTCTCGGCCGTCCAGGAGATCGGCAGCGTCCTCGGCCCGCTCTTCGGCGCCGTCGTCCTCGCGGTCGCCGACTGGCGCGCGATCTTCGCGATCAACCTCGCGGTCGGGCTGCTGCTCGCCGCCGCGATCCGCATGCTGGCCGGATCCGACCCGGCCCGGCCGGCGCGCCGGATCCCGGACCCGGTCGGCGTCGTACTCCTGCTCGTGCTGCTGGGGGCCGGGGCGACGGTCTTCTGGAGTCCGCCGCGGCTGATGGCCGACCTCACCTGGGGCGAGCTGCTCACCCCGGTGGTCGGCAGCGGCCGTTGGCTGACTCCGCTGGGGCTCGCCACGATCGCCGCCGCGGTCCTGCTCGTGATCCGCTGCGCGACCGCGGCCCGGCCGCTGGTCGACCTGCGCTCCTGGGCGCGCAGCACCCGGGAGGCCGACCTGCTCGGCGCGCTCCTGCTGGCCGCCTCGCTGGGCGGCGTCATCCTGGCCTTCGCGACGGCCGACCCCGAGGTCCAGGCGTTCTCCGAGCAGGGACTCTGGTACCTCCTCGGCGCCGCCGTCGCCACCGTGGCTCTCGTCCTCCACCTGCGCCGCACCACGACCCCGCTGGTGCCCCACGGCGCGCTGCGCGCCCGGCCGGCGTGGGGCGCGGTCGTGGTCAGCTTCTTCGTCGGCGCGGCGCTGATCGCCGCCCTCGTCGCCGTGCCCCTCTTCGCCCGCTCCACGTCGTACCGCGACAGCCAGCTGATGGCGGCGCTGGTCCTGGTCCGCTTCCTCGTCGCGCTGCCCGTCGGTGCCGTCGTCGGCGGCTACCTCACCCGCCGGCACTCGGCCGGCGTCGTGACCGCCGTGGGCATGGCGCTCGCGGCCGTCGGCTTCGCCCTGATGTCCCAGTGGGATTCCGACGCGCTGGAGGGCTGGACCTGCAACGTGGCGCTGCTGGTCGGCGGCTTCGGCTTCGGGCTGGCGCTCGCACCGGTCAACGCGGCGGTCCTCGCGAGCACCGACGACGACGTCCACGGGCTGGCCAGCGCCCTCGTGGTCGTCGCCCGGATGGTCGGCATGCTGGTCGGCATCTCCGCGCTCACCGCCATCGGCCTGCGCCGCTACTACGCCGCCCAGGACAAGCTGCGCACCGTCGCCGAGATCTGCGGCCCCGAGGCCACCAAGGTGTGCAAGGCCTACCGCACCCAGCAGCTGGACGCGGCGATCACCCAGGAGCAGACGGTCTTCCTCGGCGCCGCCGTGTCGGCCGCCCTCGCCGCCGTCCTGGCCCTCGTGCTGTTCCGCGGCGCGGCCACCCGGGCCGTCTCGGCAGGGGACCTGCTGCGCACCGCCGGATGAGCCTCCGCTAGGTTCCGAACGTGGCCTTCGACGACCTTCTCGCTGCCAACCGGACCTTTGCCGCCGACTTCAAGTACGGCGGCTTCGACGGCGTCGCCCGCGCGGGTGTCGCCATCGTGACCTGCATGGACTCCCGGATCGACCCTCTCGGCATGCTCGGGCTGCAGCCCGGCGACGCCAAGATCTTCCGCAACCCGGGTGGCCGGGTGACCGAGGCCGCCCTCGAGGCGATCGTCCTCGGCGTCCACCTGCTCAACGTGCAGCGCGTCCTGGTGGTCCCCCACACCCGCTGCGCGGTCGCCAGCAACTCCGAGGAGACGCTGCGCGAGCGGGTCTCGGAGTCCGCCGGCGTGGACGCCTCCTGGCACCGCTTCCACGTGGTCGACGACCAGCGGCGCGCCCTGGAGATGGACGTCCGCAAGGTCACCAGCCACCCGCTGGTGCCCGACGCCGTCGAGGTCGGCGGCTTCCTGTACGACGTCGACAGCGGTCTGCTCGACCAGCTGGTCTGATCAGGCGTCCAGCGTCTCGACGTCCACCTCGTAGGCGCCCTGCACGATGAACTCCTTACGGGGGGCGACGTCGGAGCCCATCAGCAGCTCGAAGACCTTGGTGGCGCTCTCGGCGTCGTCGACGGTGATCCGCCGCAGCGTGCGGTGCCGCGGGTCCATCGTGGTCTCCGCCAGCTGGTCGGCGTCCATCTCCCCGAGGCCCTTGTAGCGCTGGACCGGGTCCTTCCAGCGGACGTTCTTCTTCTTCAGCTCCGCCAGCTTCCGCTGCAGCTCGGCATCGGAGTAGGTGTAGACGTACTTGTCCATGCCCTTCTTCGGGTTGGCCAGCTCGATGCGGTGCAGCGGCGGGACCGCCGAGTAGACCCGGCCCTCGGCGACCAGCTCGGGCATGTACTTGAAGAACAGGGTCGCCAGCAGGCAGCGGATGTGCGCGCCGTCGGAGTCGGCGTCGGCCATGAAGATGATCCGGCCGTAGCGGCGGGCCTCGAGGTCGAAGGTGCGGCCCGAGCCGGCGCCGACGACCTGGATGATCGAGGCGCACTCGGCGTTCTTCAGCATGTCCCCGACCGAGGCCTTCTGGACGTTGAGGATCTTGCCGCGGATCGGCAGCAGCGCCTGGAACTCCGAGTTGCGCGCGACCTTGGCCGTACCGAGCGCCGAGTCACCCTCGACGATGAAGAGCTCGGTGCGGTCGTTGTCGTTGTTGCGGCAGTCGGCCAGCTTGGAGGGCAGCGCCGACGACTCCAGGGCGTTCTTGCGCCGCTGGGTCTCCTTGTGCTGGCGGGCCGCGATCCGGGTCTTGGCCGCGCCGGCGACCTTCTCCATCAGCAGCTTGGCCTGGGCCTTCTCGGCGCGCTTGCTGCTGGTCAGGAACTCGCTGAAGTGCTTCGCGACGATCTTGCGCACCTCGGAGCGGACCGCGGGGGTGCCGAGGATCTCCTTGGTCTGACCCTCGAACTGGGGCTCGGCGAGCCGGACCGTCACGACGCCGGTGAGCCCCTCCAGGATGTCCTCGCGCACGACGTCGGCGTCGGCCGCCCTCAGCGCCTTGGCCGCCCGCATCGCGTCGTTGAACGGCTTGACCAGCGCGGCCTCGAAGCCGGCCACGTGGGTGCCGCCCTTCGGGGTCGCGATCACGTTCACGAACGAGCGCAGCTCGGTGTCGTACCCGGTCCCCCAGCGCACGGCGATGTCGACGCCGAGCTCGCGGTCCACGTCCTGCGGCGTCATGTGCCCGAGCTCGTCGAGCATCGGGACGGTCTCGGTGAACGAGCCCGTCCCCTGAATGCGCAGGACCTCGGTCACCGGTTCGTCACGGGCCAGGAACTCGGTGAACTCCGCGATCCCGCCGTCGTGGCGGAACTTCTCCTCCACGGGGGTGTCGCCGCGCAGGTCGCGGATCACCAGCTCCAGGCCCGGGACGATGAACGACGTCTGCCGCGCCCGGCCGAGCAACCCCTCGAACTCGAAGGTGGCGTCCTTGGTGAAGATCTGACGGTCCGGCCAGAACCGGATCCGGGTGCCGCTGCGACCCTTGGCGACCCGGCCGCCCTTGCGGGTCAGGCCGGACCTCGCCTCGAACCCGGCCGTCGGCCCGTCGGCGTCGAAGACACCCGGCGTACCGCGGCGGAACGAGAGGCCCTGGCTCGACGGAGCACGCTCGACATCGATGTCCATCCGGCTGGACAGCGCGTTGACGACCGAGAGGCCGACGCCGTGCAGGCCGCCGGTGGCGACGTACGACCCACCGCCGAACTTGCCGCCGGCGTGCAGCTTGGTGGCGACCACCTCGACGCCCGGCAGACCGGTCTTGGGCTCCTTGTCGGTCGGGATGCCGCGCCCGTCGTCGTGGACCTCGGCCGAGCCGTCGGGGTGCAGGGTGACCTCCACCGAACTGGCCGCCCCGGCCAGCGCCTCGTCCACGCCGTTGTCGATGATCTCCCACAGGCAGTGCATCAGGCCGCGGGTGTCGGTCGAGCCGATGTACATGCCGGGGCGCTTGCGCACCGCCTCCAGTCCCTCCAGGACGAGGAGATGCGCGGCGTTGTAGGTGTTGTCGGCGATGACGGGGCTCCTGGCGTGAAACAGCGGAAATCCGAGCGGTGGAACTGCTCCGAATCTACCTGCGACACGCCGATGCTCAGCGCAGGCACGCCTTGCTCACTCGGGGAGTACGACAGGTCTACGGTGGGCACCACTTCATCAGGACCATCCAGCAGCACCGCTCCACCAGCTCGACGCACCACCGGGTGGGCGACGTCACGATGTGGATACGAACGGACTCGGGTTCGCGGAAATCACCTCTGGACGGCACCCGTCCGCGCCACACTGTCGAAGACAGCGCTCCACCGCCCCCGAGGGTGACCTCCAGCTCCGGCCATCGTTTGTCCAGGGCATGGAAAGAACCGGACGAGGCAACCCTGTCCATGATGGGATTGACGTGTCAGGCACCACGCGGCACCGGGAATCTTGTGACCCACCGCTACGTTGAGCAAGACACCGATGATCAGAGAAGAGGCCGATGTGACCACTGCAGTTGCCCCCAGCGCGCCGATGACCGCAGCGGACCGCTGCGACCGGTGCGGCGCCCAGGCCTACCTGCGCGTGGAGCTCCAGTCCGGTGGCGAGCTCCTGTTCTGCGCCCACCACGCCCGCGAGCACGGCGACAAGCTCAAGGAGATCGCCGCCAACGTGGTCGACGAGACCCACAAGCTCGGCGGTACGCCGGCCATCGCTCCCGACGACGAGCGCTGACCCGGCAGACGACGACTTCTCGACGGCCCCGGACCCCGGTCCGGGGCCGTCGTCATTTCCTCACCGCGGCTCAGCCACTGCGCAGCCACGGGGTGAACCGCCGCGGGCCGCGGTACCAGTCGGTGACCGGGTGCGACCCGTCGTACTCGTCGACCATCCGGACGGCGACCCGCACCCGGGCGGGATCGCGCAGGCAGGTGCGCGCGACCCGGACCCGGGCGAAGTCCCGGGCCGGCCGGAGGCGCACCGAGTGGGCGCACGTCAGCGGCTCGCCCACCAGCCGCCAGCGGCGGACCCGCATCAGCTGGTAGTCGGTCCCTTCCTGCAGGCCGGTCGTGACGGCGAGCTCGGGTCCCCGGCGGGCGCGGTTCGCGTCCAGGAAGACGGTCAGGCCCGCGGGACCGGCCTCGGACTCGGCCCTCAGGTCGGTGAAGCCGACGGTGACGGTCACCCGGGCCGGTCCGTGGGCGACGCGGACCTCGCGGATGTCGGTCAGGGACGCCTGGGCGTCGGCCGGGTCGGGGAAGCTGGCCCGCTCGGCGGAGGCGGGCGCTGCCACGGCGAGGCAGGACAGGACGGTCGCGGCGACGACGGTCGCGCGACCCCGTGCGATGTGGGGGGTCATGCCCTCCAGGGTCACCCCGCGGCGGCGCGGTGGCAACGACGGGCGGGAACGACGAGGGGCGCGGCATCTCCCGATGCCGCGCCCCTCGCGTGGTTCCAGCCGTCGTCCTGCGGTCAGTCCAGGTAGTCGCGCAGGACCTGCGAGCGCGACGGGTGCCGCAGCTTCGACATGGTCTTGGACTCGATCTGGCGGATCCGCTCGCGGGTCACGCCGTACACCTTGCCGATCTCGTCGAGCGTCTTCGGCTGACCGTCGGTCAGTCCGAAGCGCATGCTGACGACGCCCGCCTCACGCTCGGAGAGCGTGTCGAGGACGGCGTGCAGCTGCTCCTGCAGCAGGGTGAAGGAGACCGCGTCGGCCGGGACGATCGCCTCGGAGTCCTCGATCAGGTCGCCGAACTCCGAGTCGCCGTCCTCGCCGAGGGGCGTGTGCAGCGAGATGGGCTCGCGGCCGTACTTCTGGACCTCGATGACCTTCTCGGGGGTCATGTCGAGCTCCTTGGCGAGCTCCTCCGGGGTGGGCTCGCGGCCCAGGTCCTGGAGCATCTGGCGCTGCACGCGGGCCAGCTTGTTGATGACCTCGACCATGTGCACCGGGATGCGGATCGTCCGCGCCTGGTCGGCCATCGCGCGCGTGATCGCCTGCCGGATCCACCAGGTGGCGTACGTGGAGAACTTGTAGCCCTTGGTGTAGTCGAACTTCTCCACCGCCCTGATCAGCCCGAGGTTGCCCTCCTGGATCAGGTCGAGGAACAGCATCCCCCGGCCGGTATACCGCTTGGCCAGGCTCACGACCAGCCGCAGGTTGGCCTCGAGCAGGTGGTTCTTGGCCCGGCGGCCGTCCTCGGCGATCCACTCGAGGTCGATGCGCTGGTCCGGGGTCATCCCCTGGATCTCGGCGAGCTTCTCCTCGGCGAACAGGCCGGCCTCGATCCGTTTGGCCAGCTCGACCTCCTGCTCGGCGTTGAGCAGCGGTACCTTGCCGATCTGCTTGAGGTAGTCCTTGACCGGGTCCGCCGTCGCGCCCGCGACCGCCACCTGGGCGGCGGGCAGGTCGTCGTCGTCGTCGCGGAAGACCAGGTCCTCGTCCTCCGCGTCGTCTCCGGCGGCCTTGCCCTCGGCCTGGCCCGCGGCCTTGCCGGCGGTGGCCGTCGCGGCCGGGTCCGCGTCCTCGGGCAGGTCCGCTTCGGCGTCCTCGGGCAGATCGGCTTCCGCCAGTTCTGCGTCCGGTACCTCGACCTCGACGATCTCCAGATCGACCTCCACGACGAGCGCCTCGTCGTCGAGGTCGTCGAAGTCCTCGAGGTCGACCGCCCCGTCGAGGTCGTCCCCATCGAGGTCGGCGTCGCCGTCCAGGCCGCCAGCGCCCGCTAGGCCGCCGGCTGACGGATCCTGGGCCGGCACGGCGGCCAGCTCCTCGCGGGCCTTGGCCGCGCGGCCGTTGCCTGCTGCGTTCGCCGTGACCGGCGCCTGCGCGGTCTCCGACACGCCGTCCGATGCCGGCACTCGCGAATCCCGGGCCGCGGAACTAGACGGCCGGGAGCGCTTGCGCGCCGCGGAGTTGGGAGCGCTCACTACCACGGTCACCTCTTCCTTCGCTGG
>NZ_DATJTA010000047.1:0-4046 GCF_035503875.1 Nocardioides sp.
ACGGTAGTTGATCGTGATGTCGGCGCCGAGGGCCCGGCATTCGTCCAGCTTTTGCCGGGATCCCGCGGTGACCGCGACCCGGGCGCCGGCGTGCTTGGCGAGCTGGATCGCCATCGTGCCGATGCCGCTGCCGCCGCCGTGGACGAGCAGCGTCTCGCCGGCCGTGAGTCCGGCGATGAGGAAGACGTTGGAGTACACGGTGCAGGCCGTCTCCGGGAGCGCGGCCGCCTCGATGAGCGTGGTGCTCTTCGGGACCGGAAGCAGCTGTCCGGCCGGGACGGCTACCTGCTCGGCGTAGCCGCCGCCGGATAGCAGCGCGCAGACCTGCTCGCCGACATGCCATCCGTTGACGCCGTCGCCGAGGGCCGCGACGGTGCCCGAGCACTCGAGACCCGGATAGGGCGGCGCGCCCGGCGGCGGCGGGTAGAGCCCCTGACGCTGCATGAGGTCGGCCCGGTTGACGCCGGCCGCGGCTACCTCGACGAGAACCTCGCCCGGCCCCGGCCGCGGGTCCGCGACCTCGGTCCACTGGAGCACGTCAGGGCCTCCGGGCTCGCTGATCACGACGGCGTGCATAGCTGCCTCCTTGGCGGGAATCTCCCTAACTAGGGTCTTTCAGCGGATTGGGTCAGGGAGTCGCGTAATGAGTTAACGGGTGCCGCGAACAGTATGGCAAGGGCAGGCAGGTGGCTACTGGGGGCGGCCATGATGGCAGAAGAACACGACGACAAGGCGGCCTCCGACGCGCGCGAGGCCACGGAGATCTACCCGTTCGCTTCCGGTTACCCGCAGCAGACGGGTACCGCCCGCGGCCCGCTTCCCGACTGGCAGGCGGCGGATCAGCCGCTGCCCGACCTGCCGGTGATGGAGCAGCTGCCCGACCCGGAAGCGCTCCCCGACCCCGGCTACCCGGCCATGCCGGCGACGCCGCCGCCGGCCTCGCAGCCGCCGCCCGCGCGCCCGCCATGGCCGACGCCGTTGTCGTTGCCATTCTCGTCGCCGTCGCCGTCGCCGTCCTCGTCGCCGTCCTCGTCGCCGATGCCGTCCTCGTCCTCGTCGCCGTCGCCGTCCTCGTCGCCGTCCTCGTCGCCGTCGCCGTCCTCGTCGCCGATGCCCGAGCCTACGAGGCCTCCGGCTCCGCCTGCTCGTACGGCTCCGAGGCCCCCGGCTCCGACGCCGCCTGACGGGACGCCGGCCGTCCGGACGCCGCCGGCGGTCGCGACGGAACCTTCGAGCGCGCCCGCCAGGCACGTTCCGCCCGCCCAGGCGCCACGGCCGGAGGAGTTCTCCGGCGGCGAGGAGGGGCCTCGGCCGATCGCGCAACGGCACCAGGAGCCGCGTTATCCGGCGCAGCGGCCGCTTGACGTGCGGCCGACGTGGACCTCCGACCCGTACACGGTGCCTCGGCCGCCGGAGGCGGCGCCGCCGTTGCGCGGCCCGTCGGTGCCGTGGTCACAGGTGCGCGTGGGCGGCGACGTCCCGGTGGCCGCGCCGCTGCCGACGGCGTCGCTGCCCGCGAGGACGGTGCCGGCGGCGCCCATGCCGCCCGAGCCAGGGCGGGCGGAACCGCACGAGGCAAGGCGGGCGGAACCGCCGCCCGATGTAGAGCCGCCTGGCCCGGCGGTGCAGCGGCAGACCGCGGACATGCTCACCTCCGACCTGCTGCTTCCCGGTAAGCGGGCGACGCCCGACGGCGGCTGGCGGCGGACGGTCTACCGCGCGACCGGGGGACTGGTCCGGGTCGGCGAGTCGGCCGCCAGCATGCAGCGGCGCGCGCTGATCAGGCGCGTGCGGTCGCCGGTCGCGGGCGGACACCACCGGGTCGCGGTGCTGAGCCTCAAGGGCGGCGTCGGGAAGACCACGGTCACGGTCGGACTCGGCTCGACGCTCGCGTCGTTGCGCGGGGACCGGGTGATCGCGGTGGACGGCAACCCGGACCGCGGCACGCTCTCGGACAAGGTTCGGCTCGAGACCCCGGCGACCATCAGGGACCTGCTGAACGAACGGTCCCTGGTGACCAGGTACGCCGACGTCAGGGCGTACACGTCCCAGGCGTCGAGCAGGCTCGAGATCCTCGCGTCGGACCGGGACCCGGGCGTTTCAGTCGCGTTCAGCGCCGACGACTACCGGGCCGTGACCGGCGTTCTCGAGCACTACTACTCGATCTGCATCACCGACTGCGGCACCGGCCTGCTGCACTCGGCGATGGCCGGCATCCTCGAGCTGGCCGACCAGATCGTCCTGGTGAGCTCCCCGTCGGTCGACGGCGCGCGCAGCGCCAGCGCGACCCTCGACTGGCTTGAGGCGCACGGCTACGCGGACCACGTCCGCGGCGGCGTCGTGGTGCTGTCCGCCATCCGCCGCAGGAGCAAGTCATCGGTCGACCTCGACCGCCTGGAACAGCACTTCGCCGCCCGCTCCCGCGCGGTCGTCCGAGTGCCCTACGACCCGCACCTGGAGGAGGGCGCGGAGGTCGAACTGGAGATGCTCAACGAGCAGACCGCCGACGCCTATCTCAACCTGGCCGCGCTGGTCGCCGACGGCTTCGCGCACCCGCGCCGATCCTCGGCCGGCACCACGTCCGGGTCCCCATTCGCGTAATGTTGTTCCACGCAGGAGGGCTCGCCTAGTGGCCGATGGCGGTTGTCTTGAAAACAACTGTGTCGGGAGACCGACACCGTGGGTTCGAATCCCACGCCCTCCGCTTGACCTGCATAAACGTGCTCACGTGGCGTCTCGGTCTTGGACGCGGGCCGCTCTGGAGCCCCGTAAATGGACGCGAGATGGACGCGAGCGGCAACGGCTTGAGGGTCGCGCCCTCTTAACCAAGGCCGCGGCGATCGGCGCCTCTGCCACAGATAGGGGGACACGTGGCCGTCCTCGATGGGCTTTTTGAGCGCGTCGGCGCGGCGGTGGTCGAGCTGGTCGCACATCGTGTGCGCTAGCTGTGTCCTTGCAGGTCAGCACCTATGTTTTTGGTGTGCTATCCCTGTGTCAGCGGGTGCGGGGTGCCGTCGGGCTGGCGGTCGTCGAGCCGGTCGCCCTGGCCGTGGTCGGGCTGGTCGAGCCCGTCCGCGCGGCGTTCGTCGAGCGGGTAGCGACTTACACGGGCCATCATTTCAATAGATAGACGCTAATGTCTGCGTAAAGGCACCTAGAAGCCACGTAGACGAGTTTTTGTCTGTACCCATACGAAATGACCTGGAAGTCTAAAAGGACATTCAGGCATAAACTCGCATAGCCGGCTAAGCGTCAAAATCGAATATGTGCCACGATAAATCGAAAGAATATGGACATGCGAGGCAGCAGCGCGGAGTAGTGCAGAAATTATTCGAACAGATCGTCGTTAGAGCTTCACCCGGCCAACCAGTTAGACACTAGCCCGACGACCACCGCGCCGACGGGGCTCACCGGCACCAGCCCGAGGACGGCCAGGGCGACGGACTCGACGACGGCCAGGGCGACCGGCTCGACCAACTCGAGGACCGCCAGGGCGATCGGCTCACCGGCACCAGCCCCCACCACGGCCGCGCCGACCGGCTCGACGACGCGCAGCGCCGACCACGGCCGCGCGGACGGGCTCGAGGACCGCCAGGCCGACCGGCTCACCGGCACCAGCCCGACGACGGCCAGGGCGACGGGCTCGACGCCATCAGGCCGACCGGCTCGACGCCACCAGCCCCACCACGGCCGCGCCGACCAGCTCGAGGACGGCCAGGCCGACGGGCTCGACGACCGCCAGCCCCACCACGGCCGCGCCGACCAGCTCGACGACGCGCCGCGCCGACCAGCTCGACGACGCGCCGCGCCGACCAGCTCGAGGACGGCCAGGGCGACGGGCTCGACGCCATCAGGCCGACCGGCTCGACGACCGCCAGCCCGACGACGGCCAGGGCGACCGGCTCACCGGCACCAGCCCCACCACCGCCGCGCCGACCGGCTCGACGACCGCCAGGGCGACCGGCTCGACGCCACCAGGCCGACCGGCTCGACGACGCGCAGCGCCGACCACGGCCGCGCGGACGGGCTCGAGGACCCACCAGCGC
>NZ_DATJTA010000048.1:0-35344 GCF_035503875.1 Nocardioides sp.
CCCGCCGCGCGCGGTGGACCGACCTGCGACTGCAACATCGCACCCCTGTGCCGGCGACATCACCGGGCGAAGACCCATACGCGATGGCGCTACGACAAGGTCGACGACACCTCGTTCGTCTGGCGAAGTCCGAACGGGCTCTCCTTCGGACGCGACCACCACGGCACGATCCCGCTCGAGACCCTGCAGCCCTGACCGGCACCCGCCCGTCAGGGCTACAGGCACGCCCTGCCCACGCTGGTTGAGGTGCGAGCGGAGCGAGCCTCGAAACCCGGTGAACCGAACGACCGCGTCGACCAGAGGCTGCTTCTCACCTCGCCGGGTTTCGAGGCTCAGGACTTCGTCCTTCGCGCCTCAACCACCGGGCAGGCTCAGGACTTCGTCCTTCGCGCCTCAACCAGCGGTGGGCCGAGGCCGGAGCGACGGTTAGGTGAGCAGGTCCCGGACGGCGAGCGAGGCGAAGACCATGGCGCTACCGAGGGGGGCGCCCGGGCCGGGGTAGACGCCGCCGAAGACGGAGGCGGCGGAGTTGGACGAGGCGTAGAGGCCGGGGATGGGGGAGGCGTCCTCGCGGAGGACCCGTCCCGCGGCGTCGGTGACCAGGCCGCCCTTGGTGCCGAGGTCGGAGAGGACGAACCGTGCTGCGTAGTACGGCGGCTGGTCGCACGGGGTCAGGGCGGTGCCGGGGCCGCCGGTGAAGAACGTGTCGTACTCGTCCTCGCCGCGGCCGAAGTCCTCGTCGACACCCTTCTCGCAGAGCACGTTGAACCGCTCCACCGACTCGGCCAGCGCGTCGGCGGGCAGGCCGGTGGCCGCGGCGAGCTCCTCGATGCTCTCGGCTCGCACCCAGGTGCCGGCGGCGAGGTGCTCCGCCGGGTCGCCCTCGGGCATCGCGATGGCCGGCAGCCGGCCGCCCTCGCGGGAGTCGAAGACGAACCACGACGGGATCCGGTCGGCCGACGCGGCCATCTCCCGGCCGAACCGGTCGTAGGGGAGGCACTCGTTGGCGTACCGACGGCCGGTCGCGTCGACCATCAGCCCGCTGCGGAAGCCCAGCGTGAAGGACCCGCCGCCGTCCGGCTGCTCCAGCCCGGGGCAGAACCAGCCGACCCCGCTGAAGTCGGTCGCCGCGCCGATCGCCACCGCCGCCTCGATCGGCTCGCCGGTGTTGGTCTCGCGGGGCGCCATCGTCCACGCCACCTGCCCGGGTACGCCGTGCTCCGCGCGCAGCGACGCGTTCCCCTCGAAGCCGCCGGCGGCCACGAGTACGCCGCGCGACGCATCCAGCGTCACCGGCCCCTCGGGCGTCATCGCGGCGACACCGACCACCCGGTCGCCGGAATCGGAGAGGACGAGCCCGGTGACGGGCAGGTTCGTGCGCAGCTCGCCGCCGGCCTCGACGTACAGCGTCGCGAGCCGGGCGATCAGTGCCTGGCCGCCGCTCAGCGTGCTGCGCCCACCCTCGCCGGCGCGGTCCCGCTCGACGGGCGGCCGCACCAACGCTGCGACCTCGGCCGGCAGCTCGGCGCGCTTGACGTTCAGCGGCTGGATCGAGCGGCCCATCGGGACCCGGCCGGGCGCGTCGTAGTACTCCGCGAAGGGCAGCCACTCGAACGGCAGGCCCGCCGCCTCGAGCTCGGCCACCAGCTCGGGCGCGTGGGCGAGGAACGCCTCGATCCTCGTCCCGTCGGGCGACTCCAGGATGGCGCCGAGGTAGGACCGCGCGCCGTCGGTCGAGTCGGCGATGCCCGCCCGCTGCTGGACCTCGCTGCCGGGCAGCCAGCAGGCGCCTCCGGAGTACGCCGAGGTGCCGCCGATCAGCTCGGTCTTCTCGACCACCACCGTGCGCAGTCCGGCCCGGGCGGCGAGCAGTGCCCCGGTCATCGCCCCGCCGCCGGAGCCCACCACGATCACGTCGTACTCGTCCGTTGTCGTCACGCGCTGAATCTAGAACAGGTTCTAGCGATGTGAAACCCACTGGCGCGGGCTGGGATGATGGGGGCGCTGTGAAGATCACCTATCCGTCCGAGCTGCCCGTCAGCCAGCGCAGGGACGACATCGCCGAGGCCATCCGGGACCACCAGGTCGTGATCGTCGCGGGCGAGACCGGCTCCGGGAAGACGACCCAGCTGCCCAAGATCTGCCTCGAGCTCGGCCGCGGGGGCGGTACGGGATCCGGGGGAGGCCTGATCGGGCACACCCAGCCGCGGCGGATCGCCGCGCGCTCGGTCGCGGAGCGCATCGCCAGCGAGCTCGGCACCGAGCTGGGCGGCGCGGACGGCGTCGTCGGCTACCAGGTCCGGTTCACCGACCGGACGTCGCGGTCCACCCGGGTCAAGCTGATGACCGACGGCATCCTGCTCGCCGAGCTGCAGCGCGATCGCGACCTGAAGAAGTACGACACGATCATCATCGACGAGGCCCACGAGCGCAGCCTCAACATCGACTTCCTGCTCGGCTACCTCAAGCGCCTCCTCCCGCGCCGGCCCGACCTGAAGCTGGTCATCACCAGCGCGACCATCGACGTCGACCGGTTCGCCCGGCACTTCGACGCCCCCGTCGTCGAGGTGAGCGGGCGCACCTACCCCGTCGAGGTCCGCTACCGGCCGCTGCTGGATCTCCAGGAGGACGACGAGGACGGCGAGGCGATCGTCCGCGACCAGACCGAGGCCATCGTCGACGCGGTCAAGGAGCTCTCCGCGGAGGGGCCGGGCGACGTCCTCGTCTTCCTGCCCGGCGAGCGCGAGATCCGCGACACCGCCGAGGCCCTCGGCGACCTCGCCTCCCGCCCCGGGAGCCTGGAGATCCTGCCGCTCTACTCCCGGCTCTCCGCCGCCGAGCAGCACCGGGTCTTCTCCTCCCACGGCAACGCCGTACGGCGCGTCGTGCTCGCCACCAACGTGGCCGAGACCTCGCTGACCGTCCCGGGGATCAAGTACGTCGTCGACACGGGCGTCGCGCGCATCTCGCGCTACTCCCTGCGGACCAAGGTGCAGCGGCTCCCCATCGAGCCGATCAGCCAGGCCTCGGCCAACCAGCGCTCGGGCCGCTGCGGCCGCGTCGAGGCCGGCATCGCGATCCGGCTCTACTCCGAGGAGGACTTCGAGAGCCGCCCGGAGTTCACCGACCCCGAGATCCTGCGCACCAACCTGGCCAGCGTCATCCTGCAGATGGCCTCGCTCGGCCTCGGCGACCTCAGCCGCTTCCCGTTCGTCGAGCCGCCCGACAAGCGCAACGTGCAGTCGGGCGTGCAGCTGCTGGAGGAGCTCGGCGCGCTTCGGGTCTCGACAGGCTCGACCACCACGAACCTGACCAAGCTCGGGCGGCGGCTGGCCCGGCTGCCGATCGACCCGCGCCTGGCTCGGATGATCCTCGAGGCCGAGCGGCTCGGCTGCGTGCGCGAGGTGATCGTCATTGCGGCCGCCCTCTCGCTGCAGGACCCGCGCGAGCGGCCCGAGGAGTCGCGCGCTCAGGCCGACCAGCTGCACGCCCGGTTCAAGAACGAGACCAGCGACTTCCTCACCTGGCTCAACCTGTGGCGGCACCTCAAGGAGCAGCAGCGGGAGCTCTCGGGCAGCGCGTTCCGCCGGATGTGCAAGCGCGAGTTCCTCAACTACCTGCGGGTCCGGGAGTGGCAGGACTTCGAGTCCCAGCTGCGCCAGGTCTGCAAGGAGATGAAGATCCAGGTCGGCCAGCCCGCGGACAACCCGGACGCCGACGGCATCCACCAGGCGCTGCTCTCCGGCCTGCTCAGCCACATCGGGCTGCTGGAGGAGAAGGACAAGGAGCGCCCCGGTGGCCGCCGCCCGATGCGCGAGTACCTCGGTGCCCGCGGTGCCCGCTTCGCGATCTTCCCCGGCAGTGTCCTGGCCCGGAGGAACCCCCAGTTCCTGATGGCCGGCGAGCTCGTCGAGACCAGCCGGCTCTGGGCGCGCCAGAACGCCGCCATCAAGCCCGAGTGGGCCGAGCGGCTCGGCGGCGACCTGGTCAAGCGCACCTACTCCGAGCCGCACTGGTCCAAGAAGCGCGCGGCCGTGATGGCCCATGAGCGGGCCACGCTGTACGGCGTACCCCTCATCGCCGACCGGTTGATCTCCTACGGCAAGGTCGACCGCGAGCTGTCCCGCGAGCTCTTCATCCGCCACGCTCTCGTGTACGGCGAGTGGCACACGCGGCACCGGTTCCTCGCCGAGAACCAGCGCCTCCTGGAGGAGGCCGCCGAGCTCGAGCACAAGGCGCGGCGCCGCGACCTCGTGGTCGACGAGCACACCCTCTTCGACTTCTACGACGCGCGCGTCGGCCGCGACGTGGTCAGTGGCGCCCACTTCGACCAGTGGTGGAAGCAGACCCGGCGCGAGCAGCCCGACCTGCTCACCTTCGACCCCGCGATGCTCACCCACGACACGGTCGAGGAGGTGACCGAGGCCGACTACCCCGAGCAGTGGCAGGCCGACGAGAGCCTGACCTTCTCGATCAGCTACCACTTCGAGCCCGGTGCGGCGGACGACGGCCTCACCATCGACGTGCCGGTCGCGACCCTCAACCGGGTCGAGGCCGACGACTTCTCGTGGAACGTCCCCGGCCTGCGCCACGAGCTGGTCACCAGCCTGATCCGCAGCCTCCCGAAGAACCTCCGGGTCAGCTTCGTGCCCGCGCCCGACAAGGCACGGGAGTTCCTCGCGACCGTCCCGGCGGGGGAGGAGCCGCTGCTCGACGCGCTCGAGCGCTGGTGCCGCTCCACGGCCGGCGTGGTCGTCCCGCGCGAGGCGTGGGACTGGTCGAAGGTGCCCGAGCACCTGCGGCCGACGTACCGCGTGGTCGACGAGGGCGGTCAGGAGCAGGCCCGCGGCAAGGACCTGGAGGCGCTGAAGGCACCCCTGCGCGGCCAGTTCGCCGAGGCGATGGCCGAGGTCGCGACCGACAGCGGGCTGGCCCGCACCGGCGAGACGTCGTGGACGTTCGGCACGATCGAGCGGTCGTTCACCCAGAAGCGCGCCGGCCACGAGGTGCAGGCGTTCCCCGCTCTGGTCGACGAGGGCACGAGCGTCGGGCTGCAGGTCTTCGGCTCCGCGGAGGAGGCCGACGCCCGGCACCGTCTCGGCGTACGACGCCTCCTGCTCCTCGGCACGGCATCGCCGGTGAAGGCCGTCCTGGACGGACTCTCCAACGCCGAGAAGCTGGGCCTCGCGGGATCGCCGTACCCCAGCGTGGCCGAGCTCCTCGAGGACTGCCGCGCGGCCGTCGTCGGTGCCGTCGTCGACGCCCGCCCGCCCGTCCGGGACCTGCAGGCGTACGACGCCCTCCGCGCCGAGGCCGCCCGCGACCAGGAGGCCGCACTGCGCGGGCTGCTGGCCGACGTGATCCGGGTGCTGGACGCCTGGCGGCAGGCCGAGAAGGCGCTCAGCGGCCGGGCCGACATGACGGTGCTGACCGCGCTGACGGACATGAAGGCGCAGCTCGGCCGGCTGGTGCACCGCGGGTTCGTCGGCGAGGCGGGGCCGGTGCAGCTGCGCCGCTACCCGACGTACCTCGCGGCGCTGCAGCAGCGCCGGGCCAGGCTCGACGAGGGCGGCCAGGCGGCCGGGCGCGACCGGATGCTGATGGACCGGATCGGCGAGCTGCAGGACGCCTACCTCCACCAGCTCGCCGCGCTGCCCGACGGCCGGCCGCCGGGGGAGCGGCTGCGCCAGGTGCGCTGGATGCTGGAGGAATACCGGGTCTCGCTGTGGGCGCAGCAGCTCGGCACGCCCACCCCGGTCAGCGACCAGCGGATCCGACGTACGCTCGCCGGATGACGAGGCAGCACCACCGCCCGATGAGGCCGGGCGACCGGTTCTTCGACGACCTGCTCGGCGGCACCGACCCCGCGCTGGTCAGCGAGGCCGCCGACCGGGCGGCCACGCTGCTCGTGCGTGGTGCCCGCGACAGCGGCGACAGCGCGGTCGCCGAGCGGCTGCTCCGGCTGGCCGACTCCGAGGGCATCGAGACGATCGCCGAGCTGTGGGCCGGGTCGCCCGCCGACTCCCTCGCCGGGTGCCTGTGGCGGCTCTTCGTCCTCCGGGCGTGGGTGTACGCCGACCCGGTGAGCGCCGCGCACGAGTTCGAGGATGGGCGGGCACGCGCCCAGGTCGCCCGGGTGGTCGCCGGGGTGGCCGAGCCGCCCGGTCCCGACGAGCTGAAGGCGATGGTCGACCAGGTGCTGACGGGCATCGCCGCCGGCGACTTCGCCGACGTGCTGTTCCGGGCCGCGGCCTTCGCGCGTGTCGTCGCCGCCGGCCGGGCCGGCCGCCCCGGGAGTGACGACGCCGACGTACGCCGGATGCTGCTGGTCTCCGAGCAGCTCGAGGCGGCGGGCCACCTGGAGCTCGAGCACCGCCTCGCCTGAGCCGGTTCTGAGAGCCTCTTCACAGGCTGCTCGCGCCGCCTCCCGGAACAACCGGACGTGACCTATGGTTGGCAACTGAGCACGTCGGGCCGTGGCAGCCCCGGGTCCCAAAATAAGCCGCTACGAGCGGCCACGCGCCGTGAGGCGCTCCCGGTCCGGCGTGTTCTCTACTCTTCGGGCATGCGCCGTCTGCTCTCCCGCCTGCGTCGACCTGCTCGAGCCACGACCGACGAGATCGCCTACGCCCCGCGACCGGACGGCCGGCCCGACCCGGGCGAGGTCGTGTGGGGGTGGGTGGCCTACGAGGACGACCCCCGCCAGGGCAAGGACCGCCCGGTCCTGATCATCGGTCGCCGCGGCGACTCGCTGCTCGGGCTGATGCTGACCAGCAAGGACCACGACCGCGACGCCGCCGACGAGGCGCGGCACGGTCGGCACTGGATGGACGTCGGCACCGGCGGCTGGGACCGCCAGCGGCGGCCCAGCGAGGTGCGGCTGGACCGCCTCCTGGTGCTCGACCCCGGATCGGTACGCCGCGAGGGAGCGGCGCTGGAGCGCGGCATCTTCGACGGCGTGATCAACGCCGCTCGACCGTTCCTCGCCTGAACCGGTCCACATTCGTGGCGTGTCGGTAGGGTGTGCCCGGCGTGGGGGACGGCAGTGACAGGAGTGGGTACGGTGGCGGCGAGGCGTGTACGACGGGTCCTGGCGGCCACCTTGGCCCTGGCCGTCTCACTGAGCCTGGCTGCCTGCCAGAGCGAGTCCGGCCCCGACCCGGACCCGACGCCCACCACGGCCGCCACGCCGGAGAAGACCCGGTTCACCTTCGGCGTCTGGGGCACCGAGCCCGAGATCGCGGCGTACGAGTCGATGGTCGCGGGGTTCAACGAGAACTCCGAGCTGAGCCAGGTCGAGCTGGTCGCCTACCCCGACAACGCCGCCCTCGAGGCGGCCGTCCGGGCCGGCGGCAAGGCCGCGCCCGACGTGTTCCTGGCCGACCGTGACGACCTGGTCTGGCTGCGCGAGGGCGAGCTCAACCTGCCTGTCGACGAGCTGCTCGACGAGCGCGGCATCGACTTCGGCGACCAGTACTCCCGGGCCGCGCTGGAGGCTTTCTCCGCGGAGCGTCGGCTGCAGTGCATGCCGTACGCCGTCTCGCCGACCGTCGTCTTCTACAACTCCCGGCTCGTCAACTTCGAGCGGATGAGCGCGCGCGGCCTCCAGGTGCCCGCGGACACCAACAACCGGTGGTCCTTCGACCAGTTCGAGGAGGCCGCCCGGTTCGCCACCCGCAAGCGCCGCGGCAGCAAGGGCGTGCACGTCGACCCGACGACCCGGGCGCTGGCGCCGTTCATCTACTCCGGGGGCGGCCAGCTCTTCGACGACGAGGACGAGCCCACGTCGCTGGCGTTCTCCGACGAGAGCTCGCGCGAGGCCCTGACCCGCACGCTCGCGCTGCTGCGCGACCCCACGGTCACCCTGTCCGAGCAGCAGCTCCAGCGGCGTACGGCGCTGGAGTGGTTCAAGCGCGGGAAGCTCGGCATGATCACCGGCTCCCGGGCGCTGGTGCCCGAGCTGCGCGCGGTCGAGGGTCTGCGGTTCGACGTCATGCCGATGCCGACTCTCGACTCCACCGCGACGGTCGGGGACTTCACCGGGGCCTGCATCACCGCCGGCGGGGGGAGCGTCCCCGAGGCGGCCGACTTCCTGATCTACGCGCTCTCGACCGACGCGGTCAGCCAGGTGGCGCGCTCCGGCTACATCGTCCCGGTCAACCAGGAGGTCGCGCTCACCGACGACTTCCTGCAGCCGGACCGCCAGCCCGAGCACGCCGCGGTGTTCACCGCCGCCATCCGCTCGCTGCGGATCCCGCCGCGCATCGACGTGTGGCCGGCGCTGGACCGCGCCGTCGCGCCGCTGCTCGACGAGATGTTCACGGTGCCGGTCCTCGACGACCTCGAGGACCTCACGACGCGCATCGACGAGGCGTCGCGGACCGTGCTCGACCCGGTGGACCCGGACGAGGAGTCCGAGGACCCGGACGGCACCGAAGGCACCGACGGACCGGAGTAGCCGGGGCTACTCCGCCGGGGGCTCCTGGTCGCCGCGCAGGATGGCGTCGACGAGCACCGGACCGGTCAGCTCGACCTGCCACCGGCGTGCCCCGAGGGCGGTGAGCGCGGCGTCGACGTCGCGGGCGAGCTGCTCGGGCTCGCGGGTGCGCGGCGGCGCCCAGAGCGTACGGCGCAGGTAGTCCGGGGTGAGCAGGTTCTCGACCGGCAGGTGGTGCTGCTCGGCCAGGGCCGCCATCGCCTCGCGGGCCAGGGCCAGGCGCCGGGCGGCGACCGGGTCCTTCTCGGCCCAGGCGCGGGGGAGCGGGGGACCGTCGCCGCGCGGGGAGCGGGCCGGCAGGTCGTGCTCGTCGAGCTCGGCGACCTTGGTGAGCGCCGCGACCCAGCGGGCGGAGTAGCGCTCCGCGCCGCGACCGTGGAAGCCCTTGGTGCCCAGCAGGGCCGCGCGGTCGGACGGCATCGCCTGGGCGGCGGCGACGATGGCGGCGTCGGGGATGATCCGACCCGGAGTGACGTCGCGCTGCTCGGCGAGCTCGTCGCGGGTCAGCCACAGCTCGCGCACCGCGCCCAGGCCGCGCCGGCCGCGGACCCGGTGCATGCCGGAGGTACGCCGCCACGCGTCGACGCGCGGGGTCGGCTCGAAGTGCCGCAGGTGGTCGAACTCCTGGCGCGCCCACTCGGCCTTCCCGGCCTCGTCGAGCTCGCGGCCCAGCGCCTCGCGGAGCTCGGCCAGCACCTCGACGTCGAGGGCGGCGTACTCCAGCCACGGCTCGGGCAGCGGCCGGGTCGACCAGTCGACCGCCGAGTGCTCCTTCTTCATCCGGAAGCCGAGCACCGTCTCGACCAGGGTCGCCAGCCCGACCCGCGGGTGGCCGAGCAGCCGGCCCGCGAGCTCGGTGTCGAAGAGCGCGTCGGGCCGCAGCCCGAGCTCGGCCAGGCACGGCAGGTCCTGGGTCGCGGCGTGCAGGATCCACTCGGTGCCGGCGAGGGCCTCGGCCAGCGGGGCCATCGACTCGAAGCCGATCGGGTCGATGAGCGCCGTACCGCTGCCCTCGCGGCGCAACTGGACGAGGTAGGCACGGTTGGAGTAGCGGTAGCCGGAGGCCCGCTCGGCGTCGATGGCGACCGGTCCGGTGCCCGCGGCGAGCAGGCGACAGAACTCCTCGAGGGCCGGCGGGGTGTCGATGATCGGGGGCAGGCCGTCGCGCAGGGTCAGCAGCGGCGCGGGCTCGGCCTGCGGTTCGGGTTCGGCCTCGGTCTCCGGGGCGTCGTCCAGCGTGGGTTCGGCGGGCTCGGGCATCAGCGGGACGTGCCTCGGTGCCCGCGCCGGCTCGGCATCACGGCGACCCCGTCGGGCACGGGCGGCAGGCCGACGGCCGTGCAGAGCAGCTCGCCCCACGCCTCGACGTGGGGGCCGACGTCGAGCGGGCCGTCGTCGGCGGCGACCGGCGTCCACGAGGCGCGGATCTCGATCTGGGCGGTGCCGTCCTCGTCGGCCATCCCGCCGAAGCTCTCGGTCGCGACCCGGGTCACCGTGCCGGAGATGGCGGCGTACGACGCTCCGTGGCCGCCGAGCGCATCCGTCAGCCACGTCCAGCCCACGTCGGCGAGCATCGGGTCGGTGATCAGGTCGCCCTCGATGTCGGCGCGGGCGTAGGCGACGCAGCGGAACGTGCCGCCCCAGGCGTCGTTGCCGGCCGGGTCGTGGAGCAGGATCAGCCGGCCGGTGCCGAGATCGGTGTCGTCGACGGTGACGTCGGCGGACACCGCGGCGGCGTACGGGGCGATCCGCTGGGGCGCGGGCATCTCCTCGCAGAGCACCTCCGGCCGCAACCGGGCCGCCTGCATACTGGCGACGGCGGACCGGAACTCCGCGGGGCTGCCCTCCGCACCCGTGTCCGGGTGCGTCTCCTGACGCACGACCATGGCTCCACAGTAGGTCCGCACCGCTCGAACCGATGTGCGAACACGCCGGGGCAGGTGTCACCCTTGCGGTCGTGAGCACCGAGAACCACCGCCCTGACCTCTCCGAGAGCGCCTTCCTGAAGGCGGCGCGGGGCGAGCCGGTGCCGCACACGCCGGTCTGGTTCATGCGCCAGGCCGGCCGCTCCCTGCCCGAGTACCTCCGCGTCCGCGAGGGCGTCGGCATGCTCGAGTCCTGCATGGACCCCGAGCTGGTCGTCGAGATCACGATGCAGCCGGTCCGCAGGTACGGCGTCGACGCGGCGATCTTCTTCTCCGACATCGTGCTCCCGCTGAAGGCCGTCGGGGTCGACCTCGACATCAAGCCCGGCATCGGCCCGGTCGTCGCCGAGCCGGTACGCACCCTGGCCGACGTCGAGCGGATCCCCGACCTCACCCCGGACCAGGTCCCGTTCATCACCGAGGCGGTCCGCGGGCTCGTGGGCGAGCTGGGCGGCACGCCGCTGATCGGCTTCGCGGGCGCGCCGTTCACGGTGGCGTCGTACCTCGTCGAGGGCGGGCCGTCGAAGGAGCACGCCAAGACCAAGGCGATGATGTTCGGCGCGCCGGACGTCTGGGACGCCCTGATGCGCAAGATCGCCGACATGGCGGCGGCGTACCTGGAGGTCCAGGTCGCGGCGGGTGCCTCCGCCGTCCAGCTCTTCGACTCCTGGGCGGGCGCGCTGACGCCGGCCGACTACCGCGAGCACGTGATGCCGCACTCGGCTCGGGTGCTGGAGCGGGCGGGCGCGCTCGGCGTGCCGCGCATCCACTTCGGCGTCGGCACCACCAACCTGCTCGGCCTGATGGGCGAGGCCGGGGCCGACGTCGTCGGCGTCGACTGGCGTACGCCGCTCGCCTCGGCCATCCCGCTCGTCGGCGACCGCGGAGTGCAGGGCAACCTGGACCCGACCCTGGTCTTCGCCCCCACCGAGGTGATGACCGCCCGGGCCGCCGAGGTGATCGAGGCCGGCCGTGCCGCGAAGGGCCACATCTTCAACCTCGGGCACGGCGTGATCCCGTCCACCGACCCCGACCAGCTGGCCCGGCTGACGGAGTTCGTGCAGTCCTACGAGGTCTGAGGAGCTCCCGGACGCCGCCGCAGGCGGCGCAGGAGCGGCCAGCCCGGGATCGCGAGGACGAGCAGGACCACCGCCCACGGCAGCACCGCGCCGAGGAAGGTGGCGAGGCCGACGCCGAACTTCTTCAGCGCGTCCCACCCGGCGTCCAGGCCGCTGAGGAACCCGGCCTCGTCCTTCTCCCGCTCGGTCGCGTCCTGCTTCGAGGTGCGCTCGACGGAGACCGAGATGGTCGACATCGAGGTCTGGTCGGCCAGCACGTCCTGCTGCTTCTCCAGCGAGGCGAGGTCGGCCTGGCGCTGCGAGAGCTGGGCCTCGATGGCGACGATGTCGCGGATGCTCTCGGCGCGGTCCAGGAGCAGCGCGATCCGCTCGATGCTGCGGCGCTGGACCCGCACCCGGATGTCGACGTCGAGGACCTGGGTCGTGACGTCCTTGCTGTCCGAGCCGGAGGAGATCAGGTCGCCGGCGCCCTCGAGGGCCGTCATCGCCTCCGCGAACCGGTCGCTCGGGATCCGGAGCACCAGGCGCGAGCGGACGACCTCGCCGCTCTTGTCGATCTCGGTGTTCTTCTGCTCCACCTCGCCGGCGAAGCGGTCCGCGACCTTCTCGACGTCGAAGAGCGCCTGGGCCGCGTCCGGACTGCGGAGCGCGACGTTGCCGGTCGAGATGACGGCGCGCTCGACGGCGGCGTCGGTCGCGTGGGCGGCCTCGTCGGCGGCGGCCCCGACCGCGTTGTCGAGGAGGGCCGGCGCGTCGGCGTCCTCGGCGATCGCGGCGCGGCTCTCGGCCGACTCGCCGCCCCCGCCGCCCCCGCTGTCCCCGTCCGACGCCCCGTCGCCGCCCGAGGAGCACGCGCCGAGGACGAGCAGGGCGGCGGCGGTGACGGCGGCGAGGGTGCGTCTCATGTCCGGTGGGACGGGGCCGGCGCCGGGGTGGTTCCGTCGTGGGAGCGGGCGTGGTCGACGAGGGCGCTGGTCAGGGCGCGCACGGTGAGTGGGACGTGCTGCTGGCGACGCTGCCGGAGCACCAGCGTCACGGACGTCGCGTCGTGCCGCAGCGGACGGTGGGTGATCAGGCCGGCCCGCTCCAGCGGGTCGCCGACCACGCTGTAGTGGGGGAGCACGGTGAGCCCGAGGCCCTCGGCGACCATGATCTTCCCGAGCTCGGCGCCGTCGGTCGTGTAGGAGATCTCCGGCATGGCCGAGCCGAAGAGCCGGTGGGCGAAGCGGTGCATCAGATAGCCGGCGCGCATCGCCACGAACGGTTCGGCGCGCAGCTGGTCGGTCGTGATCTCGTCGTACGACGCCAGCGGATGGCCCGCGGGCAGCACCGCGACGGGCCGCCCGTGGACGAGCGCGCGGTCGACCAGGTCGGGCGGGGCGTCGTCGCCGGCGAGCACGTTGACCAGGCCGAGGTCGAGGGCGCCCTCCTGCAGCCCCTGGTCGATCTCGCCCTGTTGGATGTTCAGCACCTCGACCGTGCTGCCGGGATGGGCGGCCCGGAAGTCGCGGACCGCCGGGACCAGGACCGTCGAGGTCGCGGTGCTGACCGTCCCGACCCGGACGACGTGGTGTCCCGCGGCCTGGTCGCCGGCCGCCGTCCGGAGCCGGTCGACGGCTTCCAGCACCTCCACCATGTTCTGCAGCAGCTCGCGGCCACGGCGGCTGATCCGGGCGCCGGATCGGCGCCGGTCCAGGAGGGTGACGCCGAGCTCGCGCTCCAGCTTGGAGACGGCCTCGCTGAGCGCGGGCTGCGAGACGTGCAGTCGCTCGCTGGCCTTGCGGAGCGACCCGTGCTGGGTCACGGCGGCGATGTACTCGAGCTGCTCGATGCGCACGGGTGCCTCCTGTGGATCATGAACCTTGTAAGTCGATCGAGACAATTGGATTAGAGGTCGACTGTAGCGCTCCCGCTCGCGGTGATCGGCAGAACCGATCACCCGGTCGATGTGATCTGCCGCCTGATGGATCGTTCCGCCTTGCATCCGAGCGAATAGTGCAGCAATCTGATAAACATAAGTGGTCAAGCAGAGGAGTTGCCCCGATGAACGCATCGACCGGTCCGGCGACGCTCGCCCCTGCGCGGGTGCCGGTCCTCGACGCCGCGTCGGCGGTGGCGACCGCGGCTCGCGTCGCCGAGGAGCTCGCGCTGGGTGCCGCCGAGCGCGACGCGCAGCGGGTCCTCCCGGCCGAGGAGCTCGACGCCCTGTCCCGCTCCGGCCTGCTCGGCATCACCGTCCCGGCGGCGTACGGCGGCCCCGGGCTGGGCGCAGCCACGGTCGCCGAGGTGATCCGGCTGCTGGCCACCGGCGACCCCAACGTCGCGCAGATCCCGCACAGCCACTTCGTCTACGTCAACGCGCTGCGCGAGCAGGGCACCCGCGAGCAGCAGGAGTTCTTCTTCGGCGAGGTCCTGGCCGGCCGGCGGTTCGGCAACGCCCAGTCCGAGGTCGGGACGAAGCACGTCCGCGACTTCCGCACCACGCTGCGGCCCGCCGGCGACGGCCTGTGGATCCTGGACGGGGAGAAGGGCTACAGCACCGGTGCGCTGTTCGCCGACTGGATCCCGGTGCTCGCCCACCTCGGCGAGGACGGTCCGATGCACGTCGCCTGGGTGGAGCGGCGCGCCGACGGGGTCGGCGTCGTCGACGACTGGGACGGCATGGGCCAGCGCACCACGGCCAGCGGCACGGTCCGGCTGGCCGGCGTCCGCGTGCCGGCGTCCCGGATCACCCCGTGGCACCTGACCTTCGACGCCCCGCAGACGTACGGCGCCTTCGCCCAGCTGGTGCACGCCGCGATCGACGCCGGCATCGCCCGGGCCGCGCTGGGCGAGGCCGCCCGGTTCGTGACCACCAGGAGCCGGCCGTACCCCGACGCCGGTGTCGAGCGGGCCGCCGAGGACCCGCTCGTCGTCCAGGCGTTCGGCGAGATGGAGCTCGCCGTGCGCGCGGCCGAGGCACTGCTCGCGGAGGCCGGACGAGCGGTCGAGGCCGCCGACGCCGGGTTGTCGGTCGAGAGCGTCGGTGCGGCCAGCCTGGCGGTCGCCGCGGCCCGGGCCTCGACGAGCGCCGCCGCGGTCGAGGTGACCAGTCGGCTCTTCGAGGTCGCCGGCACCCGCTCGGCGCTGGCCTCGCTCAACCTCGACCGGCACTGGCGCAACGCGCGCACGCACACCCTGCACGACCCGGCCGCCTGGAAGGTCCAGCACCTCGGCCGCTACGCCGTGGCCGGGACGCTCCCGCCCAACCACGGCCAGATCTGAGACGAAAGGCGACACCATGAGCACGCTGAAGTTCCACTGGTTCCTGCCGACCAACGGCGGCGACGGCCGCAACGTGGTCGGGGGCGGTCACGGTGTCGAGGCCGGCGCCTCGGGCCGGCCGGCCTCGGTGCCGTACCTCGGTCAGATCGCGCGCAGCGCCGAGCAGCTGGGCTTCGACGCGGCGCTGACGCCGACCGGCGCCTGGTGCGAGGACGCGTGGATCTCCACGGCGATGCTGAGCAGCCTCTCGGAGCGGCTGAAGTTCCTCGTCGCGTTCCGGCCCGGGCTGACGGCGCCGTTCCTGGCCGCACAGATGGCCGGCACCTTCCAGAACCTCTCCGGCGGCCGCCTGCTGCTGAACGTCGTCACCGGCGGCGAGAGCCACGAGCAGCGGATGTTCGGCGACTTCCTGGACAAGGACGGACGCTACGCCCGGGCCGACGAGTTCCTCGAGATCGTCCGCCGGCTGTGGGCGGGGGAGACGGTGGACTTCGAGGGCGAGCACTACCGCGTCGAGGACGCCACCCTGAGCCAGATCCCCTCCCCGCAGCCCCTGATCTACTTCGGCGGCTCCTCGCCGGCCGCCCTCGACGTGGCGGCCCGCCATGCCGACGTCTACCTCACCTGGGGCGAGCCGCCGGCCGCCGTCGAGGAGAAGATCGGGCGGGTCCGCGAGCGCGCCGCCGCCGAGGGCCGGACCCTGACGTACGGCATCCGCCTGCACACGATCGCCCGCGACACCTCCGAGGCCGCGTGGGCCGAGGCGGACCGGCTGCTCGCGAACATCTCCGCCGAGGACATCGCCCGCGTCCAGGAGGGTCTGAAGCGCTCGGAGTCCGAGGGACAGCGCCGGATGCTGGAGCTCAACCGGGGCAGCAAGGACGGCCTGGAGATCCACCCGAACCTGTGGGCCGGCGTCGGCCTGGTCCGCGGCGGCGCCGGCACGGCCATGGTCGGCAGCTACACCGAGATCGCCGACCTGATCGAGCAGTACGCCGCCGTCGGGATCGAGGAGTTCGTGCTCTCCGGGTACCCGCACCTGGAGGAGTCGTACTGGTTCGGCGAGGGCGTGCTGCCCGAGCTGACCCGGCGCGGCCGCTGGGTGCACCCCGCCCCGGTGACCGGCCGCGCCTCCGTCCCGTTCGGCGCGCCCGCCCGGACCGCCGCCTCCTGACAGGAACCCCTCCATGACCGTCTCGCCCTTCACGACCAACCAGGACCTCGACCCCACCCGGCTGCGGGAGGCCTTCGGGATCTTCCCGAGCGGCGTCGTCGCCGTCGCCGCCGAGGTCGACGGGACCCTGACCGGCCTGGCCGCCAGCTCCTTCACCTCGGTGAGCCTGGACCCGCCGCTGGTGTCGTTCTCGATCGCCAACAGCTCGAAGACCTGGCCCGACCTCCGTCGCGCCGGCCACCTCGGCGTGACGATCCTCGCCGACCACCACGGCCCGATCTGCCGGCAGCTGGCCGGACCGGTCGAGCAGCGCTTCGACGAGGTGCCGGTGAGCGTCAGCGAGGACGGCGCCGTGACCCTCGACGAGGGGCTGGCCCGCTTCGACTGCACGATCTACCGCGAGGTCGAGGCCGGCGACCACACGATCGTGCTGCTGGAGCTGCACGCCGTCGAGCACGCCGACACGTCCCTGCCGCTGGTCTTCCACCGCAGCGCGTTCGGGCGGCTCTCGGAGACCGCCTAGCGATCGCCGCTGGCGGCGTGCGTGCGGAATAGTTGGATGGTTGGCGTCGTCAGGGTGTGTGCCTCGCGAGGCGGCGGCACGACGGCATACCGGGCGTCTTCCGAGTGCTGCCAACGCTGCGAGGTGCGCGCCATGGCGGCGTCCAGCCGCCAACGATTTCGGGCGCGCGCCGCTAGCCTGGCGAGGTGGATCCCCAGCCTCGCCGAGCCGTCGTCGTGGGGGCCGGTGTCGCCGGCCTGAGCGCCGCCCGAGACCTGGTCGCAGCCGGTCACGAGGTGGTCGTGCTGGAGGCGACCGACCGGGTCGGCGGCAAGCTGCGCCGCGAGCAGGTCGCGGGCGTCACCGTCGACGTCGGTGCCGAGGCGATGCTCCACCGCCGGGCCGAGGGCGTCGACCTGGCCCGCTCGCTCGGCCTGGAGGTCGAGCACCCGGCGATCGTCTCCTCCCGGATCTGGTCGCGCGGCGCGCTCCGGCCGCTGCCGCGCTCGCTGATGGGGGTGCCGCTCGACCTGGACCAGCTGGCCGCGTCGGAGGTGCTCAGCCCCGAGGGCCTGGCCCGGGTGCGGGCCGAGCCCGCGCTGCCGCCCGAGCCGCCGGAGGCGTTCGACGACGACGTGTCCGTCGGCGACCTGGTGGACCGCCGGTTCGGGGCCGAGGTCACCGACCGGCTCGTGGAGCCCCTGCTCGGCGGGGTGTACGCCGGCCAGGCCCGCCGGATCTCCGCCCGCGCGGCCGTGCCGCAGCTGCTCGCCCTGGCGCGGCGCGGATCGCTCCTCGAGCGCGCGGCCGCCCTGCCCCCGTCGTACGACGGGCCGGTCTTCGCGGGCCTGCCCGGGGGGATGGGCCGCCTCCCGGAGGCGCTGGCGGAGGAGCTGGACGTCCGGACCGGGGCTACCGTGCGCGCGCTCGAGCGGACCCCGACCGGCTTCCGCCTGGTCGTCGGTCCCACCACCGCCCCCGAGGTCGTCGAGGCGGAGACCGTGGTGCTCGCGACCCCCGCCGCGCCGAGCGCCCGGCTGCTGGGCGAGGTCGCTCCCGCGGCGGCGCGCGAGCTCGCGGGGATCGAGTCGGCCTCGATGGTGGTCGTGACGTTCGCGTTCCGCGCGGGCGACGCCGCCGTGCTCGACGGGCTCGCTGCGTCCGGCTTCCTGGTCCCGCCGGTCGAAGGCAGGCGGATCAAGGCATCGACGTTCTCGTTCGCGAAGTGGGACTGGGTCCGGGCCGCCGGACGCGGTGCCCTCGACGGCGACGACCTGCTCCTGTGCCGGACCTCGCTGGGCCGGCACGGCGAGGAGGTCGCGCTGCAGGCCACCGACGAGGAGCTGGTGGCCTGGTCGCTGGCCGACCTCGCCGAGGCCACCGGCCTCGCGGCCGTCCCGGTGGACGTGCACGTACGGCGCTGGGGCGGCGGGCTGCCGCAGTACGCCCTCGGCCACCTCGACCGGGTCGCCCGGGTCCGCGCCGCGGTCGCCGAGGTCCCCGGGCTGGCGGTCTGCGGCGCGGCGTACGACGGCGTCGGGATCCCGGCCGTGATCGGCTCGGCGCGACTGGCGGTGTCCCAGGTCACCGTCTGAGCGGGAATGCCCGGGCATGGTTGACAGTTACAACTTGTCGCTGTGTCGCCACGTCTCAGGAGCTCGATGAACCCGCTGGACCGCCGTACCGACTACCGGGTGACCTTCATGGTCCTCTGCCTCGGTGTCGCCACCTTCTCCCTCCTGCAGTCGATGGTGAACCCCGTCCTGCCGACCATCGCCCACGAGCTCGACACCGACCAGGCGACCGCGACCTGGGTGCTGACGGCGTACCTGCTCTCGGCCTCGGTGTTCACCCCGATCATCGGCCGCGTCGGCGACAAGGTCGGCAAGGAGCGGATGCTCGTCGTCGCGCTGGGCTCGCTCGCGGTCGGCTCGCTGATCGCGGCGCTGGCGCCGTCGATCGGCGTGCTGATCCTGGCGCGGGTCGTGCAGGGCGTCGGCGGCGGCGTGCTGCCGCTGACCTTCGGCATCATCCGCGACGAGTTCCCCCGCGAGAAGATCGCCGGCGCGATCGGCACGGCGTCCGCGCTGCTGGCCTTCGGCGGTGGCATCGGCCTGGTCATCGCCGGTCCGCTCGTCGACGCGCTGAGCTACCACTGGCTCTTCTGGCTGCCGATGATCGCGACCGTGATCGCCACCGTCGCCGCCGCCGTCCTGGTGCCCGAGTCGCCGGTGCGGACCCCCGGGAAGATCAGCGTCGGGTCGGCGCTGCTGCTCTCCGCGTGGCTGGTCGCGCTGCTGCTCGCCACCAGCCAGGGCCACAGCTGGGGCTGGAGCTCGCCCGAGGTGATCGGCCTGTTCCTCGCCGCCGCGGTCCTGCTGCCCGTCTGGGTGCGCGCCGAGGCGCGCAGCGAGTCCCCGCTCGTCGACATGCGGATGATGCGGCTCCCGCGGGTCTGGACGGTCAACCTGGTCGCCCTGCTGTTCGGCGCCGGCATGTACAGCCTGTTCGCGTTCCTGCCCGCCTTCCTGCAGACCCCGTCCGAGGCCGGCTACGGCTTCGGCATCACCGTCACCGAGTCCGGGCTCCTGCTGCTGCCGCAGACCGTCGCCTCGTTCCTGATGGGCGTCGTCTCCGGCCGCCTCGCCGCGCGCTTCGGCTCCCAGGCGCTGCTCGTGGTCGGTTCGGCGATGACCGCGGCCAGCATCTTCGGGCTCGCGCTCGCGCACGGCGAGATCTGGTACGTCGTCGCCTCGACCACCCTCTTCGGCTTCGGGCTCGGCCTGGCCTTCGCCGCGATGGCGAACCTCGTCGTCGAGGCGGTGCCGCCGTCGCAGACCGGGGTCGCCAGCGGCATGAACGCCAACATCCGCACCGTCGGCGGCGCGATCGGCACCGCGGTGCTGACCAGCGTGGTCACCTCCGGCGCCCGCCCCGACGGGCTGCCCGTCGAGTCCGGCTACACCACCGGGTTCCTGCTGCTGGCCATCTCCCTGACGGTCGCCACCGTGGTGGCGCTGCTCATCCCGCTGATCCGCACGCGCACCCCGCAGGGGACCGCGCGGCCGGCCGAGGCACGGGTCGAGGCGCCGCTGCGGGCCGAGGTCGCGACCGGCTGACTCGGTCCGGGTCCGAGGACCGGGTCTGCCCCGTTGTCCCTGGGCGCCGGGACACCCGGCCCGGCACGGTCCTGCCATGACCACTCACATCTCCACCCACAACCCCGTCCGTTCCGATCTCCCGTCCGACTCGGCGACCGCCCCGCGGCGTACCCCCTCGCGGCGCTGGGCGCTCGCCGGCATCGGCTCGGCGGTCGCCGCCCTCGGCGGCGGCGTCGCCGCCGGCATGGTGAACGCCGTCTACGACCCGGCGATCTCCGATGACGCCGACGCGGTCCTCGACCGGCTGGGCGACTTCACCCCGCAGATGGTCGTCTTCCAGGTGCTCACCAGCATCTCGGCCCTGCTCCTGGTCGTCTTCGCGGTCGGCCTGTTCCGCCGGCTGCGGGCCACGACCGCCGGCGACAGCCTGGCGCCCGGCATCGCCGCGTTCGGCCTGCTCGGCACCGCCGTCGTGCTGGTGCTCGGCACGTCGCTGAACACCGAGTTCGCCTTCGGCGTCGCCGAGGAGGGCCTGCTCGTGCCCGAGGCGGCCGTCGTCTACAACCACTGGATCGGCACCGTGCCGGCCTGCTGGATCCTCGCGGGCCTCGCCGGCCTCGCGACGTACGCCGTCGCGCGCAGCGGCGGGGTGCCCCGGTGGCTCGGGCGGGTCGGGCTGGTCCTCGGTGGCCTGACGCTGCTCGTCGGCGTGCTGCCCGTGCAGTACATGGCCGGTCTGACCGGGGCGCTCTGGCTCCTCGTCACCGCGATCGGCTTCGCGATCGGCGACAAGGCGCACCGGTCCGCGTGAGCGACACCCCGAGAGCCGGTTCGGCCCCCAGCGGGCCGGACCGGCTCCACAATGTGCCGGTGACCCCGATCCGCACCCGGCTCGGCGCGGCGCTGCTCGCGGTGACCGTGCTGGCCTGCTGCGCGCTGAGCGTGCTGCTGGAGCTGGAGATCGCGGGGCGAGCCGGACACGACGCCCTGGCCGACTCGGCCGCGGACGACAACGGCGTCGTCGGCACCCTCGCCGGGCTGCTGATCACCGGATGCGCGCTCCTGGCCCTGCGCACCGGCGAGCACCGCGGCCTCGGCTGGACCCTGGGCGCCGTGGGGGCCTTCTGGGCGACCGACGGGCTGGCCCAGTCCTACGTCCGGCTCGGCCTCCTGCACGACGAGCCGTTGCCGGGGATGACTTTCGCGACCTGGTACCTCTTCCGGTTCACGGCCCTGCTGCCGCTCACGATCGTGATCCTCCCGCTGCTGTTCCCCGACGGCCGCTTCCTGCGCGGCGCCTGGGGCGTCGCCGGCCGGGTGACCGTCGCCCTGATGGCACTCAGCGCCGTCGCGTTCACGGTCGCACCGCACGACGACGCGGCCACGCCCGGCGGCGTACCGCCCGGCGTCGACCCGGACCCCACCACCCTGCCTGGCCTCGACGGCCTCTGGCCGGTCCTGGTGCCCACCCTCTCGGTGGTCTCGCTGGCCGCCGGCGTGGTGGTCCCGGTCGGCACGGTGATCCTGCGCCACCGCCGCTCCCGCGGCCTGGACCGGGACCGGATGCGGTGGCTGCTGTGGGGCGTGCTCACCACCGCGCTGCTGGTGGTGGGCTCCCTGGTCGTCGACCTGCCGGGCCTGGTCGGCGCCGCCCTCTTCCTGATCGTCGCGCTCGTCCCGGTCGCGGTCACGATCGCCCTCGTCGACCCCACCCTGGTCTCCATCGAGCGCCTGCTCGGCGGCACCCTCGTGTACGGCGGGCTCGCGGTGCTGCTCGTCGCCTTCGACTTCGCGGTGCTCGCCGTGCTCACCACGGTCCTCGGCGACGCACTGGACCAGCGCCAGGTCGTGGTCGTCGTCCTGCTGGTCTCGGTGGTGCTCTACGGCCCGCTGCGCCAGCGGCTCTCGTCCTGGGTGCGCCGGCTCGCGCTGGGGGACCGGGAGAACCCGTACGACCTGGTCGCGGGCCTGGCCACGACGCTGGAGTCCCTCGACGACGGTGCCGCCCAGCTGTCGGCCGTGGCGAGGGCGGTCTCGGCGGCCTTCGGTGTCTCCTACGTCGGCATCGAGGTCGAGCGCGGCTCCGGCGAGCGGATCACCGCCACCCACGGCACCGCGCCGGCCCAGACCCGCGTCCTCGCGATCACCTACCGCGGCACCGACGTGGGGCGGCTCGTGCTGCCCGCGCGCGGCCTGCGCAGCCGGCTCTCGCGCCGCGACGAGCAGCTGCTGGGCGACCTGGTCCGGCAGGCCGCCACCGCCGCCCGGACCAGCCGGCTCGCCGACGAGCTGCAGGAGAACCGCGAGCGGCTCGTCGTCGCCCGCGAGGAGGAGCGGCGCCGCATCCGCCGCGATCTGCACGACGGGCTCGGTCCCGCGCTCGGCGGCGTGGTCTTCCAACTGGAGTCCGCCCGGCTGCTCGTCGACCAGGACCCCGAGACCGCGAAGCAGCAGCTCGCCGCGACCACCCGGCACGTCCAGGACGTCGTCGCCGACGTACGCCGCCTCGTGCACGACCTGCGACCGCCCGCCCTCGACGACCGGGGACTGGTCGGCGCGCTGCGCCAGCAGACCGAGCGCCTCGTCCCCGGGGCGATCGTCGAGGCGGGCGAGCTCGGCACGCTCTCGGCGGCGGTCGAGGTGGCGGCGTACCGGATCGCGGGTGAGGCGGTCACCAACGTCGCCCGCCACGCCCGCGCGGGCTCCTGCTCGGTCCGGCTCGAGGTCGACGGGGGACACCTGCTGGTCGAGGTGGCCGACGACGGCGTCGGCATCCCCCCGGAGGTCGAGGCCGGCGTCGGCCTGGTCTCGCTGCGCGAGCGCGCCGCCGAGCTCGGCGGCCGCGCCGAGATCACCTGCCCGTCCGACGGCGGCACCCTCGTGCGCGCCTGGCTGCCCCTGAGGAGTGCCCATGAGTGACATCCGGGTCGTGGTCGTCGACGACCACCAGATCGTCCGCGACGGGTTGAGCGCGCTGCTCGGCGCGCTCGACGGCATCGAGGTGGTCGGGGCGGCCGCCGACGGTCGCGACGCGCTGCACGTGGTGGCCGAGACGATCCCCGACGTCGTCGTGATGGACATCCAGATGCCCGGCCTCGACGGCATCGAGGCGACCCGGTTCATCACCAGCCGCCAGCCCGGCGTGCGGGTCGTGATGCTGACGATGAACGAGGACGACGACACGGTCCTCGCCGCGATCCGCGCCGGCGCCTCGGGCTACCTGCTGAAGGGCTCCGGGGCCGAGGAGGTCCGCAACGCCGTCCGCGCGGCGGCCGCCGGCGGGCTGGTGTTCGGGGCGGCGCTGGCCGGCCGGGTGGCGGCGTACTTCGCCGGAGTCCGGCCGGAGCCGGAGAAGGAGGAGCCGTTCCCCGACCTCACCGAGCGCGAGCGGACGGTGCTGGAGATGCTCGCGGCCGGCCGCTCCAACGACGCGATCGCCGGCGAGCTGTACGTCTCCAACAAGACCGTCCGCAACGCCGTGTCGTCGATCTACACCAAGCTGCACGCGGCCGGTCGTGCCGAGGCGATCGTCAAGGCGCGCGAGGCGGGCTACGGGCGGGACGGCTGAGGCTCGATCGGCAGCCACAGCTCCGTGGTGGCGGTGGAGAAGTCGTCGGCGCGCTCCAGCACGGCGACGATCTCCGGCCCGGACGCCCAGACCCACGGGTTGGAGGGGAACCACTGGGTCGCGGCGTCCGCCCAGGTCTGCTGCAGCGCGGCCGGGTAGGGCCCCGCGGCGCGGAGCACGACCCAGGTCCCGGCCGGCACCTCGATCACGTCGAGATCCTCGGGGGCGGGGCCGCCCGTGGCGGCGCCGTGCAGGTAGGTGAGCATCGACCCCTCCGTCCGGTCGGGGTCGATGTCCGTGCTGACCGAGAGGATGCCGGCCGGCTCGGTGTCGGACAGTCCGGCCAGGCGCTGGTGCTGGGCCGGGGTCAGCGACGCCACCATTTCCTGGATGTGCGGGTTGGGGCCGGCGTGGATCAGCGGCACGCGGCGGGCGTGGCCGACCAGGCGGAAGGCGGACTTCTCGACGATGCGGGCGTCCATGGGGGTGCTCCCTTCGACGGTGAGGTGGAACGTGAGGGTGGACTGCGACCGGAGTGGGCCGCCGTCGCGTCGTACGTCGGCGGGGCCGGCGCCGTGGACCGAGCGGAACGCACGGCCGAAGGCCTCGGTCGACCCGTAGCCGAAGCGCACGGCGACGCTCAGCAGGTCGTCCTCGGCCGCGATCACGTCCCTGGCGGCGACGGTCATCCGCCGACGCCGGACGTACTCCGAGAGCGGCATGCCGGCCAGCGCGGAGAACATCCGGCGCAGGTGGTGCTCGGTCGTGCCCAGCTCCCGGGCCAGCGACGCGACCTCGAGGTCGTCGGTGAGACGCTCCTCGACGAGGGCGACCAGCCGGTTCAGCTCGGTGATCATGCGTCGAACCTAGGGGCTCGGGCAGGGGTCGGACCCGATGATCCGTGCCCGTTCCGGTCGGCCCGGGCGCCCGAGGCAGAATGGCGGCATGACGTCGAACGCTGCCCGGGTCAAGGAGATCAACGCCTCCATCCGCTACACGATGTGGTCGGTGTTCCGGCTCGCCGACGTGCTCGGCGACGACTCCGACCGGGCGGGGGAGGCCGCCGAGGTCGAGAAGCTGTACGCCGACCTGGCCGAGGCCGACGTCGTCGTCCGCGGCACGTACGACGTCAGCGGCCTGCGCGCAGACGCCGACGTGATGGTGTGGATCCACGCGGCCACGTCCGAGGAGCTGCAGGCGGCGTACCACCGCTTCCGCCGGACCCGCTTCGGGCGTCGCCTGGAGCCGGTCTGGTCGCAGATGGCGCTGCACCGGCCCGCCGAGTTCAACAAGAGCCACGTGCCGGCGTTCCTCAGCGACGAGGAGCCGAAGCGGCACGTGAGCGTCTACCCGTTCGTGCGCTCCTACGAGTGGTACCTCCTGGAGGACTCCGAGCGCCGCCAGATGCTCGCCGACCACGGCCGGATGGCCCGCGACTACGCCGACGTGCGCGCCAACACAGTGGCCAGCTTCTCGCTCGGGGACTACGAGTGGATCCTGGCCTTCGAGGCCGACGAGCTGTACCGCATCGTCGACCTGATGCGGCACCTGCGCGGCTCGGAGGCCCGCCGCCACGTGCGCGAGGAGATCCCCTTCTACACCGGCGCGCTCACCCCGATCGCCGACCTGGTCGACCGGCTGCCCTGACGCCGGGAACCCGGTCCCGCCCGCGCGCGTCCCAGGGGCCATGAAGACGTCCGTGGCCCTGGCCGCCCTGCTGCTCACCCTGACCGCCTGCGGGTCCGGCGACGACGAGCCGACCGCCGTCGACCCCGGTCCGCAGTCCGCGGCGATGCCGAGCGCCGCTCCGGTCCCGGCCGGCCCGGTGCGCACGGTCCGGCTCGCCACGGTGCTCGACACCGGCGAGGGCGCCGAGCTGTGCCTGGGACCGGTGGCGGAGTCGTTCCCGCCCCAGTGCTCCGGTCTCGCGATCACGAACTGGGACTGGGCCGAGCACGGCCAGGAGATGTTCGACGAGCAGGACCCGGTCCGGTGGGGGACCTACGCGGTCACGGGCCGCTGGGACGGCACGGCCTTCGAGGTCACCGACACCATCCCGGGTCCGCTCTACGACGCGATGGCGCCCGAGCCGAGCCCGACGCCGAGCCCGGCGGCGTCGTACTCCGACGCGGAGCTGGAGTCCGTCGCGGCCGACCTGCGCGCCCTGCCCGGGGCGCAGGGCGCGGCCAGCGACGGCACCACCGTCACCGCCGACGTCCTGTACGACGACGGCACGTTGCAGGCCTGGGCCGACGAGGAGTACGGCGCCGGGGTCGTGCTGGTGTCGTCGCTGCTCGTCGAGGACTGACCGGCCGCGGACCCGGTCAGACCCGGTGGTTGGCGACCATCCGCCCGGCCGGGTCGAGCTCGGCGCGCAGGTGCGCGAGCCGCGCCCAGTCCTCGCCGTCGTAGAACGCGCGGCTGTCGACGGCGCCCTCCGCGAAGGTCGGGACCAGGCTGGCCTGCGACCACGGCGCCAGTGCGGAGACCACCGCGCGCGCGGCGGCCCGGCCGGCGACCGCCGCCTCGGGGAAGGGGGCGATGGCGAGGCAGTAGAGCGCGTAGCCGCCGGTCACGTGGGACACGGCGCCGCCGCCTTCGACCGGCCGCGCGAACGCGCCGCCGAGGTGCCGCAGCTCCGCGAACATCAGCCCGCTCGCGGTGCCGGGGCCGACCTGGCCGAGGAACGCGTCGACGGCGGCGTCGGTCAGCTCGCCGAGCACGCTGTGGTCGGAGACCGCGGGGGTCGGGACCGGCGGGTCCATGTGCACGTCCAGCAGCGCGGCGGACGGGATCCTCGCGAAGGTGTCCATCTCGGGGGCCAGTGCCCGCAGCGGGGCCAGCACCTCGGCGGCCCGGTCGTCGTCCTCCAGGACGGCCCCGTCGACGATGACCAGGTTGCGGCCGCTGAGGAACGGCGGCAGCTCCGGCAGCGGCGGGAAGCTCATCACCCGCAGCGAGGTGGTGGCCGACTCCGGTGCCTCACGGGTCCAGGCGGCCCAGGCGCGGACGACCTCGGGGGCGCGCTCGACGTCCCAGAGCAGCATGCCGGCGTACACGTCGGCGTAGGGGAGCAGGTCGAGCTCCAGGCCGACCACCACGCCGAGGTTGCCACCGCCGCCGCGTACCGCCCAGTAGAGGTCGGCGTGGTCGTCGGCGTCGGCGCGCACGAGGGCACCGTCGGCGGTGACCACCTCGACCGCGCGGACCGAATTCGCCGCGACCCCGTGCCGGCGACCGTAGAACGAGAGCCCGCCCGACAGCGTGTAGCCCGCCACCGCGACATCCGGAGCGCTGCCGTGCAGCGCGGTCAGGCCGTACGGCGCGGCCGCGGCCACGACGTCGCCCCAGAGCGTGCCGCCGACCACCGACGCGGTCCGGGAGGGAGCGTCGACGCTGACGCCGGTCAGCGACGAGAGCCGCACGATCACGACCTCGGAGAGGTCCTGCTCGGCGAGGGCGGTGGCCCCGTGGCCCGTGCTCTGCGGGGCGACCCGGAGACCGGCCGACACGGCGGCGCGGACGACCGCGACGACCTCGGCGACGGAGGTGGGGATGGCGACCGCGGCGGGCCGCTGGTCGGCGGCGAGGTTCCAGGCCTGGCGGGCGACGTCGTACCCGGGGTCGCCGGGCAGGTGGACCTCGCAGGCCCCGCGCAGGGTGGCGGCGGGGGACGAGGGGGTGGTGATGGACATGCTGGTTCCTTCGTTCTGGTCGGTGAGGGTCGTGCGGGGTGTTCTCGGGGGGATCCAGTCGCTCTCGACCGGTCCGCCGGTCCAGGGCGGGTCCACCCGGAGCAGTCGGTCGGTGGCGAGGAAGCCGTGCTGGAGCTCCTTGTCCATGGCGTCGAACGGCGGCACCTGCGAGGCGTGCGTGCGGATCGCCTGCCACCGGAGGTCGAGCAGGCCGGCGACGTCGACGAGCGTGGTGATCGACTCGTCCGGCGTGCCGAGCTCGGCTCCGGTGAACTCGCGCATCAGGACCCGCGAGAGGCAGGACAGATACGTCGCAGCGGGTCGTTCGGTTGCGTGGTCCAGACCAGCGATCACCGCGTCGCGGACGGCCGCGTGGTCGCGGTGGCCGTCGCTGGCGTCCAGGGTGACGACGACGTCGGGCCGCACCTCGTCGAGGTACGCCGTGACCCGCGCGCACAGCTCGGCGGGCTCCGCCGCCGCGAGCGATCCGGGTGCGGGCTCGCCGTCGACGCCCGAGTCGACGTACCCGAGCACCTCGACGCGCTCCACCCCGAGCAGGGCGCACGCGGTGCGGAGCTCGCGCTCGCGGACGGCGGGGAGGTCGCCGCGCGTGAGTCCGCTGCCGGGGGCGGGCTCGCCCAGGTCGCCGCGGGTGGCGCACACGACGACGGTGCGGACGCCGTGGGCGCTGGCGTGGGCGAGCACCGAGCCGGTGCCGAACGCCTCGTCGTCGGGGTGCGCGACGACGACGAGCAGCCGCGGGCGGAGGTCGGCTTCCAGCGCGACCTGCATGCCGGGCAGCGGCAGGTCACGCGCGAGGACCTCGAGGGTCGGGCCGGCACCGGTGGCGCCGAGTCGCTCGGTGAGCACGTCCCGGACGCCGGCGACGGCCTCCGGGTCGGTGGCCAGGATCCGCAGCGCGCCGAGGTCGGCGGGCTCGCGGCCACGGTCCGCCAACGCCGCTTCGAGCCGGGCGAGCGAGAGGGCCAGCTGGGCGACGAGGTCGTCCTCGTGGAGCAGGCGACCCGCGTCGTCGACCGGGCCGGTGAGAGGGATGGTGGTCATGGCAGCACCCTCCGGCGCGGGCGTGGGTCCGGACCATCCCGATCGGCCGGGGAGTTCGAGGCCGTCGGCGCTGGTGGTCTGGTCCACCCAGATTTCTGGGATGTGCGCCGCGGGGGGTTCCGCCGACACTGCTGACATGGCCGGAGGACTGACGTGTGAGCGCGTGCGCCAGGACGTCGACGTCGTCGCGCGGGCTGGGCTGGACCTCGAGACCTTCCTCGCCGAGGCGGTCGAGTCGGTACGCCGGGCCGTCCCGTGGGCGAGCGCCTGCCTGGCCACCCACGACCCCGGCACGCACATGCTCACGAGCGCGCGGAAGTACGGCCACCTGCGGGAGATGGACTCCCACGACCACGAGTTCGGGCTGATCGAGTACGGCACCGTCGAGCCGACCGCCTTCACCGAGCTCGCGCTCGCGCCGGTGCCGGCAGCGGGGGTCCACGTCATGCACGACGGTGAGATCGAGCGCTCGGGGCGGATGAGCCGGTTCATGGTGCCGAACTTCGGGTTCGGGGACGAGGCCCGGATGGTCTTCCGCGACGGGGCGCAGACCTGGGGCGCGATGGCGCTCTTCCGCGGCTCCGACGACCACACGTTCACCCCCGAGGACATCGCGTTCCTGGCGTCGCTCTCGGCCCAGTTCGCCCGGGGGGTGCGCACCGGCATGCTGACCCGGCTCGCCGACGCGCCGCCCCCGCAGGCCGCCACCGGGCCGGCGGTCCTCATCGTCGGCAGCGACAACCAGGTCGCGCAGATGAGTCTGGGCGCCGAGGCGCGGGTCGCCGACCTGATCGGCGGCGTGGCCGCCGGCGACCCGATGGGGCCGATCGCCGGACTCGTCGGCGCGGCACGGCGCTATGCGCGCGGGGAGTCGGCCCTGCCCCCGCGCGCCCGGATCCGCGGCGCGAGCGGCATGTGGCTGGTGGTCCACGCGTCCCCGCTGAGCTCCTTCGGGGACCGGGACGGCGACGTGGTCGTCACCATCGAGGAGGCGCGCCCGCCCGAGATCGTGACCCTGGTCGTCGCCGCCTTCGGACTCACCCAACGCGAGCGCGACGTCACCCAGCTGGTCCTCCAGGGGGTGGACACCAAGGAGATCGCGGCGACGCTGCACGTCTCGACGTACACCGTCCAGGACCACCTGAAGTCCGTCTTCGACAAGGCCGACGTGCGCAGCCGCCGCGAGCTGATCTCGCGGATCTACTTCGACCAGTACGTCCCGCGGATCGGGACCGAGCTCAGCCCCAGCGGGTGGTTCGCGGGCTGACCGCGCTGTCTCCGGACCGGGGCGTCAGCCCTCGGCCGGCTCCAGCGTGAGGCTGATCGAGTTGATGCAGTAGCGATCGCCGGTGGGGGTGCCGTACCCGTCGGGGAAGACGTGGCCCAGGTGCGAGCCGCAGTTCGCGCAGCGCACCTCGACCCGCTTCATCCCGTGCGAGTTGTCCTCGATGTACTCGATGGTGTCCGTGATCGGCTGGTAGAAGCTCGGCCAGCCGCAGCCCGAGTGGAACTTGGTGTCCGACTCGAACAGCTTGGCCTGGCAGGCCTTGCAGCGGTAGACGCCGGTGGTCTCGGTGTCGGTGTACTTCCCGGTGAAGGCCCGCTCGGTGCCGGCCTGGCGCAGGACGGCGTACTCGTCGGGGGAGAGCTGCTCACGCCACTCGGCGTCGGTCTTCTCCACGTCGTAACCCATGCCTCCAGCGTACGGCGCCACGCCAGCCGCACCGCTAGCGTGTGGCTATGGCGAAGACCCCCGCGGCCGAGGTCCAGGCGGGCGGCCGCGCCGTCCGCGTCTCCAGCCCGGACCGGGTGATCTACGAGGCGACAGAGCACACCCCCGAGGTGACCAAGCTGATGGTCGCCGAGTACTTCGCCGGCGTCGAGGACGGGCTGATGCGCGCGCTGCGCGAGCGGCCCACGGCGCTGGAACGGTGGACGTCGGGGGTGCGGCCCGGCATGAAGCTGGCCACCGGACCGCAGGACAAGAACGCCGACGCGTTCTACCAGAAGCGGGTGCCCCAGGGCGCCCCCGACTACCTCGAGACCGTCGAGATCACGTTCCCCTCGGGGCGCACCGCGCAGGAGATCTGCCCCACCGAGATCGCGGTGCCGGTCTGGTGCGCGCACATGGGCACGCTGACCTTCCACCCCTGGCCGGTACGCCGCGCCGACGTCGACCGGCCCGACGAGCTGCGCATCGACCTCGACCCGCAGCCGGGCACCGGGTTCACCGACGCGGTGCGGGTCGCGGGCGTCGCCAAGGAACTGCTCGAGGACCTCGGGATGGTCGGCTACCCCAAGACCTCCGGCAACCGCGGCGTCCACGTGTTCGTGCGGATCGAGCCCCGGTGGGAGTTCGTCGACGTGCGGCACGCCGCGATCGCGTTCGGCCGCGCGCTGGCCGAGCGCGACGACCAGGTGACGGTCGAGTGGTGGAAGGAGGAGCGCGGGGAGCGGATCTTCGTCGACTTCAACCAGAACAACCGCGACCGGACCATGGCCTCGGCGTACTCCCTGCGGCCGCTGCCGGGCGCGCCCGTCTCCCTGCCGCTGAGCTGGGCCGAGCTCGCCGGGACGACCGACCCGAAGGAGCACAACCTGTTCACCGTCCCGGAGCGGCTCGCCGACACCGGCGACGCCTGGGCGGCGATCGACGACACGGCGTACTCCCTCCAGCCGCTGCTGGACCTGTGGGAGGAGCAGGGCGCGGTCGAGCTCAACTTCCCGCCGGACTACCCGAAGATGCCGGGCGAGCCGCCGCGCGTGCAGCCGAGCAAGAAGGTCGCCTCGCACTGGGACGAGGACGGCAACCGGGTCGAGTCGTGAACGACGACGCGCGTTGGGTACTAGCCCGCCATGGCTGTCTACGACTCTGATCTGCAGGCCGCGGTGGACGCGACATCGGTCGCGAAGGACGCGGGCGAGACCGACGACCTCATCGGCTACCTGCGCGAGCAGCTGGCCGCGCGCGAGATCGAGACCTCCGACGAGGACTGGCTGCGGCGGACCGTCGCGGCCATCGAGGCGAACCCGAACTACATGATCGAGGACGAGCCGAGCGACTACGTCTCGCCGAAGCGACAGGTCTGAGGCCGGAGCCGTCCGAAATGCAGAAGGCCCGCCTGGCACTGCGTGAGCAGTGCCGGGCGGGCTCCTACTGGCGAGTGTCCGTCGGAATTCCCCCCGGAGTTCCGTGGACCCTCAGCCCTTGCAGTTCCGGTACGTCGGCGCTCCCCCCGAAGCTCCGGTCGCCCGGTTTCATCAGCTCGTACTAGTTCGTGTCCAGGCCTTGCTGACGCAAGAAACCTAAGCCGAGGCGGTCCACGCAAGATCCACACGAGACCCATCGTTCGGTAACAAAACCGCCGGACGACTCGCGGGAAGGGCCGGCTCAAGCGCCGGTGACGCCCTCGCCGCCGCCCGCCTGCTCGTCGAAGTTCTCGTGCTCCAGCAGGTGGAGCACCGGGACCCCGATCTTGCGGCGGGCCTGCGAGGTCCAGTCGAGGTGGAAGAACTCGGCGACGACGTGCGGCCGGGTGAGGATGATCGCCTCGCGGCCGTCGACCTCCTTGACCTTGGCGCCGAGCGCCTCGATCGGCGGGCCGGAGATCACCTGCCCGGTCGCGTCCGCCCCGGCCGCGTCCAGCGCGTCCAGGGTGGCCTGCAGCTCGATCGCCGAGCGGTCCGCGCACTCCTTGCGCAGCGCCTCCATCTCGGCGTCCGACATCGCCAGCGCCGGGGAGGCCATCATCTCGCCGGCGGAGAGGGAGCCCATCGCGGTCTCGATGCGCGCCGCGGCGTCCTCCAGCGGCAGCAGCACGTGGTACGTGACGGGCTCGTCGAGCCCTTCGTGGAGGGACCGGACCTGGGCGGCGTCTGCCGGGGTGAGCGCCTGCTCGATGAGCAGCACCACGTCGTAGTCGTTCATGACAAAACTCTAGTCCCCGGCGCCACCGCTGAGGACCTCGAAGAGGTCGTAGCCGACGGGCTCCTCGAGCTGGTCGTAGCCGCACGACTCCGGGTCGCGGTCGGGGCGCCACCGCTTGAAGTGGGCGGTGTGGCGGAACCGCCGCCCCTCCATGTGGTCGTACTTCACCTCCAGCACCCGCTCGGGGCGCAGCGGCGTGAACGAGAGGTCCTTGCCCTGGCTCCACCGGCTCTGGGTGCCGGGCACCCGGTCCGGGTTCGCGGTGAGGAACTCCGCCCAGCGACCCCAGGGATGGTCCTCGATCGCGCACACCAGCGGCTGCAGCTCGTCGTACAGCTCGGCGCGGCGCTGGGCGGTGAAGCTGGCGCTGACGCCGACGTGCTGCAGGCCGTCCTCGGTCTGCAGACCGAGCAGCAGGCTCCCGATCAGCGGCCGCTCCGGGGTGCTGGTCTTGTGCTCGCGGTAGCCGGCCAGCACCACGTCGGCGGTGCGCTCGTGCTTGATCTTCAGCATCGTCCGCCCGTTGGGGGAGTACGGCGCGGTCAGCGGCTTGGCGATCACCCCGTCGAGCCCGGCGCCCTCGAACTGCTCGAACCAGCGCTCCGCCTCCGCCGGGTCGGTGGTGGTGCGGGTGAGGTAGCACGGACCGGGCAGCCCCGCGAGCGCGTCCTCCAGGGCGGCCCTCCGCTCGGCGAAGGGACGCTCGACGTACGACTCGTCGCCGAGCGCGAGCAGGTCGAACGCCACGAACCCGGCGGGGGTCTTCTCGCTGAGCATCTCGATGCGGGACGCGGCCGGGTGGATGCGCTCCTGCAGCACCTCGAACTCCAGGCGCTGGTCGACGGCGACGAAGAGCTCGCCGTCGAGCACGCAGCGCTCGGGCAGCTGCTCCTTGACCGCCGCGACGACCTCGGGGAAGTAGCGGGTCAGCGGCTTGGTGTTGCGCGAGGCCAGCTCGACCTCGTCGCCGTCGCGGAAGACCAGGCAGCGGAAGCCGTCCCACTTGGGCTCGAAGCTGAGCCCGCCGTGCTTGGCGGGATCGGGGATCCCCGAGACCGACTTGGCGAGCATCGGCTGGACGGGCGGCATCACGGGCAGGTCCACCCTCGCAACTTATCCGGCTCCGCCGACGACGAGCGTTCGATCTAGGGTGTCCTCTGCGAGAGCAATCCCCGGTTGGTCTGCCGGCAGGGCCCGCCTGACTTTGAATCAGGACTAGCGACGTAGGTTCGACTCCTACCCGGGGAGCTTCGGAAGTGGCTAGGTTGCGGCCCATGTCCGCAGCAGGGAGCACCTTCACCGGCAAGACCGTCCTCGTCACCGGCGCGTCCTCGGGGCTGGGCGCCGCGTCCGTCCGGCGCTTCGCGGCCGGCGGCGCGACCGTGTACGCCGCGGCGCGCGACCAGGGTCGGCTCGCCGAGGTCGCCGCCTCGTGCGCGGACCTGCCCGGCGAGGTGCTGTTCGGACCGCTCGACGTGGCCTCGCCGTCCTCGTGCCGGGCAGCGGTGGCCGCCGCGGTCGAGGCGTGCGGGCGGCTCGACGTGCTGGTCAACAACGCGGGTCGTCACGACTTCCGGCTCACCACGGAGGTGACCGAGGAGCAGTGGGCGCACGACGTGGCCGTGAACCTCGGCGGGGCCTTCTTCTGCTCGCAGGCCGCGATCCCGCACCTGCTCGAGGTCGGCGGCAACATCGTCAACGTCGCGTCCGTCGCCGGCGTGGTGGGCGAGGCGTACTCGGCGGCGTACACCGCGGCCAAGCACGGCGTGGTCGGGCTGACCAAGGCGCTCGCGGTGGAGTACGTCCGCTCGCCGCTGCGGGTGAACTGCGTGTGCCCGGGCGGCATGGACACCCCGCAGGTGCACACGATCGAGGTCCCCGAGGGTGCCGACTTCGACCTCGTCATGCGGATCTCGGCCGCACGCGGGTTCATGAGCGCCGACAGCGTGGCGGCGGTGGTGGCCTTCCTCGCCTCCGACGACGCCGCCGCCGTGCACGGCAGCATCCAGGTCGTCGACCACGGCCACCTCGCGGGCTAGACGGTATGAGGTGACCGCTCAGGGCTTCTGAGGGTTGTAGGCCGGGGCCTCACTCACAAATGGTCGTGGGTTACCGAGTAGGGCTGGCCTGCTCGGCCTATCCAACAGTTGTGGGAGGCCCCGGGTGTTTACCGAGCGTACGAGCGTTGGGCTCGACGTGCACGCACGATCAGTCGCGGCGGCGGCGATCGATAGCGTCACGGGCGAGCTGGTTCAAGCAAAGTTGACCCCTTCCTATGAGCACATCCGGTCCTGGCTTGGTGATCTGCCCGGCCCGGTCGCGGTGGTCTATGAGGCCGGTCCGACCGGTTTCGGTCTGTATCGACACCTCGGCGTTGCCGGGATCCGGTGCGTCGTCGCGGCGCCGTCAAAGCTGCAGAAGCCGTCAGGCGAACGGGTCAAGACCGACGCGAAGGACGCGATCCACTTGGCGCGTCTGCTGCGACTCGATGAGGTCGCCGCCGTGGCGATCCCCACCGTGGATCAAGAAGCCGCCCGCGACCTGGTCCGGGCACGCGAGGACTGCCGAGGCGACCTGATGCGGGGCCGGCACCGATTGTCGAAACTGCTACTGCGCCACGGGATCGTCTACTACGGCGGCCAGGCCTGGACCGGGAAGCACGACGCCTGGCTGCGGCACGAAGCACTCCCGGAGCTGAGCACCCGCGCGACCCGGCTGGCCTTCGACTCCGACTATGAGAACGTCCTGATGGTCAAGGCTCGCCGGGACCGGCTTGACACCGCGATCGGCGAGATGGCCACGGACTCCGAGTTCACCGACATGGTGCACCGACTCGGATGTCTGCGTGGGGTCAGCACCCTGACCGGGTTCGCACTCGCGGTGGAGATCGGCGACTGGCACCGGTTCACTGGCAACACCATCGGCTCCTTCGTCGGCCTGGTGCCCAGCGAGTACTCCTCCGGGTCCTCACGCGTTCAAGGGTCGATCACCAAGACCGGCAACACCCACGTCCGGCGGCTCCTGGTCGAGGCCGCCTGGCACCACCGCGCCCGCTACACCGTGGGCAAGACCATGCGCGACCGGTGGGATCTCGCCCCCGCAGCCGCCCGCGCTCGGGGCGATGCGGGTAATCGGCGACTGCACCAACGGTGGGTGAAGTTCATCGACCGCAAGAAGAAGCCCACCATCGCCAACGTCGCGATCGCCCGCGAGCTGGCCGGCTGGTGCTGGTCCCTGGCAGTGCTCGAGGAGTAGCCACCACGATCTGCTTGGTCGTCACAGCTGTGGTGGTGGCAGCGCGTGGAGCGACCCGCGAAACACCTATGAGCAACGGACATCTCATCCGCGACGCTCGACGCTAGACAAGCGGTCCCGCTCCTGCCGAAGCACCGTCCTGCGGTAACCAACCCGCGTATATCAGTCTGACCGCGCGTCGCCAACGACACGCTCACCAGCCACCCACGACGACGAAGCACGAGGCGCCCGCCCGAACCATCGGGACGGGCGCCTCACCCTGCCGCTTGACAGGAGGTCGCTACATATCAG
>NZ_DATJTA010000049.1:0-38032 GCF_035503875.1 Nocardioides sp.
AACCTCGCCCGCCGCCGCTGCCAACGACGACCCCGCACACACCAGATCGAAGAACCTCGACCGGACCACGTCCGGCACACGCTTCCTCGGCACCACAACACCTCCATCAGTCGGTGTTGCTTCGACCAGCTGAATCCGCCCAGTGCGAAGGTGTCGAAGGGGCTGTAGGAGACAGTGATCACGGCCCCGAAGGTGTTGTCGGTACCAGTGACCGAGGCGCCGTCCAACGCCGACCCGATACGCCGAGTCACCTGACTGATCGCATTTGCGATCCCGGCCAGGAGACTCGTCTTTCCGACGCCGTTGTAGCCAATGACGACGTTGGTCCGACCTGGAAGCCCGGTGGTGTCATCGAAGTCGAAGACGAGGTTGAGGCTGGAAGGGGGGTGGTTGTAGGTGAAGTTGGCGATGCCAGTGACCCGTTTCTGACCACGCAGTATCTCAGGTCCGACTTTAAGTGCGTTGGTAGCTTGACCGAAACGAAGCACCGAGGTTCCCCACGCTGGCTCCTGCTCGAACGAGGCCGCAATGGTCGGATCGGCGGCGACATCCCGGATGCCGCGGAGGAGCTGTTCGCGGATCAAAGGATCGATCGTCATGAGCTTCTCGTAGTACTCGACTTCCTGACCAAGAGAGCAGTAGCTCTCGTCCAGCTCGACGAACGAGGTCGGGACCTGGTGAGGGCCTTTTACCTGACCGCGCTTCATAATCTTGACGCCTTCGAGGTCCAGGATCTCCCCGTCGTGGTGCAGTTCGGCACCGAAGAGTGTGCGAAAGCTGTAGTCGTTCCAGGTGTTCGCCCGCAGTACGACCAGCGGCCGTGGGCTCGCCGGCACGGCTTCGAACCGTTCCAAGACGATGAAGTCCATCTCTGCCTTTCATGCCGCAGGACGCAGCAGTCGCCAGCGCGGTGCCGGTCCGTTACGGGCGGCCTCACATGTCGTGTTCGGCCCAAGCCTATTCAGATCACCTGCCTGATGCTGGGTCGTCCCGGAACACGCGGCTCGCGACGGAGGTGATTTCGCAAGCACTCAGGTGATTGACGCACCTGCCGCCTAAGCGAGAGGACCGAACGCGATTGGGGTCTCTTTCGAGCGTTGGCGGCCGGACGGCCGGCCGCTTGAGCCAGAACCCACAGACGAGCAACTGGCAGAGCATTACCGCGCTGGCTCGCCTCTACCCGGCTGCTGCCCGGCAACTTTCGGCGGTCCGCGCGTGACCCCGTTCGATGACAGCGCGACGTCGATCTAGGCGGGATGCCCGGTCAGTGCGGCCATGATCGGACCTCAACTGATCTGGTAGGCGTTCGGCTCTGTCGGGCGGACCGAGAGTGGGACGCACCCAGTCAATTGGCCGGGCAGTACCAGACGACCCCGTCGCGGGAGATGCGCGGCTCACAGTCGGTGCGGTCCTCGACGCCGGGGAGGGCGGCGGTCGAGGTGATGAGCGGGTGGTCGCTCAGCTTGCGGCCCTGGCTCTGCGAGTCTGACTGGAAGTCCGAGAACGTGAGGTCCTGGGTCCCGAAGATCCAGTCGACGTCGAGCTTGGGAGGCAGGACGCACGAGCCGTCGCGGATGGTGACGCCGTTGGGGGAGTGCATGCCGCTCGCGGTGGCGAAGGGGCAGGCGAACTCCTTGCGGTCGTTCATGTCACCGGTGACGACGACCGGCGTGCCGTCGGCGCTGAGCTCCTTGGCGAGCTTGGCCTCGATCTGCAGGGCCTGGGCGCGCAGGTGCGCCGCGTCGCCGGCGACGTTCGCGGGGTTGTGGAAGTTCGCGAACCACACGCGGCGGCCCGACTCGAGGTGCTCGAGGAGGACGTACGGCATCGGGGTGGGCTTGCCGCGGAAGTACGGGACCTCCACGGTGCGCGTCGTCAGCGCCTCCCACTGGTCGGTGCGCCACACGATCGAGTTGTCGGCGAGCCAGTTGCCGAGCTCCACCCCGGGGTAGATCCCCCAGGCGTCGCCCGTGCGCGCCCGCAGCTGGTGCACCTGGGGGTACTGGAACTCCTGCAGGCCGGCGACGGACACGCCCTTGGCGCCGAGCAGCTCCAGCTGCGCGGGAAGCCGCTGCTCGGCGGCGGCGTACCCCTTACGGCGCTTGGGGCCGCGGGTGTGGCTCGCGCCGAGGACGTTGTACGACGCCACGGTGAACGTCGCTCCCTCCCAGGCCCGGGGCGGCACCCGGGTGAGCCCGCGGCTGCCCATCACCTCGTCGAGCCGGGCGATCGAGGGGAACGACATCCCCGGCGTCGTGATCTTCGGGGCGCCGGTCGTCGGCGCGGGGTTCGTCGCGGCCGGCCCGGACGGGGTGGCGCCCGGGGGGACCGGAGCGGTCTCCGACGGCGAGGGGGTGGCGGTGGGGGTCGGCGAGGCCGAGAACGTGGGCTGCTCGGTCGCGTCGTCCTCGCGGGCCGACTGCGGCGAGCCGGAGGGGGTGAGGACGTCGAGCGTGGACGGCACCAGGGTCACCACGAGGGCGAGGACCATCGCCACGACCGCCGCCAGGCCGACGACGAGCTCCGCGGTCGACGGGCGGGAGCCGCGCCGGGCGCGAGCGCCGCGGGCACGGAGCCACCTGGTCACACGAATCGCTCCTCCGCCTGGGTTCCGCAGCCCCCCGAGGGTAACCGGTGGCCGGTCGCCGTACCGCCTCGGCGGCCCCCGCGGACCTGCCCCCGGCGCTAAGTGACTCACCGGTATCCTTCCGGCGTTCGTGTCGTACGCCACCCCGCCACATCGAGGAGTACTCATGGGTCGCCTGTGCCAGACCGAGGGACTGTCCGAGGACCAGCGCGAGATCCTGAAGGCGGTGCGGACCTTCGTCGAGGAGCGGATCCTCCCGGTCGCGACCGAGCTGGAGCACGCCGACGAGTACCCCGCCGAGATCGTCGAGGGGCTCAAGGAGCTCGGGATCTTCGGGCTGATGATCCCCGAGGAGTACGACGGCCTCGGGGAGTCGCTGCTGACCTACGCGCTGTGCGTGGAGGAGATCGCGCGCGGCTGGATGAGCGTCTCTGGCGTGATCAACACCCACTTCATCGTGGCCTACATGCTGATGCGCCACGGCACCGAGGAGCAGAAGCGGAAGTACCTCCCGCGGATGGCCACCGGTGAGATCCGCGGCTCCTTCTCGATGTCCGAGCCCGGTCTGGGCTCCGACGTGGCGGCGATCCGCACGAAGGCCACCCGCGGCGACGACGGCGGGTACACGATCGACGGTCAGAAGATGTGGCTGACCAACGGTGGCACGTCGAACCTGATCGCGGTGCTGGTCAAGACCGACGAGGGCGCGGACAGCGTCTACAAGAACATGACGACGTTCCTGGTGGAGAAGGAGCCGGGCTTCGGCGAGACCGCGCAGGGTCTGACCATCCCGGGCAAGATCGACAAGATGGGCTACAAGGGCGTCGACACCACCGAGGCGGTCTTCGAGGGCCACCGCATCGGTGCCGAGCAGATCCTGGGCGGCGAGCCGGGCAAGGGCTTCTACCAGATGATGGACGGCGTCGAGGTCGGCCGCGTCAACGTCGCGGCCCGCGCCTGCGGCATCGCCAACCGCGCCTTCGAGCTGGCCATCGCCTACGCCCAGCAGCGCGAGACCTTCGGCAAGCCGATCGCCGAGCACCAGGCGATCCTGTTCCGGATCGCGGAGATGGCGACCAAGGTCGAGGCCAGCCACGCGATGATGGTCAAGGCCGCCCGCGGCAAGGACAAGGGCGAGCGCAACGACGTCGAAGCCGGGATGGCCAAGATGCTCGCCGCGGAGTACTGCAACGAGGTCGTCTCCGACTCCTTCCGCATCCACGGCGGCTACGGCTACTCCAAGGAGTACGAGATCGAGCGGCTCTACCGCGAGGCCGCGTTCATGCTCATCGGCGAGGGCACCTCCGACATCCAGAAGATGATCATCGGCCGGAGCCTGCTGAAGGACTACGCCCTCCAGGGCTGAGGAGGCAGTACGGCATGGTCGCGCGCGTCTTCCTGCACATCGGGCTGCCCAAGACGGGTACGACGTACCTCCAGCGGATCCTCTGGTCGAACCGCGGCCGGCTGCGTGAGGACGGCGTCGTCCTGCCCGGCGGCGGCCACCGCGAGCACCTCTGGGCCGCGCTGGAGGTCCAGGGCCGCAAGCACCTCGAGCGGCGCGACCCCCGGGCGCCGGGCACCTGGGAGCGGCTGTGCGCCGAGCTCGACGCCGCCGACGGCACCGGGCTGATCACCCACGAGTTCTTCTGCGGTGCGAGCGCGCCCCAGGTACGCCGCGCGCTGGAGCGGCTCGCGCCCGCCGAGGTGCACGTCGTCGTGACGGCCCGGCACGCGGCCGGCATGCTGACGGCCGGCTGGCAGGAGATGGTCAAGAACGGCAGCGAGCTCGACCTGCACGCCGCGGCCGAGGCGGACACCCGCTCGGAGTTCGGCTGGCGCACCTGGGACCTGGCCGGCGTGCTGGAGCGGTGGGGACGGGTCCTTCCGCCGGAGCGCATCCACGTGCTGCCCGTGCCGGGACGCGAGGCGTCGCCCGACCAGCACTGGCGCAACTTCGCCGGCGTCCTCGGGCTCACGGGGGACTACGTGGTCGAGAGCGAGGCGGTGAACCCGTCGCTGGGCGCCGTCCAGGTCGAGCTGCTCCGACGCGTCAACGCCCACCTCGGGTCGTTCCACACCGCCTTCGACCGGGGGCGCTGGATCCGCGGTCACCTGGCGGAGGGCCGCCTCGCCGAGCAGCAGGGGCAGCGGGCCGGCCTCGACGAGGAGCTGCTGGCGGACTGCCGGCGGCGCAGCCGCCGCGCGGTGGACCTGATCGTCGAGCGCGGCCACCCGGTGGTCGGCGACGTCGACTCGCTGCTGGTCCCCGACGACCTCCCCGCGGGGCGGTCCCTGGACTCGATCACCGACGGCGAGATGCTCGAGTCGGCGACCCGGCTGGTCGGCGTACTCCTCGAGGACGTGCGGGAGCTGACGGCGGAGCTGGAGCGCCGCGACGAGCAGTCCGAACGCGCCGCGACGCCGCTGCGACGGGCCGCGCGCGTGCTGCGCCGGGGGCGCGGCGACTGAGCCGAGAATCGTAAAATCCCCTCGCTCCTCGGGTAGGTTGCAGCCCGTGTCAGCGTCGAACCCGCTCGTGCCCGCCCGCTCTCGGTCCCCGAGAGGGACGGTCCGCGCCCGTCTCGCCGTCCTCGTCGTCGCCGTCGTGGCGGCGGCCCTGATCGGCCCGATCGCCGCGGCCCCGATCACCGCACCGGCCCAGGCGGCCGAGCGCAAGGGCGGCTGGCGGCCGACGCCGGGGGTCAAGTTCAACACCCCGCGGGTCGGTGGCGAGCGACAGTTCCGGCTGGAGCAGCAGGTCATCGCGGCCATCCGGAAGGCCCGGAAGGGCTCCACCATCAAGATGGTGATGTTCTCCTTCGACCGGACGCAGGTCGCCGACGCGCTCATCGAGGCCCGGCGCAAGCGCAAGGTCCACGTGCAGGTGATCGTCAACGGCCACGAGCTCCCGGCCGCCCAGAAGAAGCTGCGCTCCTCCCTCGGCAGCAAGCGCAGCCGGAAGAGCTTCTTCTACCAGTGCAAGGCCAGCTGCCGGGGCCAGGGCGACGTCCAGCACAGCAAGTTCGTGCTGTTCTCGCACACCGGCACGGCCAAGAACGTCGTCATGCTCGGCTCGCTGAACATGAAGCTCAACGGCGCCGAGAACCAGTGGAACGACCTGCTGACGCTCAACAACAAGCGCCGGCTGTACGCGACCCTCAACACGGTCTACAACGAGATGCGCCGCGACCGGCTGGCGAAGCATCCGTACCTGCGCAAGTCCATCGGCAAGTTCGGGCTGTTCGTCCTGCCGTTCCCGCGGGACAAGGCGGCGACCAAGCGCACCCGGTGGACGCCGACGCGCGACCCGATCTCGCGGCTGCTCGCCCCGGTGAAGTGCCTGGGCGCGCGCACCGACACCGGACGCACCATCATCCGGGTCAACATGCACGCCTGGGACGGCGACCGCGGGGTGATGATCGCCAACCGCTTGCGTGACCTCTACGCCAAGGGCTGCGACGTCAAGATCATGGTCGGGTACGCCGGCGGCCGCGTACGCGACGTCTTCGCCAGGCCCACCGGCCGCGGCCTGATGCCCGTGCGCAGCACCGGCTTCGACACCGACGAGGACGGCGAGATCGACCTCTACAGCCACACCAAGATCCTGCTGGTCAACGGCAACTACGACGGCGAGCGCGGCCGCAAGATGGTCGTCACCGGGTCCAGCAACTTCCAGAACGGCGGCCAGTACGGCGACGAGCTGATCCTGCGGGTCTTCGAGAACACGCTCTACCGCAGCTACGCCGACAACTGGGGCATGGTCTGGCGCTCGCACACCCACGGCTTCTCGTGGGGCGGCGCGGCCGGGGTGCCCGACGGCGCGGCGATCGCCGGCCGCTGGATGATGCCGCGGATCTACGCCGACGACCTGGGGACGAACAGCCCGGAGTGGCGCAACGAGTGAGCCCGGCGGCCGACGGACGGCCGCGGGCTTAACCCGTCGACTCCGGCGCACGAGCGTGCTTGGCTGGACCGACAGCCCGCCCCCCACCCTCCGGAGGACCCCATGACGGACGCCAACGGCGCGAACGACGACCTCAAGGCGAAGATGCGCGAGGCGCTCGACCGCAAGCAGTCCAACGACCGCGGCGTACCGAAGGACGGTCCGGTCAAGGAGAAGGCGCACGGTTCCGAGGTCGCCGACAACGCCCCGAAGATGCACCGGCGCAAGGCCGGCGGCGGCGGGAGCTGACCTCGCGTCCCTGCGCGTGGGGTGACATTACCCACGCGTAGGGACGGATGCGCCGCGCCCGTCGCAGGGGGCATCATCGGCGCATGCAGTTCGGACGCAGCTACGAAGAGTTCGAGGTCGGCGCGACCTACAAGCACTGGCCCGGCAAGACGGTCACCGAGTACGACGACCATCTGTTCAGCCTGCTGACCATGAACCACCACCCCCTGCACATCGACGAGAACTACGCCGTCGAGACCACCCAGTTCAAGAAGAACGTCGTGGTGGGCAACTACGTGTACTCGATCCTGCTCGGCATGAGCGTCCCGGACGTCTCGGGCAAGGCGATCGCCAACCTGGAGGTCGAGTCGCTGCGCCACGTCGCGCCGACCTTCCACGGCGACACGATCTACGGCGAGAGCACCGTGCTCGACAAGTTCGAGTCGAAGTCTAAGGACGACCGCGGCATCGTCCACGTGGAGACCATCGGCTACAACCAGCACGGCACGGTCGTGTGCATCTTCCGGCGCAAGGTGATGGTGCCGAAGAACAGCTACCTGGAGGCCCGCGGCGGCGAGCAGCCCGGTCGTCCCGTGCCGCAGCCGGACAAGAACTGGAGCGGTCCGGCGTCCCCGGACGGTGGATCAGCCTCGGACTGAGGCCACCACGCGGGGCACGAACGCCGGCGCGAGCGGGATGATGCCCAGCACCAGGATCATCGGGACGGCGAAGCCGATCCGCAGCGAGTCCGCGCCGATCAGCCCGGTGAGCACCGAGCCGAGCAGCGCGCCGACGTAGTTGAACTGGTTGAACCGGGCGATCACGGCGTCGACCCGGGCCTGGCGCACGGCCGGGTCGAAGCCCTCGCCGCCGGCGATCTGGGCCGCGGCGGAGAAGCTCAGCGGAGCCACGACGGCCACGCCCGCGCCGAGCAGCGAGAAGCCCGCGACGGCCATCGGCCAGCTGGTCGAGAAGACGACCAGGGCCAGGGCCGCGGCCCCGAGCAGCGCGCCCGCCCGGAGGACCAGGACGGCGCCGTACCGCCGCACCAGCGAGTCGCCCGCGATCCGCACGACGCCGCTGGCCAGCAGGTAGCCGAGGGCGGAGAGCGACACGTAGCGCTCCGGGGTGCTGAAGGTGTGGTCGAGGAAGAGCGGTCCCCAGGTCTGCACGGCGGTGTCGACCATGTAGAAGAGCACCATCGCGATGCCGACCAGGATGATCGGGCGCCAGGGGACGGCGACCTGGGCGGCCAGCTCGGTCGGTCCGTGGTCGCGGGGCAGGAACGCGCCGAATGCCGCGACGAGCGGCACCACCGCGAGGACGGCGGTCGCGGGCAGCGGCAGGTCCGCGGTCAGGAGCGTGAGCGCGGCGCCGACCACGCCGCCGAGCGTCCACGCGCCGTGGAACGAGGGGAGGATCGGCCGCCCGTAGCGGTGCTCGAGCGCGACGGCCTGCATGTTGGTGCTGGCGTCCACGATGCCGAGGCCCACGCCGTACAGGCCCACGCCGGCGACGAAGACGGGCGTGGAGGGCGCCGTGCTGATGAGCGGGACCGCCAGCGCCACCAGCAGCAGCCCGGCGCGGAGCAGCAGCGCGCTGTCGCGCCGCTTCGCCAGCGCCTCGGCGACCACGGACCCCGCTCCCGCCAGCAGGATCATCATCAGCAGCACCAACGACAGGGTCACGTCCGAGAGGTGCCACTTGTCCTGGAACTCGGGCAGCCGGGTGGTCAGGCTGAGCAGGACCAGGGCCTGGCCGAAGAACGCCGCGGCGACGGCCACGCGGGCCCGGGTGAGTGGCATAGGGGTCAACCTAGGGTCAAACCTCGCGCCGTGGGGCGGTACGGCATGCTGAGGGCATGAGCAAGCCGGATCGCGACATCGAGAAGATCTACTCCACCGAGGAGGTCGTCGCGAAGCTGCGCCGACTGGCCGACGCGCTGGAGACCGGGAAGTCCTTCCGGATCCAGATCGCGGGGGAGCGGTTCCGGGTGCCGGTGCGCGCCGAGTTCTCGATCGAGCACGAGCGCGGCGACGGCGAGGAGGAGGTGGAGTTCCAGCTCCGCTGGAACCTCGAGAACGACGCCGAGGACGACGAGGGTCCGGTCGTCTGAGCCACCGTCATGGGTGACGAGCTGTGGTTGGTCCGGCACGGCCAGACCGAGTGGAGCCGAGACGGCCGGCACACGTCGGTCACCGACCTGCCGCTGCTGCCGGAGGGCGAGGAGGTCGCGCGCGGGCTGCCCGCGCGGCTGGCCGGCACCGACTTCGTGCAGGTGCTGACGAGCCCGAGGCAGCGCGCGCGTCGTACCGCCGAGCTGGCGGGGTACGCCGACGCGGAGGTCGACGAGGACCTCGTCGAGTGGGCGTATGGCGACTACGAGGGCATCACCACCGCCGAGATCCGGGAGCGCGTCCCGGACTGGACGATCTGGTCCGGGCCGGTGCCGGGAGGCGAGTCGGCCGCGCAGGTGGGCGAGCGGCTCGACCGGGTCGTGGCCCGCGCGCGGGCCGCCGACGGGGCGACGCTGGTCTTCGCCCACGGGCACTCGCTGCGGGCGCTGGCCGCCCGCTGGCTGGGGCTGCCGGTCAGCGAGGGACGGCTGCTCCGCCTGGACACCGCGACGGTGTCGGTGCTCGGTGAGGAGCGCGGCCAACCGGTCGTGCTGCGCTGGAACTCTTGACGTGCCGCGGGCGCGGTCCGCACGGTGGTCTCCATGCCCGACCCTGGCTGTCCCCGCTGCTCGACCCCGGTCGCGCCCCTCGACGCGGACGGTGTCGTCGCGTGTCCCGAGCACGGCAGCGTCGCGCCGCTGTGGCGTCCCGCGGAGTCGTCGTACGACGGGTTCGCCGAGCACCTGCGACGCGCGGCCGGCTTCCCGACGTACCTGCCCTGGCCGCTGAGCCCGGGCTGGAGCGTCACCGACTTCGCGGCGGTGGGCGGGCCGGACCGGCCGCGGGCGACGATGACCTGCTGCTCGGGGACCAGCGAGCTGGACGGCCCGGTCGACGTGCTCGTGGTGAGCGAGGAGCCCGGCACTGGCCTGGGTGCCCGGGTCGCCGGCACGTTGCACGACGACCCCGGTGCCGACATCGTGGAGGGGCCGCCCGCCGTGCAGGTGCGGATCGGCAGCCAGGCCGTCCGCCTGTGGCCGGTGTCGACCAGTCGCGACACGGGGGAGTGGGACCGCTCGGTCGTGGCGGGGGAGGCGGCCGGACGATGGCTGTGGATCGTGCTGCGGCCGGCTTCCGCGATGCTGCTGCTGCGCGACGACTGGATCCTGCGCGACGTCTCGGCCCTGGGGCCGCCGCTGCTCGCGCTGCCGTTCGGTGGACCGCGGCTGCACTGGTGACCTGAGCCGGGCCGACGCTGCGGAATCGGCGCCGGGCCGCCTCCTCGCTACCCTGGGACGGGTGCGCATCGACCTCCACACCCACTCCCGGGCGAGCGATGGCACCCAGACCCCGCGCGAGCTGGTCCAGGCCGCGGCCGCGGCCGGTCTCGACGTCCTGGCGATCACCGACCACGACACCTCCGCGGGCTGGACCGAGGCGGCCGCGGCCGCCGACGAGTACGGCGTCGAACTGGTGCGCGGCATGGAGATCAGCACCCGGCACGGGCACTGGGGCGTCCACCTGCTGGCCTACCTCCCGGACCCGACGTACGCCCCGCTGGTCGACGAGCTCGACGCCGTGCTGGACGGCCGCAGCGCCCGGGTCCCGATGATGCTGGAGCGGCTGCGCGGGCTGGGCATCGCCATCGACGACGAGGACGTACGACGGGCCGCGCACGGCACCGCCGCGACCGGCCGGCCGCACGTCGCGGACGCCCTGGTCACCCTGGGCGTGGTCGCCGATCGCACCGAGGCGTTCGACCGCTTCCTCGGGGCCGGTCGGCCCGCCAACGTCCAGCGGTACGCCGCCCCGCTGCTCGACACCATCCGCCACGTCACGGCGGCGGGAGGCGTCAGCGTCATCGCCCACCCGTGGGGGCGCAGCCTGCACCGGCTGTCGGAGGCCGACCTCGCCGGTTTCCGCGACGCCGGACTGTCGGGGCTGGAGGTCGACCACCAGGACCACGACCGGGAGGCCCGGGCGGAGCTGCGCGCCATCGCGGGCAACCTGGGCCTCGTCGTCACCGGCTCCAGCGACCACCACGGCGCGGGCAAGAACGACCACGAGCTCGGGGTGAACACCACCGCGCCGGACCAGTACGAGCGTCTCCTCGACCTCGCCGACGCCGCCGCGTCCGCCGCGGGCCGCGCGACCCCGGAGATCGTCCGGGGATGAGCGTCCTCGACACCGTCCTGCTCGTCGAGGTCTTCGTGACCCTGTTCGTGATCATGGACCCCGTCGGCACCGTGCCGATCTTCCTGTCGCTGACCAGCGGCCGGTCCGCGGCGACCTCGCGACGGGCCGCCTGGCAGGCGGTCGGTGTGTCGTTCCTCGTCATCACCTGCTTCGCCTTCTTCGGCCAGCAGATCCTGTCCTACCTGCACATCTCGCTGCCGGCGCTGCAGGCGGCCGGGGGACTGCTGCTGCTCCTGGTCGCCCTGGAGCTGCTCACCGGCAAGGAGGACTCGATGGGCGGGTCGGCGGGTGGCAACGTCGCGCTCGTGCCGCTGGGGACCCCGCTGCTGGCCGGTCCGGGCGCGATCGTCGCGACCATGCTCTTCGTGGAGCGGGTCGACGACAGCGCGACCTTCCTGGCGGTGGGGCTCGGCATCGTCGGCGTCCACCTCTGCCTGTGGGCGGCCATGCGGTTCTCGCTGCCGATCCTGCGGCTGATCCGGGAGAGCGGCGTCCTGCTGGTCACCCGGATCGCCGGCCTGCTGCTCTCCGCGATCGCCGTCCAGCTGGTCGCCGACGCCGTACGCGCCTTCATCGCGGGTGAGGGCTGACGCTACTTCCGGCCCAGGCTCTGGAAGCGCTGCAGCAGGGAGTTCGGCACCAGCCGGGCGGCGGTCGTGATGACCTTGTACTGCGCGCCGGGCACGGAGTAGACCCGGCCCCGGTCGTAGTCGGCCAGGGCGCGCGCGACCAGGTCGTCGGCCTCCAGCCACATGAAGTCGGGCGCGGAGCCGCGGCTGACGTCCATCCGCTGGTGGAACTCGGTCTTGGTGAACCCCGGGCACAGCGCCATCACGGTGACGCCCTTCCCGCGGTACTCGTTGGCCGCCCACTCGCTGAAGCTGTTCACCCAGGCCTTCGCCGCGGAGTAGCTGCCGCGGGGCAGGAAGGCCGCCACGCTCGAGACGTTGATGACGCCGCCGTGGCCGCGCTCGCTCATCGGGCCGAGCGCGGCGTGGGAGAGGCGCAGCACCGCGGTGACCAGCACGTCCAGCATCGCGGTCTCGGCCTCGACGTCGTTGTCGAGGAAGCGGCGCTTGAGCCCGAAGCCGGCGTTGTTCACCAGCAGCTCGACCGGCCGCTCCGGGTCCCGCAGCCGCTCCTCCACGGTGGCGAGGGCGTCGCGGTCGGCGAGGTCGGCGGGCAGCACCTCCGCGGTCACGCCGTACGACGCCTGCAGCTCGGCCGCGAGCTCCTCGAGGCGCCGGGTGTCCCGGGCGACCAGGACCAGGTCGTGCCCGCGGCGGGCGAGCTGCTCGGCGAAGGACCGGCCGATGCCCGCGGTCGGACCGGTCACCAGAGCGGTGCCGCGCGAGGTGCCGGGGGAGGTGTCGGGAGGGGTGCTGGGAGACATGCGACCCAGTCAAGCAGTGCCTCCCCGACGTGCGCCTCCCGTCGGGCATGATGGGCACCGATGACGACGACACTGGCGGTCGCCAACCAGAAGGGCGGCGTCGCGAAGACCACCTCGGTGGCCTCCATCGGCGCGGCCCTCGCCGAGCTGGGGCACTCCGTGCTGCTCGTCGACCTGGATCCGCAGGCCTGCCTGACGTTCTCCCTCGGCATCGACCCCGAGGACCTCGAGGTGTCGATCCACCACGTGCTCACCCAGGGCGTCGACCCCGCCGAGGTGATCCTCGAGACCGAGGACGGCGTCGACCTGCTGCCGGCGACCATCGAGCTGGCCCGCGCCGAGGCGGACCTGCTGACCCGCACCGGCCGCGAGCATGTCATCAAGACCGCCCTCGAGGACCTCGACGTCGAGTACGACTGGATCCTGCTCGACTGCCCGCCCTCGCTGGGCGTGCTGACCGTCGCCGCCCTGACCGCCGCCACCGGCGTGCTGGTGCCGCTGCAGTGCGAGACCCTGTCGCACCGCGGGGTGGGGCAGCTGCTCGACACCGTCCACGACGTACGCCGCTTCACCAACAAGCGGCTCGAGGTCTGGGGCGTGCTCCCGACCCTGTATGACGGCCGCACCAACCACGCGCGCACCGTGCTGGAGACGATCTCGCAGACCTACGACCTCGAGGTCGTGGAGCCGCCGATCCCGAAGACGATCAAGTTCGCCGAGGCGCCGGCCGCCGGTCGCTCGATCCTCGCCACCAGCCGGTCGAGCCGGGGCGCGGGCGCGTACCGCGAGGTCGCGGCCAACCTGGTCACCCGCGCCCAGCGCACGCCGGCCCGGCGGGCGACGAGGTGAGCAGGCACCGGGCCACGGCGGTCCGGCCCCGCTACGGCCGGATCTCGGTGCTGGGGGCCGCCCTGGCGGTCACCCTCGTCGCCGTCCTCGGCGGCACCGGCGCGCTGCCCGCCGCCCTCTCCGGCACCAACGAGCCCTCCGCGGCGATCGTGCGGGACGGGCAGGGCGACCCGACGCCCGCCCCGGCCGCGCCGACCGCCGAGGCCGAGGCGGAGGTGGAGGCCGAGGTGCAGGCCGAGATTCAGGCCGAGGCGGTGCAGGTCGACCCCGCCGCCGACACGACCCTGCCCGCCGACTCCGGCTCCGGCCGGCGCATCGTCTTCAGCGAGAGCCGGCAGCGGGTCTGGCTGGTCGAGGACGGCGAGCGGGTACGCCGTACCTACCTGGCCTCGGGCAGCCTCTCCGACAACCTCGACCCCGGCACGTACGACGTCTACTCCCGCTCCGAGAACGCCGTCGGCATCGACGACTCCGGGACGATGAAGTACTTCGTGCGCTTCACCCGCGGGAACACCGGCGCCGCGATCGGCTTCCACGACATCCCCGTCGACGAGGGCAAGCCGGTGCAGACCGTCGCCCAGCTCGGCACCCCGCAGTCGCACGGCTGCATCCGCCAGCGCCGTGCGGACGCGATCGCGCTGTGGAAGTTCGCCCCGCTCGGCACCACGGTCGTCGTCACGGCTTGAGCACGGAACCCCCGGCGTACCAGGTACGCCGGGGGCTCCGGGGCGATCGTGGGGCTCAGGCCTCCGCGGGGGCGTTGCCGCCCCCGGAGGACCGGCGGCGGCGCCGGCGGTTGCGGCTCGCGCCGGCGGGACGCTCCGCGCCCTCGGCGGCAGCGCCCTCGGTGGTGGCGCCGTCGGCGGCGGGAGCGGCATCGGTGGTGACCTGCTCGCCGCCCCGCGTGCGGGTGCGGGTGCGGTTCCGGTTGCGCGGCGGCCGCTCGCGCTCCTCGCGCGGCTTGCGCTCGACGGGCGCGGGGTCGACGATGCGGCCCTTGGTGCCCGGCGGGATGCCCTGGTCGTGGAAGAGGTGCTCGGAGCTGGAGTAGGTCTCCAGCGGCTCGTCGAACGGCAGGTCGAGGGTCTTGTTGATCATCTTCCAGCGGTGCAGGTCGGCCCAGTCGACCATGGTGATCGCGATGCCGGAGGCGCCCGCGCGGCCGGTGCGGCCGATCCGGTGGACGTAGGTCTTGTCGTCCTCGGGGCAGGTGTAGTTGATGACGTGCGAGACCCCGCGGACGTCGATGCCGCGGGCGGCGACGTCGGTGGCGACCAGGACCTGGATCTTGTCCTCGCGGAACTTCGTCAGCGCCTTCTCGCGCGCCACCTGGGCCATGTCGCCGTGCAGCGGGCTGGCCTTGAAGCCGCGCTCGACGAGGTCGTCGGCGACCCGCTGCGCCTGCCGCTTGGTGCGGGTGAAGACGATGATCTTCTCGACGTCCTCGGCCTGCAGGATGCGGCCGATGATCTCCGGCTTGTCGAGGTCGTGGCACTGGTAGATGAACTGGGCCGTGGCCGGCACCGTCGCGTTCTCGTACGACGACTCGGCGCGGATGTTCATCGGGTGCCGCATGTGGATGCGGGCCAGCGAGACGATCGCGGACGGCATGGTGGCCGAGAACAGCATCGTCTGGCGGGTCTCGGGGGTCATCCGCAGCAGCCGCTCGACGTCGGGCAGGAAGCCCAGGTCGAGCATCTCGTCGGCCTCGTCGAGCACCAGCGCGTGCACGTGGGACAGGTCGAGGGCGCGGCGGTTGGCGAGGTCGATCAGCCGGCCCGGCGTACCGACGACGATGTCGACGCCGGCCTCGAGGGCCTCGAGCTGGGTGTCGTAGCCGACGCCGCCGTAGACGGTGAGGACCCGCAGGCCGGTGTCCTTGCTGGCGACCGACATGTCGCTGGAGACCTGGAGCGCGAGCTCGCGGGTCGGGGCGACGATCAGCGCCTGTGGCTTGCCCTGCGGCAGGTCGGCGTACGCCGGGTCCTTGGGCGAGACGCTGCGCTGCAGCACCGGGATGCCGAACGCGAGGGTCTTGCCGGTGCCCGTGCGGGCCTGGCCGATCAGGTCGGTGCCCATCAGGGCGACCGAGAGGGTCATCTCCTGGATGGCGAAGGGGGTCGTGATGCCGGCGCGCTCGAGCGCGTCGCAAATCTCGGGGAGCACCCCGAGCTCTCGGAACGTGGTCAGGATCTTGTCGCTTTCGTGAGTCAGCCGGGATCAACCGAGTGAATGTCGGAAGCGGCGGACTCAGGTGCGGTCTGCCGCGCACATACCGGGGCGGCTCGCCTTCGGTCGTGATGACCCGGGCGGGCGCGCCCTCTCGGGGGCGAGTCTATCGGTAGGGTGCGGAGGTGGCCCCATCGACAGCCGACACGCCCGAGGGTTCCGTGGACGACGGGACCCCGCTGGCCTTCCAGGACCCGGTCTACCGGGAGGCCGTCGTCGATCTGCTGGGGGTCCTCGCGTACGGCGAGATCTCGGCCTTCGAGCGGCTCGCGGAGGACGCCAAGCTGGCGCCCACGCTGGAGGACAAGGTCGCCATCGCGACCATGGCCAGCCGCGAGTTCACCAAGGTCGCCTCGCTCCACGCGCGGATCGTCGAGCTCGACGCGGACCCGTTCGCGGCGATGAAGCCCTTCCGCGAGGCGATCGACCTCTTCCACGAGCACACCGCCCCCGCGGACTGGTTCGAGGGCCTGGTCAAGGCGTACGTCGGGGACGGGCTCGCCGACGACTTCTACCGCGAGATCGCGGCGTACCTCGACCCGGGCACGCGCGACCTGGTGGTGGCCTCCCTGGAGGACACCGGGCACGCCGCGTTCGTCGTCGACCGGGTGCGCGCGGCGATCGCCGCGGACCACCGGCTGGGCGGCCGGCTGGCGCTGTGGGGCCGGCGGCTGATGGGGGAGGCGCTGATCCAGGCGCAGCGGGTCGCGGCCGACCGCGACGCGCTCTCGTCGCTGCTGGCCGGCGGGGTGGACCGTCCCGGTCTGGACCTGGCGGCGATCGGGCGGATGTTCACCCGGCTGACCGAGCGGCACACCGAGCGGATGGCCGAGCTCGGCCTCGAGAGCTGACTCGAGAGCTGACCCTCAGCGGCGTCGCCCGCGCCCGGAGACCGCCGCCGCGCCCGTGACGAGCACGGCGGCGATGCCGATCTGCCAGATGTGCCGCCACCAGTCGAAGCCGGGGGTGGTGGGGGTCCACACGTTGATGTAGATCGCGTTGCCCACCAGCACGCCACCGACCCCGCAGAGCACGGTGAGCCACAGCGGCACCTCGTCGCGCCCCTCGGGCGCGAGCCACTTGCCGAGGATGCCGACGACGGCGCCTCCGAGCAGGGCCCACAACAGGTCGCTGACGAGCATCGGCGGCGGGTCGGTGCTAGCTGCGGAAGCCGACCTGGCCCGTGACGCCGCCGCCGATCTCGACGTAGGAGATCCCCGACGCCGGGACGATGGTCTTGCGGCCCTTGGTGTCGGTCAGCGTGAAGACGCTGCCGGCAGCGACGGCCTCGCCGAGCAGCCTCTCGACCGTCTCGGCGGACTCGGCGGTCTCCACGACCAGCTCGCGCGGCGAGTGCTGGACGCCGATCTTGACCTCCACGGGTACTCCTTCAGCTTGTTGTTGGTGAATCAGTGCTCGTCGGTCTTGGGGTAGCCGCGGATGCCGCGCCAGGCCAGCCCCGCGACCAGCGCGGCCGCGTCGGGCCGGCTGATGCCGCCCGCCTCGGTGAGCCAGAACCGCGCGGAGACCTGGGCCATTCCCACCAGCGATACCGCCAGCAGCCGCGACGCCTCGTCGGGCAGGCCGGTGTCGTCGTGGATGACCTCGGCGATCAGGGCCGCGCACTCCGTGGTCACCCGGTCGACGTGCGCACGGACCGCGGGCTCGTTGGTGAGGTCGGACTCGAAGACGAGGCGGAACGCGCCGGTCTCCTGGGCGACGTACTCGTAGAAGACGTCGATGGCCGCCGCGACCCGCTGCTTGTTGTCCTGCGTGGACTCCAGCGCGCGGCGGCAGTTGTCGATGATCGCGTCGCAGGAGACGTCGAGCAGCGCGAGGTAGAGGTCGAGCTTGCCCGGGAAGTGCTGGTAGAGGACCGGCTTGGACACCCCGGCCCGCTCGGCGATGTCGTCCATCGCCGCCGCGTGGTAACCCTGCGCGACGAACACGCCGAGGGCGGACTCGAGCAGCTGGGCGCGACGCTCGCGTCGCGGCATCCGGCCACCCCGGGGGCGCGTCCCCTCGACGTCGTACTGCCCTGCGCTCACCTGTGCTCCTGACGTGTGTCCTGCAGCGCAGCACCCTACCCGCAGGTACGCCGAGTCCGGATGACGGGACGCGGTACGGCGAGGCGGGCGGGCGCGGGGAACATGGACGGGACGCCCGGTGTTGTCCCGGCGTCGACGACCAACGCAACACGAGGAGAGAGTCGTGTCCTTCCCGCCCCTGGTGGAGCCCGCAGACGAGCTGACCATCGACGAGGTGCGTCGCTACAGCCGCCACCTGATCATCCCCGACGTCGGGATGAGCGGGCAGAAGCGGCTCAAGAACGCCAAGGTCCTGGTGATCGGGGCCGGCGGCCTCGGCAGCCCGGCGCTGCTCTACCTCGCCGCCGCCGGCGTGCACACGCTCGGCATCGCCGAGTTCGACGAGGTCGACGAGTCGAACCTGCAGCGCCAGATCATCCACGGCCAGTCCGACATCGGGAAGTCCAAGGCGCTCTCCGCGAAGGAGTCGATCGCCGAGGCCAACCCGTACGTCAACGTGATCCTGCACGAGGGTCGTCTCGACAACGACAACGTCATGGACGTGTTCAAGGACTACGACCTGATCGTCGACGGCACCGACAACTTCGCCACCCGCTACATGGTCAACGACGCGGCGTACTTCCTCGGGATCCCGTACGTCTGGGGCTCGATCTACCGCTTCGACGGCCAGGCCTCCGTCTTCGCGCCGTCGATGGCCGACGACGCCCCCTGCTACCGCTGCCTCTACCCCGAGCCGCCGCCGCCGGGCATGGTCCCGAGCTGCGCCGAGGGCGGCGTCCTGGGCGTCCTGTGCGCCCAGATCGGCTCGATCCAGGTCAACGAGGCCATCAAGGTGCTGACCGGCATCGGCGAGCCCGCCATCGGCAAGCTGGTCATCTACGACGCCCTCGAGCTGGAGTGGCGCAAGCTGCGCGTCCGCAAGGACCCCAACTGCGCGCTGTGCGGCGAGAACCCGACCGTCACCGGCCTCATCGACTACGAGACCTTCTGCGGCGCGATCTCCGACGAGGCGGCCGACGCCGCCGCCGGCTCGACGATCTCGGTCGTCCAGCTCGAGCACATGCTGAAGGAGCGCGAGGAGGGCACGCGTGACTTCGTCCTCGTCGACGTCCGCGAGCCCAACGAGTACGAGATCAACAAGATCCCGGGCTCGATCCTGATCCCCAAGGGCGACTTCCTCAACGGCTCCGCGCTGGAGCAGCTGCCCAGCGACAAGCAGGTCGTCATGCACTGCAAGTCCGGCGTCCGCTCGGCCGAGACGCTGGCGATCGTGAAGGGCGCCGGGTACGCCGACGCCGTCCACGTCGGCGGTGGCGTGGTGGCCTGGGTCAACCAGATCGACCCGTCGCAGCCGTCGTACTGACCCGTCGTACTGACCCGTCGTACTGACACAGCAGGAACCGCCGAACGACCCGCCCGGGCTCCGGGCGGGTCGTTCGCGTTCCGACCACTAGATTCGGGTGCGTGCGGCATCCGGAGGAGTACGTCGAGGCGGTGCTCTCGATCGTCGAGCAGATCCCGCGCGGCCGGGTCACGACGTACGGAGCCATCGCGGACGCGATCGGCCGGTACGGCCCGCGTCGGGTCGGCAACGTGATGGCCACGCACGGCGGCGGGGTGCCGTGGTGGCGCGTGGTGCGCGCGGACGGGTCGTTGCCGCCGAGCCATCTCGACGAGGCGCGGCAGACCTACCTGGAGGAGGGCACGCCGCTGCGTCCCTCCGGCAACGTCGACCTCCGGGCCGCCTTCTGGCTGCCGCCCGAGCAGGCCTGAGCGGCGTCGGGACCTAGGTCCTCTCCCCGCGCGACGTCCGGCACTGACCGGGAGCGACGCGCGCGGCGAGAGTGGTGGTGTCAGAGAAAGACACCACCGGAGCAGGAGGTCACACCATGTCGAACATCCACCTCACCCACCGAGGACGTCACCAGGGTGGGGCCGCGACCCTGCCCGACCCGGACTTCGTCCACCCCGAGCTGATCGCCCCCGAGTCCCGTTCCGCCCGCGCCGCCCGCTACGTCGGGGCCGGCCTGCGGATCGCCCTCGGCTGGGTCTTCCTCTGGGCCTTCCTTGACAAGCTGTTCGGCCTCGGCTTCGCCACCGAGCGGGGCTCGTCCTGGCTCAACGGCGGCAGCCCCACCGAGGGCTTCCTGAACTTCGCGACCAAGGGTCCCTTCGCGGACGCCTTCGGCGCGCTGGCCGGGTACGCCGTCGTCGACTGGCTGTTCATGGTCGGCCTCGCCGGCATCGGTCTCGCGCTGATCACCGGCGTCGGTGTCCGGGTGGCCGCCGTGTCGGGCGCGGTGATGATGGTCCTGATGTGGGCCGCCGCGCTGTGGCCGGAGAACAACCCCTTCATGGACGACCACCTCGTCTACGCGGGCCTGCTGGTGATGCTCGCGCTGACCGACGCCGGCCGGACCCTCGGCCTCGGCGGGCTCTGGGCCAAGGTCCCGTTCGTCCAGCGGCACGGCTGGCTGAAGTAGCGGTCGCCCGTCCACGACCCCGGTGCGCACGCACCGGGGTCCTCGCATGCCCGCGGGTACCGACGGGCATGATCGCGCTGTTCACGAACGTCTTCGCCGCCATCGGGACCTGCGTGCTGGTCGGGCTCGTCGGCGGCCTCGTCTACGGGCTCATGACCGACGACCTGGTCACGAGCCTCGGCTACGGACTCGGGATCGGGGCGGCCGCGGGCGCCGTGTTCGGGGTGATCGCCGCCGTCAGGTCCGAGACCTAGCCTGCTCGGCCAGCCGGGCCAGCGCCTTCGGGAAGATCTCGGCGGGCGGCGTCACCAGGCCGGCGCCGACCTGCCCGGTGCCGGCCACCTTGCCGGCCATGCCGGTGTTGATCTGGGGCAGGATCCCGGTGCGGCAGACCCGGGTGACGTCGATGCCGGTCGGGGTGCCCTGGAAGTCGAGCACGGGCACGGACCAGCGCGGGTTCTCGCCGAGGGTGATCTCGTGCATCCGGCGGGTGGTCGCGAGCGCGTCCGGGACGCTGCCGCCGACCAGGCGCACGATCGCGGGCGCCGTGGCCATCGCGAACCCGCCGATACCGGCCGTCTCCGTGATCGCCGAGTCGCCGATGTCGGGGTTGGCGTCGTCGGGTCCGTAGTCGCCCAGGTAGAGCCCGTCGGCGACCTGGGCCGGGCCGGTGAACCACTCGTCGCCGGTGCCGGCCACCTGGATCCCGAAGTCGGTCCCGTTGCGGGCCATCGCGACCACCATGGTCGAGCCCTCGATGCCGCGTGCGGCGTCGAGCGCGAGCTTGCAGGCCGGCATCGCGAGGTTGAGGAAGAAGTGGTCGTTGGCGCCGACGAAGCGCATCGCCTCCGCGACGTCGGCGGAGTCGGCGCCGCTGGTCACCATCGCGGGCGCGAGGTCGCGCAGCAGCATCAGGGTGCCGGCGCGGTTGCGGTTGTGGGCCTCATCGCCCATCTGCAGCATCTGGGTCAGGATGCCGGTCACGTCGACCGGCTCGCTCGCACGGACGGCGGCCTGCAGCAGCGGCCCCAGCACGTCGCCCATCCACCGCAGCCGGGTCAGCACCTCGGGGGAGTACGCGCCGTAGCGGAGCACCTTGCCGAGGCCCTCGTTGAGCGAGCAGTGCGTACGACGCCCGGTGGCCGCGTCCTCCAGCACGAACATCCACATGCCGGGCGTGACGACGCCGGCCATCGGGCCGACCGTGGCGCGGTGGTGGCACGGCTCGAGGCTGACCGACGAGCCGGACTCGAAGAGGGGTACGGCGTCCTCCGGGTCGTCGACGAGTCCCTCCAGTGCCGCTCCGGCCATCAGCCCGCCGCGCAGCGGGCCGGACGCGCGGTCCCAGGTGATCGGGGGGCCGGCGTGCAGGAACTCGCCGCGCTGCAGGCCGAGCACCTCGGCCGCGGGGGCGACGTCGACGAGGCGGGCGGTCACGCCCAGCACCGCCTCGAGTGCCCGCCGGTTGGCGTCGTGGCGCAGGGGGTCGGCGGCGACGGTGGCCAGGTCGGCCTCGGTGCCGGGCATCGGAGGGCGCCAGTCGACGCGCTGGACGTCGACCGCCTGGCCGGCGACGGCGTCGGCGAGCAGGTCGGTGCCGACCGAGACGATGCTGGTGCTCATGACAGGGCCTCCAGGCGCTGCTCGACGAGGGCGACGGCGCGTCGGGCGGCGCCGGCGTTGGACAGGTGGACCTCGGCGCCCGCCCCGGCGAGCGCGTCGGCCTGCCGGGCCAGGTCCTGCGGATCGGCCGCGGTGCCGACGAGACTGACGACGACGGGGACGTCGAGCCCGGCGATGGCGGGGGCGAGGGTCCCGGCCGGGTCCTGCTCGGCGCCGTGGCCCAGGACCACGTCGAGCAGGAGCACCGCGGTGTCGGGGTCGGCGGCGACCCGGGCGAGGTGCTCCAGGCGCAGCGACGGGTCGATCATCGGGTGGGCGCGACCCGCGGTGTAGGCGTCGTCGCCGAAGTCGGTGAACGGGTGGTCCGTGCCGAGCCGCTCCTCGGCGATCAGCCGGGCCTCCTGGCACAGCGTGCCGCCGACGAAGAGACCGTGCAGCCGCCGGCCGCGGGTCGCCGGACCGGCGCTCCCGGTGACCGGCCAGTCGGGGACGGCATGACCGAGCCGACGCAGGACCGCCTCCGCGGCCGCGGTCAGGTCGGGGCGTCCGGCGCCGAGCAGGGCCAGCTCGACGGGGGTGCCGAGCGAGTCGGCGTACTCCTGGACGGTGGCGGCGACCTCGGGCGCCGGGGGCTTGGAGACCAGGACGACGAGCTCGACCGAGGCGTCCTGGTCGAGCCGGCGCAGCGCCTCGGTCGTGGACCGGCCGCCGACCTCGGCGGAGAGGTCGCGGCCGCCGACGCCGAGCGCCGAGGAGACGCCGATGCCGGCGTGGTCGAGCAGGGCGAGCAGCTGCTGGCAGCCGGTCCCCGACGCCGCGACCAGCCCGACCGGGCCGGGGCGGACGACGTTGGCGAAGCCCAGCCCGACGCCATCCACGACGGCCGTCCCGCAGTCGGGTCCCATCACCAGCAGCCCACGCTCCGCGGCGGTGCGCTTGAGGGCCACCTCGTGCTCGAGCGGCACGTTGTCGCTGAAGACCATCACGTCGCTGCCCGCGTCGAGGGCGTCCATCGCCTCGACCAGGGCGTGCCCGCCCGCGACCGAGACCAGGACCAGGTCGCCCGGGGCGTCCCGCAGGGCGGCGGCCGTGGTGTGGTGGGGGGCGACCTCGGCGGAGCCGGTGCTGCGCCGACCGGTCGCGGCCAGCGCTTCGGCGACGGCGGCGAGGGCCCGGTCGAGGGCGGCGTCGTCGTCGACGCGAACGGCGACGACGAGGTCGTTGGTGGTGGCCTCGGCGGGCACGTCGAAGCCCATGCCGGTGAGCACCTCGAGGTTGAGGGCCGTCGCCATGGCGACCTGGGCCGCGAGCACGCCCTCGACCTGCTGGACGCTGCGGCTGACCTGGAGCAGCGCGACGGAGTCGGCGTACGCGCCCGGGCGCAGCTCGACGTGGGTGTGGGTCATGCGGCGACTCCTGTCGGGTGGGTCAGGCCGGCCAGCGCGCGGCGGGCGCCGGCGAGCAGGCCATGTCCGGAGGTGTGCCCGATCGCCGCCAGGGCGGCGGCGCGGGCGGGTTCGTCGTGGGTGCCGACGGCCCGGAGCCAGGCGCCGAACTCCGGCAGCACCTCGCCGTGCAGGGCGCAGTCGAGCAGGGTCGCGGAGAGCAGCGTGGTGCGGGACGACAGCGCCCGCACGGCGGCGTCGACCTCGGGGGTGGCGATCCCGGCGGCCCGGTGCACGGCGAGCCAGCCGCAGAGGATGTCGTCGCCGTACGGTGTGAGCCCGTCGCCGGCGCCCACCAGGCTGCGCACCTCCTCGGTGCCGAGGGGCGCGGGCCGGTCTGCGGTGACCGCGAGCGTGGGGACCTCCACCCGCGCGAAGCGACCGGCGACCAGCGCTCGGCCGTCGAGGTGGAGTACGCCGTCGCGGATCTCCGCGGTGCGCGCCGGCACGTCGGCGAGCGCTCCGGAGGAGGCGCGCAGGGCGCACGGCACCTGGGCGGCCCGCGCGTCGACGACGCCCGTGCACCAGCCGTGCAGGTCGACGTACACGGCGTGCGGCCCGCGGTGCACCACGGGCACCGGGCCGTCGGGAGCGGCCCGGAGCCGCTCGTGGACACGGGGCGGTGCACCCACCGGAAGAGGCCTCACCGCGTTGACGCTAGTCGGTCGTTCTAGGGTGGCCACATGTGAGGATGTGCCAACGATCTCCCCAGGAGGGTGCACATGTTGATAGGTACCGGTGAGGGTGGAGCCGCCGAGGCGCTGGCCCGCGTCGACGCGCTGCACACCGGACTCACCCAGATCGCGCTCGAAGGTGGGGACCTGCGGGGGATCGCCGCCGAGGTCGCGCGGGTGCTCGAGGTGGGGGTCGTGGTGACCTCGACCGACGGCCGCGAGCGGGCCGGGGCGCTCACGCCGGACCATCGCGACCAGCTCGCCGACCACGACCTGATCGACCCCACCGGTCGCCTCCGGGTCGAGCGGATCGGCGGGCAGGGCGCACCCGTCGGCGCCGGCCAGGTCCGGACCCTGCGGGTCGCCGCGGCCGGCACCGACCTGGCCCGGCTGGTCTGCATCCGGCCCGACGCGCCGATCTCGTCCGACGACGTCCACGCCCTCGAGCGGGCGGCGGCCGTCGCCGCCCTGGTGATGATCCGGGAGCAGGCCGTCGCCGCGGTCGAGAACAAGTACCAGGGCGACTTCCTGCGCGACGTCTTCCTGCACCGCGCCGGTGGTGAGGAGTACGTCGCCGAGCACGCCGACACCTTCGGCTGGGACCTGCGCCGACCGGTCGTGGTCGTCGCCGCCGAGATCGACCCGCCGGGGCCGGACGAGGGACCGGTGGCGCGCGCGGTCCGCCGGCTGTGGCAGGAGCGGTTCGCCGCGGCCTGGCGGCAGGTCGACCGCACCGTCGACACGGGCATCCCGTGCGTCGACTTCTCCTCCGAGGTCGTCAGCCTGCTCCCGGTCTCACCCGACTCCGGCGAGGCGGTCGCGGGGGAGGCCGTCGTACGGCGCGTGGTGACGGCGGTCGCCGGCGACAAGGGCGGCGGGCGCCGGCCGTTCTCGGTCGGGGTGAGCCGGGTGGCCCTCGACCTCGACGACCTGCCGGCGGCGTACGCCCAGGCGCGGCGCGCCGTCGAGGTGGGGCGCCGGGTGCACGGCGGCGGCTCGACCACGTTCTTCGACCAGCTCGGTCTGCACCGGTTGATCGCGCTGATCACCGACGACCGCGAGCTGCACGCCTTCACCCGCGACGTGCTCGGCCCGCTCGCGGAGGACACGACCGAGGCGGTGGACCTGCGCGAGACCCTCCAGGTGCTGCTGGACACGAACTTCAACGTCGCCGAGGCGGCGCGCGTGCAGTTCTTCCACTACAACACGATGCGCTACCGGGTCGCCAAGCTCGAACGCCTCCTCGGCCCGCTCTCCTCCGACCCGCACCTGCGCCTCGACGTCGCCGTCGCCCTCCGCGTCCTGGAGATCGCCGCCCCCTGACGCCACCCCAGATGCCGACCCGGCGTGAGTTTGCTGCCGACCCGGCGCGAACTCGCGCCGGGTCGGCAGCAAAACTCACGCCGGGTCGGCGTTGCGGGGGGGGGTCGCAGGGGAGCTGCGGCTGTCGACTTCTCACAAAGGGTGCCAGCGGATCCGGTGTTCCTTCGGCAGGAGTGGCCGTCGAGGGTGTGTCATAGGGATCACTACGTTGTGGTTCCTCTGCGGTCGCGGACCGCCGGTGAGGGAGGGGTTCGGGCATGTCGTTGTTCTCATGGGAGAAGGTCGATCCAGAGCCGGGAGTGGCCGTCGCGCCACACCAGCGGCTGAGCTGGGGCAAGACGGTGGGCCTGGGGGCTCAGCACGTCGTGGCGATGTTCGGGGCGACGTTCGTCTTCCCGCTGGTGATGGGGCTCGACCCCAACCTCGCCATCATGTTCTCGGGCATCTGCACGATCATGTTCCTGCTGGTGTGCAACAACAAGGTGCCCAGCTACCTCGGCACCAGCGCCTCCTTCGTGGGCGGCGTGGTGGCGATCCGCGCCCAGGGTGGTGACTCGGCGGACGTGACCGGGTCGATCCTGGTCGCCGGCCTCGTGCTGCTGCTGATCGGTGTCCTGGTCCACTTCGCCGGCGCGGGGATGATCCACAAGATCCTGCCGCCCGCGGTGACCGGCGCGGTCGTCATGCTGATCGGCTTCAACCTGGCGCCGGTCGTCGCCAACACGTACTGGCCCCAGGACCAGTGGGTCGCCCTGCTGACCGCCACCTTCATGGTGATCGCCGCGGTGCTGCTGCCCGGCTTCTGGTCGCGGATCGCGGTGCTGCTGGCGCTGATCTTCGGCTACCTCGTCTCGTGGCTCTTCGACGGCGTCTTCGGCCCGATCACCTCGGTGCTCGGCGGCGCGACCGAGGCCACCGAGCACGACCGGGTGACCTGGGCGGGCGTGAAGGCCGCTGACTGGATCGGCCTGCCGAGCGGCACCCTGGCCGACGGCGTGGACGTCGTCCACGGTCCGAGCTTCTCGCTGACCTTCATCCTGCTGGTGCTGCCCGGCGTGATCGCGCTGATCGCGGAGAACACCGGCCACGTCAAGGCCGTCGCCGAGATGACCGGCGAGGACCTCGACCCCTACATGGGCCGGGCGATCGGGGCGGACGGCGCGGCGACCGCGCTGGCCAGCCTGTTCGGCGGCAGCCCGACCACGACGTACGCCGAGAACATCGGCGTCATGAGCGCCACCAAGGTCTACTCGACCGCCGCGTACTACGCCGCGGCCGTCGTCGCGATCCTGCTCGGCCTGTGCCCGAAGTTCGGCGCCATCGTGAACGCGACGCCGGGCGGCGTCCTCGGCGGGATCACCGTGGTCCTCTACGGCATGATCGGCCTGGTCGGCGCCAAGATCTGGGTCGACAACCGCGTCGACTTCGGCAACCCCGTGAACCTGGTGGGCCTGGCCGCCGGCATCATCATCGGCGTCGGCAACGTCACGCTGGAGATCACCGACGACTTCCAGCTCACCGGCATCGCGCTCGGCACGATCGTCGTGATCGTCTACTACCACCTGGTCGCCCGCAACAAGAGCACGACCTCGGGCGAGGTGACCCGGAACCTGTGAAGCCCGCACCGTTCGCGTACCACCGTCCGACGACGCTCGACGAGGCCCTCGCGACGCTGGCCGCCGACCCGCACGCCAAGGTGCTGGCCGGCGGTCAGAGCCTGGTGCCGCTGCTGTCGATGCGGCTCGCCCGGCCCAGCGCGCTGGTCGACCTCAACGGCCTGCCCGGCCTCGACACCATCGAGGTGTCCGAGGCCGGGGTCCGGGTCGGGGCGCTGGCCCGGCACGCCGAGGTCCTCGCCTCGGCCGAGGTACGACGCTCGCAGCCGCTCGTCAGCCTCGCCCTGGGTCACGTCGCCCACGCGACGATCCGCAACCGTGGCACCACGGTCGGATCGCTCGTGCACGCCGACGCGGCCGCCGAGATGCCGGTCGTGCTGACCCTGCTCGGAGGCTCGGTCGAGGCGGCGTCGGTGCGCGGACGGCGCACCATCGCCGCCGCCGACCTCTTCCTCGGGCCGCTGGAGTCCTCGCTGGCGCCGGACGAGATCGCCCTCTCGGCGTTCTTCCCCGCGCTGCCGGCGGGGGCGGGGGTGGCGTTCGAGGAGATCGCCCGACGCCACGGCGACTACGCCCTGTGCGGGGTCGCGGCGCTCGCCGACGGCGAGTCGGTGCGGGCGGGCTTCGTGTCGGTCAGCGACGTGCCGACCGTGGTCGACCTGACCGGCGTGCCGGCGGGCGAGCGCGGGGAGGCAGCGCTCGCGCAGCTGGACCCGCAGGGTGACATCCACGCGACCGCGACGTACCGCTCGGAGTTGGTGCGGGTGCTCACCGAGCGGGTGGTTCAGTCGGCGATGGAATCTCGACAAGCTCGATCACCGGAGGACTCATGAGCGAGGAACGGCACGAGATCCGGCTCAGCGTCAACGGCGCGTCGTACGAGCTGAGCATCCCGGCGCGCCGGCTGCTCTCGGACGCGCTGCGTCACGACCTGGGCCTGACCGGCACCCACGTCGGGTGCGAGCACGGCGTGTGCGGCGCGTGCACGGTGCTGCTGGACGGGCAGCCCGTGCGGGCGTGCCTGCTCTTCGCGGTGAGCGTGCAGGGCCAGGAGATCACCACCGTGGAGGGCCTCACGAAGCCCGACGGGAGCCTCGGCAACGTGCAGCAGGCCTTCGCGGAGTGTCACGGCCTGCAGTGCGGCTTCTGCACGCCGGGCTTCCTGACCACCATCACCGCGGGCCTGCGGGACAACCCGACGCCGACCCACGAGGAGTGCCGCGAGATGGTCGCCGGCAACCTGTGCCGCTGCACGGGCTACCAGAACATCGTCAAGGCGGTCGAACGCGCGGCGGAGCTGGGTTCGGAGGGCGACGCATGACCACCAAGCTGATGGGCCAGGGGGTCCAGCGCGTCGAGGACCAGCGGTTCCTGCGCGGCCAGGGCCGGTACGTCGACGACGTGGCCGTCGACGCAGCGACGCTGCACGCGGCGGTGCTGCGCAGCCCGCACGCCCATGCCCGGATCGTCGACATCGACGTGGAGGCGGTCCTCGACATCGAGGGCGTGCACGCCGTCTGGACGTACGACGACCTCAGCGGCCGGATGGCCGAGCCGCTGCCGCTGCTGATCCCGCACCCGACGCTGACCCACGGCCGCACGCAGTACGCCCTGGCCAAGGACGAGGTGAACTACGCCGGCGAGGCCGTCGCCTTCGTCGTGGCGGAGGACCGCTACGTCGCCGAGGACGCGCTCGAGGCGATCCGGGTGACGTACGACGTGCTGCCGCCCGTCGTCGGCATCGAGGCCGCCCGCGCGGCCGACCGGCTGGTCCACGACGACGCCGACGGCACCGTGCCCGGCAACGTCGGCGCCCGGATGGAGCAGTCGACCGGCGACCCGCAGCCCGCGATCGCGGCCGCGCCGCACCGGCTGGAGCTCGACCTCACGATCGAGCGGAGCGCCTGCACGCCCATGGAGGGCCGCGGCACGGTCGCCCGCTGGGACCCGGACACGAACCGGATGCAGGTGTGGACCTCGACCCAGTCCTCGACCGGCGTGCGCGCCGTGGTCGCGGTGAAGCTGGGCCTCGACCTCGGCCAGGTCGACGTGATCACGCCCGACGTGGGCGGCGGCTTCGGCGTGAAGATCAACCACCCGTGGCCCGAGGAGCTGCTCGTCCCGCTGGCGGCGCGGACCCTGGGCCGCACGGTGAAGTTCACCGAGGACCGGCGCGAGCACTTCGTCTCCAGCGCCCACGAGCGCGGCCAGGTCCACCACGTGGAGGTGGGCTTCGACGACGACGGCCGGCTCCTCGGGCTGGACGTGGCGTTCTGGCACGACCACGGCGCGTACACGCCGTACGGCCTGATCGTCCCGATCATCACCTCGACCCAGCTGCTCGGCCCGTACAAGCCGGCGGTCTACCGGGTCGTCTTCGAGTCGGTCTACACCAACACGGTGATGGTCACGCCGTACCGCGGCGCCGGCCGGCCGCAGGGCTGCTTCGTCATGGAGCGCACGATGGACGCGATCGCGGCGTACCTCGGCAAGGACCGCACCGAGGTGCGCGCCGCCAACTTCATCCAGCCCGACGAGTTCCCCTACGACCAGGGGCTGATCTTCCAGGACGGCCGCGAGCTGGAGTACGACTCCGGCGACTACCCGGCCTCGCTGGAGAAGCTCAAGGAGCTGGTCGGCTGGGACGAGTTCCCGGCGTTCCAGGCGGAGATGGCCGCGCAGGGCCGGCGGGTCGGCATCGGCCTGGCCTGCTACGTCGAGGGCACCGGCGTCGGCCCCTACGAGGGCGCGCACGTGCACATCGAGACCACCGGCAAGGTCAAGGTCGCCACCGGCCTGACCACCCAGGGCCAGGGTCACGCGACGGTGTTCGCGCAGCTGGTCGCCGACGAGCTCGGCGTGAAGTTCGAGGACGTCGAGGTCGTCACCGGCGACACCCGGCGGATGCCGTACGCCGTCGGCACCTTCGCCTCCCGCGCCGCCGTGATGAGCGGCTCGGCCATCCACCTGGCCGCCAAGCGGGCCAAGGAGAAGGTGCTGCGCATCGCCGCCGAGGCGCTCGAGGCGGCCGAGGAGGACCTGGAGATCGTCGACGGCGTCGTCAGCGTCAAGGGCTCGCCGGGCAGCTCGCTCGACCTCGGCACGGTCTCGGTGCTCTCCAACCCGCTGCGCTACGCCTTCGACGAGGCGTCCAAGGCGGCGACCCAGTTCTCCGTGGGCGACCCCGGCAAGCCGCCGGTGCCCGAGGACGACGAGCCGGGCCTGGAGGGGCGCGACTTCTACAGCCCCGAGCGGGCGACGTTCGCCTCCGGCATGCACGCGGTGATCGTCGAGACCGACCCGCGGACGGCGGAGATCACGATCCTGAAGTACGCCGTCGTCCACGACTGCGGCAACCTCATCAACCCGATGATCGTCGAGGGCCAGATCCACGGCGGCGTCGCCCAGGGGGTCGGCGGCGCGCTCTACGAGCGGATGGCGTACGACGAGAGCGGCCAGCTGCAGAACGCGTCGTTCATGGACTTCCTGATGCCGTACGTCACCGAGATCCCCGACGGCATCGACATCGACCACCTCGAGACGCCGTCCCCGCTCAACCCGCTCGGCATCAAGGGCGCCGGCGAGGCGGGCGTGATCCCGTCGGCCGCCGTCTTCGCGGCCGCGATCGAGGACGCCGAGGGCATCACGATCTCGGCCATGCCGATCTCGCCGTCCGAGCTCTTCCACCTGCGACAGGAGCACTCCGCGTGAAGATCCAGGGTTCCAACGTCATCGAGGCACCGGTCGACCGGGTCTGGGACGCACTGCTCGACCCGGCGGTCCTCGTGGCCACCATCCCCGGCTGCGAGCGGCTCGCGGCGACGGGCGAGCACGCCTACGACATGACCGTCACCGCCGGCGTCGCCGCCATCAAGGGCACCTACGCCGGCACCTGCTCGCTGACCGACCTGGTCCCGCACGAGTCTCTGGTGATGACGCTCTCCGGCTCCGGCGCGCCGGGCACGGTCGACGCGCGCGTCGAGGTGTCCTTCGCCGAGGTCGACGGCGGCACGCAGGTGTCGTACGACGCGGACGCGACCGTCGGCGGCATGGTCGGCGGGGTCGGCCAGCGGATGCTCACCAGCGTCTCGAAGCGGATGGCGGGGGAGTTCTTCGGCAACGTCGGCACGGCGATCGCCTCGCCGGCGGCCCCTGCGTCGGCGCCGGCGCCGGCGGCCGAGCAGGGAGGCGCCCCGGTGTCGACCGGTGCCGCGGCCCCCGCGAACGCCGTCTTCAGCGCCCCCGCGAAGGCCTCGTCGCCCGACGACTTCCTGAAGGGCATCGCCGTCGGCGCCGGCCTGGTCGTGCTGGGCGTGGTGGTGGGCTCGGTGTTCGGGCGGCGGCGGTGACCGTCCGGTGAGCCACCAGGTCACCCCCGACTCCTCCGCCCGCGCGATGGCCGCGGCAGTGCGGGAGGGGCGGATCTCGGCCCGGGAGCTGCTGGAGCTGCACCTGGAGCGCATCGATCGGCGCAACCCGGAGCTGAACGCGATCGTCAACCTCGACGTCGACCGGGCGCGGGCCGGGGCGGAGGCCGCCGACCGCCACCAGGCCACCGGCGGACGGCTGGGTCCGCTGCACGGCCTGCCCTTCGCGGTGAAGGACACGCACGCGACGGCCGGGTGGCGGACGACGTACGGCTCCCGGATCTTCGCCGACCACGTCCCCGACGAGGACGAACTGATCGTCGAGCGGGTACGCCGCGCGGGCGTGGTCCTGATCGGCAAGACCAACGTGCCGGAGTTCGCGGCCGGCTCGCACACCTTCAACCGCCTCTTCGGGACCACCCGCAACCCGCACGACCCGTCCCGCAGCGCGGGCGGCTCCAGCGGGGGAGCGGCGGCGGCGCTGGCGGCGGGCATGGTGCCGCTGGCCGACGGCTCCGACATGGGCGGCTCGCTGCGCAACCCGGCGTCGTTCTGCGGCGTGGTCGGGCTGCGCCCGAGCCTCGGCCGGGTGCCGGAGTGGCCGCTCTACAACCTGTGGGAGACCACCTCGACCGGCGGGCCGATGGCGCGCACGGTGGACGACGTGGCGCTGCTGCTCGGCGTGCTCGCCGGTCCCGACCCCCGGACCCCCCTCGCGCTCGGCGACCCCGGGCCGACCTTCTCCCGGCCGCTGCCGGCGGGCACCGGCGCGCTCGCCGGGCTGCGGGTCGCGCTGAGCGTCGACCTCGGCGGCGTCTTCGAGGTCGACCACGACGTCGCCGCGGTGGTGGAGTCCTCGGCGGCCACGTTCGCCGGCGCGGGCGCCCGGGTCGCGGCGGCGTACCCCGACCTGCGCGAGGCCGACGACACCTTCCGCACCCTGCGCGCCTGGCACCTGCAGGCCAAGCTCGGCTCGCTGCTGGCCGAGCACCCGGGCGAGCTGAAGCCGTCGCTGACCGACAACATCCGGCTCGGCGAGGGACTCAGCGGCGCCGACGTCGCCCGGGCCTACACCCAGCGCACGACGATCGCGGAGCGGATGCGGCTCTTCTTCGAGGAGTACGACGTCCTCGCGCTGCCGGTCTCGCAGGTGCCGCCGTTCCCCGCGGACCAGGAGTACCCGGCGGAGATCAACGGCCGGGTGCAGGCGACGTACCTGGACTGGATGCGATCGGCGTACCTCATCACCGTCACCGGCTGCCCGGCGATCTCGGTGCCCGCCGGGCGGACCCCGGCGGGTCTGCCCGTGGGCGTCCAGCTCGTCGCCCCGCACGGGGCCGACCGGCGGCTGCTCGAGGTGGCGGCGGCGTTCGAGGCGGCCTCGGTAGCCTCCGGGTCGTGACCGACTCCGCGCTGCGCGCCTACCTGCGTGCCCGGCTGACCCGCGCCCGCCTCGACCGCGACCGGACGGGTGCCGCCGCGCTGCGCTCGGCCATCGCCGCGCTCGAGAACGCCGAGGCCGTCCCGGTCGAGCCGGGGCTTGCGGAGGCCTCCTCGGAGCACGTCGCCGGTGCCGTCGCCGGACTCGGCGCGGGGGAGGCGGCGCGCCGGGTCCTGAGCGACGCGGAGGAGCGCGCGATCGTCGACCGGGAGCGGGCGGAGCTGCTCGACGCCGCCACGTCGTACGACGCCGCCGGGGATCCGGCCACCGCCGAGGCCACCCGGCGGGCCGCCGAGCTGCTCGCCTGAGGCGGGTCCGATCGCCCACCTCCTGATACGCGAAGTCAGTTGACCGACCGGTAACCGCCATGCTGTCCCGCATGGACGTCTACTCGGTGATCCACACCGTCGTCGCCCCCACGGCCAAGGCGCTGTGGCGACCGACGGTGCGGGGGCTGGAGAACATCCCCGCGACGGGTCCGGTCCTGCTGGCGAGCAACCACCTGAGCTTCGCCGACTCCCTGGTCATCCCGATCATCGTGCCGCGCAAGGTGGCGTTCCTGGCGAAGTCGGACTACTTCACCGGGACCGGGGTCAAGGGCACCATCAGCCGGCTGTGGTTCGAGGGCATCGGGATGCTGCCGGTCGACCGTGACGACAGCAAGGCCGCGCTGGCCAGCCTGGACACCGCACTGGAGGTGCTCGGCCGGGGTGAGGCGTTCGGGATCTACCCCGAGGGCACCCGCTCGCGCGACGGCCGTCTCTACCGCGGCCGCACCGGCGTCGCCCACCTCGCGCTGACCGCCAACTGCCCGATCGTCCCCGTCGGCCTGCGCGGCACCGAGAAGCTGCAGCCGATCGACGCCCGGCTCCCGCGGATCGTGCCGGTGACGGTCGACTTCGGCGAGCCGATCCAGGTCGAGGGACGGTTCGAGGGCAAGCCGCTCGGACGCGCCCGCCGCGAGCTGACCGACGAGGTGATGACCGCCATCCAGGCCCTGTCGGGCCAGGAGGAGGCGGGCGTCTACAACGCTCGTCCTGAGTAGCCCGCGAGGGACGAGCGGGCTGTATCGAAGGGAGCGGGCCGCCGACGCCTGACGTCGGTTGCGGCCGACTGTCGGCTCACCGGGTTTCGAGGCTCGGGCCTGGGAGGCCCTCGCACCTCAACCAGCGTGGGTGGAGTCGGGGTCGGGTGGCAAGAAGTGCCAACGAAACGGGCTCTTCGCAGCAAGATGCGCCGGTGGCCGGAAGTGGGTCGGACCGGTTGGATCGAGTCATGGCTGATGACCGGCGGATCCGGATCGGGATCGACACCGGGGGCACGTTCACCGACGTGGTGGCCCTCGACGAGGACAGCGGGGAGCTGGTCACCACCAAGACCCCGTCCACACCGAGCAACCCCGCGGACGGCTTCCTGGCCGGCATCGCCAAGGTGCTCGACCTGCTCGGCGCGTCCGACGACAGCGTCGAGGCGGTCAGCCACGGGACGACCGTGGCCACCAACCAGCTCCTCGAGGGCAAGGTCGACCGGCTGGGGTTCATCACCAACGCCGGCTACGAGGCGATGCTGGAGATCGCCCGGCAGTCGGTGCCGGACGGGTACGGCAACTCCTACTTCTGGGTGAAGCCCGACCGGATCGTCCCGCGCGACCTGGTGAAGGGCGTCGAGGGCCGGCTCGACCCGACCGGCGCCGAGGTGCGCCCGTTCGACGAGGCCGGGGCGCGCGAGACGGCCCGCTGGTTCCGCGACCGCGGCATCAGCACGCTCGGCGTCTGCTTCCTGCACGCGTACGCCGACCCGCGCCACGAGCTGCGGATGCTGGAGATCCTGCGCGAGGAGCACCCCGACGCGGTCGTCAGCATCAGCAGCGAGGTGCTGCGCGAGTACCGCGAGTACGAGCGCGCGATGACGACCCTCGTCGACGCGGCGGTCAAGCCGCGGCTCTCGGCGTACGTGCGCAACATCGCCGACCGGCTGACGACGTACGGCAGCCCGCCGTTCTACGTGATGAAGAGCAACGGCGGCGTGCTGAGCGCGGCCGAGGTCGTGCACCAGCCGATCACCACGGTGCTCAGCGGTCCCGCCGCGGGTGCGCTCGGCGCCGCGCTGATCGCCAAGGTCGCGGGCTTCGACCGCGTCCTCACCAGCGACGGCGGCGGTACGTCGACCGACGTCAGCGTGGTCATCGACAGCGAGCCGACGCTGACGACCGAGGGCAGCGTCGGTGCGTTCCCGAGCAAGATCCCGATGATCGACGTCGTCACCGTCGGGGCCGGCGGCGGCTCCATCGCCTGGCTCTCGCCGGAGGGCACCTTGAAGGTCGGCCCGCAGTCGGCGGGCGCCGACCCCGGCCCGCTCTGCTACGGCAAGGGCGGCACCGAGGTCACCATCACCGACGCCCACGTCGTCCTCGGCCGGATCCCACCCCACCTGCTCGGCGGCGAGATCCCGCTCGACGTCGACGCCGCCCGTGCGGGCGTCGAGGCGCTCGCGAAGGAGCTCGGCCTCACGCCGGAGGCGTGCGCGGCCGGCGTCCTGGAGATCTCCGCCTGGAACCAGGCCAACGCGCTGCGCCAGGTCACCGTCAAGCGCGGCCTCGACGTCCGCGACTTCGCCCTGGTCACCTTCGGCGGCTCCGGCTCGCTGCTGCTGTGCCGGCTGATGGACGTGCTGGGACTGGAGACCGTGCTGGTGCCGCCCAACCCGGGCAACGTCTCGGCGTTCGGCCTGCTCACCGTCGACGTCAAGAACGACTACGTGCAGACCCACGTCGCGCTCGCCGAGCACCTGGACCCCGCCGCCGTCGAGCGGGTGTACGACGACCTCACCGCCCGCGCGGCCACCGCCCTGACGGGCGAGGGCTTCGCTCCCGAGCAGCACGTCTTCGCGCGCACCGCCGACCTGCGCTACTTCGGCCAGGCCTTCGAGGTGCGGGTCCCGGTCGAGGCCGGCCCGCTCGACCCGGAGGCGGTCGCCGCCGCGTTCCACGCCGAGCACCGCGCGACGTACGGCTACGACTTCGCCGGGGACCCCACCCAGCAGGTCGAGTGGGTCAACCTCCGGGTCTCCGGCATCGGGCCGATCACGCGGCCGGAGATCAAGCGGCACGAGGGCTTCGAGGCTCGCTCCGCTCGCACCTCAACCACCGTGGGGGCTCGCTCCGCTCGCACCTCAACCACCGCCGAGCCGACGCGAAGTGTCTGCTTCGACCCCGCCGAGGGGTACGTCGACACCCCGCTGTTCCAGCGCACCGACCTCCCGCCCGGCACGGTCGTCACCGGCCCCGCCATCGTCGAGGAGTTCGGCTCGACCGTCCCGGTCCACCCCGGCTTCTCGGCCCGCGTGGACGAGTACCTCAACCTGATCATCACCCGTCTCGATGGAGAGGTCGACGCATGAGCCGCCGCGCGCCCACCCAGTTCCCGTTCGGCTTCCTGACCGACGACCGCGGGGCCTCCGCCGATCCGGTGCTCGTCGAGATCGTCCAGGGCTCGCTGGCCAGTGTGGAGATGGAGGTGGAGACCGCCATCGCGCGCACCAGCCGGAGCCCGATGATCCGCGACGCCCACGACTTCCGCGCCGGCATCCACGACCGGCTGCTGCGCAAGCTCACCGGCCGGTCGTATTCCGCGCTCGTGCACCCCGTCGCCCGCGACTTCCCGATCGAGCAGATGCGGGAGGGGGACGTCTTCTTCCACAACGACGTCTACCAGTCCGAGGGCGGCATCGGGCACCTGCCGGACCTGTGCGTCACCGTCCCGGTGTTCTCGGGCGGCAAGGTCGTCGCCTTCGTGCAGGCCTTCGGCCACCACGACGACATCGGCGGCGCCGTCCCCGGCTCGATGCCCTCCAACGCCACGAGCGTGTTCGAGGAGGGCCTGATGGTCCCCCCGATCAAGCTCTGGGACGCGGGCGTGCCCAACCGGGCCGCGCTGTCGATCATGACCCGCAACAGCCGGATGCCCGAGTCGCTGGCCGCCGACCTCGACGCCGAGTGCTCGGCCTGCCTGATGGGCGCGCGCCGGCTCGGCGAGCTGTTCGACAGGTACGGCGTGGAGACGGTCGAGTCGTGCTTCGACGCGATCATCGACCGCACGACCACGACGTACCGCCGCGAGATCCTGAGCCAGATCCCCGTCGGCTCCTGGACCTGGGAGGACTACGCCGAGCACGACGGCGTCGACGAGCCGCAGCTGCACACCCAGCGGATCACCCTGACCCGCACCGCGGCCGACGACCCCGAGGGCGAGCGGCTGATCCTCGACTTCGACGGCACCGGCCCGCAGGCCAAGGGGCCGATCAACCACTGCGGCGACTACAGCGACGGCGTCTTCCTGAAGAAGTGGCTGGCGCCGATCCTGCGCAACCTCGCGGAGTCGCCCGAGCGGATGGCCGAGCTCGACGTCAACGAGGGCATCATCCCCTTGATCGAGATGCGGTTCCCCGAGCCCGGCACGCTGCTGACGCCGGTCTTCCCGGCACCGACCAACGCCCGCACCTTCGTGATCCTGCGGCTGCTGGGCGTGCTCGCCGGCGTGGTCGCCAAGGCCGTCGACGGGCGGATGCCGGCCGACCAGGAGACGATCCGCTACACCGGCGTGTACGGCGAGGACCTCGACGGCCGGCCGTACCTCATGCGCGAGGTGCTCGGCGGCGGCTCCGGCGGCCGCTACTACGCCGACGGCGAGGACACCATCCACGTCGTCCCCGACAGCCGCAACCTCCCGACCGAGTTCACCGAGGCGCGCTTCCCGTTCCGGGTCGAGTCGCTCTCGCTGGCCGTCGACAGCGGGGGAGCGGGCCAGTTCCGTGGCGGCCTCGGCTACGAGAAGCACATCCGGATGCTCAAGGACGGCCACTTCATGTCCATCGCGGACCGGTCGATCCTGGCCTGCTGGGGCGTCAAGGGCGGGCTCGCGGGCGCGCCGTTCCAGGTCGTCATCGACCCGGGCGGCCCCGAGGAGCGCGAGGTCGACGCACTGGCCGACGCCGAGCCGATCCGCGCCGGCCAGGTGGTCCGGATCCGGACCACGGGTGGCGGCGGCTGGGGCGACCCGCTGCAGCGCGACCCCGAGCTGGTGGTCCGCGACGTGGTGTGGCGCAAGGTCTCGCCCGAGGCCGCGCTGGCGTCGTACGGCGTCGTGCTGACGGGCTCGGTCGCCACCGACGACCTGTCGTACGACGCCTCCGCGACCGCCGCCGAGCGCGCGGCCCGCCCGGCCGCGGCCGCGGCCTTCTTCGACCGCGGCCCGGGCTACGCGCAGCTGGCCGGGGGTGCCGCGCACGCGGCGGTCGACCTGCCCGGATAGTCCCTGACGTTCGGCACGGGCGGATTCAGCTGGTCGAAGCAACACCGACTGATGGAGGTGTTGTGGTGCCGAGGAAGCGTGTGCCGGACGTGGTCCGGTCGAGGTTCTTCGATCTGGTGTGTGCGGGGTCGTCGTTGGCAGCGGCGGCGGGCGAGGTT